>CAJTOT010000024.1:28329-42524 GCA_910577935.1 uncultured Hungatella sp. | reverse complement strand
GGCGGACTTTCAAAATAAAAAAAGCCCGGCAGACCGGACTTTTTTACACATATATTCACAATCGCCAACCTGTCAGCGGCTGTTCTCCATAAACCCCGACTCCTCCATGTGGCGGATCACCGCCTCCCCCTCCCGGGTCATCACCCGGAACTGGCTGATGGTCTCCTTGAGCTGGGGAAGGGCCTTCTGCTTATACTGGCTGATGGAGTCCAGCGCTCCCAAGGTCTCTCTGAAAGCCTCCTTTAAGGTCTCCACCTCTATGTTGGAATCCATGGCCTGCTTCTGAATCTCCGTCCCCTGAGTGTTGAGCATCCTGGAGGTGGCGGCGATCATGTTGTTGGTGGTCTGGTTCAGGGTCTTCACCTTCTCCAGAACAATCTTCTGGTTGTACAGGGCGCCTGCCACCGTGACCGCCACATTCAGGGCTGCTATGGTCACTGTCTGGGCCCGGTTCACGGAGCGTATCAGCTCGTAATTGTTCTTCCGTATCACCTCCATGGCGATGATGCCGTTCTGATTCACAGCCAGCATCTGGTTAAAATCCATCATCCGCTGGCGCAGGGGAAACAGGATCTCCTCCTCCACAAACTTGATCTTCTCCTCGTCCCCGTCGGCGGCCTTCTGCTTTTCAATCTGTTCCGTGAGATAGTCGTCTAACTCCTGCCCCAGAACAATCTTCTGGTTCAGCTGTTTTGTCAAGTCTCTCATGGCGGTCTGTTCCAGCTCCAGAGTCGTGTTGTCGTCCTTCAGGACTCTGGCTCCCTTTTCCAGGGACTGGACGATCTCCGCGATGGCCGTGTCCGCCGACTTATATTTGTTAAAATAGGCGCGCACCGGGTTAAACAGACCACCGAGAGGCCCCTTTTTCACAAAGTCGATCCCCGACGGGTCCAGATCCTTCATCTGCCTGGAAAGCTCTTCAAGGCCTTTTGCCACCTCCCCGCTCTCCCCTCCTGCCCGTGAAAGCTCCCCGATCCTGGTCTTCATCAGAGAATTCTTGTCCGAGGACTTTTTCATAATGTCCGTCCCGAAATCCTGGATGGCTTTTGTCAGCTCTTTCCTGTCCTGAAAATTATCTATGTCCGTGTTTAGGATCTCCTCGCCTTTCTCTCTGGAGGCGTCGGATATCATCAGCGTCGTCTCCCTGTCCACGGCGGTCTGCTCCTCTACCACCTTCTTGATCTCTTCCTTCTGGGGAAGTTCCAGTGTAAATGCCATAGTCTTGTTCCTTTCTATTTATTTCCGATCCCCTTGCCGCCGTCTCACAGGCTGGAGTTAAACAGGTTCTTCAGCTTATAGATCACATCGTCGGAATCCGCGTTGATATTCGCCGCCTCGTTGATGGCCGAGATGCTCTCCAGCGCCGGGATGTCCGCGTTGTAGCCGATAGTGTAGATCGGTATGTTCAGCGCGTCCACAGGCTCCTGGATATCTTTCAGGGAATACCCCCGGTTGGTCTCGCCGTCGGAGAGAACAAACATCATCATCTTGGCGTCCGGGTACTCTCCCTTGGCCTTTATCAACATGTCCGCCGCCACGATGATCCCGTCGAAGGTGGCGGTTCCTCCCGAGGCGCTCAGACTCTCCACCGCCCCTTTAAAGGAAGACTGCTGGTTTAAGTCAAATTTTCCGATGGGAACGTTGATCACCACGTCGTCGGAGTAGGACACCAGGCCGATGTAATTGGTTGTGTTGATATACTGCATCCCGTTGATCAGCGACATCTTTAAGGAATTCAGCGGCTCTCCGTTCATGGAGCCGGACACGTCCGCCACAAACACCGCCAGTATGGGCTTTCCGCTGTCTTTCTCCTTCTTCCACAGCTCCTGGGCGCTCAACAGCATATCTCCGTCCACATCCCTCTGCTCCACGGTGTACTTTAGATCCACATTAAAGCCGTACTCCTCCGCCAGCCTCTGGTTCTCCTCCGACTGGGAAAATTCCGCAAACAGCTTGAGAATCTCCTTCTTCTGGGCACTTGCGCTCCCGGGAGTGTAGAGGGGATTGCTGTGGAGGAAGCCGAAGGGGGTGAACTCATACTTTCTCGCCAGCTCCGGGTCATTGATGTAGGTCTGGTACTCCATGACAAAACCGTCCAGGGTTCCCGTCTCCGCCGCATCACGCATCTGGAGCGTGGTGTACGCCACAAAGGGGACGTTGGACTGGAAGGACTGGAATCCTTCCACCGCATCTTCGCTTAAGGGGTCGGAAGGATTGTAGGTCTGGAGGGTGGAGATGAGGAAGTTCAATCCCGTGGCCGAGGCGTAAGGGTTGGTGTAGCCCATGGCAAACTCTCCTCCCGCCGTGGCGTCCACGATGGTTTTTAAGTTGATGGAGCCGTATTTTTCCACCAGCCTCTTCTGGGTGTCCTTGGAGAGAAGTATCCCCGCCGTGTTTCCCACCAGTTTTTCACAGACCGCCTCCACCGGGATGCCGTCTGCTATAAGCATCTTTCCCCAGAAATCGTTGGAGGGGCTGTATCCGTCTGGGACATATTTGCCGCTGTGTATGTAGTCCATTCCAAGACCCGAGGCCACGCTGCGGATCATCACGGAAACCGGCTGTCCGTCCACCTCAAAGCCGGCCCTGTTAAACGCCTCCGCCACCTCGTTGATCCAGCCGTCCTTTCCCTTTCCGCACTTTTCCGAGGTGGAAAATATCTCCGCATAGAGAGACGTGGACGGTTTCACGGTGATCTCGTTGGTGTCGATGTCCGGCAGCTCATCTACGCCTGTATCCGCCAGCTCCACAGGAGACTTGACTACCGGAGCCTGGGCAGGGGCGATCTTTTTCACATACTTTTCAATGGCGGAAGCCGCCGCCTCGGCGCTGACGGTCTTCGCCGGCTTCCCCGCGTTTCTCGTAAAGGCGATGCCCGCCAGGGCGATGACAAATACCAGCACCCCTATGCCGGCGATGGCAAACATCTGATTCCTGCTGTTCTTCATGCTCCTCTCCTCCTCAAAATTCTAAGTGTAGTATTCCAGCTGCTTAAGCAGTTCGTTGATCTGGCCGCCGGCAGCGTCTATGTCCTCCCCTGAGTAATCCGCCTCCGACAGCTCCAGCATCAGGTGGTCCACCTCCAGAAGAACCTTTTCATTCTTCTCCAATAAAAAGCGCAGATCCCCAAGGTTCTTGTCATAGAGCCTCTTCTTCTCTTCCTGGATGCTGTCCGGGATATCATCCTTTTTGTACTCACCGGATGAGAGCTTCCGGTACTCCAACTCGTCAAAAATGATCATCTTGTTGACCATTCTGACCATCCCTTTTGACAGAGCCTCCGACGCCTGGCGCATAACCCCCATAAACTTAGCATAACTCAAATTCCCTGTCCCGAACCTGCGGATCACCAACTTCTCAAAATTCTTCTCCGCGTTCTGTGTCCGCTCAAGCTGGGAGAGGGCCGACTGGGCGATCCCTCCCAATACCCTGCTGGAGGTAAAACGGCCCATGAGCTCCGCCGCCTTCTCCGCCGCCTCACTGTCGTCAATTTTAAGCAGCTCCGGCGCCCTGTCCGTGAGAAACATCTTGTTCATCCACACGAAGGACGGGACCGCGATCACGCCTACGGCGATGGATGCCGCCGCGGCAAAGATATTGGGGTTCAGCGGCGACAGGCCTATAAGCCCCGGTGAGTACAGGCAGACTAACGCCCCGGCGAAGGCGGCGTTGCCCGCGAATAGTTTCACATATCTCTTCAACGTTCTATCCCTCCCTGAAGGAAGTATACCACATTTTTCTGCTTTTGGATACCTTAATCGCCGGACAAAGAGCCGGATTCCCCGCCCCATGCCTCCAGGCCCGTAAATCACAGCACTGCGCCTTGTCTTCTTGTCTCTTAGATGATATAATTTTACAGAAATGCATTTCAAATACAAGACAAGGAGGTACAAAATCAATGAGAAGCACAAAGAAATACGCGGCAGTTCTGGCAGCCGCCTTAACCATGTCGGTCTGGGGCGTCATGGCCGTCCAGGCAGGCGAATGGAATTTTGCAGGACCGGAGACCTGGCAGTGGGAATACCGCGATGATGCAGGAAACCGGGCGGAAGCCGGGTGGAAGGAGATTGACGGCTCCTGGTACCATTTTGACGGCAACGGTTATCTGAATATCGGCTATCGGCGGTTTGAGCAGGGAGGCCCCTGGTATTACCTTTCCGAAGCAAATGATGCCAATATCGGAAAGATGGCTACATCAGGCGAGTGGGAATTCGGCCACATTCAGCTGGACGGAAGCTTCTACCGTCTGATTCCTATGCTGGACGGAAACGGCGGCGTCGTCCTCTGCGACTATTCCGCGGAAAACGGCTTCCGGCAGGTGAAGCCCAGTACCCTTGAATGGTACAATGAAATCTTCATAAAACTTGCTACCTGGGAGCCGGCAGAAGGCACGGAAGCCACCCGCCAGTTCCAGCTTCCGGCAGACTGGAGGACCGCATGTCCCAGTCCGCTGCTGGATGCAATGATCAGCGGCGGCAACTATAGCGGCTATACATGGTCTGTCAGCGACAATCTGCTTACCGTCACAGGCTACTTCGACTAAGACTGCAGGAAATCTAAGCCGCTGCAGCGGTACAGCTGTCAGACACCTGCGGGAGCAGGACATGAAGCGTTTTGTCAAGTGACAGGCTGAAAGAAGTTTTTTCTATGCCGACATGGGAATGGGGACGAAATTCAGAAATGCCAAGGCAGGGGGACAACCTTGTGTGATCATCTCCCTGCCATGGTTTACAGATTGTTCTTTAGTTGTTGATCAGCTTGTCATTCTCGTTATTCCAGCTGTACAGCTTGCGGATCTCCTCGCCGATCTTCTCGGAGGGATGCTCTGCCGCCAGCTTTCTCATGGCCTGGAAGTGAACCTGACGGCCTGACGGAGACATATCCAGCAGGAATTCTTTGGCGAATGTGCCGTCCTGGATGTCGGAGAGGATCTTCTTCATGGTCTTCTTGGTCTCCTCCGTGATCAGCTTGGGACCTGTCACATAGTCGCCGTACTCCGCCGTGTTGGAGATGGAATATCTCATGCCCGCGAATCCGGACTGGTAGATCAGGTCGACAATCAGCTTCATCTCATGAATACACTCAAAGTAGGCGTTCCTCGGGTCGTAACCGGCTTCCACCAGAGTCTCAAAGCCTGCCTGCATCAGGGCACAGACGCCGCCGCAGAGAACTGCCTGCTCGCCGAACAGGTCAGTCTCTGTCTCGGTGCGGAAGGTGGTCTCAAGGACGCCTGCCCTCGCGCCGCCGATTGCCAGGGCGTAAGCCAGAGCCATATCCAGAGCCTTGCCTGTGGCGTCCTGCTCCACCGCTACCAGGCAGGGAACTCCCTTGCCCTCCTGATACTCGGAGCGCACCGTGTGGCCCGGTCCCTTGGGGGCGATCATGGTGACATCCACATCCTTCGGCGGCTTGATGCAGCCGAAATGGATGTTAAAGCCGTGGGCGAACATCAGCATGTTCCCCGGCTCTAAGTTGGGCTCGATGTCCTTCTTGTACATATCCGCCTGCAGCTCATCATTGATCAGAATCATGATGATGTCCGCCTTCTTCGCCGCCTCAGCCGCCGTGTACACCTTAAAGCCCTGGGCCTCAGCCTTTGCCCATGACCTGCTTCCCTCGTAGAGGCCGATGATCACGTTGCACCCTGACTCCTTGGCGTTCAGCGCGTGGGCGTGTCCCTGGCTTCCGTAACCGATGACCGCGATGGTCTTCCCATCCAGCATCGCCAGATTACAGTCTTCCTGATAATAAATTCTTGCCATAATGACTTTTCCTCCTAAAGTTCCTGTTCTTTTTGACTAAACTTGTACAGCAATTATGTTTTAAGCATCTGCCGGCTCTCATCTCCGGGGAAATGCCCTAGCATACCGATTTCTGATAATTTCTGATTTATACTGGTTATTCCTCCCCACGGAGCTCATGTTTTGGCTCCCCGGCGCTATCTGCATCGCCGGCCGGCCCAAGGCCAACTGCGGCGCGGACCGCAAAGGAAAGGACGCAGCTACGGAAGGTAACGGATATCCTCCGCCCCCCTGGACAGCCCTGTAAGGCCTGTCCTGGCCAGCTCCAGAATCTCATAGTCCTCCAGAAGATTGATCAGGGCGTCCAGCTTGGACTGGTCGCCGGTGAGCATCACCGTCAGGGACTCCCTGCCCACGTCCACGATAGTGGCCCTGAAAATATCGGAGATGGCGCTGACGGCCTGGCGCTGGGCCGCGTTGGCCCGCACCTTCACCATGATCAGCTCCCGGTACACGGATCTTCCCGGCTTCAGCTCCTTGATGTCACGCACATCCTCCAGCTTGCGCAGCTGCTTCTCGATCTGCTCCAAAATCTCCTGATCCCCGGTGGACACCACGGTCATGCGGGAATACCTCTCATCCGCCGTCACTCCCACGGTCAGACTCTCAATATTATAGCCCCTGCGGCTGAAAAGTCCAGCCACACGGCTCAGAACGCCGGCGGTGTTGTCCACCAGCAGCGATAACACAATCCTGCCCATAAACCTTCCTGCTTTCTTCCTGATTATACGTATCTCTAATCTTATCAATGAGATTCCCGTTTGTCAACTATATAATAGGAATACATATTATGAATTCAAGTTATGAATGTTTCTCAAAAAGTGCAGGAAAGCCGTAGAATTACTGCCTGTATTGTGTTAAACTGGACAGGATGAAAAGAAAGCGCTTACATTTATGAAAGGAAGGATTACCTTATGGCGTTACATGTTATGGACGAGGCCAACCGCTGCCTTGGCTGCAAAGTTCCCCAGTGTCAGAAAGGCTGCCCTATCGGCACCCCCATCCCCGAGATCATCAAACTGTTAAAAGACAACAAGCTGGACGAGGCCGGAAGGATGCTTTTTGAAAATAATCCTCTGACCACCGTGTGCAGTCTGGTTTGCAATCATGAAAATCAGTGCGAGGGTCACTGTGTCCTGGGAAAGAAGGGGGCTCCGGTCCATTTTTCCACCATTGAGAACTATATTTCCTCCACCTATGCCAACAAGATGACAAAAGGCCCCGGCTTCTCCAACGGCATGAAGGTGGCCATCATCGGTTCCGGCCCGGCGGGAATCACCATCGCCATCATCCTGGCCAGATACGGGTACGATGTGACCATCTTCGAGGGCAAAGACAAAATAGGCGGCGTGCTCCGGTACGGCATCCCTGAATTCCGCCTGCCCAAGTCGGTTCTTGACGATTTAAAGTACCGTCATATCGACTTAAAGGGCATCAAATTCCGTCCCAACACCCACATCGGCAGCGCCATCGGGGTGGACGATTTATTCCGGGACGGCTACAAGGCCATCTTCGTGGGAACCGGCGTGTGGAAGCCAAACGCCCTCCACATCAAGGGCGAAACTCTGGGACATGTGCATTTCGGCATCAACTACCTGAACAATCCGGACAGCTACAATCTGGGGCAGCGAGTCATCGTCATCGGCGCCGGCAACGCCGCCATGGACGTGGCGAGAACCGCCATCCGCAAGGGGGTCAGGGAGCTGACCTGTTTCTCCATCACCAAGAAGGTGGCTGCCAGCCACCACGAGTTCAGCTACGCCCAGCTGGAAGGCGTGAGGTTTGAATACAACAAGGCGCCTGTGGAGATCACCGACGAGGGCGTGATTTTTAAAGATATTATAGAGAATGAGGACGGAAGCTTTGACGATGTGCCAGATTCCCAGATGCTCTACCCCGCCGACAGTGTGATCATCTCCATCAGCCAGGGCCCGCAGAACCGGATCGTCACCACCACCGAGGGCTTAAAGGCCAACAACCGGGGACTTCTGGTCGCCGACGAGACAGGCCACACCACAAGGCCGGGCATCTTCGCCTCCGGAGACGTGGTCAACGGGGCCCGCACCGTGGTGGAGGCCGTTGCCCACAGCAAGCTGGTTGCAGAGTCCATGCACCAGTACATGCAGAGTCTCCCCAAGGACAACGAGGAACCGTAGATGCCACACAGTCCCTCTGGGGATTTGGAGGTACCGGACATGGATATACCTGAGAATATAAACGAACAGTTGGTTATAGCAATAGCTGGCGTTTTTTTGCAAAATCATGTATAATGAGGGACGATGGCAAAAAATACACAGAAAGGAATGGGTAAAATCCATGAAATCATCAAATGAACTGCGCACCCTGCTGCGCTCCGTTGACCATAAAAGCTATCCCGCTTACAAATCTCTGGCAGGAAGTTACCAGTTCGGAAGCTTTAGTACTCTCCATCGACCACGTCCAGGGAGACCCTTTTGCCTCCCCTTCCAGCCTCCACGTGGAGATTCTTCACAAGGACGCAGGCTTTCTGCCGGCATACTATGAAAAGACTGCAGCCCGCGTCGCCCTCCAGGACCATCTGACCAGAAAGTTTGCCGCACAGTTTGAAGACTTCAACTTCAAGGCAAAGGGCTCGGGAAAAAGCGGCCTTCTGTCCATCACCCGGTGCGGCCAGGAGGTTCTGGAGAGAAGCGCCTGCCAGATCACACAGCAGAAGATCATCGCCCGTTTTCATGTGGGATTTCCCGCCTTCGGCCGCACCATCAACGCCGGGGAGCTGGAAAAGATTCTCTTCGACTTCCTCCCCCGGTGCGTGGAGAACAGCTTCTTTTATAAAAGGCTGGACGGAAAGAAGGTGGAGCAGGCCGTCTTCCTCTCCGAGGACCAGGAATTTATCCGCATGTACTTAAAAGAGCACAAGCTGGCGGCATTTGTGGCCAACGGCTCTGTTCTCCCCAGAAAAAGCGGCGTCTCCGACCTGCCCATGAAGGGCAGCGTCCCCTTTTCATCCCCGGCATCCATGGAGAAGACCCTGACTCTGCCCCACGGCGGAGCCATAAAGGGAATGGCCATCCCCCAGGGCATCACCCTCATCGTAGGCGGCGGATACCACGGCAAGTCCACTCTGCTGGAGGCCCTGCAGATGGGCGTGTACAACCACATCGCCGGGGATGGGCGGGAGTACGTCATCACCGACGACACGGCCCTGAAGCTGAGAGCCGAGGACGGCAGATCCATACGCCAGGTGGACATTTCCCTGTTTATCAAGGATCTTCCCAACAAGAAGGACACAGGCTGCTTCTCCACGGAGGACGCCAGCGGAAGCACTTCCCAGGCCGCGGGGGTCATCGAAGGCATGGAGGCGGGAGCCAGGCTGTTCCTCATCGACGAGGACACCTCTGCCACCAACTTTATGGTCCGGGACGAATTCATGCAGCAGGTCATCAGCCGGGAGAAGGAGCCCATCACCCCGTTCCTGGAGCGGGCCAGGGATCTGTACGAAAAGGCCGGCGTGTCCACCATTCTGGTGGCCGGAAGCTCCGGGGCGTTTTTCTATATCGCGGACACCATTCTGCAGATGGACTGCTACCGCCCCCTGGACATCACAAACCATGTAAAAGAGCTGTGCAAGGACCACACTGCCCCAAGAATCCAGGCCCCTGATTTTCACATCCCTGACTTTGCCAGGGCTCTGCCTCCGGCCAGACGCCAGAGCGGCTCCGGCCAGGACCGGGGCTATGGGCGGGGAAGGGGCGGCTCCGGGCGGGGTTCTGATAACCGCCGTGAGCACATGAAGATCAAAACCTTCGGCCGTGACTCCTTCTCCCTGGACAAAGAGACCGTGGATCTCAGGTATGTGGAACAGCTGACGGATTCGGAACAGCTCAACGCCCTCGCCCATCTGCTGCGCCAGGGAGTCGAGCAGGTTCTGGACGGCAAGAAGACCGTGCGCCAGACGGCGGAGTGGCTCTACGGCACCCTGGAGAAAACGGGGTGGGAGCCTTTCTGCTCCTCCTATGTCCCCTGCGGCCTGACAAAGCCGCGGATTCAGGAACTCTACGCCTGCCTAAACCGGTATCGCGGCTAGGCTTCCCATGCTGTACTAGTGCCGCTCCCAGAAGTGAGTCTCCCACAATGCCGGCATCTCCATCTTGTCCACCATGCTCTCCAGAACCTTAACCGGGATATATCTCTCCCGCTTCTGGTTCCTGGAGAGCATTTCTTCATAGGGAACTTCCAGATAGACCAGATGGATTCTGGCTCCGTAGGCCGCCAACAGACTGCACAGACGCTCCCGGTTCTCCTGAATCAGGTTGGTGGCGTTCCAGATAAAGGGCTGTTTTTTTCTGAGAAGCTCCCTGGCTCTCTTTGTGGCGATCTGCACCACCTTAGACGAATTCTTTTCCGGGGAAATGCGGTACTCTTCCCGAATCTGATCCAGCGAGATCACCGGCAGGCCTCCTCCGTGTTCACGAATCCACGTGTCCTTTCCGGCCAGAGGCAGACCTGCCATCATGTACACGTCAAAGTCGGTCTCGTCGTACAGCCGGCTTCCCTCCCACAGGGAGTCTCCGTGAAAATACTGGTATCTGGTGTAGGAGTTGGCGAAGGGAAAGGCGCGCTCCCACACCCCCAGTTCCCTGGCCTGCTCCCCGAACAGCTCTACATATTCCGAAAGATTCTCCGGCTCCCTGCTGCGCCTTCCCCTGGTGTCTGCCGCGGACAGAAGATACAGGAGCTTCAAAGGCACACTCTCCGCCGCCTTCAGAAGGTCGAATTCCGGCCTTCTCTTCCTCAGAAACCACACCGGAAGCCCGTGATACCGGACAAGCTTTGCCACCGTCTCCCTGTCCTCCCATGTCAGGCCGAACCGCTTCTGTCCGCGGTACGCCATGGCCCGGAAGACCTGCTCTCCCACTATGGTATGCCCGGGCGAGGTCCATGTTCCATTCTCTTTCTTTGTGCAGGCCGGCTTCCCGATATCGTGAAACGCCGCTGACAGAAACAGAAGCTCCTGTTCCTTCTCTGTCAGCCCTGCCCACTCCTCCAGCTTAAGCACCTCCCCGCACACAAGGCCTGTATGTCTGTACACGTCCCCCTCTGAATGGTACTGGGGATTCTGAGGCACATCCTTTAAGATGTCCAGCTCCGGATACCGGTCCGCAAGCCGGTCCAGAGAAAAGCCGCTGTCCCGTATGGCCGCCAGGATTCCTTCTCCGGGAACGTGTTCCTTGTCTTTTACATAATCCATGCGAATTCCTCCTTGTCAAAAAATCTCCGCCCCTTCTGCCAGCCTGTTGGGCACAATGGGCCTTTTCATCCAGTGGGTCTTCGAGTCCAGGATGGCGTTCAAGAAAGTAGTCCTGACATATTTCAGCCGGTCTGCCACATAGTCTCCCTCCTCCACCTTGATGTAGATCCCCTCCATGAGCCCCGAGAGGTCTGTCTGGGCCGCGGTCATGTCCTGGCGCGCTCCCGCCTTCCGGCACTGCTTTTCCAGGCTTTTCGCCGGACTGTCCGATATAAAATGGCTGGGCCCGATCCACCTGGTAATCTCCTCCAACTCCTTGTATCTCCCCTGGTCCAGCGCCAGGACCGAGTGGACAAAGGGCGCCCGAGCCAGTATCTCGCGCCTCTTTTTGGTGGAGAAAAATCTTCCTGTCTCCTTGTCATATATGTCAAATTCCATAAAATAGTGGGGAAGTCTGTCGTAGAACACCGTGTGCTTGGCAAACATCCACTCCCCGTACATCACGTACCGGCTGCCTAATGTCTCCCACAGAGCCGCCTGAAAGACTCCCGCCCAGAACTTAAACAGGTCAAACTGCCTCTCCCCGCAGCCCCCGTTCAAAAAATGCCCCCGGCTCTGGAGGTACATAGTCCCGTCTGTCCCGAAACTGACTCCGCAGTTTGCCCCGTCGATCTTCTCCTCCAGCACCAGATATTTTCCCCGGATCATTCGGAAGGGGACCGCCTTCAAATCCTCGTCCCCCCTCTGCTTCCTGGACCCTTCCAGATGGCGGGTCCGGGGATACTTCACCAGATCACAATTTCTTGTTCTGTCCATAAACATCTTCTCTCCTTCTGCAAAATTTGCGTTTTGAGACAGCCATTTTGAGATGACAAAATAAGCCTGCCGCAAAAAGCTTTTGCACCGGGGCGCGGGTTGGCCGGATGTTTTTATGTCACAGGATATATTCCACTGGGAAGAAAAAATGCGCCGTGAATACTCCACAGCGCAGTCGGCTTTTGCTCGTAAACCTTGTTCAGGATTTGGCCGTAAAACCGGAAAATCCGCTGACAGCGGCTCTCCGGCGCATACCAAAAAAGAGCAGACTCCTCCTCTGACGCCGCATTCCGTATCCCTTTGACTTTCTGCGGCAGCCCGGAAACCCGCCAAAAGGCGGTCTCCGGCTGCGCGGCAAAACGCTGTTATGTTGAATCCGTTAGTCAAATGATGGAAATTACTTGGCGTCCTCCTCTCCGAAAGTCATCTGCTCTCTCTTCATGCTTCATAATTGGCAGCTGGTGACATTATAAACCAGATACACATAAACTTCAAGATATTTTCGGCAGTTTTGCGAAGGATTTCTCCAGCTCCTCATCCGTGGGGATATAGTCGGACATCTCCCCGTCGTTAAATCTCTGGTACGCCACCATGTCAAAGTATCCCGTTCCGGTGAGACCGAAGACGATATTCTTGCTCTCTCCTGTCTCTTTGCACTTCATGGCCTCGTCGATGGCCACCTTTATGGCATGGCTGCTCTCGGGGGCGGGCAGAATTCCTTCCACCTTTGCGAACATCTGGGCCGCCTTGAACACTTCCGTCTGCTCCACGCTTCTGGCTGTCAGAAGGCCCTGGTCGTACAGCTCGGACACAGTGGAGCTCATCCCGTGATATCTCAGGCCTCCCGCGTGGTTGGCTGACGGAATAAAGCTGCTGCCCAAGGTGTACATCTTGGCCAGCGGACATACCTTTCCCGTATCGCAGAAATCGTAGGCGTACACGCCTCTCGTCAGGCTCGGGCAGGAGGCGGGTTCCACGGCGATTATCTCATAATCCGCCTCGCCTTTGAGCATCTGGCCCGCGAAGGGGGAAATCAGGCCTCCCAGGTTGGAGCCGCCGCCGGCGCATCCGATGATGGTGTCAGCTTTGATGCCGTACTTGTCCAGGGCCGCCTTGGTCTCCAGGCCGATGACTGACTGGTGCAGCAGCACCTGGTTCAGCACGGACCCCAGCACGTAGCGGTATCCCTCCTGACCCACAGCAGCCTCCACCGCCTCGGAGATTGCGCAGCCAAGGCTTCCCGTGGTTCCCGGAAACTCCGCGTTGATCCTCCTGCCCACCTCTGTGTTCATGGACGGGGACGGCGTGACATTGGCGCCGTAGGTGCGCATCACTTCCCGGCGGAACGGCTTCTGCTCATAGGAGCATTTCACCATGTACACCTGACAGTCCAGGTCAAGGTAGGCGCAGGCCATGGACAGAGCGGTTCCCCACTGTCCTGCCCCCGTCTCCGTGGTCACTCCCTTAAGTCCCTGCTTCTTGGCATAGTAGGCCTGGGCGATGGCGGAATTCAGCTTGTGGCTTCCAGAGGTGTTGTTGCCCTCAAACTTGTAGTAAATGTGGGCCGGGGTTTCCAGCTTCTCCTCGAGGCAGTAGGCTCTCGTGAGGGGAGAGGGACGGTACATTCTATAGAAATTCCGGATCTCGTCAGGGATATCAAAGCAGGGAGTGGTGTCATCCAGCTCCTGCCTTGCCAGTTCCTGGCAGAATATGCCTGACAGCTCCTCTAAAGTGATCGGCTTCAAGGTCTCCGGGTTGAGAATCGGCGCCGGCTTTTTCTTCATATCCGCCCGCACGTTGTACCACTGTCTGGGCATCTCCTGTTCTTCCAGATAAATTTTGTAAGGGATTTCTTTTTTCATGCTGTTTCCTTCCTTTCCTGGGTACTAAAATAGAAATCTGCCTTTGGCAGATTCTCCGCCTGCGGCGGGCCGCGTAAGCGGCAAAATTCCTCTCCGCCGCCGTGTGAGCCTGCCCGGAGGGCTTTTTGTATCGCAGGGAAACTTGGAGAACTTTCCTGCGATATAAAAAAACTCCTGTCCCATGTATCGTCATAGGACAGAAGCTGATTCTGCGGTGCCACCTAAATTCATTCTCATATTGAGAATGCCCTCTTTCGCGTACATTCATACGCGTTCTGCTGTAACGTGCAGCCACGTCTCACCTACTCCAAAAGTTTCAGCTCGCCCTCCCGGGTCCATTCCCTGTAATTCCCATCGCCGCAATCTCACCGCCTGCGGCTCTCTGTCCATGTTCCAAACAGGTACTCATCCCGATCACTGGTTTGTAATTCATTAACTTGTGGATAGAATATCTCAAATTTTCGGAAAAGTCAAGAGGTTTTTTTG
>CAJTOT010000024.1:0-28219 GCA_910577935.1 uncultured Hungatella sp. | reverse complement strand
AACAGGGATGAAGAACGAAAAATTAATCGCGTTCATGAACACCAAGGGAATAAGCAGAGCGCAGCTGTCAGTTTTGTCAGGAATCTCCGCAACGACTCTCAACCGGATCATCAACGGCCAGGTTCTTCACGTAAAAACCGCGCAGATGCAGGCGATCGCCAAGGTTCTGGGAACGGATATTCACTCCATCTTTGACAATGCCCCTACTCAGCTTCCCCACTCCCTGGCCATCCGCCCCGACGAGGCCGGCAGTTCCCTCACCAAGCTGTTAACACCCGACGAGTCGCTGCTGCTCTACTGGTATCAGAACGCCCTGGAGGACGGACGGAACACCATCCTAAACCGGGCCCAGATGGAATTTCACAAGGCTCAGATAGAGATCTACCATCGGGCAGACAGCCTCAAGAACACCAAAAAGAAATCCGAGCCCTACGAACAGCTCACCCTGAACTTCTCCGGAACCAAGTCCGGTGTCTCCTAGCGCGGTTCTCCGGATTCTATGGTTCTCCGGGCGCTGCGCCCGGTCAGACGCCGCGGAAATCCGGCCGTCACCGGGCCCGGGACTCCACCCGAACCCGCGCCTCACCGGAACAGGGACTTCACCCGGAACCCGCGCCTCACCTGGCCTGCGCTCCTTACCAGTTTATGGAAAAGATTCTCTCCGTGTTTTCTTTTGCGCGCCTGATCAACTCCTCCTCCGGCACGTCCATGTATCCGGCCAGCTCCCTTGCCACGTAGACGATATTCCCCGGCACGTTGGTTCTCGCCAGCCCCGGCACGTTCCTCGGCGTCAGGTAAGGGGCGTCTGTCTCTATAAGAATTCGGTCAAGGGGGATATCTTTTACCGCCTCCCTCAAGTCTTTTGCCCTTCTGTCATCGCATATCCAGCCGGTGATCCCGATATAGAACCCCATGGAAAGATATTTCTCCAGCACTGCCCTGTTTCCCGTAAAACAGTGAACCACGGACCGGCTGCATATCCCGGCGTGCTTCTTGAATCTTCTGACAAACTCCTCTGCCGCGCTCCGCTCATGGAGAAACAGCGGCTTGTTCAGCTTTTCCGCCAGCACGATGTGTTTTTCCAGACATCGTATCTGATTCTCTTTCGTGGAAAACATCCGGTCAAAATCCAGACCGCACTCTCCCACAGCCACAATCCGGGGATTGTGCGCCGCCAGCCGCTCGATCTCCTGAAAATCCTCCTGCCTCGCCGAATCCGCGTTGTGAGGGTGAATTCCCGCCGTTCCGAAGACCTGGTGGTTCCTGGTAAATTCATGGATCTTCCTGTTTTCTCTCGGGTCCGTGCCTGTGAGAACACAGCACACCCCCGCCTTCTCGGCTTCTCTGATGACCGCCTCCGGATCTGGAAACTGTCTGCAAAATAAATTCAGCCCGATGTCATAATACTTGATTGTCATATTGTTGATTGCCATATTTTTCTCCTCAACCTGGCTGTTTCAATATTCAGCCGAAAACACAAACCGGTTGCTGTCCTCAAAGCTGTCCCCTATCATGGCGCGGATCTCATCCAGTTCCTTGCTCTCGGGAAGATACCTCTCCCAGTTCTTGAATCCCTGGGTCTGCTCTGCCTCCCACCGGTGGATTTCCGCCCCGGCACAGTAGTCTGCGTAGAGATCTGCGTAGAGCCGCGCCATGGAATCGGCGATGTCCTCCGGCAGCCTCTCTGTGTTCTCTTTCACCTGCTCCTTTATGAGCTGATGAATATACTCCTTCTGATAATCGGAAAAATTCAGAAGATTGTCGTCACAAACCCCTGTGCTGCCGGCCCAGAGGCTTACATCTGCCTGGCGGGTGCGGTAGTCCATGGTCCCGCCCTCCAGCCAGGACATGACCCCGTACTGACAGGGGGGAATGCTGAAAGCGTCGCTGACAATCTCGTAGATCCCGTAACCCTCCGCCCCCGGCTCCTTCTTATGCTTTTTCACTCTCTGGAGATGAAGATGGCCGCTGATATACAGAGGAACCTGATACCGCTCCAAAAGCTCTGTCACCTCCCCGCTGTTTTCCATGACGCACATGGTGGTAAACATGCGGCTCTCCTGGAGCAGATTGTGGTGTCCCAAGACGATGACCTGAATCCCCTGTTCTGCCGCGGCTTTCAGATTCTCCTCCATCCAGCCGTATGTCTCCTGCCTGACGGCCCCGTCCACCAGGTTCACCGGGTCATACCGGGCGGTGTCCAGAAGCATGAGCCATATGTTCTCTCTCAGGGCATAGATGTAGCTGAAGGAGGACTCATCCCGGCTCACCGCCTGGCTCGGCCCGAAGGCTTCGTAGATATCCCCGTATTCCTGTGGAGAAACCCTGTCCGTCTCCCGGGACTCGTCGCCGAAGTAAACTCTCGAATTAGGATTGTTGATGTCGTGGTTGCCGGGAATCACCAGAACCTGGACTCCGGCCTCCATAAGCCCTGCCAGCTTTTCGGCAAGCTCCTCGTGGTTGGCCCTCTCCCCATCCATGGTGATGTCACCTGTCAATATAAGGGCATCCGGCTTCTCCCCGGCGGCCTCCCAGAGAAGGGTGTCCAGCAGCTCCGGCAGGTATCTCACCACCTTGCCGTCACACCGGCTCACAAATTTGTCAAATGCCGTCCCATAGTCTGTCATGGAGGCTGACATATAGTGAAGGTCCGACACCAGCCACACTGACGGCAGAGGCTCCTCCTTGGGCGGGAGAGGAGTGGGGGGCAAAATCTGATACTGCCAACCAGGGCTTTTTCCCGCCCTCCTCACAGGCGCGGTTTCCCGGGCCGTCTCAGCCTCGGAAGTGTCTTCCTCATCCCCGCCGGCCGCTTCGTCAGTTTCTTCAGACTGTTCCTCTTTTGTCTGACTCCCGGCATCCGCCTGGCTCTCAGCCTCTGTCCGGCTCCCGCCTGTCTCTTCCTGCGTCTCCTCCTCCACCACGGATATGGCAATCTGATGATCCCCATCGTCCTTCCAAAGCTCTCTTATCTCCGATGCCAGCCCCAGAGCGATGACAGCCAGACACAAGAAGGACACTGCCATAAGGGCCCGTTTTACTATTATCTTCATCTTTCTGTTTTCTCCTGCCAAAATCCACAATAACCCATCTGTCATTATACGAGCCAGTGGCTGATTGGTCAAATACTATTTAAAACAGGTTGCAAGGATTGTGAATTCACAGGTTATTATCTTATTTTTTTAGGTTATTTTAACCTTGTTTTCTGACTATTAGGTTATAAAACAACCTTTTATGCTCGTTTTGTCATCTTAGGTTACCAATAACCTGCAATACCAGAGCAGTAAAAGGTTGTGCTGCCGCCCTCTCCTCCCCCAATGCTACTTCACAGGCGCCTGTCCCCCCCTCCACTCTTACTCTAAAAAAATTGACAGCTCTGTTTTCCCGTGGTAAAATTTAACTTAAGAAAATAAATTAAGGGGGTTTTTGTTATGGGATTTCCAAAAGATTTTTTATGGGGCGGCGCAGTGGCTGCCAATCAATGTGAGGGCGCTTATCTGGAAGACGGCAAAAAGCTGTCCGTGCCGGACATGCTTCTGGGAGGCGACGTAAATACGCCCAGAACCTTCCTTCCCGTGTCTGATCCGAACGCCTTTTATCCCAGTCATCAGGCCATCGACTTCTACCATCATTATAAAGAAGACATCGCGCTCTTCGGTGAGATGGGCTTTACCTGCTTCCGCCTGTCCATCAACTGGGGACGCATCTTCCCCAACGGGGACGACGAGACGCCCAACGAGGCGGGATTAAAGTTTTATGACAATGTGTTTGACGAGTGCAAAAAGCACGGCATCGAGCCTCTGGTGACCCTCTGCCACTATGAGATTCCCTGGAACATCGTCACCAAGTACCACGGCTTCTCAAACCGCAAGACCATCGATCTGTTTGTGAAGTACGCCGTCACCTGCTTTGAGCGCTATAAGGATAAAGTAAAGTACTGGCTGACCTTCAACGAGATCAATATCCCCTGCATGGGAGAAGGCGGCATCGGTGATCTCTACGGCCTGGGGCTTATGTCTGACGACGACATCACAGCCACGGAGCCTATTAAACTCAGCGATCTCAAGTCTGATCCCCAGTCAACCTTCGAGGCTCTCCACAACGAGTTCGTGGCCAGCGCCCTGGCGGTGCAGAAGGGTCATGAGATCAACCCGGACTTTATGATCGGCAACATGATCGCCCACGTTACCCTGTATCCTCTGACTCCAAACCCGAAGGATATCTTTACCGCCTATTCAGAGGACAACTTCAAGAACAATCTGTGCGGAGATGTTCAGGTCAGAGGTGAGTATCCCACCTTCGCATACAAGTATTTCAAGGATCACGGCATCGACACTTCCTTCATCACGGAGGAGGACAAGGAGGTTATCAAGAAAGGGGTCGTGGACTTCTACACCTTCTCCTACTACATGTCCAACTGTGTCACCACTGACGCCAATGCCGAGAAGACAGCCGGAAACATGTCCGTAGGCGCGAAGAATCCATACTTAAAGGCCTCCGACTGGGGCTGGCAGATCGATCCCCTGGGGCTGCGCTACACCTTGAACGTGATCCATGACCGCTATCCCCACACGCCTCTCATGGTGGTGGAGAACGGCTTCGGCGCCTTCGACAAAGTGGAGGAGGACGGCTCCATCCACGACAGCTACCGCATCGACTATTTCCGTGAGCACATCCGCTGCATGGGCGAGGCCATTGAGGATGGAGTGCCCCTCATCGGCTACACCACCTGGGGACCCATCGACTTAGTCTCCGCCGGGACAGGCCAGTACGCGAAGCGCTACGGTTTCATCTACGTAGACCGCCACGACGACGGCACAGGCGATTTCTCCAGAAGCCGAAAGGACTCTTTCTTCTGGTACAAGAAAGTAATTGAGAGCAACGGAGAGAATTTAGATTAACAGGACAACACTAAAAAAGGAGGAGAGAACTCCGTGAGATCGGAATTCTCTCCCCCTTCTCCAGCTCACTCATCAGCTTCTCCGTATTCTCTGCCATACGGTTATAGCCGGACATTAAACGGTCTGCCTCAAGTATCCCTGATCCGGTTTTCTCCGGTGAGAGCTGCCGCAGATGGCTGCCGTCCATAACCCGCACCAGGCCGTGACATCGCAGTGGTAGCTGCGGGCCTTCGGGACTTTTTCACAGCCGACACTCATGAGAATCTGCCGGTCTCTGTCCGATATCACCTCAATATGAAAGTCAAATGTATTGGACTCCTCCAGTATCTGACGGATATGATCTGTTCTGATTGCGCCGCTTATATATACATTGTGCTGATTTTCCCAGCCCAGACGGCTCAAAATCAGCACAATCATCTTTCCGTTTTCAACGGTATCCTGTCCGCTTGCCTGAATGATCTGGTAATATTCCCGCTTCGTGATGCTGAAATCAATGCCGCTGGTCACATGAACCTCCTCTCCCTTTACACTGAAAAACAGATCCACACCGGCTTCTTCTGCCGCCTCCTCCAGCTTGTTGATCAGTTCGTCTCCATGGTTTCCTACAGGAATCAGGGCGCGCGGGACAGAGTGGCATCCAAACTGCTGCAGACGGTCCGGCATAAATTCCACCTAAATATCATCGATCAGCCAGTTGACTGCAGCCAGCGCGTTTTCTGCCATAAGTTTTACCAGGTCATAGTCGGCCCCTTTGTCACCGGAATTTGTTGCCGCATGCCGTCATGGACAGTACCATGGCGCCGCACAAAACGGCTGCCAATAATCTGTGCTTTTTCATTGCTTCCCTTCCTCTCTCTCTTTGTTAAAACTATAACATATACCAGAGGAAACGGATTTTTAAAAATACGGATTTTTGTTAAAAATATCCTTCGCTTTCATAAAGTTAAAGCGGACTCAGCCGCCGCGTAACCAAAGAGCTGCGGAATAATCACTCCTCCTCCTCCTCCGGCAGCCACGCATTTCCAAAATTCACATCCTTGAACAGAGCCGCAAGTCCCGTAATCTGTTTCAGACGCAGAATCTCATCTCTCTCCATTCCCAGATGCCTGGAAATCCACGCGTCGGACCGCCCAAGGTCGTGAAGCTCTCTTACAATATTGCTCATGAGATCCACGGTGTGGCTTCCCCTTGCCCGGTTGTGGCGCACGGTGCTGGCCATCCGCTGGTCAAGAGGCTTGTCTATGACAGACACCGGCAGAAGCCCCTTCTCCCTCTTGTAGATATCCGGATACTCTTTTATAATCCGGTATCTGTGAAACCCGTCCACAATCACATAGCTGTCATCGTCTTTGTCATAATAGCAGACCACCGGCATGGTATACCCATCCGCCCTGATGCTCTCATACAAAAGCTTCATCTCCGGCGGGGCGACCTTATTGGGGTTGTAGGTATTTGGTTTTATCTTCTCCACGGGAACCGGAATCACATGATAGGCCGGACTCTTATATTCCATAGTCTACCTCCTCAAGGCTTTTGTATTTTTTCCGAATCTCATCCACGTATTTCTGCTGCTGCCTGGTTATCCCGAATCCCATAAACCGGCAGGTGTGGTCATTTTTCAAGATACAGTAGCACATTCTCTTCCAGCTGGGAATGTCCTTGCTGGACTTTATGTCATCTGTGTGGTCGGGGATTTTCTCCAGAAAAATCACCCTGGACTTTTTGTTCAGTGTATAGTTTGACAGGCCGTTCCGGCGGATTCGGTAGCCGTGATCCTCCAGCTCCTTGATGGTCTCCTCGTCCAGCCCTCCCCCTGTCCGGTGCCAGAAATCGATGGAGGCGTTGAATTTCTTGATATAATTGTTCCGCAGCCTGGCGGGAAGGGTGTCCAAAAGAAACATGGTGTAGCTCTTCCATGTATGGCCTTCCGGCAGGGTGATGTTCCGATACCCCATGGCCTTGGTCCTCCCGTAAATGCTGGTAAAATTAGCCCCCTGCACCCGGCCCACCAGCTTGATCCAGATCTCCGGGTCGATAACCCGGTACAGGTTCAGGGCGTCCTTGGAATAATCGTTGAAGGGGGAGGCCACGCGCATCTGAGAGATCCTCAAACCCGCCATGTAGTACAGGTCGTACAGGCGGTTGTAGTCATAGTCAAACAGATAGTTGGCGTGCCACACGTCTCTGGAGGACCAGTCGTACATGGGGGAGCCGCACCACACGTCTTTAAACATTTTTCCGATCCAGCACTGGCCCTGATACCCGTACTTCTTGTTGATGAAACCGCTGTATCTCTGGAGGGATTCATTGGCCCGCATCCCCAGAAGACAGATGGTCTTCTTCCCCCCGTGGGACATGCGGTACCACCGCCCGAACTGTTTCGCCAGGTCCTCCTGGTGCATCCGGTAGTGGTACGTGGTTATGGGATTGTTTTCCAGATTGATCACGTACTCTTTCTTAGGCATGGGCCTTACCCACAGCTCCTGTTTCTTGTCATCCCATGGATACCAGTACATCTCGTAGCTGCTCAACGCCGTCCTGGTGGCCATGGGAAGACAAACCCAGTAGCACTCCGTCTCGCCCTTTACCCGCTCGAAGGTTCTCTCCACATATTCGGAGGTCACCGTGTACTGGGCCTCAAAATCCTGGTGAAAAACTCCTATAGGCTTCTCCGGGTGGTATTTCTTCCGGTAGTCCAGCACCATGTTCAAAAGCAGCCCGCTGTCCTTCCCGCCGGAGAAGGAGACGTATATGTTGTCAAACTCCTCAAAAACCAATTTAAGACGCTCCTGGAGAGCCTCGTATACATTTTGTTTCAAATACTTTCGTACCATTTTTTCCTGCTTTCTTCTGTCCGTCAGTCTGCCCTTGCGCCTCTTGAGGCTGGCTGGCAGGGCATAATTCTCTCTGTCAGAGCAGCCTGTCAATCTGGTATGTAAGCCTGCTCATGTATTTATACCTCATCTTCCCTGGGATTTCCTGATAAAGGCGGCTCTCCGCTTCCAGTACGCGCTCTTGAATATCCATGGCCTTGTCATTGCAGTAGAGCGATGTCTGCGTAAATGGTTGACATTAGCCTCACCCTCCTTGTTCATCTTTTCCCCTGACGGTAAATTTTTTGCTGACCTGGGCCCACCAGGCTTCTTCCTCGGCTCTCTCTTCCGGGGTCATCTCCTTCTCCCGCCCAAGAGCCCTCTCATAGTACGGGTTCCCGTCCCCCTTCTCCCCCGGGCTCAAAGCCCTCCGTCCGTCTTCCATGCCTATCACCTGCCTTCCTCTGTCAGTTTTCATAGATATCCGCGTAAATCATGTGTTTATCGTGGTCAATGACCAGAGAATCAAAATCGATCCTCCACCCGCTGTTCCGGTGTCCTCCCGGAGACAGAACCTCCGCCTCCCTGGAGTTCACCGACATGTGCTGAAACGGTATGGCGGTCTTGTTGTCCCGGCAGGTAAACAAAAGTCCCCACTGGTCTCCCGAGTGGCCGGCAAATTCCTGTTCGGAAATATTGATGTCCGTGGAAAAGCTGGTGATGCCCGGCTCCGTCCAGGTTCCCCGCCCCGCCATCAGCACCTTCATGGCCTGATCATAATTCCCGAATCTGAGCCCTCTGTAGATATCTCCCCTGTAAACCGGCGCCCTGCCCGCGTCAAACACCTTGAGAATATCCCCTGTCTCCGGCTCCGCTCCGTCTGCATCCCAGTGAATCCTGGAAAAATCCGCCCCGGAATAGGCCTCCATGGAGGCCACAATGCGTTCTGCCTCCTGGGGGCCGCACCCGGGAACCACAGAGCACACCCAGTCCAGCTTTTCCTGGCGGGTAAATTCATGGTCCGCGATCTGGGCATCGGTGGTACCGGCAGGACTTAGAGCTCCTCCTGAGTTTCTGCCTGAAGAGAGGCCCGCGTATAAGCCCGCCGGCGCCGTCTCGGACCCAAAAGCCCCTTCGGAAGTCCCCCTTCCCTCCTCCTCTATGGAGGCGAGGAAATCAGCGTATTCTCCCAGCCTCCGGCATGTCTCCTTCACGTCGGGAAGCCCTGCCAGCACGGTTTCGGCCACCTGTCCCACCGTCTCACGCGCCCCGGTGAAGGCTCCATCCTTCCATGTCTGCCCCAGGCTGTCCAGGAGCTTCTGGCTCCGGGAATTCAGGCCGATAATCTCCTTTGTGGCGTCTAATAGCTTCCTGCCAAGCTCACGGACCTGGGCGCTGTCCCCGGCTACTCTCGACATAGCTTGTTCATCCCTCCAAACAGTTTCCAAGTGAAAAGTAAGGAAGCCTTTCAGAAAAAAGCTTCCTTAATCTGCTGTCCGTAACTTATCAACCATTCTCCATGGATATCAGGAAATCGCCGTAGGCGTTCAGCTTTCCGGCTGTCTCCGAGCAGTCGGGAAGCCCCGCCAGCACGATGGAGGCAACCTCGTTGACCACACTCTCGGCGCTGTCGTAAGACTTGTCCCTCGATGTCTGGGACAACTGCCCCAGCAGGGCTTTTCCCCTCCCGTTCAACTGTATAATTTCTTCCAGGCAAGCCCGGAGTCTCTTCGACAATTCCTTTACATCAGCCCCATCGCCCACTGTTCTTGCCATACTTATCTCCTCCTGTAGATTGTTATCGGTTACCTCTCAAACTGCTCTCTCTCGGCAAGCTGCTGCTCTGCCCTTCTCTGAATCTGGCGGATTCTCTCCTCGCCCTGCTGAACCGCGGAGATCACCTTCTTCGCAGTCGCTCCCACAGTGCCGGAAGCGTTAGTGGCGAATTTTGTATTGTACAGCGACGACTCAATCTGGCTTCCTATAGACTGCAGATTGCCCGCCGCGCTTTCAATGCTCTGCAGATTCGAATTAAAATTTTTGCAAAACTCAATAATCGCCTCTAAATCTCTGTCAACTTTTGCCACGACTCTCTCCTTTCCAAACGGTAACAGTTTTCAAAGCTTATACGGTATAAATTTCTTCCCTGACCGCCCGTCATAGTAATACGCCATGGTCGTGGGAAGGGTCCTGATCAGATTGCTCCTGTCCAGGAAATCCCCGGCATCGTTGTCACTCATGGCAAAGGCGATCTTGTGTCCGAAATCCGAAGTCCTGGCGCCTCGGAAATCCTTCAGGGCAGCCGATGTGTCATAGATCACAAAATTGTAGATGTTCCGCGTCGGCCCGATGTGGAGAATCTTCTCGATGTCATCACAGGCATTGTACAGATTTTCCTCGTCAAAAGAGAAGACATCACCCCTCTCCTGCTCCTCCGCGCAGGGGTCGTCATCTAAGTCCTCATCTTCCCCGTACAGGCTCTCCTCCGGCAGCTCCGCCCGGGCCTCCATGCCAAAGTTGGCGAAAAGCGCTTCAAAACCTTTCTCCAGCTCCCTCTGATAATCCGCCTTCTTATTCTCCGCCTCTGTCTTTTTGCCCGCTGCCCTGGTCCCGCCGGCCTCGCTGCCCTCGGCAAGCCTGGCCAGTTTTTCCGGCTTCCGGTCTGTCTCGTCCGCCAGAAGGTCGGCGACCACGTCCAGCCCCAGCCAGATCACCATGGTCTTCGTCTGGTTGCCCCGGTTGTTCGCCGTCCCCAGAAGAGCGTTGACCTGATAGCAGATATCCGGAAGCTCCTCATACAGCTCCATATTGGCCGTGGCGCGGGCCATCTCCTGGATCTCTACGGCGAATTCCCGGTAAAGGCTGGCGTAAGGGTCTGTCATCACCACGATCCGATAATCCTCCTGTCTGACAAAACTCCCCACAACCGCCTGGAGAATCTGCATCTGCTGCTCCTCGGAGCCCCCGATGCTCATAATATTGTTGCCCTTTCTCTGAAGCAGGGAAAAATGCAGGCTGAAATCAAGATTTACCGGGCAGCCAAGATAGATCTGCAGATCCTTGCCGCCGTGCCTGTGCTCCGGGAGATACTCGTCCTCCCACCGCTGAACCGCGTTCCAGTCCACAGCCTTCACCACCCTCTCGTCGAAGCTCTCAGGCTCATGGTCCCGGGCGCCGTACAGCTCTCTCGCTTTCCTGCTGACCTTTGACCGCCATTCGTTGTCGATGTAGATGGCTTTTCCCCGGACAATGCTGGTGACCTCCTTCAGGGCTCCGTCCTCGTCGCGCTCCTCCGAAACCGTCTGCATGGCCACATCTCCCACCTTCATGTTCAGGAACGGCTTGATCTTGTCACGGTCCGTCTCGCCCAGGGTCTCCTTGAGCTCGTCCTCATAGTTGGCCAGCGCCAGCCTTGCCTTGATCTGCTTCTTTCCCTTATCCGACAAGCCCCGAAGGCCGTCGACGATGGCCTGGTCCGAAAACAGCAGAATGATCCCCAGGGCCCGCGCCTCAGCCAGAAGGTTCTCCAGCTTCTCCTTGTACTCGCTCTCCAGCTGAGCGTGCTGCGCCATCACATGGAACTCATCAATGATCACCAGCAGCCTTCTCATGGACTCAACGCCGAAGCGCCCGCGGTAATCCGCGAAGTTGGTAATGCCTGTATTCTCTCCTGCCAGCTTAATCTGAATGTTGGCCTCGGCGATGGCATCCTGGCGGCGGGTCATCTCGGCCGTGATCTTATCGATAAACGCGTATGAAAAGTCCGACGCCTTGCTCAGGCCCACAAAACGCACATGGGGAGGCGTGTTGTTCTTATAGGAATAAAATTCCGTGATTTTGTAATCTGTCAGCCAGATTTCCACATCACCCGGGGAATAGTTCATAACCACGGAGCTGACCAGCATGTGGAGCAGGGTACTCTTTCCGGAACCGGTTCCTCCGCAGATCAGCCCGTGGGCGTTCATAGCCTCCCCCAGACAGTACTCCATGATCTGTCCCCGGCGGTCGATGGCAAAGGGTATGTGAAGGCCCCTGGTGGAATCCATCTTGCCGTACAGCATCTCCGTGTCTATGACATGGGGAAAATAGTTGTCAGTCTCGATAGTTTTGTTCTTGACGGCGATGACGCTCTGAATGTACTCGTTTCTCTCCGCAGGCATGAGCTGGAGCCTGAACGCGGCCTGATAATGGTTTATGTCCACCTTCACGGCCCCTTTTTCCAGGGTCAGGATTCCCAGCGTATTTTTCGCGTTCTCGGTGAGCTTGTCGTAGACAGTCTGATTCTCCCTGAGGGAATTTTTCTTGTTCAGCTCCTGCCACTCGTCCTGGTTGTTCATGAGAATCACGAACACGCCCCTGTCGCCGCCGTTGGTGATCAGCCGGTCCAGCTTCAGGATATCCTCCTCGCCGAACCCGGTGGGAAAATTGTCCACGATGACAATCTGATATGGGATAATCCCCTTGCCGCCATCCTTCCCGTTGCTCTCATTGTACATGTCCAGGTTCTTGAAGGTTCCCATCTCGTCGGCAGCGCTGACCATAAACTGACTCAGCTTGTCAAGCCCCTCCGACACGGCCCTGTTGTCCGTATAGATGGTGGAGAACCGGTAATTTCCCTTTGTCACCTTTCGGTTTAAGTCGATCTGGTCGCTCTCCCGGACCTTCTGCAGCTCCGCCATCTCCCGGAAATGGCTTCCGGTGCTCTTGGCGTCGAAGAGATGGAACTCCAGATAGTGTGCCGGCGTCATGCGGATCATCTGGTAGATCAGGGAGCGGACTGACTGAACGGCCTGGAACGAGCTGGACTCTGCATAGTCGTACATCAGCTGAAACGGCAGCCTTAAGGAGTATGTAAAAGGTGTGTGGATGCTGCCCTGGGCCGCGCCCGTCTTCACAAAGGTTTTGGGCAGATGCTTTTCGAGAACCGGAAAAGCCCATCTCACAGGCACCTCAAGGAAGGTGTCGATATCTCCCAGATACAGATCTCCCGACACCTTATCCAGCTGCTCATACCGCCCCCAGTCGGAGCTGGCCAAAGCCCCTGAGACGGACTGCATGTTCCTGTAGGGGACCTCGTAGGACTCCCCCTCTCTGGCCAGCTGGGCCTCCAGGACGGCCATGGCCCTGTCCTGCTCCTCCACGCTCAGTTCCAGAAAATGGATGACGCTGTTGAGCTTCACCATCAGCTCAATATATATTTCGTCGCTTTTTCTCCCGATTCCCAAAAATCGCTTTACCAGCGTCACAAAGCTGGTATCCAGAAGCTCCGCCCTGATCTGCGCCAGCTCCGTGACCGAATACTCCTTGTTGGAGGTCGCCTTGACAATTCCGTACTTTTTAGAAAACTGGTCTTCCAGCTTTTTCCTCAGATCCCCCAGATCCTTCCTGTCCCGGAGCAGGGCCGCCTTTTTGTTCCCCGCCTCCTCGTAGGCGCTCACCAGGGATTCTATGTGGTCGATCTTGTCAGAAAAACACTGGTATATATCCATGGAAGTCCCCCTCCCTCTCATCATCTTTTAAATATGCCTTTCACCAGGGCTATGAGCACCGCCACAACCACGATGATCGGCACGACTGCTATCAGAAGACTCACCACACCCATGACAAGCTGAATGACAGCCACGATAAGAACATCGGTGAGAAGAATTCCCCCGAGAAGGCTTCCAAGCTCCACGGCCAGAAACACCGGCGTGTCCGCCCCGGACACGTACCTGTACAAAAGACCCGCCGCCACAAGCCCCAGGACTGCCGCCGTCATCCCGGAAAACCCCAGCACCTCGCAGCCTGCCAGCACCTCCGGCGAAAACATGCCCTCCACAAAATTCAGGAATACCCGGTGAAACAGCTTCACGTTCAGCAGGACGAGCCCCAGGGCTCCAAGGAGCAGAATCCCCCATCTCACCAGGGGATTGTCCGCTCCCCCGCTCTGTCCCCCGGCGCCTGCCCCGGTGTAACCGGAGCTTCCACCCACGAAACCGGAACCTCCTCCCATATAGCCGGGCTCCCCTCCGCCATGCCCCTGGCTCTGGACATGGCCGGAAAGCCCCGGCAAGCCGGTGTTTCCCCCCGCCTCCGGCGCCTGGTTCCAGGCGTCGAAATCCTGATAGATGTATCCCACAAATTTTCCGCGGGAAAAGGCGATATCCAGAGGCGTGTCCGCGAGAGCTCCCAAACCGGAGCCCTGCAGGCTTGCCTCCACCTCTCTCTGGGCCGTGGGGTCATTTAAAAATTTCGCGCACAGGCCCTCCCCCTGTCCGTCCTTGACAAGATACACCTCGCCGTCGGGGGCAACCCTGGCTTTTTTCGTCCTCGATTTTTTCTGATTTGGCAAAGCCGGGGCCTTGGACATCCGCTCCTAATAGTGTCTGTATCTGTCGCTGTAATCGGCGGCTGACAAATCCTTGGTTCTCAGAGTTGCCTCCGCCAGCAGCACGCACATGAGAAAACGCATGGCCAGAGGAGGAAGCCCCAGCTTGTTCATCCCGAACTCCACACAGGCCGCCGCCGCCAGGCTGCAGACCACGGAAGTCACCCACAGAGGGCGGGTGTCCAGGAAGGGCTCGCAGATGAACATCTTCGCCAATCCAAGGATCAGGCCCAGGAGCAGAACCGCGGCAAAGCGGATAAGTGTAAAAAGAAAATCGTACTGCACCTTGCTCCTGTAATCCAGCAGGTTCCTGTCGCTTGTGGACTCTATGGCCTCCTCCATGGCCTCCTCCAGAAGATCCGCCTCGTCCACCCGCACGTATGCGCCCCCTGTCTTCTTGGCGATCATATCCATCAGGTCGTCATCCGGATACCCCAGGCCCACGGTGCTGATGGAAATGCCGGCCTGAGAGTATTTTTCCAGAACCTTGTTCAGCTCCGCCTTGCCTGTAAAAGGAGCCATGTCCGTGGCGAAGCCGTCTGTAAACAGCAGGAGCTTGCCGTTTCTTCCCAGCTCCAGCCCGCCGTCCTCGATATCCTCGTAGATGTCCTCAAGAACCGTCTTGATGCCCGTGCCGCCGTTTGGCTCCTCCATGGCAAACTCCGTCCCCTCAGACACAGGCCCCATGGGGCGCAGCAGACTGCTGGAATTGGCGAAGGTGTAGACCGCGAAGGAAAAATCCGGGCCTTTATTTTCCAGGGTCCCCTGGATGGCATCGTATCGCTTGTTGTCCGGGTCATTTTCCGTCATGGAGCCAGAACTGTCCATGGCGAAAACATAGGAGGAGGGCTGATTAAGCCTCTGGCGGAAACAGACCTCGTAGACAACCTCAAACAGCGCTCCCGCCGCCAGGATGGCCAGACACAGCAAGATACACCGCAGGACAATATCCCTGTAGCCTTTGACGGACCGGTTCATAGTCAGACCAATGATGTTGATTCCGATGATGACAAATATCATCAGGCCCAGAAAATAAAGTCCGATGACCACAGGCGTGTTGATTTTTCCCAGAAAAAAGCGGTAAAGCATCTCCCCTGCTGCAAAATACAGGGCGCCTGTGACCGCTGTTCCGATCAGCATTCTTTTTGATATACCCATATCTTTTCCCCTTGTCAGCACATTTTCACTATAATCAATATCCGGCCCGCAAGAAGAGCGGCCACCGCGGCGCCCATGATGTAAGTCATCCAGATTTCAGACACCAGGACGGCCGCGGCCACAACAGCCGCAGCCACAACGGCAAAGACTGCCAGCCACCGGATGGCCCCTGCGTCCTTCCGGGCAATCAGTTCAAAACAATTGGTTCTGCCCAGCTTTAAGTTGACCGCCAGGCCCGCCGCAGATGCCGCGCCTCCTATGCCTGCTGCCGCCAGCCCCAGCACGGCGTTCTCTCCCATGAGATACTTTGCCATCACCACGTAAGTCAGAACCACGGCCAAAAACAGCAGACACTTCTGCACCAGGTCAGCCAGAGACGAATCCGCCTCCTTCGGCGGGAAATAATACTTGTAGAATTCTTTTATGAGAGCGTGGGAGTTCTTGTCCTTAACCGCTGTCTTCAGCTGCTCCACAAACACCGCCTCCGCCTCGCTCCCCGGAACCAGGACCCTGCTTCTCTCCAGGGCTATATCAAGGCCTGCTCCCCCGGCCTGGGCCATACGGCTGTTCTCCATGTCCCTGGCCAGAAGATTTAGGTCAAACCTGCTGCCCGCCCGGTAATTCAGGAGGAGGAACGCGTCCAGGGGAAGGTTCCTCTGCTTTCTCGCCTGCTCCCTCAGCTCTCTCACCAGGTTCTTTCTCTCTGCCTCGCCCGGAATCACTTCGTCTGTCAAAAATACTCTCTCAAATTCCTCTATGTCCGGCCCTTTAAAAAAGTTTGCCCTGGCGTCCAGAAGCACGCATACATTCTCCGGCACTGTGATGCTTCCATCTTCTTCCGGGATCATCTCCCAGTATTCCTCTTCCTTTTTGTAAGAAAACTCCTCCTCGTTGAAGCTGTTCCAGTAACCGTCGCAGAACATGTGGATGCAAGCGTCCGCCTCACCCTGGCGGGATTGGGGAAAGGAGCGGCAGAGTGAGGTATACCTTTTGCATATCTCGTGTCTCTGGCTGTTGTTCTGGGCCGTCCCCAGCTCCTCCTGAAAGATTCTTGTCATAATCTCCATCAGCTTTCCGCCTGCCGGACCCTCCAGGGCCCTCTCCTCTTCCCTGCATGTCCTCTCCAGGGATTCGTAATCGGTGACTCTCTTCTCCAGATAATAATCGATGTGATAGACATCCAGGAACGTGGGGCGTATCTGCAGCAGCCTGTCCACCAGATCCCGGTAATCCTCAGGCTTCAAGGACTCCAGACGGTAGAGCATCTCATAGGCGGGCACCGCTCCCGGATGGCACACCATGGCCGTGTAGTAGCCGGCAAACGCCTCCTTCAGCTCCCTGCAGGAGGTCTCTATGTAGCGGCGTTGCAGCCTCTTGAGCACTTCCGGGGAGGGAAACTCCCTGTTTCTCCCCAGGTAGTAGCCGATGAGCTTGGCATAATACAGATCCAGCTTGTCATACTTGTAGGCTTTCAGGGAAACCGCCTCTTTGATGTAGGCATCCACCTCTTCTTCTGACGGCTTCATATTCTGAAACCAGATCCCCCTGTATGCCAGCTCCACGTGGTTCAGCCTGACCGAATCGTACTTTCCCCCGTAGGTGACATCTATAAATTCTTCCAGCTGGCTGTAAAACTGCTTTTTTGTCTCATCCGGAATAGCAAGATTTCCCGCGTCAGTGATAAAATCATATTGGATAGGCTCCGGGCACTGGAACTCTCCCGTATCCAGGTCGTACCAGTTGCCGCTCTCCGGCAGCTCATCGCAAAAGCACACCATGGCTCCCTGCCGGATTCCCGAAAAAGCGCTCACCTTCATGCGGAGAATGTAGGGCAGATTCTGCATGATCACACAGAGCATCTCCTGGAAAAGGATTCTCTGCTTTTCACCGTGGCACTCGCTCCACTTGACCACCAGGCTTCCTCCCACCATGTTCATCACCGCGTAGACGCAGTCCATCAGATCGTAGAACCTGTCCTGGTCCAGATGGTACTTCGCCAGAATCTCCCTCCGGGACAGGGAGCGGCACGGAAACGCCTCCAGAAGAGGCAGTTCCTTCTGCCCGTTGTAGTTCAGCACGACGGCGTCGCCGCTGATTCCCAGAAACTTCTCCGGCTCCCGGACCAGTTCCCGATACTCCTCCACCCGGACCGCGAAGCCGTGGATAAAGGACACTCCCCTGATATCTGTCTCAGATCCCTGGTTGACGCTGTTATAGTTGATGTGAGACAAAAACACATAGTTCTCCATGATCTGGAGGTCAAATGCCATAGGCGGAACATGAGGCTTCGCGCCGATAGTTACAAGATTTGACGCCAGTTTATAAAACGTGTTCTTCACCAGCTGAGGAACCCCCGCGGAGGCCGACGCTACCTGCCAGCCTGCATTGCTCCCCTGCTTTCCCAGTCGTGTATAATACAGCTGATATATCTTCGCCATTTCTATTCCTCCGATATGTATGATCCGTCAGCGCCGTGTCTGTGTCAGCTTCGGTATGATTCCGAATTCGGAAAGCAGCCACAGAAGGGGCTCCTCAATTCGCCGGGGGGACGGATGGGCCGTGGGCACGGCAACCTTTTTCACCTCTCCGTCAATGTCCTTCTCGTCCTCCTTCACATCGCAGTTGAGAGCGCTGAAGGCGAACAGCCCCGTGTTGGAAAAACAGTGGTTCATGGCGATCATCGTTGACTTTCCCTCCGACGTCCCCTTTAAAAACATGCGCACCTCGCCCATGAGATTGTTGTACTGCTGGACGTCGAACCCCGGCCGTCTCTCGTCATATTGGATATTCTTGAAAATGTTGGAGCTGGGGCTGATCAGTTCATGGCCTTCCAGCTTGTCGCTCTTGGACAGGGCCAGGGCCAGAGGGATGCCGGAGGGACCGCTGCCGCGGCTTCCCAGGAAGGAGTTGAACATGGCCTCCACCACCGCCTTGGGACTGACCACCTTGTCCCTGGAGGTGTTGACGATGCTGAACTGATCCGGGTCCAGTATCATGATGATGCCATCCGCGTTTTTGATAAATGCCCCGTACTTGCTCATCTCATCCGCGATTACGCAGTTCTCGCCTGCCACGTCATAGAATACCAGTGTGTGGTACTCATTTTTGTCCAGGATGACATAGAACAGCGGCGCGCTCAGGGCGCCCGGCGCAGTACCCTGGGGAAGGGGGATGTCAAGCTCCACCGGATGTTCTTCCAGAAATCTCTCGTTGGCAGGGGTCATATCAAAAGTAACCAGGTTCACGTTGGACATGTACTCGTCCATCCTCCTCAGCAGCTGGGACAGATACACCGTCTTTCCGGAGGAGGTGATGCCTACCGTGGCGATGAAATGAACCTTGTATTTGCCGTAGTTGGGAGGAAGAGGATTATGGCAGTGGGGACAGATCCGCTCCTTGGTCTCCATGCCGTAAAAATCCACCACCGAATCCACCATCCCGTCGGCGTCGCACCTATAAGACCCTCCCAGCATCCTGGGGTCGTCTCTGGTGAGCACCGGGTAGTTGGCATACTGCCAGTCCAGCTCGTTGGCATAGCGATCCCAGAATTTTTTAAACAGAGGGTCTTCTCTCTCCTCGAACAGCCGGGCGACGGACTTGTCCTCCGAATTCTCGTTTTCGTCCTCTTTATTCACATCTCCGAAGGGATCGAAATCGTCGTCATCCACGCCGAAATCGTCGTGGGCGCTCTCCCACCCGTCCGCCTCCTTCAAGGTCATAGCCTTGAAGTGAACCTCATCGTGGGGGAACCTGCTGAAACAGTAGGGACATGTGATGATCTTCGTGCCGGATGCCCCGCTTATCCTCATCGGTCCACCGGCCTGTCCCTGCGCTCCTGCCCCGCCGCCTGGTATCACAACCGGTCCCCGGGGTTTCTTTCCTCCAAAAGGCCATAAACCCATAATTTTACCCTCCCTAGTCTTCTGCTATTTTGATATTGTAGTACTCTTTATATTCCGGCGCCACCATAATGTTCAGTTCCTCGCCTTTCGGCAGCCAGACACTCAGCCAGCCGTCCCTGGAAGCCTTCATGCTCTCCACGGATACAGGGAACTGGCAGCGGCTGCAGGAAGGCTTATACTTGAGGACGCCCTCCAGACGGTTTACGTCAAACTTGGCCCGGAATCTGCACTGCTGATTTTTCGCGAAGAGAGAACGCTTATAGTCGACCTCCACGAGAATGGGAACCGGAATCACCTGCACGTTGGCATCCCCCTGGACCGTGTAGACATCCCATTCCTCATCCTGGATCTGGCAGGGGTACACCACGATCCGGTAGGGAATGCCTGCGGTAATGCTGGTTCTGGGCAGAATATACTTGTTCTTTTTCGCCCTGAACTCCCGCTCCTGAACGGCAATCCAAAGGACGCCATCCTGGGACACTCTCCGTTTTTCCAGAAGCTCCTTCCCGTTCTCCTCCAGCCACGGGACGATGTCCTCCTCCAGGTCGCAGACCGTCTTCGCCGGGTGGATAACCATGAGAAAATGGGTGGCTCTGTTGAAATTCCAGGAGATCTGATGATCCCCCGTGCTGGTCTGGGTCCGGGTCATCTGGCGTATGCTGTAGTCCGCCGGGTTCTGCCTCACTGCTATATTCATCACACTTCACCTACCATTTCTATGAGATTGCAGTACTTCTCAGGAGTATCCAGATCGTAGATGGCTATCTTCTCGATACAGTCTGTGCGGTTTAAGTGGAATATGGTAAACTGGCGGCTGGTGTCGATCTCCTTGGCATAATCCGCGCCCTCCTTCATCAGGTAGTACACGCCCCGGACATTGTCCACGTAGGAGCTGCCCCGCCCGTGAAGCCGGATCTTGTTCTCAATCTTTTCCTCCAGCACGCTCTTGATCATCAGGACTCTGTCCACATCGCTCATGGCCGTGAGGCGGGTCTGGAGCTCCTCCTCAAAGGACATGGCGTAGATCATGTCCGTCTTGATCAGGCGCTTAAACGCCGACTCCAGCTCCTGGATAATCTTATCCTCGCCGTTCTTCAGCCTGAACATATCGGACAAAATCTGGGAGCTGTCCTGGCGCAGATAGTTTTCAGCCAGATTCTCATAGTGGTGCCGGCTGCTCTCCTCCTGGTTGTCAAGGGACTGCTCGCTGATCACGCCCTCCAGATCCACATATGCCTGTCGGAATGTCTTCGCGTCCTGATGGATCTCTGACAGCATCCGGGAGAGGTGCCGGTTCATGTGGGAATAGAACAGCCTTCTCGTCTCCTCCACTGCCCAGAAATGCACTCCTTCTTCTATGGAATTCCCAGGCGGGGCGGAAGAAGCCACGGCAAACTCCTCCAGCGCGTTCATCACCCTGCCGTCGTCCAGCCCGTACAGGGCATCCCCATAGCTCAGTACGGAGCGCCAGTTTTTCCTGATCTTTTCTAAACAGCCTGACATAAACTTATCGTCAGACAGCAGATCCATAACCTTGTCGGTATAGTTTTCCTCAAAGAACAGATTCCAGTTTCCGCCTGTGGCCCGGTCCAGCCTGGCGGCAGACACTCTCTTTTCTTTATAAATGTTTTTGTACTCCTGTTCATTTACATAGGCCAGATACTGTATCTCTCCGGGAGACGGCAGTATCCTCAGGATGCTCTCCTGGAAAATCTCCTCCAGGCATCTGATCTTTCCCCTCTGGATGCCCAGCTTGTCCTGTATCTTTTCCGCGGACTGGAGGACATCCCCGGCGCTCTCCCTGTACATGCGCTCGTTCTCTTCCATCAGATATTTCATCATCTTCTGGAGGCTGACGATGGTGATGCCCCGAACCGGCTTTTCCACCAGGGCGTAGCCGGCCGTCTTTACGGTGTCGAAATTCTCTATGGTGGAGATGGCGCTGTTGTGCTTGTCCGTGCCGTTGTTGCCGCCTAAAAGTATCAGATCCGCCACCAGGCGGTAGTTGAGATTCAGCTTGTGGTTCTTGAGAACGCCTCCGCCTTTCAGGTAATTGCTCAGCAGATAGACGGTTCCCAGTTCATGTTTGGTGTTCTCCCTGTTCTCCGTAATATGATTCAGAAGCTTATGGATCTTCCGGCGTTTGTCCGGCTCGCTTTCATCCATCATGACGAACATGGTCTTAAAAATATTGTAGTGACTGCCCAGCTTCATCCGGATCATAAAATCATAGTAAGCCGTCCCATCCTCGTCTTCCCCTGAAAGAATGTGCTCAAACCGGGTGCGGGATTTCTCCTCAAAGGCCCTCTCCTCCCCGAGCATCTCCACCACGGCTTTCTCCACGAACACAAGAGGGTCTTCCTGGGATTTCTCCCCTGTCATCAGGTTGCTGCACGTAAATCCGTCTTCGGTTTTCACGATATTCAAATATTTCAAAAGAGCGGCGTCCTTGGGCCAGTTGATCTTCAGCGTATCCCTGATCGTAGAAAAATATTCCACCGGATGCTGCCCAAAAAACACGATCACCACCGGAAACAGGGCCCGGTTATCCCCTTTCTCCTCCTTCTGTATGCTGTTGAGATGGTCGATGCAATCCCGAATAAGCTTGATTCCTCCACTTTCTTCCATCATGTTAACTCTCTCCTGCACCGCTTCACAGGCGGTCTTTATCATGTATAAAAACAAGTCAAAAGAAGGCTGTAGAGCATTTCACACAGCCTTCTTTGGCTTCTAAATGATTAGATTCTATAAGTATCAATGTAGTCCTTCAGCGCCTGCATGAACTCATTATAAAATGCCTGGATCTCTTTCCGGTTCACGTCTGTGGCCACCTTGCTCAGTGTCATCTTCAGGAAATCGGAGCTGTACCTCTGCTGAACCTGTTTGGACACCGCGTAGATCTCGTCGGTCATGTTGTCGATGGCGTCATCAGTCTTCTCCCTGATCAGGCTGCTCATATCCTCGTCCAGATCCTGGTAGGTCAAAAATGCCTGGTACAGGGCAGCCTTTCCGCCGTAGGGCATAGAGCTGTTCTGCAGATCCAGAACCTGGTCCATGCCGAACTGCTCATAGGCAAAGGTGGTTTTCGAGCGCTCCAGCTTGATGACGCCGGTAAAGACCGCGTTGAAGAAGGTGTCCCTCTTCTCTGTCTCTCCGCCTATCTCGGCGGCCATCTTCTCAAGCTTCTCAATCTCCCGGTCCAGGGCGGAGACCTTGGCCAGCTGCTCCCTCACAACCTTCTCCACTCTGGGATAGCGGAAATAATTGTCGTGGAGAATAGTCTCCTCCGAGCCTTCTCTCGCCCCGCTGGTACTCAGGGTCATCAGCTCCACGTTGCCGTCGTCAAACATCGTCTCTCTGGCATCTCTGAGGGCGTCCAGCACCTCCGCCAGCTTGAGCATGTCCACCTTGCCTTTTATCTCATAGCTTCCCGCGGCTGCCACCAGGGACCGGACATCCCCTGTCTTCGTGCTCTTCACATGCCAGCCGATGGTATCCGAGTAGACGATGCCTGCCTTTCTCGCGGCCTCCAGCTCCTCTGTCAGCTTCCGGTTGCGCTCTGCGATGCGGGGGATGGAGTGTCCGTCCATCTTGAAGCTGTCCGGATACGGGGAGGGCAGATATTCTCTCCAGTCATTCTCCTCCGATTCATACAGATGACGGCCCGCGCTTGTAAGGTTGGCCTCATAGGCCTTCTCCAGCTCGGACAGCCCCTGGTACGCATACAGCGGGATGCCGGAGTAGAAGCGCATCATGAATATCCTGTCCGTGAGGCCTGTGCGGCGCACCGAGTCCCCGTCGCCTTTTACCTGCTCTGCCGCCTCCACGATCTCCGAGGCATTGAAGGGGACGGAGATGGTGTTGCACTTCGCGATATTGGACAGATCGAACAGTCCGTTCTTCCAGAACAGCGGGTCCGCGTCCCGGCTCAGATGCCCCTGGATGATCTCCTCCCTGACTCTCTGCACAAGGGCCGGCCCCGTGGCCTGGAACTTGGCTGTGAGGTAGTCTGTCATCTCCTTGTTGGTGATGGTGAGGAACTCCTGGGTAATATAGTCGGAGACCAGCTTGGTGATCTTGTTCTCGTCCTGGGCGATCCAGTCCTGCCACTGCTTGAACAGCTTGTCCACCAGCTTCTTCATCTCCTGGTCCACATCCAGTCCTTCCACCTCTTTGTCCAGCTGGTCCTTGATGTCCTTGATGGTCATGATCTGCCAGGTATAAGCGCTCTCCGGCCTTCTGCCCTCGGCCAGCAGGCGGTTGTTCTCGGAGAAGGTATTCTTCAGCGTGTCCATCACCACGGTCATCACAAGGAAGAATTCGCTGTTCAGCTTGGCGATCTGATCCCGCAGCTCCTTCAGCAGGCTCTTCATCACATTGTGCCTGTCAATCACCGACAGATGGACATACCAGTGGTTCACCGCGTTGAAATATTCCTCTGTGCGCTTTCCCTTGTTGGTAAAGTTCGCCCTCGCCAGGGACTGCTCCGCCGTGTCCAGCTCCTGCCTGCGCAGCGGCTCCTGGCGCAGCTCCGCGGACAGGCGCTCCTCATTGTTCTGGATATAGCCGTCGATGATGTGGAGCAGGTTCTTGTTGTTCTGTCCTCCCAGCAGCCTCATGGCAAAGAAGGGACCGGCCTTGGAGTCCATGGCGTAATTCAAATATAAGCTGGAGAAGATTCTGGAGATCACCGAGGTGGACCGCTCAGGAATGTTGTAGTTCTTCAGCGCCTCCACCATGCTCTTGCGGTTCTCCTCCAGGGTTCCCAGCGCGTTGGCCGTCCAGGTGTCCGCGCAGTTTATAACCCGCTTGTCCCCCGGAATAATATCCCTGCTCTTTAACAGATTGGGCGGATAGGGAACCTTGTAGACGACTCCCTTTGTCAGCTGCTGCAAAAGCTGTTCAAAGGTCAGCTGGTTGGAACCCACAAAATTCATCAGGTCCTTCTCCGTAGGCGTCCGGTCCGTGATATCACCGAACCGCTCAAACAGCTTTGCCCCCAGATAAGTGGTGATATCTGACAGGGGCATCTCGGCGTTGGCGGCTCCGATGATGTTGTACTCGAAAGAAGCCCCGTGTATCTTCTTGATGTTGCTCTTGGCCTGACAGAGGTTGGCGATGTGCCCTTTCAGGGTCATGGAGCCTGCCTTGTCCGATTCCAGCCCGTCGGGAAGGGTTACTTTGGACAGGAAAGAGATGACGTAATCCACAGCCACGCTGAGGCCGTAGTCATAGCCGTCCTTCATGGCCACGCCGCCGGCTGTGGTGGTGGAGATGAGATAGCACAGGTCTACGGGAGAGCGGCTGGTATTCACCTCAAAGCTTCCGTAGTTCTGAGTGAATTTGTCTCCGGCCTCCTCCAGGCCCATGAGATAATCCAGCTCTTTTAAAGCCGCGTAGCCGTTGCACCTTACATAGTTGGCGATGAGCGGGCTTCCCATGACAGAGGGCACGGACAGGTTCACGTCAGGCAGGAAGAAATAGCCGCTGATCTGCGCGCTGTCCTTTCCCATGGTCTCCAGCACATGGCGGACGATGTAGCACACGTCAATGAAGGTGCCGCTTCCCGTTCCCCCTGAGATGCCTGAAAAAATATGTATATTGATATCCCCTGTGACTCCCCGGATGGCGTCCTGGATGGTGGTGGTCAGCTTCGCTTTCAGAAGCCCTGCCTTGTCGATGAGAAGAAAACGTCCCACCTGGCGGATTCCTCCGGCGCCGTGGCCGGCGTCCCTGATGGTAATATTCTTGTTGTTCAGCCAGGATAATTCTTTGCGCACCGCGATGATATTCCCGGAGCGGAACGTGGTCACAATATCGTTGTTGGAGATGTCAAAATACTCCGTGGATTTGTCGATGTTGGAAATGTCATGGGTCACATCCAGCCCCGCGTCGTCTGAATCGATAAGAAGGAACTTGATATTTCCATAGCTTGGAACCGGTGACTCCGGATCATCTGGCTTCAGACGCCTGTAAACCTCCTTTTTAAGTTTCTTCAGCGCATCTTTGCCAGTACCGCCCAGACCGATGCAGATGGTAGCGTCATCCTGTCTGTCCGACTTTTTCATGTCGTTCATGATGCCGCCGCCTGCGCTCACTGACAATCTGTCATATGTTGCCATCTCATTTCCTCCTGTATTTAAAATATTCCTGCTGCTCCCTGATATGCAGATACTCTTCTGCTGTCTCTTTCATACCGACCATCTTAAACATATCTTACACAATTATATCCAATAACCACCAATTTGCCAACTGTTTTATCTGAACATTCCTGCATTTTTTCCGGTACTTCTTGTAGAAGTTGTTTCAAAAACCCAAGAATAGTCTCCTGGAATCTGTATTTTTGACAAATATAATTCCAGATTCCAGGAGACTATTCGGGTTGGTGTCAATATATATTGCTGTTCTCTGTATAGGTAATCTGAAGACCGCAATCCAGATCCTGGTTCCTGCTGACAGTGGTTGCTATGCCGTTGAACAGACGGATCTTCTTCTCTTTCTTATCCTGGTTGTCGCTGGAGTAAAGACCCTTGTCGGAGATCAGCCAGATGTACTCCGAGGACTTGCCGTCAGCCATCAAATAGGTCTTGTTCAAGTCGATTCCGGCGCCCTCGGTGATATGGCGGCTCAGAGCCTCCTTGCCCTGGGCAGGCTGAATCATCTGGGGAGACGTATCTACGTCGTTGTTGTTATAGTCGAAGGCGTTGATCATCACGTCGCCCTGGAACAGAGGCTTCTTGAGATGGTCAAGGATAAACTTCACCAGAAGGAGGACAAGCACAAGGCCCGCAAGCCCGCCTGCGATTCCCAGGACAAGGCCGAGAATGTTCCCTGCAGGGGACAGCTGCACCTCCACGTCGCAGGAAGCTCCTTCCGAATCCTGGGCGGTGAGAATCAATGCACCCTCTTTCAGGCCCTTGGCCTCAACCTTCAGCAATCCGTCCTCTATGTAGACCTGGTCTGCCTTGTAATCTCCCAGGTCCTTGATGGCAAAGGTCAGCTCCGTATCCTCCGCATCCTCGGCAAAGGTCTGCAGATCCCTGGAGCCGTAGGATTTGCCGGAGTCGCTTTTCACAGACCACTTGACCGGATTTTCCGCCGGCCGGGGCGGGGTGTTCCCAGGGGCAGGAGAAGGGGCAGGAGCGCTGCCTACGTTCAGCAGTATCCTCTCGCTGGTCTTCTCAAGGCCCTCAAACTTCACCGTGACCGTGGCGTAGAACTCTCCCGCCTCGTTCAGGGCCACGTTGGCGGTGTACTCCAGCTGACCCGCCTGCATCAGGGTGCTGGCCATCTCGGAGCCGTCGGAGGTCCTGTTGATGGACAGGGTGGCCGGATAGACGGCATAAGAGCTGCTCTCTGTCAGCTCCTGGTCGTTGGACAGCACCTTCGCCGTAAAGACCACGTTCTCACTGAGCCCGAAGTCCGGACCTGCCGGCTCCACAGTGGCTTTCACGGAGAAATTGGAGTTGTACACCATGTCGATCTTCACCGCGTCCCCCGGAATGCCTCTGGCCTGGATCTTCCAGGTTCCTCCCATGGGGTTGGGAACCTTGACCACGGAGAACGTGTCCACCTGGATAGTCATGGCGGACAGTTCATCGCTGGTGTAAGCCATGCCTGTAGGCTGGAACACCGAATACTGGGTGTTGGGGCTTAAGGTGCTGATGATGATGTTTAACTCCTCCACGCCTGCCGACGGCACGCTGAAGGGGATGTCCAGGATGCCGCTGTCAGGGATGGGCTGGTCCGCGATGTTGATGGTCTCCGTAGAGTAGATTATGTTGTAGAAGCGGGCAAACACTTCTTTTAAGTCCTCTGCCTTTGTAACCTCCACAAACTGGCCCGCCGTGGCGTTGGAGATATCCGCCAGCTCCTCGGTGTTGGCGGTGTGGTTGGCGTTGAGGCAGACGGAAAAAACAGGGTACCCGTTCTGTCTCGCCCGGTTGATGGCGTCCTGCTTGTTGGCGTCGGACTGGGCGAGGAGCGCTCCCGTGGAGTCGGACGGAAAATCCGTGTTGCCGTCCGAGAGCAGAATGATGACCGACGGATTGTTAGGGTTTCTTCCGCTGTCCAGCATGTCCACAGCCACCTGGATCGCGCTTCCGATATCCGTGTCTCCCCTGACAGCAGAACTTCTCAGACTCTGTGAGAGGGCTGTCTTCATGTCCTTGCCGTTGATCTCCTGCATGTCCATCCGGGCCACGATTCCGTCGTTAAACACCACCGCGCCCATATAATTTCCCGTGTCGGTGGCAAGGCCCAGAAACAGGTCGATAGCCTCGTAGCGCCACAGGGAACCGTCGGTGCTCTTCATGGAACCACTGGCGTCAATGACAAACACTACATTATACCGATTGGCAGCAGCCGCCTCCGCGGCGCTGCTGGCAAACGTTCCGATTACTGAAAGCAGCATGGCTGCCGCCAGAATCAGACTGTAAATCCTTCTTTTTACACTCTTCATCCGTGGTTCTCCTAAAAATAATTATTATTTTTCCTCTTTAACCCCTGTCTCTCATCAGCCGCCGGGCTCGGGGGGCGACGGTATGCTGATTTCAATCGGTGTCTCTTCCTGGGAGGCAGACGGAGAAGTCTCCTGAGGAACGGCGCCGGACGGCCGGGCCGCCGTCTCCGGCTCAGCCGGAACAGAGGGGGCAGAAGACGGCTCCCCGCTCTCGGCCGGAACCACGCTGCCGGAGACAGCTGCCGATGTGCTGCCTTCCTGGGAGGAAGACTGCTGCGGACTGTCTGTCACCGCCTCCGTCTCCGTCACTCCCTGGGGAGAACTCTCCTGGGCATCCGTCCCCGCTGCTGTCTCTCCGGCGCTCTCTCCCTCCGCTGTTTGGCCGCTCTCCGACTCTGCAGCCGCCTGGGCTGCCTTCTGATTCAGCTGCCCCCTGTAGGCGCAGGTCCCAGCCGCAAAAAGCGCAATCACCACCAAAGTTATCACCCCGTCGAACACCAGAGAAGCCGCGGTGGAACCCATGCGCATAACCGGCAGCGAAGCCAGCATCCAAAATATTGCCAGGACGATGCAGCCGCCGAAAATGATGTATGTTGCCATTCTCTGTTCTCCCTTCA
>CAJTOT010000023.1:12174-60573 GCA_910577935.1 uncultured Hungatella sp. | reverse complement strand
GAGAGTGGTATAATCATCTTGGAACTTCAACATCATGTGCCTCCTTTCATAGTCGTAGTGGTGTACAACTATAGGATAGCATATTTTGTTGAAGTTTTCTAAATTAACTAGCACAACAGGTTAACTTAAGTAAATCCGTCCTGGTCCTGGCTGCTGTGGCCGCGTTCCGCAGGGCAGGGCTGCTGGATTCTATGTGGGATTGCCCGATTCATTCCGGGGGCATCGCCAACGCCAACTCTGTCTTCAACCTGACCTGCGCACTGCTCCTGCTGCCCTGCGTGGGAATATATGAAAAGCTCAGTCACAGGCTGATAAAGGATAAGCCCGCGCCGGTTGGAAAATACGATGAGATGCTGGATGCTTTAAATCCCGTGTTTATCAGCACTCCGGCCGTGGCCTTCGGGCGCTGCTATGACATCCTTCTGGTGATGTACCAGCTGGCCAGTACCAACATCGGACGGGCCTTCAACATGTTCACCCAGTACGATCCGGAAGTTATGAAACAGATGCAGGCGGATGAAGGCTATATCGACAGCATCGCCGACCATGTGAGCAACTACCTGGTTCAGATATCAGCCTCCATCACGGCTCAATATCATGTGGAGATTATGAATTACTATTTTTCCGCCATCACGGAATTCGAACGTCTGGGGGATCATGCCCTGAACATGGCCGACATCGCTGCCGAACTTGCCGGAAAAGACAGCGCTTTTTCCAAAGATGCCCTGTCCGAGCTGGCCGTGTTGTGGAAACTTCTGGATACCATTCTGGGCCATACACACGAGGCATTTAGAAAGCAGAATTCAGCGGAGGCCCGGAGAATCGAGCCTCTCGAACAGGTGGTAGATGACATGGTAGGCGTGTTAAAGCAGAACCACCTAAAACGGCTCCGGGACGGGGAATGCGAAGTCTTCAACGGATCGGAATTCTTCAACCTTCTCTCCGAGGCGGAGCGTATCTCTGATGTATGCTCCAACGTGGGCGTGGCCACGGTGGCGAGAGCCACACCGGGAATCAAGCATCATATTCACGATTATATTTCCGTACTCCACTCCGGGCGGGATGAGGAGTTCAACCGGGTCTACCAGGCAGTTCACGACGAGTATTTCAGACAGCTGCCGGGTAGGGAGTAGCAGAATACGGCCAGGGAACGTATCTCTCCCCGGCCGTATCCCTAGATTCTTTACACCCTTGCAGGCTCTTCCCTCTCCCATGCTTTGATTACCTCCCCAGACCCTGCCACCAATATCGCGTTTATCAATCTAAATATTTTCCCTCTCGTTTTACCTGTTATCCGGCTGTTGACATCTTCTCTTTTCCATCCGCCTCATAAATTACCAAAATTTTGTCATTCCCCCCTTAACGGTTTCCAGAATCTCAATAAATTTTCCCATATCCGTAGCGTGGTACTTGTCATAAACACCTGCCGCCGCGTCTTTAAAGGGAGTAAGATCCGGAATCTCTGTCAATTCAACGTCCGCTCCGCTGGCAATCAGTTCACTGAGCTGCTTCTCTTCTGTCTCCTGGGCGATCTGCCGCTGATAAATCATGGCCTCGTCAAAGGCCTCCTGAAGAATTTGGTAGAGTTTTTTATGAAAGCACAAAATTATTTATTTAAAATTGATTTTTCACCGAAAACAGTTGTTTTTTCTTGGAATTTATAGGAATATTATAAAAATTTGTCCGTTTAAGCGCAACCCATGTATTTCGTCATAAAATCCCTTTCCTTCAGCCCTGTACGGACAAAAAGAAAAAGAAGGTAAATATTTCCCCTTCTCTCTTACCTGCCCCCGGCTCCATTCTATAACCCCGCAGTCTCAAATTCCTCATGCTTTAACCGCCGCGGCACCTGTATCCGGCAAACTATTTATATGGCATATTTTTGGATTCTTAATTCTTACTCCCGGCTGAATCAGTCAAAAAAATTCGCCCCGCCCACCACGAAGCCGTAATGAGCAGGGCGATAAAAAGGGGAGGATAAGTATTAATTTTCTCTTTGGTACTACTCTCATTATTACCCTATCCAGGAAATTTATACACCTCTCTGCAAAAAAATTTCCGCCTGATGGGTTGGACGCTTCAGAGAGCATCCGGCGGGCCGCCCAAGATTCATTTCAGATTCCCTGCCCTGCAGGCTGACCATAATTTTTTTAAAAACACTCCCCCATAACTTGCCAAGACAGGACAACTATTATACAATAGACAATGCAGTCACACCTTTGGCGTGACAGAGACCGTACAATCTGTACAATACAAGAGGAGAATTCCAACATGAAGAAAAATATCCTTGTCGGACAATCCGGCGGGCCTACCGCCGTGATCAACGCCAGCCTCTACGGCGTCGTTGTGGAAGGAATGGAACATCTGGATGAAGTGGAACATGTATACGGAATGGTACATGGACTGGAAGGCTTTCTGAAAGACGATTACCTGGAGCTTTCTGAGGATCTGACCCAGAAGGAGCTGGAACTGATCAAGCTGACCCCTGCCGCTTACCTGGGGTCCTGCCGCTATAAACTTCCCGGCGATCTGACCTCGCCGGTGTACCCCACTGTCTTTGAAAAGCTGGAAGCCCTGGAGATCGGGTATTTCTTTTATATCGGGGGCAATGACTCCATGGACACGGTCAGCAAGTTATCCCTCTACGCTGACCGGATCGGATCGTCCATCCGCTTTGTGGGAATTCCCAAGACCATTGACAACGATTTGATGCTCACTGACCACACTCCCGGATACGGAAGCGCGGCCAAGTATGTGGCCTCCACGGTGCGGGAGATTTCCCTGGACGCCTCCGTGTACAATCAGCCGGCAGTGACCATCATCGAACTTATGGGGCGCAACGCGGGATGGCTCACAGCCGCCAGCGTTCTGGCAAGGCAGCATGAAGGGGACAACCCCCTTCTCATCTATCTGCCCGAATCCGTCTTTGACTTTCAGGCATTCTCAGAAGACCTGGCCGATGCCCTCCGCCGCCAGCCAAACGTGGTTGTCTGCGTCTCAGAGGGCATCGCGGATTCCAGCGGGCGGCTGATCTGCGAATACAACGACGAGGCGAAACTGGACAGCTTTGGACATAAGATGCTGACCGGATGCGGAAAAGTGGTGGAAAACTTTGTCCACAACCGCTTCAACATCAAGGTTCGCTCTGTGGAGGTGAACGTGAGTCAGCGCTGTTCTTCCCTGATCAGCTCGGCGGCAGACGTGGAGGAGGCAGTTCTCGCCGGCTCCTTCGGGGTCAGGGCCGCCCTGGAAGGCGCCACCGGCAAGATGGTGTCCTTTGCCAGAACCTGCCAAGACCCCTACACCCTCCAGTGCTCTCTTGTAGACGTAGACCAGGTCTGCAACCAGGAAAAAACATTTCCTGCCCAGTGGATCACCGGCCATGGAACCGATATCAGCCCGGAGTTTGTGGACTATGTCCTTCCCCTGATTCAGGGAGAACTGAAACATCCCATGAAGCAGGGGCTTCCTCTGTATGCCTTCCGCCGGTCCTGAAGATCCCCTGAAGCGCCCCTTCTGCAAACAGAGTCTACAGCAGAAAAGCTGACGCGGGACCTGTGATATCCGTCACAGCCGCGTCGGCCTTTTTCCATTCTCCCGCCTTCTGCGCCCTCTTAAAAGACACGCCCCCCTATGACACATCCTCGATCTCGGCGATCTCCGTGCCGGGGAAAAAGAACTCCAGAATCTCCCTGTAAGTCTTTCCGGCTTTTGCCATGCCCTGGGCGCCGTTCTGGCTCATGCCCACTCCGTGGCCGTAACCGCCTCCGTAGATGGTAAATGTGGTAACTCCGTCGGAATCCGGACTGCCGCACTCGATGGACACGAAGGCGCTGGGAAGAGAACTCCAGCCTGTGACGGTATTGCCGTTCTGCTGTTCGATCACCAGGTCCGGATTGCCCAGGGCAGAACGAATCTGCCATTCGCCCCGTATCTCCTTCGCCCCGGCGGTTCCTTCCACCAAGAGCACCTTCCCGATACCCCCTGTAGACCGCTCCTTCATGGTAACCTTTGTGATATTGCCAAGACCTGTAACCGCCTTCTGGAGCTGGCGGCTGGTGAGACTGGTCTTCCAGCGGTACAGGCCGATATCCGATTCGTAACCTTCCGGACAGCTTTTTATGTATTGGTCAAATACCTGGTTGTCCGTCAGATCCATAAAACCTCCGCCTTCCTTCACCGCCACGCCCTTGAGATAAGGGAACGCGGACTCGCCGGCGCCCCACAGCGTTCCGTCTGTGGTATGTCCGCAGGAAGTGGAAAAATAGTAGATCTCCGCCACATCCCCGCCGTACACCACCATCTTTCCGTAGGTTTCATCCACTGCCCGGTCCGTGGAGGCAAAGGTTGCGGTGTTGTTGTAAACCTGGTACTGGGTGCTGTCGTCCACATGAGCGCCGTAGTTCTTGTAGCCGTTGGCCATAATCTGGCGCCACGCGTAAGTTCTGGCGCAGACTGCCTGGGTCTTTAATGCCTCCAGCTCATAGCGGGCAGGCATCTCGCTGGGAACCACCCGTTTCAGATATTCCTCCAGATACACTTCGTTGACTATGAGCAGGCCGCCGGAGTCCTGCTTGATCTCTATATGGCCAGGATACTCAGGCGTCTCGTCCCCGCGGCTGATGGTGGGAATCCTGATCCCCGCCGCCTCGTCTGTGGGCCTGAGGATGACCCGGTCATCTGCCAGCCTGGAATCCCCGGAGCGGAAGGTTACCACCTCCCCCGCCTGAAAGGTCTCTTTTTTCTCACCGATGATCATCTCCCCCGGACTCTGGAATTCCAGCGTGACGCTGTCGTGAAAAATCGATTTGAATCCGTTGTCCATGATGAGCACGCGGATCTTTTCCGCGTCAAAAGGCCGCATGGTCAGGGCCGCGCACAGCTTCCTGTCTTCCACCACGAACTCCTGGGCGTCGTAACCTACCACCAGGTCCGACAGATTCTGCCTCCTCAGCTCTCCGTACAGACGGTAAATGCTGAAATCTTCCGTGAGAGGAATCTCACCGTAACCTTCAATCTCAATGAAATCTTCCCCCACCTGAAGTATCTTTCCGGAAATCCGGTCTTTCTTCAACACCACCCGTTTTATCTCACCGTCTGTCAGATATATGTCGGCGATCTGCCCATTCATCTCTCCAGGGTCCTTCAGCTTGCTTTTCACGGGAAATTCCCTGGTGACAGAGCCCACGTATCCGGTAATTCCGGTCTCATGGGCCTCTATGAGCCATATATTCTTGTATGTAACGGAATCCGACACCTTCTCCACCACCCGGAGAATCTCGCTCCCGCTCACCAGCACCCGGATCTCCCGGTCTCTGTAAGCCTCGATCCCCAGCCCCTCAAAGCCTCTGGTCCCCTGGCTGGTGTAGGCCCTCCAGGGCGTCTTGTCTTCCACATCCTCGAAGGTTCCGTAGACCATCAGGCTTTCTTCCCTCACCTTATCCTCCTGCCATGCCTCCAGCTCCCTGCATATACCTTCATACAGGCTCCACCAGTCCTCGGACGGATAGGGCGACTGGCTGTTCTTCTTTGTCAGCCCCACCTGGCCCTTCAGCTTGTCAGACACCTGCCCGGCCAGATAGTCCGCCTCCTGGTAGGTCAGGTATCCTTCCGCTGACTCCTCCGTGGCGGGCGTCAGCTCCCTGGTGATCCACCCTCTCTCATACAGGGCATCCATATATTTTACATACCACTGCTTCTGGCTGGAGGCAGAGAACGCCGACGACTTCTCAGACTCTTCCCGGCATTCCTCAACCGTGGACGTGGAGAGGGCTGCCGCCTTGAAAGCCGCCGCCCTGGTGATCACGTCCTTTTCTGTATCACTGATCTTTATGATGACGATCAGCACAAGCACTGTCAGGGGAATGCCAAACATCCAGCCCATCATTCTTCTTCTCTTCATAACCTTTTACCTGACATATGTTTTCTTTTCTTCATCAATATGATCCAGAGCCCCATAGTCATTGGTGACTGTAGACAATTCTTTCTTTTTCAGCTGCTTGTTCACCCACTCCGACGTAAGCCGGTAGATGACCGCGAAAGCGGGAACGCCGATGATCATTCCCAGAGGGCCCATAAGCCCCCCGAAGAACAGGATTGAGAACAACACCCAGAAGCTGGAAATCCCTGTGGAATCACCCAGTATCTTCGGGCCGATGATATTGCCGTCCAGCTGCTGGATTACAAGGATGGACAGCAGGAACCACAGGCACTTTTTCGGGTCTGCCAGAAGCACCAAAAGAGCGCTGGGCACAGCCCCGATAAATGGCCCGAAAAAGGGGATGATGTTGGTCACTCCCACGATGACGCTGATGAGAACCGTGTAGGGCATCTCGATGATACTCAGCCATATGAAAGTGAGGATTCCGATGATCAGGGAATCCACCAGTTTCCCGATGATAAAGCCCCCGAACACCGAATGAATATATCTCCACTTTCTCACTGCCTCGTTGGCCACAGGCAGGGAAAACAGGCTGTAGATAATCTTCTTTGCCTGGGCGGCCAGCACGTCCTTGATATTCAGAAGGTAGAGCATGACGATGATGCCGATGAGAACATTTTTTATCAGGCTCACCGCACCCATGACGCTGGTGTACACGCTGGTGATCACTTTCTCAATATTCGGTATCAGGTCCGTGGTGGACTGAACCCAGGAGACCAGCTGCTCCACTCCCTGATTGTAAACCTTCAGCACAGTTGCCTCGATATCCGGATAGTCCGCAAACAGCGTCTCGATCCACAAGGCAATCCTGGCTGCGCTGCTGGGTATGGAGTTGACGATCCCTTTGATGCTTTCCAGGACTCTGGGAAGTATCAGCCATATGAGGCCGGTGATCACAAGGGTCAAAACCAGAAGGCTCGACAGGGTGGCCATGGTCTTGGCTATGGCTTTTCTCATCTTTAGAGGCTTTATATGGACGCCCACATGCCGGTCCACCCACTTAAAAACCCGGTTATATACCGGAGCCAGAAGGTACGCCAGAACCGCGCCGTAGGTGATGGGGGCCAGAATCTGCCCAAGATACCGCAGAATCCCGCATACCGCCTGCCAGCGGATAAACATCAGAGCTGCCCCGATACAGGTTATAATCACCAAAAGCGCCGTCACGCCCCAGCAGATATACTCTCGAAATTTATGTTCTTTCATCTGTACTCCTTATGGTTATCTTTCTCTTTTTTCAAAAAAGTGTTCCTACTGCTCATTTTCATCATTTAACAGTCTGTTTGCATATGCACTGAGTGCCTGGCATGGTTCATATTCTGTCTTATAACCAACACCATCAATCACAAAGAACGGGTTATATCCCATGACTTCTGTCTGTGTTCCGTCTGATAATCTCAGTGTAAAAATCACGCCTTGTCCGCTGTACTCTGTATAGGAATTGTCTTCATTATAGATTACCACATCATTCAAATATCTTGTTAATTCCTCGATTTCTTCAATTTGAATGGTTGTATCCGGCGGAGTCAATCGTACTGTGGCTGACACTATTTCCGATGGTTCCAAATCTTTAAACGGTTTTTTTCCACCAACAGCATAAGAAACAATAATGATAATTCCTATCAATAATATGCATGTTAATATAACTATCAGCACTTTCTTTTTCATACCGATTCTCCTCGTATCTTCATAATCTCTAGGGAGTTATCTTTTATGTACAGGTTTATCTTACCACATTTTTCCCCAAATGAAAAGGAGTCCCTGCGGCTTTTCGCTGTCCCTTCGGACATGGGGTCACTGTCCAGGCAGGTCTGCGCACTGGCTGCGCTGACCGTATGATAACCTGGGCGGGCAGGCAAATATCCCATCGCCGCAGGCGATTTACATGGATTTTTGCTGGTTGCTGCGAACGCATGGGAACAGTAACGACATGGGAAAATGTATCCCCGCAAAGACAAAGATAAAGCAGCGATCGCTCGCTGCTTTCATCATTTGTAATCCCAAAATGCCGGTTCTTACAATTTGACGCCTAGCCATGCTAGGTGGGTAACCTCACTCTGACTTCTGCCTTCCACTCAACGGAGGCCTGACATCCGCCAGAAAATATCGGAATCCCTTATGTCATAATGTAGGTTCAAAGATACGTAAGATTGTCGAACACCCCAGGAATTACAGTCTGCTTTTGTCTATGGGTTTATTATACAATACCCGGTGCAGTTTTTCAATCCCATATTTTTTACTTTAAAGGAATTTTACAGCAAAGAGTCAATCAAAACCGGGTAACCTGGTCCTTTGTAACCCTGGCATAAACCAGTTTCTTTTTCTCAGACGGTTCCTTTCCTATAGTATACGCAGATAACAGCTTTTTAGAAGCCTCCGCAAACAATTCCTTCCTGGAAGCGTACAAGACAGCTATCACATCGCCCTTTGCCACAAAATCTCCGTACCTTTTGTACAGATGCATCCCCGCGGTGTAGTCCAGCCGGTCTTCTTTCCGGCTGCGCCCTGCCCCCAGCATAACCGAGGCAATGCCGCAGGCGGCGGTGTCGATGCGGGTGATGTAGCCCTCCTCCTCCGCCAGGACCCGGAAGGAACAGGCAGCCTTTTCAAACCGCTCCGGTTCCAGGATATAGGACGGATCACCCCCCTGAGCCTTAACCATGGCTGCCAGGGTTTTCAGCCCTCTCCCATCCAGGAGGGCCTTTCTGGCCACTTCATAGCATGTATTCACGTCCCCTTTGCCGGCCATAAACAGCATATGGGCAGCGAGCTGCAGGCATACCTCGGTCAGATCCTCCGGTCCCTGCCCCTTCAGAGTCTCTATGGCCTCCTCCACCTCAAGGGAGTTGCCCACGGCCAGGCCCAAAGGCGTATCCATGTCCGTGATAAGTGCGCAGCAGGTTCTCCCCGCCCCTGTCCCGATAGCCACCATCTCCTTTGCCAGGGCGATGGCATCTTCCAGATCCTTCATGAAGGCCCCGCTTCCCGTCTTCACATCCAGCACGATGCCGTCGCTCCCGGCGGCGATCTTTTTGCTCATGATAGAAGAGGCGATGAGGGGAATGCTGTCCACAGTGGCCGTCACGTCCCGCAGGGCGTACAGCTTCTTGTCTGCCGGAACCATATTCCCCGACTGTCCGATCACCGCGATTCCCGTCTCATTGACAATCTCAAAAAACCGCTCTCTGGGGATGGCGGTCTCAAAGCCCGGTATGGATTCCAGCTTGTCCACGGTTCCCCCTGTGTGCCCCAGCCCCCGGCCGGACATCTTGGCCACCTTCACCCCCAGAGACGCCACCAGGGGACCGATGACCAGAGTGGTCTTGTCCCCCACCCCGCCGGTGCTGTGCTTGTCCACCTTCACCCCCTGGATGCCTGACAGATCCACCATGTCCCCGGAAGCCGCCATCTCCAGGGTAAGGTCCGTGATCTCCTCCTGTCCCATCCCCTTAAAGTAGACGGCCATCAGCATGGCAGCCATCTGATAGTCGGGAATCTCCCCCGCCACAAACCCCTGCACCATGTCATGGAGCTCCTGGCGCGTGAGGCTTCCGCCGTGCTTTTTCTTCTCGATCAGATCATACATCCGCATACCAATACCTCCTTATGTCTGCCCCTTTTACCTGCTTTCGCCCTGTCTCTCCTACCCCTTGAGATCAGCCGGGCCGAAGCTCTCCGGCAGCAGCTCCTCCAGGGTAAACTCCCTGTAATCCGTCTCGGACCTTGCCAGGATGACCCGGAAGGTCTTCGGATCACAGAACTCCCGCATCACCTGGCGGCACACGCCGCAGGGAGCGCAGTAATCCGTCACCTTTCCGTCCTTCCCGCCGCAGACCACGATCGCCGCAAACTCTCTCTTCCCCTCGTTGACTGCCCGGAAAAAAGCGCTCCGCTCGGCGCACACCGTAGGCGTGTACGCCGCGTTTTCAATATTGATTCCCGTATATACCGTTCCGTCCCCGCACAGAAGCGCCGCCGCCACATGAAAATGGGAGTAGGGCACATAGGATGTGGGGAGAACATCAATAGCTGCCCTGATCAGTCTCTGTATCTCCATTGTCTTCCTCCGCCTTTGCCAGTTTTACTATGCGGCTGGTTCCCAGACGCGCAGCTCCCAGCTCCATAAATCTCTGTGCGTCCTCAAAGGAGCTGATGCCCCCTGCCGCCTTCATCTTTACCCGGGGGCCGATATGGCGGCTGAACAGAGCGATATCCTCAAAGGTCGCCCCAGCCGCGGAAAATCCTGTGGAGGTCTTTATAAAGTCGGCCCCAGCTTCCGTCACCAGCCGGCACATCTTGATCTTTTCCTCCTCTGTCAGGAGGCAGGTCTCGATGATGACTTTCAGGACATGCTCCCCGCACACCGCCTTGATGGACCGGATCTCCTCAAGAATCCGCTCGTACCGCCGGTCTTTCAAATCCCCGATATTGATCACCATGTCGATCTCGTCGGCCCCGTTCTCCAGCGCGTCCTCTGTCTCAAATACCTTTGTGGCCGTGGTGTTGTAGCCGTTTGGAAAACCGATAACCGTACATACCTTCATCCTGTCCCCCACGTACTCCTTTGCCGCCGCCACATAGGAAGGGGGAATGCACACCGACGCCGTCCCATATTTTATGGCGTCGTCGCAGACCTGCTGAATCTCCCCCCAAGTGGCCTGCTGCGCCAGCAGGGTGTGGTCCACCGCGCGAAATATCTCTTCCCGTTTCATAGACAAATACCTCTCTTATTTATATTTGTAAAACATTTTCGTCTCCTCTCATACAGTCATACAGAGACAAGGTGATAAACCTGGTACTCTTTCTCGTAAATGTATCCCAGCTTTAAAGCCAGCTCCACAGACTGCTGATTGGTGGCATCCCAGTTTGGGATGATATCCTTCTCCAGGCATTCCAGAACAAAAGCCGCGCTGCATCCCAGGGCAAGCCCCTGTCTGCGGTGCTCTTTCTTCGTCTTAACCTGCACCTCCATCATCCCCTCGCTGGCCCCGTAAGCCCAGCAGCCGGCGACGATCTTATGTCCCTTCAGGGCCGCGTACCCCAGGCCGTGGGCCTGGAAATACTTAAAATCTTCAAAATTGGCGCACAGATCCCTGCTCCACTCCTCCTTCAGAGTCAGATGGTACAGCCTCTCATCCACCTTTTTGATCCTTATCCCCTGCGGGACTCCTTTGATATAAGTTTTCAGCAGGTCTTTATCAAAATGATGCTCTCCCCGCTTCAGGGCATACCGGGTCACCATGCGCAGCTGCCCCGGAAACTGCTCCTCCAGCCACTGGGCCCACCGCCCGTTCTCAGGATACAGAAACGTGTGGCCCGCCGCGTCGTAAATCTGGCTTTTCAGGTCAAGAGCCCCCGCCCCCTTAGGCGGCAGCCCGTACAGGTACGCAAAGTCTCCCGCCACGATGAGGCACCAGGGCGCGTTCTCCAGATCGGGCACCCACACCCTCCCGCCTGTTCCTTCCACCGCTCCCCGCACCAGAACCTGTCCGCTGTCTCTGCACATCGCCTCGATAGTCTGACGCTTCTCTCTTCCCAGTTCAATCATCATAATGAATCCTCCCCGGCACATCGGCTTTATCCACTACAATCAGTTTCAATACAGAAATTATATCACACCTCCCCATTCAGCGCAAGCCAAACGCCATACCCTCTCCCCCGCAAACAGTAACCCAAGATTTTTGAAGACAGTTTCCCGCCTGACTCGTTATAATATACAAAGAGGTTCAAAACATACACGACAGCAGGGAGGTGAGCAGGATTAACCCGGATACACAACTGGAACAGTGGATTGACCGGTATCAGAACCTGATCTATTCCATCTGCTTCAAACTGACCAACGATTACTTTGACGCCCAGGATCTGACCCAGGAGACATTTCTTTCAGCCTACAAAAACCTGGCTTATTTCGACGGCAAAAACGAGAGGGCCTGGCTGTGCACAATCGCCTCCCGCAAATGCCTTGATTACTTAAAGCATTCCGGCCGCCGGCAGGTTCCCATGGAAGACCAGTTCTGGATTTCCTGCACTTCCCCCCGGCCCCAGCCTGAGCAGACATCTGTGGAAGAAGCCCTGCGCCAGGAACTTTACAGCTGCTGCCAGAAACTGAAAGAGCCCTATCGCCAGGTAGCGCTGGACTATTTTTACCATGAATACGATGCCGGCGAAATCGCCGAAAAGACCGGAAAGAATTTAAAGACCATTCAGACTCAGATTTACCGCGCCAAAGCCATGCTGCGCAAGTTTTACAGAAAGGAGGATTTATTTGATGGATAACACGTTTAAAGACCGTTTCTCCCTGGAAAAAATGGCGTCCGACCTCTGGGAGGCGGAGCGGTTCGCGGACTTTCTGGAGGAACAGGGCCTGCTCTCTGCCCCGGCCAGCTTAAAACCTGCTGTTTTGGAGAGAAGCCGCCAGACCGACATCCGCGTCATCGCCGGCACCAACCGCCTGTCGAAAAACATGGAGCTCATGCGCTACAGCCTGAAAGTCGGCCTCGCCATGGCGTGCTCCATCGCGCTGCTCCTGACCGTGCCTGATTTTCAGGGCAGTTCTCTTCTCTCACAGCCCTATTCCGACTCCCCTGTCCATGTGGAGGTCTGCCAGAAACTACAGCAGCTGACGGGAAAAATCAGACTTTTTTCCAAATTTTTATCGAATCCGGAGGTATTTTTCCATGACTAATAAAAAAAATAAACTATTTACTTTCTTCTTTTCCCTGATTCCCGGCGCGGGGGAAATGTACCTGGGATTTTATAAAATGGGAGCCAGCGTCATGATTCTGTTTTTCGGGGATGTGGCTTTGGCATCCTCCCTGTTCCCCCCCCTTCTCTATCTGCTCCCTGTCATGTGGTTTTTCAGCTTTTTTCACACCCACAACTTAAACAATATGGCAGACGAGGAATTCTATGCCCTGGAGGACGGCTACCTCTTCGATATGAGCCCCGGACAGCTTCTCAGAGCGGCCGACAGGCACAGAAAGCCCCTGGCCCTCATCCTGATTTTCATGGGTCTCAGCGTCCTGTGGAATCATGTGTGGAGGTTCTTCTGGCATCTGTCCGACTACTTCCCCCTCCCCGCTTTTTTGCTCATCTTTCTCCGCAGCTGGATACAGTCCATCCCGCGGCTTGCCGCCGCTCTTCTCATCATCTGGATCGGCGTGCGGCTTATCCGCCAGAAGAAGGACTCTCTGGAGGATTAGTCCGCAAAAGACGGCAGGCGAGCCGTAAACTCATACGGTTCGCCTGCCGTCCTTTCATGACCCTTTTTCCACCAGTTCCGCCATGGTGAACATCATAGCCGAGACCTTCCTCCTGGTCTCTGGCTGCAGGCTGCGCCACCACTCCACCGGAAAATTCTGAATTCTGTCTGTTCTGGGCTCCCCCTCCAGCATCGCAAAAAATTCTGACAGCGTCAGATCAAAGGCTTTACACATCTTGGACAGATTGTACACGCTCACCGTGCTTCTCTTCGTAAATATGGTGGTGATCGTGGATTTTTTGATCCCGCTTAACTTGGCCAGCTTGTATTTTGTATATTCATGCTGCGCCATCAGTTCCTCAATCTTTTCCAAAATTCTTTCGTTCTCCATAGTACTGCACTTCTCCATCTGAAAAATCCTGCTTTTATCTTATTGGATTTTGCAGACGGATTACAGACTTAAAATACCGTTCTCCTATAACTGGCATCCGTCCTGTCAGTAAATGGACAATTTGTCATGAAGCTTCCACCTGGTGCCCTGTCACGTTCCTGACCTTGGCGGTAAAATACTCAGCTGAATTTTGCCCAGTAGCCCTGGAAAAAGATTAACAGTATCACGGCCGGAAGCACATAGCTGACATAGATTTTCGCCCATCTGGGAAACTTAAGTCCCGTGCCCGCGTTGGCTTCCGCCAGAAACTTGTCAAATCCCCACCCGTAGCGGGTGGTACAGAAAAGAAGATACACAAGACTTCCCAGGGGCAGCAGATTGTTGCTCACCAGAAAGTCCTCCAGATCCAGCACATTGGTCCCCTCCCCCAGAGGCGCGAAACCGCTCCACACATTAAATCCCAGAACACAGGGGAGAGAGAGAAGAATCATCAGCGCCGCGTTGCACACCACCGCCTTTTTCACCGTGCAGCCTGTCAGATCCGTGGCAAAAGACACGATATTTTGAAACACGGCGATCACTGTGGACATGGCCGCGAAGGACATGAACAGGAAGAACAGACCTCCCCAGATCCGCCCGCCGGCCATGTGGTTGAACACGTTAGGAAGAGTGATAAAGATCAGGGATGGACCGGCATCCGGCTGAACGCCGTAGGCGAAACATGCCGGGAATATAATAAGCCCTGCCATGAAGGCCACCAGGGTGTCCAGACACATTACGCTGACAGCCTCCCCGGCCAGCCTCTTCTCCTTGCCGATATAGCTCCCGAAGATAGCCAGGGCGCCGATTCCGATACTCAGGGTAAAAAAGGACTGGCCCAGAGCCGCAAAGACCACTTCCCCCACCCCGGCTTCCCTTACCCTGGAAAAATCCGGTTTCAGATAGAACTCCAGCCCTACGCCGCCGCCTTTTATCATCATGGAATGTCCTGCCAGCACGGTCATAAGAAGGAGCAGGCACACCATCATCACCTTGGTGATCTTCTCCACCCCGTTTTGCAGTCCCATGCCGCAGACGGCAAAGCCTAAAAGCACCACAATCACCATCATGGCCATCATCAGCACCGGATCCGCCAGCATGCCTCCGAACTCGGCAGCCACCTGCTCCGCGGCCAGCCCCCGGAAGTCCCCCATGAGCATCTTCACAAAGTACAGAAGCATCCACCCTGCCACGGTGGTGTAGAACATCATCAGAAGATAGTTGCCGGCGATGGCAATGTACCTTCCCCACGGCCACCTGCTCCCCTTTGGCTTCAGCACCTCAAAGGACAGGGCGGCGCTCTTCTGGCTGGCTCGCCCCACGGCAAACTCCATGACCACCACAGGCAGCCCAAGGGCCACCAAAAACAGCAGGTAAATCAACACAAAAGCCGCCCCTCCGTACTCTCCCACAATATAGGGAAATCTCCACACGTTTCCCAGACCTATGGCGCATCCCGCAGATATGAGGATAAATCCAAGCCTGGAAGAAAATTTTTCTCTCTCCATTCTGTTCTCCTTTGTCTCCATGATGTAATATTGGACGAGTTTTTTCTATATAATCTGTCCGTACAGCTGTGCCGGCACATATGCCTTTACGAAAATCCCGTCCTCACGGTACTCCTCTGCCAGAAGCTCCCCGTATTTCCGCACGGCCTGAAGCCTTCCCGCCTGGCTGTAGGGATAGAGCTTTTCCAGATAAATCTGCTGATTCCTCAGAACAGTCTCCAAAAGCTCCAGGAGGCTGTCCACCCCCTCCCCTGTCTTTGCCGACAGACTGACCTGGTAGTCGCAGGACATGTCCCTGAGCGCCGTTTTCTGCTCCAGCTTATCTGTCTTGTTAAACACGGTAATCATGGTCTTGTCCGTCACCTCCAGCTGCTTTAATGTCTCGTACACGATGTGCATCTGCATATCCATCTGCGGGCTGGAGCAGTCCACCACATGGAGGATCATATCGCTGTATCTGGCCTCCTCCAGGGTGCTTTTAAAAGCCTCAATGAGATGGTGGGGCAGCTTTCGGATAAATCCCACCGTGTCCGTCAGAAGCATCTCCTGCCCCCCCGGCAGCGCCAGGTTCCTGGTGGTGGGGTCCAGGGTGGCGAACAGCTTGTCCTCAGCAAGAATTCCGGCGCCGGTGAGGTGATTCAGCAGCGTGGATTTGCCGGCGTTAGTGTATCCGACGATGGCGGCCACCTGTATGTGGGCCCTCTCCCTCTGCCTGCGCTGCACTTCTCTGTGGCGTTCCACATCTTTCAATTCTTCCTTCAGCTGTCCGATCCTCTCGTGGATCAAACGCCGGTCCATCTCCAGCTTTTTCTCCCCCGGCCCCCTGGTGCCGATTCCCCCGCCCAGTCTGGACAGGGAGCTTCTCAGTCCCACCAGTCTGGCAGCCCGGTATTTCAGCTGGGCCAGCTCCACCTGGAGCTTTCCTTCCCTCGTTCTGGCTCTGGCGGCGAAGATGTCCAGAATCACCATGGTTCTGTCCATGACTTTTGTATCCAGGGCATCCTCCAGGCTGCGCAGCTGGGCGGGGGACAGCTCGTCGTCACAGACCACCCCCGTGGCATCCAGCTCCCGGAGACGCTCCTTTACCTCCTCAAGCTTCCCCTTTCCCAGGTAAGTGCCTGGGTGAATGTTCTCCCGGCTCTGAATCATCCTGTCCACGGCGGCGGCCCCCGCCGTCTTCACCAGTTCTTCCAGCTCGTCCAGACATGCCTGTGTGTCCCTCTCCTCCCCCGTGCTCACCGCCAGAAGGATCACCCTCTCTTCTATATCTTTCAACTCGATCAATTCCGCCAATTAAAACTCCTTTCCATCCCTTCTGCCCCCAAACGGTCCGCCAAGGCCCCATCCCGGCTGCAGACCTGCTCCGGAGGAGCCTCATCTGGTTCGCAGAAAATCTATCTCCTTCTGTATCTCAGGAGCGGCCCCGTAAGCTGCGGCATACTGCTCCAGAACCGACAGGGCCCTGGCAAAGTCCAGCTTCTTCTCATAGACTGCCGCCTGGTTCCTCAGAAGGCTCTCCATGGCGGACGCGTCACCTGTCTGGACTCCCAGTTCAAAATAGTAGAGCGCCATGTCATAGTCTTCTTGTTCCAGCTGGCACATGCCCATCCGATTATAAATTTCCCCGTTTTTGATTCCCCCATTCACCGCCTGCCCGTACAGCTCCATAGCCTCGTCAAAACGGTCCTGTTCCGTCAGAAGCTGTCCCAGGATCAGAAGAGCCCGGGCTGTCTCCTGGCTGTCAGGCTCTGCCTTGTACATCTTCTCGTAAAGTTCCTTCGCCTTGTCCGCCTGTCCCGCCATGGCCGACAGAAAGCAGGCGCGGCTTCGGTACTCCGGCCGCTCTTCGTCCACCTGCATCAGGATCTCATAAGTGTATGCCGCCGCCTGAAAATCCCCGGCTCCGTATTCCGCCTCCGCCCTGTACTTGAGAATATCCAGTTCAAACTCTCCCACAACACCGCTGGAGGTTTTCGCCAGCGCCTCCTCAAAGGACGCCACCGCCCCGTCATAATCTCCCCCCTCCAGCTGGCTGATCCCCTGAAGGCGAAGCTCCTGCCGCTCCTTCTCGTGATTCTGACAGCCTGCAAGGGATAAAACCACAAAAAAAATACATAGATAACCTTTTATCCTGCCCATCATCTTCTCCCGCTCCTATCTGATTCCCGTGCTTCCCAGTCCGCCCCTGTCTTCGTCTGCCATGACCTCCACCTCCTGGAAGGCGAGGACCGGCTGATGCCTCATGATCCGGAACTGGCAGATACGGTCATTGACATGGATCACCGTGTCCCGCAGGGCATAGGCGGGAAAATACCACTGATCATGGTCCCCGCAGTAGCTCTCGTCGATGACTCCCATGGAGTTGGTCTGGATCACACCGAAATTTTTGAAGGTGGAACTCCTGGGCACCACGTGAGCCTCATATCCGGCGGGAAGCTTCATGGCCACACCCAGGGGGATGGCGCGGTACTCTCCTGCCTTCAGCTCCACATCCTCTGCCGCGCGCAGGTCGATCCAGTCCGACTTTCCCCCCACATAACACAGCCTGTCAATCTTGTCCGTAAAGTATCTGATTTTTATAGTCTCCATATCCTTGTTCCTCTCCTCTCCCCTCCCCCATACTTCTGCACCGCAGCAGGAACAGTATAACACAGATATCCGCGTTTTGCCAGCACTAACAGCTTTCTGACACAAAGGCAGAAAAAAGGACGTTACTGTGACATGTGAACAGTAACCAAAGCACAAAAAGAGAGCGCCTGCCCCTGGTTCTGACAGACACTCTTTTTTATCCCCGGCGCCCGGACACAGGCGGAAGCCGGCTTTGAATTAAGGCTTACTGAACCGACAGCACCTTATAGTCCTGGTCTTCCACTGCTTTCTTCAGCACGTCGTCGGCAACTTCGCCGCTCAAGGTGACTACCGCCGTTCCCGCCTCATGGCTCACAACCGCCTGAGACACCTGGGGCAGGGCCTCCAGGCACTTTTTCACCCTGGCCTCGCAGTGCCCGCACATCATTCCCTCAATCTTCATCGTCTTTTCCATGGTTGTCTCCTCCATTTTCTTTATATTTTTGCCCTCCCGGGCATCCTCCTGACCGTGTCCCTGACGGGACAGGCGCCGGGCTTCTGCCCGGCGGAGAGGTCTATCTTTTCCTGCGTCGTGGACGCGGAACAGATTCAGTCTCAAAGCGTTTGTAACCACGCAAAAGCTGGACAGGCTCATGGCTGCCGCCCCGAACATGGGGTTTAGCTTCCACCCGAATATAGGATACCACAATCCTGCCGCCAGCGGAATCCCCACCACATTGTAAAAGAACGCCCAAAACAGGTTTTCGTGGATGTTCCTGAGAGTCGCCCGGCTCAGGCGGATGGCTGCGGGAACGTCGCTGAGGCGGCTCTTCATCAGGACCACGTCCGCCGCGTCGATGGCCACGTCCGTTCCCGCGCCGATGGCGATGCCTATATCTGCCCTGGTCAGGGCCGGAGCGTCGTTGATGCCGTCTCCCACCATGGCCACCTTCCCCTGGCTCTTCAAGGACCTGACCACGCTCTCCTTGCCCTCGGGGAGAACCCCGGCGATCACCTGGTCCACACCCGCCTGTCTCCCGATGGCCCTGGCGGTGCGCTCGTTGTCACCGGTGAGCATGACCACCTGGATGCCCATGTTCTGCAGTTCCTTAACCGCCTGCGGGCTGTCTTCCTTGATCACATCCGCCACGGCGATGATGCCCATAAGCGCCTTGTCCCTGCTGAAAAACAGAGGTGTCTTTCCTTCCTCCGCCAGGCGCTCCGACTGCCCCTTCAGTTCTTCTTCCACATGAACCCTGCTGCTGATAAATTTGAAATTGCCTCCCGCCAGAGCCGCGCCATCCAGCACGGCGGAGAGCCCGTTGCCGGGCAGAGCCAGAAAATCAGTGACCTCCGGCCCTGACAGTCCCAGCTCTTTCGCCCTCTTTAAGACGGCCTTCGCCAGAGGATGCTCGCTTTTTTGCTCCAGCGCGCAGGCAGCCTTGAGCAGCTCCTCCCGGGATATACCCTGTGCCGGTATAATGTCCGTCACCTCCGGCTCCCCGCTGGTGATGGTCCCCGTCTTATCCAGGGCTATCACCTGCACCTTCCCCGTCTCTTCCAGGGACACCGCCGTCTTAAAAAGGATGCCGTTTTTGGCTCCCATGCCGTTGCCCACCATGATGGCCACCGGCGTGGCCAGCCCCAGGGCGCAGGGACAGCTGATGACAAGGACGGAGATGCCTCTCGCCAGGGCAAACCCGATTCCCGCTCCCGCCAGAAGCCACACTGCCAGGGTGACGGCCGCCACGGCAATCACGGCGGGGACAAAGACTCCCGACACCTTATCCGCCACCTTGGCGATAGGGGCCTTGGTGGCCGCCGCGTCGCTCACCATCTGGATAATCTGGGACAAGGTGGTATCCTCCCCCACCCGCGTGGCCTGGCACCGGATAAATCCTGACTGATTTACCGTGGCCGCGGACACCTTGTCTCCCGCTCCCTTATCCACGGGGATGCTCTCCCCAGTGAGGGCCGACTCGTTCACCGCGCTGCTTCCGTCCAGAACCACGCCGTCCACGGGAATATTCTCTCCGGGGCGCACCACGAATATATCTCCCTTTTTCACCTGCTCCACAGGCACCTGTGTCTCCGCCCCGTCCCTCACCACAGTGGCTGTCTTGGGAGCCAGCTTCATCAGCCCCTTGAGGGCGTCTGTGGTCCTGCCCTTGGACCTTGCCTCCAGCATCTTTCCCACGGTGATCAGCGTCAGAATCATGGCCGCCGACTCAAAATAGAACTCGTGCATATAGGACATGACGCCTGCCGCATCCCCTCTCATCTGGGCGTCGGTCATGGCGAACAGGGCATATGTGCTGTACACAAAGGAGGCTCCTGACCCCAGGGCCACCAGTGTGTCCATGTTGGGCGCTCCGTGGAGAAGGCTCTTAAAACCGCTGACAAAGAACTTCTGGTTGATAACCATGATGATCACTGTCAAAAGCAGCTGCAAAAGCCCCATAGCCACATGGTTGCCCTCCATAAATGAGGGAACCGGCCAGTTCCACATCATATGCCCCATGGAAATATACATGAGGACAACCAGAAATCCCAGGGAGGAATAGAGCCGCTGCTTCAGCGCCGGAGTCTCCCGGTCCTTCAGCATATCTTCCCCCTCCCCGGCGGCGCCGGGGGCATCCTGCTTTCCGCCCCCTCCTTTCAGCGCGGCGCCGTAGCCCGCCGCCTCCACTGCCTCTATAACCGCCTGAGCCTGGGCGCTGCCCTCCACTCCCATGGAGTTGGTCAGCAGGCTAACGGAGCAGGAAGTTACCCCCTCCACCTTGGATACCGCCTTCTCCACCCGGGCGCTGCATGCCGCGCAGCTCATGCCGGTGACTGTGTATTGTTCCATACTAAGCCTCCTTAAACTTGATCTTGCTCACCTGAAAACCTGCCTTCTCCACCGCCGCCTTCAGTTCCTCATCCCCCACCAGCCGCTCCATGGACTCCACCGCCGTCTTCTTCTTCAAATTCACTTTGGCTGCCGCCCCGTCAATCCAGTTCAGCTGCCTCTCCACGCCGGCTCTGCAGTTGTCACAGTGCATGCCCTCGATGTACACCACCTTTTCCCCCACCTTTTTTCCTTTCAGGGTCTTCTTCGCCGGTTTCGGAACCTTTCCGCCTCCGCAGCATCCGCCCCGGCCTTTCATATGCTTTATAGTTGCCTGAACGCCCAGGACTAAACCCACTGCCACCACGGCAATAATTACAAAATCACCCATAATTTCCCTTTCCTCTACTTCATCAGCTTCTGCAGCGTCGCCACCAGCTCGTCGATGGTATCCTCTTTCCCTTCCCTGATATCCCTGGCCACGCAGGTCCTGATATGGCTGGCAAGCAGCACCTTGTTAAAGCTGTTGAGAGCGGCGTTGGCCGCCGCCACCTGCACCAGAATCTCCGGACAGTAGGCGTCTCTCTCCACCATCCCCTTGATCCCCCGAATCTGTCCCTCAATCCGGTTCAGGCGGTGAATCAAATCCTTATACTCCTGCTCCGTCCTCTCCTTGGTCTTGCAGCAGCGCTCACACCCATTCCCCGTCTCTTTCTCCACAAGCCGTTCCTCCTTCCGCCCGCGCCTTATATTCCCGGTATTCTGAAAAGCTGCGCCATGTCTTCCTCACTCTTCCATTATATACCCTAGTGGGGTATATTGCAACCCCTTTTTTTCTCAATAATTAATAAGCAGCATCTACGGCCCTGAAAAATTTTGACTTTCAAATTTCTGTATCCAAAAAATGTTTTTTGTGCTAGAATATCTATAACTGACAATTATTTATCATTTACAGGAGGAATCAATCATGAAATCAATTGGAGTTGTCACGGACAGCCACAGTTCGATTACCCAGGCGGAAGCCCGAAGACTGGGAATCTATGTGCTTCCCATGCCATTTTACATAGACGGACAGGTTTACTACGAGGACATTACCCTGTCCAGAGAAGATTTTTTTGAGAAACTGGATTCCGGCGCGGATATATCCACCTCCCAGCCCTCCCCTTCCGAGGTGATGCAGCTGTGGGATAAAGCCCTGGAAGAATTCCGGCAGATCCTCTATATCCCTATCAGCAGCGGTCTCAGCGGGTCCTGCGCCACCGCGGCGGCCCTGGCCCAGGAAGAGCCATATGAGGGACGGGTCCTGGTGGTGGACAACGGAAGAGTGTCCACTCCTCTGCACCGCTCGGTTCTGGACTGCCTGGAGCTTATAGACGAAGGCTTTTCTGCCGCGGAGATCAAAGAAATCCTGGAACAATCAAAGGACCAGATGTCCATCTATATCGGCGTGGACACTCTGGAGCACTTAAAAAAAGGCGGGCGGATCACTCCGGCGGCCGCCCTGCTTGGAAGCGTTTTACACATCAAGCCTATTTTAAAATTAAATGTAGGGCTTCTGGACTCATTTAAAAAATGCAGAGGCCTTGCAAAAGCAAAGAAAGCCATGATAGAAGCCATAACCCACGACATGGAGACAACCTTCAAAGCCTGGAAGGACCGGGGAGAACTGTATCTTCTGGCGGCGTCCAGCGCCTCGGAAGAAGATACCGCCCAGTGGGTCGGGGAAATCCAGAAGGCCTTTCCCGGGATGGAGGTCATGTGCGACCGGCTCTCCCTGGGAGTCTCCTGCCACATCGGCCACGGCGGACTGGGAATCGGCTGCTCCTGCCGGCCGGAGAGGAGGAAATCATGAGGCTTCTCTTGACAAGCAGCCCCTGCAGCCCTTATCCCCAGACAGACGGCCGGACGCTCTACGGGTACACCAGGAAAAACGGATTTCTGGAGAAACTGGCCCAGGGGTGGAAGCCTGGATACCGTTGCCTGATGATGGCGTCGGACCCTGATGATTTTGCTCACAATGACAAGATGAGAGGGGAATTTGAAGGATTGGAAAACGGAGCCGAGACTCTGTACGGGGAGGCCTGGGAGATCCGCGACGGCGCGATGAAACCTGCCGGCGTCACACATTCAAGTCCTTCATAACCGACTCCCTGTCCGAGCCGCCGCCCTCCTCCTGCTCCATCTCCTCCATGGTCAGTTTCAGCTCTTCCTCCACCTGGCTGCGGATCTCCTCCGCCTGGACCGGATCCATGGCGGGAAGGCTGTCCGTGGAGCCGATTCCGAACCGCCGCAAAAATTCCTCGGTGGTGGCAAACAGGGCCGGACGGCCGGGGGCGTCCAGACGGCCCACCTCATGGACCAGATTGTACTCGATCAGGCGGTTCACTGCGTGGTCCGACTTCACCCCCCTGATCTTCTCGATCTCCAGCTTGGTTACCGGCTGTTTGTAGGCGATGATGGACAGGGTCTCCAGGGCCACATCCGTGAGCGCATGCTTTTTGGGCGCGGCCGCCACCTGTATCAGATTCTCATAGTACTCCACTCTGGTGCACATCTGATAGCTCTTATCCAGTTCTATGATCTGAAGTCCCCGCTTTTCTCTGTCATACCGCTTTTTCAGCTGCTCGGCCACCTGTCCGGCCACCTCCTCGCTCTCCCCCAGGGCCGCCGCCAGCTGCCGCAGCTCCACAGACTGCCCCATGGTGAACAAAACCGCCTCCACGATAGCCTCCCACTTCTTTTTCGGATATCTCTTCTGGCTTTCCGCCTCTTTTATGTATTCTTCTTTTGCCATAACCTTCTCCTGCGTCTATGCCATCTGTCTGTCAGCCCTCCAGCCCTTCCAGGTTCAGCTCTTCCTCCTCCCCCTCCGGCTCCAGAGTCTCTATGTTCATATCGTCAAACAGCGCCTCCTGAGTGAGATGGATCTTCCCCATCTTCATCAGCTCCAGCACTGCCAGAAATGTGACTACAACCTCCAGCTTGTCCGCCTGCCTTTCCAGAAGCTGGCGAAAGCTGAAGGTTCTGTGGCTCCTGGCGTAACTCATGACGGTTCCGATCCTGGTCTCCAGACTGACCGGCTCCTTGCGGATTGTCCCGAAGCTGCTTCTGACAGGGTCGATTCTCTCTGTCCTCCGCTTCATCACCGACTCAAACACAGACTGGAGCTTAGCCAGGGTCAGTCCGTCTAAAAGCTGATCCAGATCCACAGGCGCCTCGTACCTGGCCACCTCGTCGGGTACCGTGGGAACCTTGTACATGTGGCGGGCCGCCCCTTCCTCCAGGCCCAGAAGCTCCTGGGCCATGCATTTGTACATCTTGTATTCCAGCAGGCGGGCCACCAGCTCTGCCCTTGGGTCTTCCTCCTGGCCTTCCTCGTCCACCTCCGCCGGCAGAAGCATTCTGGACTTGATATCGATAAGGGTGGCAGCCATGACAAGAAATTCGCTGACCACATTTAAGTCCTCTGTCTCCATGTGGCTGACATAGTCAAGATATTGTTCTGTTATCAAAACAATGGGGATATCGCAGATGCTGACTTTATTCTTCTCGATCAGATGGAGAAGAAGATCCAAAGGCCCTTCAAAGTTCTCCAGTTTATAAGAAATCGCCGTCATGTCCCTTGTCCCCCCTTTCTTCTGTCCTTTTCGCCGCCGGCAGAAGCCTGATCACGGTCAGCTCCGGCCGGTTGTTAAGCCTTATATTGATGGAGTGGGTTCCCAGCCCTCTGCTGACGATCATGACTTTGTCCCCTGTCCGCAGGCATCCTCCGCAGCTTTCCAGGAAAAAATGAAACTGCGGCGTCATGAGCCCTCCCAGACCGGGGATTCTTATGGTTCCCCCGTGAAAATGGCCTGAGAGAGTCAAGTCGGCCCCCCATCTGGCGTAAGTCTCTCCATAGAGGGGAGAGTGGGCCAGAAGAATCTGGAACATCTGTCTCTCCGGATCTCCCAGGCGCTTTTCTATGTAGGAGACCTCCAGATCGCCGCCCGCCCTCTTTTTATAGTGTCTCTTCTCCAGGTTCAGGCCGCTGAGGCGGATGGGACCTGGCAGCGTGACGCTCGCGTCGGACAGGTGGCATACCCCCGCCTCCTTAAGCTCTCTCACAAACAGGTCATACTTGTCCCCGTAGACGTGCCTCTTCCGGTCCATGCGGTTCTCGTGGTTGCCGTTTCCATAGTATACCGGGTAGCTTCCGGCCAGCTTTTTCACGAGAAACAGAGCCGCGGACAGGTCGGCCTGTTTTTTCACCACCATCATGTCCCCGCCTATGAACACGGCGTCTGGTTTTATCTTATCAATCTCTCCCAGAAGCGTCTTCTGCCCCGGACCAAAGCAATTGTCATGGAGGTCTGAGAGAAACACGAAGGTCTTCTCCTCCTCCAGCTTCGGGGAGGACAGTTCGTAGGCCTCTGTGACAAAATGTCTCCGCTCCCAGGAGGATCTCAGGCATGCCGCCGCCCCTATTCCGCTTACCGCTGCTAATCTCCACATCTTTGCTCCTCCTGCCGGGCCGGCGGCCCGTCTGCCACCGGCATCTTCCCGCCCCATAGGGCAGCCCCCTTTTCTCCCGCCCAGGGATTCAGAGGGCTCCTCCCGGCATATTTACACAGGCAGGCCTGTCACAGACGGGTGTACGGCGCCAGCTCCAGGCGTATGAAATATCCCTGGTCATGCCTGCACACAGGACAGATTCCCGGCGCCTTGGCGGCTGTGAGAACATGGCCGCAGTTCAGGCACATCCAGCCTGTGGCCGCGTCCGACACAAACAGCTTCCCCTGCTCCATCCAGTCGGCAAGCATTTCAAACCTGTCCCCGTGCATCTTCTCAACCGCGGCGATCTGATGGAAAACCCTTCCGATCTCCTCAAATCCCTCCGCCTTCGCCTTCTCGCCGAACTGCCGGTACACCACGTCATGCTCTTCGTATTCATTGTGTCTGGCGGCCTTTAAGAGATCTACGGTCTTTTGGGAGATATCCACCGGATAGCCTCCGTCAATATGAATATTCTCTCCCGCCAGTTCCTTCATGTAATTGTAAAAAAGCTCCCCGTGAGCCTTCTCCTGGTCCGCGGTAAACTGAAACACCGCTTCGATCACAGGGAGCTTCTCCTGCTTTGCTATGCCCGCCGCGAAAGTGTAGCGGTTCCTGGCCTGACTCTCCCCGGCAAAAGCCCTCATGAGGTTTTTCAGGGTCTCGCTGTTTTTCAAATCCTGCATTGCAATTACCTCCTATCCGTTGATGAAGGTAGTATCTGCCATTAATGCAAAATTATACTCCGAAGGCTGCCTTTATTTGCGGCTTTTGAACACCGGGTCCGCAGGATGGCCCCCCGTGATCTTCTGCATGGTTCTCTGCACCGCGTCCTGGGAATTTTTCCAGTCCTTGTCCGCGTTTCTGTAATCATACTTCTCGATGAGCCAGTCGATATCCTCCTGGATGCGGTCCAGCTCCCGGTTCATCTGCTCAAACAGCAGTGGAAATATCTGGTCCTGGTCCTTTTTTCCCAGCCCCTGTTCACACGCCTCCACCAGGTCCGCGAAGTGATGGATGCAGAACCCCTTGCCCGACTTTACCAGGTCCAGAAATTCTTTTTCATGCTTTACCTGGTAGACAAAGGTGTCCAGAACCCGCCGGTATGTCTCCTCCACACGGCCGCATACATAGCAGTGGCTCTCCTCCCCGCGAATCCAGGCACTGACAGAGCTCTCCCCGGCGTCCTTTTTCTTAAATCGTCCCAGCACGGCGGAGGGCTGGGGGGAGAAGCCGTTCATCTGCTTCTTAAGCTCCTCTCTCAGCCATACCAGCCTTGTCTTCAAGATCCAGGCGTTGCCTAAGGTGTTGCCGTAGTCGTACATGGCCTTGGTGTGCCGCCGGCAGAACCCCTGTTTGTCGGTCATGTCCCGGATATCGCTTTCCATGTAGGAAGAGCCCAGGACAAACTCCATGGCCTCCTGTTCCAGCTTCCTCTCAAGCCAGCAGAAGGGGCACTCATCTCCCGAAGCCAGGGCATCGTGAAGTTCTATGGTGTACAATTTTTCTTTCATAGCCGCCTCCTATTGTATCCAGGCTCCGTCCGCTCCCAGCCGGTATCCGTCCGGCGTGCGGGTGTCCTTAAGCATGACTCCCCGGTCTCCCAGATAGAACCATTTTCCGCTGTCCTCAACCCAGTAATTCACCGCCTTGGCTCCGCTGGAGCGGAAATAATACCACTCTCCGCCGGCAAACTGCCGCCAGCCCGTGGCCATATACCCGTCTGGGTCTATCCAGTAATCTGTCTGATCCACACTCAGCCACTGCCCCGCCGCCCTCTGGCCGCTGTCCAGAATATAATACCAGCCGGTACCATCCTTCTGCCAGCCTGCCGCCGGGGCTGTCTGGCCCATGACCGCGAAACCGTAGTCCAAAAGCTGCTTTGTGTCTGTATAGTGGGTGGACTTGCTCTTCATCACCACCGCCACAAGCCGCGCCCCGCCTCTCTCGGCTCCTGTGACCAGAGTGTTGCCCGCGATGGAGGTGTAACCGGTCTTGCCTCCGATGATCCCCTCATAGTACCTGGAATCGTCGGGGAACATCATCTTGTGGCCCATGGTGATGGTCTGAGCCGCCCCCTTCCTGGTGGCGGGAAACTGGTAGGTGAGGGTGGTGTCGATCCTGCACAGGGTCTGATTCTGAAAGGCGGCCCTGGCGATGAGGGCCATGTCGTAGGGCGTGGTATAGTGGCTGCTGTCATTGAGTCCGTGGGGGTTGGCAAAATGAGTCCCCGTGCAGCCAAGCTCCGCCGCCTTCTGGTTCATCAGCTGGACAAAGCCTTCCACACTCCCCGAGACATGCTCCGCCAGGGCGTTGCCTATCTCGTTGGCTGATTTCAGCAGAAGACCGTAGAGACACTGCTCCACCGTCAGCCGGTCTCCCTCCGCCAGATTCAGCGTGGAGGCGCCGGACTCTAAGTTGGTGGTGGCCGACTCGGAGAAAGTCACCGTGTCCTCCAGGTTTGTCCGCTCCAAAACCACCATGGCCGTCATCAGCTTGGTGATGCTGGCAGGATAAAACCGGCTGGTCTCATTCTTTCCGCAGAGGATCTTTCCCGTGGCGGCGTCTATCACCACCGCCCCCTCGGCCCGAATCACCGGCGCGTCCGGAAGGGTCCCTGACTCCCCCGGCTGCTCCGTTGCGGAACCGGCGGCCCCTGTCTGGCCGGAACTTCCCGTTCCCCCTGAAGGACCTCCCGGCCCGGTCTGTCCGGCGTCTGCTCCTCCCGGCGCGCCCGACGCAGAGTCCGCCGACGCAGACGGACCGTCAGAGCCCAAAGACCCTGTGCTGCCTGAACCCACCGGAGGGTTCCCCGGCGCAGACACCCCTGAATTCCCGGCTCCCGGTCCCTCCGTCGAAGACACCCCGGCTCCGGGGCTCTCCCTCGTAACCTGTCCTCCGCCTGCGCTGCCTGACGAGGGACCGCTTCCCGTAACCTGTCCCCCGCTCTCCCCGGCTCCTCCGGGCGCCTCCTGTGTAACCTGTCCGGCGCCGGGCGCCGCCGCCGCAGGAAAAGAAGTCATCAGACACAGGGACAGCGCTGCCGCCGCCAGTCTTGCCGCGCCCGCCGAAAAGCCGCCGGCGGATCTGCTGGTTTTCCCTTTTCTCATAAGTATTCCTCTATGTGTCATAGGCAGAGCCTCATCCGTTCTCGCCAAAACGTCTGGCCTGGCTCTGAATCAGTTCCTGGTCGTCAAAATAGTTGATCTTCATGGCCGCCTTCACGTCCGCCAGAGTCCGGGCCGCCGCTTTCTGGGCCTTTATGCTGCCCTCCTTGAGTATGCGGTAAACCTCCGGGATATTTTTCTCGTACTCTTTGCGGCGGGCACGGATAGGCGCCAGCTCCTCCTGGAGAACCGCATTGAGGAAGCGCTTCACCTTCACGTCCCCCAGCCCCCCTCTGGTATAGTGGGCTTTCAGCTCATCAAGGTTCTTGTACTCCGGCAGGAACTGCTCAAAATGCTGTTCTTTACAGAAAGCGTCCAGGTAGATGAACACCGGGTTCCCCTCCACCTGGCCGGGGTCCTGGACCCGCAGATGGTTAGGATCTGTGAACATGCTCATAACCTTTTTCTTCACCTCCTCCTCGGTATCCGAGAGGTAGATGCAGTTGTTCAGGGATTTGCTCATCTTGGCCTTGCCGTCGGTTCCCGGAAGACGCAGACACGCCTTGTTGTCCGGGATCAGGGCATCGGGCTCTGTCAGCGCCTCCCCGTAGATATGGTTGAAGCTTCTGACGATCTCCCTGGTCTGCTCGATCATGGGGAGCTGATCCTCCCCCACAGGCACGGTGGTGGCCTGGAAAGCGGTGATGTCCGAGGCCTGGCTGATGGGGTACGCGAAAAAGCCCACGGGAATGCTGGCCTCGAAGTTCCGCATCTTGATCTCATTCTTTACCGTGGGATTCCTCTGAAGCCTGGACACAGTTACCAGATTCATATAGTAGAAAGTCAGTTCCGTCAGCTCAGGAATCTGGGACTGGATAAATAATGTGGACTTTTCCGGGTCCAGACCGCAGGACAAGTAGTCAAGCGCCACCTCGATAATATTCTGCCTCACCTTCTCCGGGTTGTCCGCGTTGTCCGTGAGCGCCTGGGCGTCGGCTATCATAATAAAAATATCATCATACTCTCCGGAATTCTGAAGCTCCACCCGCCTCTTGAGAGAGCCCACATAGTGGCCTACGTGAAGTCTCCCTGTGGGGCGGTCTCCGGTGAGTATGATCTTTTTCTTGTTGTTCTCCATGGTTATTCTGATTCCTCCTCAAATTGTTATGGGGTCGGCATTGGCCTTTGTCTCAATGACCTATGTGGATAGTTTACCACCCCTTCATGAAAATTTCTACTAAATATTTCCTTAACATCATACACCTCGGTCCTGCTCTCTCCATATTCTACACCAAAGGAGGATTTTTATATGGCTGACAGACAAAAAACCCCAGGAGATCTCTTTGCCGAGATTTTAGAGGACAACGAGCCCATGGCTTTGGCCTGGGTCACAGGAGGAGCCCAGGCGCCTCTTCTCAGCGGACTGGTAAAATTCTACGAGACCCCCTACGGCGGCACCCTTATCGAGGCGGAACTCTTCGGACTGCCTGACAGGCTTTCCCCCGGGAGCTCCGATTTTTACGGCATGCACATCCACGAAAACGGGGACTGCGGAAACAATTTCCAGAATACCGGGGCCCATTTTAACCCTTCCGGCGCCCCTCACCCCCAGCACGCCGGGGATCTGCTCCCCCTGTTCGCCAACCAGGGCTACGCCTGGATCTCTTTCTATGACAAACGGTTTACCATCCCCCAGATCCTGGGAAAAACCGTGGTGATCCACCAGATGCCTGACGATCTGCACTCCCAGCCTGCCGGGAATTCCGGTGACAAAATCGGCTGCGGGGTCATACAGCTTGTGAACAGGCGGGATAAAAAGAACCTGGGCTGACGCGCCCTGCCCCACGGCAAAACGAGCTGTCTCACATTTGTGATGACAGCTCGTTTTGTCTGAACAGAAGTTTTCAGCTGACCCGTTTTTTCATTCCCGAAGGCTGATACCGGTTCACCGAATCTATGACCTCCCGCTTGACGGCGCCGGACAGGAAGAAGGACATCTTGGCGCAGGCAGGGCCCACCAGCTCGTAGAGCACGGAGGAAGCCAGGATGATGGTCAGAAGCAGATCCCCGATCTCCGGGGCCAGCAGCCTCTGTCCCAGAAACGCCAGGCCGATGGCCACTCCCGCCTGGGGAATCAGGGCCAGCCCCATGTATTTCTTGATATTCACAGGCATCCCTGTCACCATGCAGCCCACGTAGACCCCTGCGTATTTCCCCACGATGCGGATGAGGAAATAGCTGAATCCCACCACGCCTGCGGTTCGGATCGCCCCCAGGTCCAGATTCATGCCGGAGATGATGAAAAACATGCTCATGATAGGAGGCGTAAACCGGTTGATCTGCTTAAACAGCTTTCGGTCGTCTGTGAGATTCATGTACACGGCGCCGAACACCATGCAGGACAGGAGGGGGGAGACCCCCAGCAGCGCACAGCTTCCCGACAGGGCCAGGAGCAGGGCCACCGACAAGATCAGGCGGTTATCCTTGCTCCTGTCAGGGGTAAGAAGCTTGGACAGCGCCGCTCCGCTTCCCACGCCCAGCAGAATGCCGATGCCGTTGCTGACAAAAGGCATGACCACGTCACCGGCGGAAATCCGGCCGTCGTTCCCGGCATTTACCACCGCAACCACCACGCTGAAGGCCAGCAGACACACCACGTCGTCCAGGGCCACCACCTGAAGAAGGGTGTTTACATATTCCCCCTTGGCGTGATACTGATGGATGGTCATCATGGTGCTGGCCGGAGCCGTGGCTGTGGCGATAGCCCCGAGAATCAGGGCAAAGTCCCAGCTGATGCGGAACATGGCTTTCATGCTCAGAGTCACCAGAATCCCCGCCGCCAGGGCCTCAAAGAGAGTCACCACCACCACCCGGATTCCCGCCTCCCTTATAATCTCCTTCTTAAAAAATTTGCCCACGCCGAAGGCGATAAACGCCAGGGCTATGTCGCTCATAAACCCCATATGTTCCAGGATTCCCCCGGGAACCATCTGAAAGCAGCAGGGGCCGATGAGCACCCCCGCGATAATGTACCCGGTCACGTTGGGCAGACGCATCCGCTTGGTCAGACGTGTCACGAGGAAGCCCGCGAACAAAATAATAGAAAGAGAGCACAGCACCGCCGTGGACTCTTCCATCTCAGCATACAGAAAAGCCATCTCTTTATCCCCCTGAAAATATTTTCCAACATTTTTGTTGAATCTATGGTATTATTATAATGATTTATGTAATAAATGCAAATTATGTTTTTTACTATGACAATAACGATTTGTTATGATATCCGGGGCGGCAAAGCCAGCCGAATCCCCGGCGATTTTACGGGAGGACCATCATGGACGCAAGACTGGAAACTTTACTGAAGGTGTACGAGACACGGAATTTTACCAGGGCCGCGGAGCAGCTTTCCCTCACCCAGCCGGCGGTGAGCCAGCACATCAAACAGCTGGAGCACGATCTGGGGGCAACCCTGTTCTTAAGAGGCGAAAAAGGGCTTCAGACCACGCCGGAGGGGGAGATTGTGGTGAAGTACGCCCGCCGCATCCAGACGCTCTACCAGAATCTGGTTCAGAGCCTGGAGGACGAGAAGCGCCATGTGACCCGCCTGTCCGTGGGCATCACCCACTCCTCGGAGAGCAGCATCATCGCCGAGGTTCTGGCCGACTACACCAACCAGATTACCGGAAGCCATATAACTATCATTTCTGACACCATAAATAATCTTTATTATAAACTGAAAACTTATGTGCTGGACATCGCCATCATCGAGGGCCGCATCAACGACTCTAATTTCAATTCCGTCATGCTGGACACGGACTCCCTGATATTGGCTGTGTCCAAGGACAATCCCCTGGCCAAAAAACAGATCGTCACCGTGGAGGAGCTTAAAAGGCAGAGACTGATTCTGCGCCTGCCTGATTCCGCCACCCGCAGCCTGTTCATGTCCCACTTGGAGAGCAACAACGTATCCTTGGACGAGTTCAACGTGACTCTGGAGGTGGACAATGTGGCCACCATCAAGGACCTGGTGCGCCGGAACTTCGGCGTGTCCATCCTCCCCCGCAGCACCTTCGCCTCGGAGATGCGCAAGGGGAAGATGGCAGGGCTCTCCATAGAGAATCTGAGCATGACCAGGGAGATCAACATGATTTACCACAAAGATTTTGAACATATCAACGCCCTTCAGGATATAACCAGAATTTATAAAGAATATTCCAGAAAGAAAAATACGTAATATCGACATGGCAAAAGAAAGAAATTTTTTTCATTGTTCACAATTTCTTCACATTATAATCAAATATTGGACATATTTATCTTATATACTTATTCTCGTAAACAGGTGATACACCTTTTTCAAAACTTTTTCATACTCTAGCCGACAGATGTCCCCCCGTCTGTCGGCCCTCCCTATTTTTGGAGTGAAAAGCCCGGCTTGCGTGAACGCAGCCGGGCTTTTTGTATCATAAAAACTGTATCTTATGACACCCTGTCAGCGCAGGCTCTGACAAACCAGGTGAACAGCGGGTTCATGTCAGGGCCCTCCTTCGTCGCCCTTCCCTCTCCCGTCATCCGCTCCGGATGCCACTGCACCGCCCACACCGGGAGGGACTGGTGTTCAATACCCTCCACGATCTTTCCGGACATGGCCGTCGCCTTCAGCCCTCCTCCCAGCTCCCGCACAGACTGGTGATGATAGCTGTTGACCAGGATTTCCTCTCCGAACAGCCGGCAGAGCGCCGAGGCGGGGGACAGAGAAACCGGGTGTATGGCTCCGTCTATGTGGCCATCCACACCCCGCTCCTCCTTCTGGTCCTGCCACAAGGTTCCTCCCAGCGCCGTGTTGATCAGCTGCAGTCCCCGGCACACCCCGAGAATCGGTTTCCCCCTCCGGGCAAACCAGTCAAACAGCCTCAGCTCCTCCAGGTCGCGGACCGGGTCCGCCTGGCCGCACCACGCCTTCCGTTCACAGCCGTACCGCTCCGGCTCTATATCCACGCCCCCTGTCAAAAACAGGCCATCCGCTCTGTCGGCCAGTTCTTCGTCCAGCCCCAGGGCCAGCACAGGCTGCCCGCCTGCCCGGCAGACGGCATCGGCATAATTCTGAAACAGCTGGCGCTGATCCATCCCTCTCACCACTTCAAGCCCGGCGGTGAGCAAAATTAACGGTTTCATCTCCCTCAGCTCCTTTCCCCAGAACTTTTTCAGCCCGCGAACATCATGCCGTCAAAAATATCATCCACATTCATGTCCTCCACGCCTCTCACCCTGGCAGGCCACTCCGACGACTCTACATAGACCCGGCAGATGATCTGGTCTTCCGTGGAAAACACCACACAGTCCTCTCCTTCCACCCGGATAATCCACAGCTTTGTCCCTTCCGGATACACCTGAAGCTCCCTCGTCTCCCCGGTCTCCATCTCCAGGGGAACCAGGAGGGTAAGATAATAGTCCCCCCGGTCCACATCGTACCAGGGCTGGTCCAGCGCCACATACCCGGTGTCCCTGGCTTCCTTGTCAATCCTGCCCCACTGCTTCCCGGTATAGGTGCTGAGAAGCTGGAACCTGGCTGACAGGCAGAAATGGCCCGGGTTGGTGAGAAGCATGGCCCCGTACTCTTCATTTCCGTCTTCCGACTCCCTGACAGTGCCGGACAGACCTGTGCCGGGAAACTGCCATGGCTCCCAAAAGCCTTCTCTCTCCGGGTCAAGCTCCCAGATTCCCATAATCTGGTAATCATTGTCCGACCATGTCTCCGTCACCAGGAGTTCCGTGTCCAGCGCTTCACCGCTGACTAAGTAGGAATTATAGCGGTAGATCCATGTGTCCAGAAGACTCTCCTGTTCATTGACCGAGACCACAAGATTGATATATGCGCTTCCGTACTCGTCCATAATTCCGGCCACCTCAACGCTGTCCACCTTCCCGTCATGACCCAGATCGAATTCCAGCCCAGGCGCCAGCTGAGAGGCCCACATGCCGGGAACCTGACAGATTCCTTCGTCAAACAGGTCCGGCTCCTCCCCGTAGAGGATGGTGACAGCCTGCATCCCGCTGGCGTAAGGAGCCAGCTCATAGGGGGCGAAATATAGGGTGAGCCCCTCATATCCGGCAGTCCACGTCAAATACCCTTCCTCCAGCTCTTTCTTCAGAGTCTCCACAGGCTCCTCAAAAAAGTCCACGTCCAGATATTTTTCCGCCAGACGGGCTCCTGCCAGCTCCACCAGACGCCCCGTGTCCGTCACAATCTCCTCAAGCTCCAGCTGCCTGCCGCTTTCCGGGTCAAAGGTAATACCTGTAAATCCATAAAATCCGTGGGCGCCGCCGGTATACGTATAGCTTCGTTTTAACAGGCTGAGCGCCTGGCTGTCCGCCCGCACCACCCATGTGTCCTCCTCCCAGGACAAATCCTGGGCCGACCCGTAAGCCGCCATCTCCCTCGCCTGGGCCTCCAGCTCCGCCATAGTCTCCCCGGCGTACTTTCCGGTCTGGGCGTTCATCTCCTCCAGAGCCTGGGACAGCCGGGGAAATGCCTCGCCGTCCAGCCAGAGCTTCAAATAGCTGGTATGGCAGAACAAACGGCCATCCTCCCACACGTTGTCATACTCCTGGGTGTTTGCCAGGGTGAGAAGAGAAGGTTCTCCCGCCTTCTCAATGTCCTCCTCTGCCCTGGTCTCCCCCGGAATGCTCTCCTCCCCTGCCAGGGACTCATTTCCGGCCAAGCCCTCTTTTTCGGCCCCGCTCTCTTCTTCCTTCTCCACCGCGGTCTCTGTCTTGTCTCCTCCGCCGTTCCCCAGACCGCAGCCTCCCAGGCACAAGGCCCCAGCTATCAGCCACAGTCCCAAAGTCCTATTCTTCCTCATATGGCTCCTCCCTTTTCTCACAATTTATGATTTATAACCGCCGGTATTCCTTGATGTGAATATCCTCAAAGGTACTCATGTGCAGATAGATATCCGCCGCCATGGAGAGCATGGGCACAAAGGCCATGGCCCCTGTCCCTTCCCCCAGGCACATCCCTCCGTCGATCACCGCCTTAAGCCCCAGCTTCTCCAGAATCAGGCGCCCCGCCGGCTCCGCGGACACGTGAGAAGGGATGATGTAATCTGACACGTGGCCGCACAGAGAACATGCCGCCAGCGCGGCAGCAGCGGTGATCACCCCGTCCAGCACCACCGGCAGACGGCAGGCGGCCCCTCCCAGGAACACCCCTGCAAGGCCGGCCAGATCCAGCCCTCCCACCTTGGAGAGCACGTCCACGGCATCTGACGGGTCCGGCCTGTGCAGGGCAATCCCCTCCCGGATAACGCGGAGCTTTCTCTCCAGCCCCTCGTCGGACAGCCCGGCCCCCCTTCCCGTGAGGACCCCTGGGTCCAGCCCCAGAAGCACCGAGGCTGCCGCGCTGGTGGTGGTGGTGTTTCCGATTCCCATCTCACCCACGGCCAGGAGATGATACCCCTGGTTTTTAAGCTCTTCTGCCAGGCAGATTCCCTCCTCTATGGCCTTCTCCGCCTCCTGTCTGGTCATCGCCGGCTCTCTCCGAAAGTTTCTGGTTCCGCGGGCAACCCTGCGTCTGACCAGAGGATAGCGCCCGCCGCAGCCGTCAAGGCTGCCTGCCACTCCTATGTCCACCGGAAACACGTCGACTCCCGCCCTCTCGGCCATGATGCACGCGCAGGAGTCGCCCTTTGTAAAATTCTCCGTCACCACGGCGGTTACCTCCTGGCCTGTCTGGGTCACCTGCTCCTCCACGACCCCGTTGTCGGCGCACATGATCACCAGAGCCTTTTTCTCAATACAGATCTTCTCCTGCCCCTGGATGCCTGCTATCTTTACCACGGCATCTTCCAGAAGTCCCAGGCTGCCCAGAGGCTTTGCCACATGGCTCCACCGCTCCTTTGCCCTCTTCTTTGCCTCCTCCGATGCCGGCTGTATCTGCTTTTTTATATCCTCCGGTTTCATGTTCCGTCTTCGCCTCCCATGGAAATCACATATACAGGATTCTGTCCCTTCATCAGGTGGCTCTCCCCCGCTTTCCAGGCTCTCGCCACCTGCAGGGACACCACCTCCGCCTGAATCTTCCGCCTCTTCACCAGCTCCAAAATCCGGGCCAGGCTCTCCAGAGCGATGATGTTGGCCACAATGCGCATATGGGGGTTGATCTTAAAAAGCCCGGAGACTATATCTTCCATATGTCCCCCTGTGCCCCCCAGAAAAGCGTGGGTGGCCGCCGGAAGGCCCTCAAAGCCCCCGGGCGCCTCTCTGCAGATCACGGTCACGTTGTCTGTCCCGAATTTCTCCCGGTTCTGCCTGACCAGGTCCGACGCCTCTCTATCCCGCTCTATGGCATAGACCTGGCCCGCCGGCATCTGCATCGCCGCCTCTATGGACACGGAGCCTGTCCCGGCGCCGATGTCGTAGAGCACGCTGTCCCTTTTAAGCTCCAGCTTGGATATGGACACGGCGCGCACTTCGCTTTTGGTCATGGGAACCGCCCCCCTGATAAACCATTCATCTCTCATAGACTGTCTCTCCCGTCATGTTTTCTTCCCCAGAAGGACGGCGCAGAGCCCGTGAAAGTCCTCCTTTTCCATTTCCCTGGCCGTCCCTTCCGCAATCCTCTCCTCCGGGTAGGACAAGGACATGCCTACCGCCATGGGGATATCTCCCAGCCCCCGGGCCGTCAGCCTCCTGCACAGCTCCCCCACAGACCCTTTCTTCCCCATGAGCAGAAAGACTCTCTTGTGCTCCTTCAACAGCTCCTCCACCTCCAGCCCGCGGCCGTGGAGGCTTCCCAGATACACATCCTCCCAGGTGGTTTTCAGCCTGGCGCACAGGCAGGACACGGTGGAGATTCCCGGAATCACGTCGGTCGCATACCGGTCCGGATATTTTCCCAGAAGCTCCAGAAGGGCTGCCGCGCCGCTGTAAAATCCCGTGTCCCCCGAGTACAGCACCGCCGCCTCCTCAATCTGGGGATTTTCCTCCAGCCACTGCCGGATCTCCTCCGGTTTGTAGGTCCCTTTGACCTCCTTGCCGGCGCACAGTTCTGATACGCTGTCCAGCATTCTCCCGGCCCCGGCGATCCCCTGGGCCTTCTCCACCAGTGACCGCGCCTCCCCTGTCAGCTGCCCGGCGCCTCCCATGCCGATTCCCACCAGGGATATCCTTCTCGGGCAGCTCTCCCCATATGGTTCAAGGCGTCTCACGGCCTCTCTCAGGCTGACCCCCTCTTCTTCCCTGGGTCTTCCTATGACCACCGCCGTGACCCCCGACCTCCCTACGGCCTCCATCTTCTCGGAAAATCCCCCTGCTGTCCCTGACTCCTTCGTCACCAGCCAGCGGGCCCCTGTCATATGCAAAACCGCCATATTCATCTCAAGGGAAAAAGGGCCCTGCATGGCGATAATCTGGCTGGCCTTCACCCCCAGCCTCCTGCACAGACCGATGGACTCCTCCGACGGAAGGACCCTGGCCCAGACTCTCTCCTCAAACCCTTCTATCCCGGCGCCCTCTTCCTTCCCGGCAAACACCGGCAGTTCTTTGCTTCCCGTGGTCAGAAGTATCTTCCCTTCTGTCCCGGACAGATAGTCCGCCGCCTCTCCGGCAGTCTCCACCCATACGGTCCGGCCTCCTCCCTCTCTGTCCTTCTCCCACGGCTCCCTGACCACCCTGATACAGGGCACGCTCCCGGCGGAGCAGGCCTTTCGGATGTTCCCTGTCGCCGCGGCGGCATAAGGGTGAGTGGCGTCCACCACCAGGGCAGGCTTCTCCCGCCTGAAAAGCGCTCCCATCTCCTCCGCCTCCATGGCCCCTGTGCGTACCCGCAGCCACGGGCTCTCCGGCAGAAGGCCGGCTCCCCAGTCAGACACCACGCAGACCACCGTCTCGATGTGATGGCGGCTGCAGTAATCCGCCAGCCGCCTCCCCTCGGTAGTGCCGCCAAACAAAATCACCTTACACATGCCGGTATCCTCTGGGGGTGACCATCCGCCCCTCAATCTCCACGGTCCGGGAATTCCCTATGTAGACGGTGGTGAACATGTCTGCCTCGGCGTCGGCCAGCTCTTCCAGAGTCATAATCTCCCTGTGCTGTCCCTGTCTTCCGATGTTCCTCACCAGCCCGCAGACAGTCTTTGGTCCCTGATATCTCCCCACAATGTCACAGGCCCACTTGAGATATCCCTTTCTCTGCCTGCTGGACGGATTGTAGAGGCAGACGGCCATGTCCGACATAGCCGCGTGCTCCAGCTTCTTTTCGATGGCCTCCTTAGAAGTCAGGCGGTCGCTGAGGCTGATGACGGCAAAATCGTGGCACACCGGCGCTCCCAGCACGGCGGCGCCGGCGCTGGCAGCGGTGACTCCGGCGATGATCTCCACCGTCACCCGGGGATACTCCGGGGCCAGTTCCAGAATCAGTCCCGCCATCCCGTAGATTCCAGGGTCCCCGCTACACACCATGGACACCACCTGTCCCTCCCCCGCTTTCTCAAAAGCCATCCTGCATCTCTCCACCTCCCTGGTCATGGGGGTGGACAGGTATTCTTTTTCTGGAAAATGCGCCCTCACCAGATCCACATACACGGTGTATCCCACGATTACCTGGCTCTGCTGCAAGGCATTTACCGCCTTTATGGTCATCTGCTCATATTCTCCGGGGCCGATTCCCACCACATATAATATTCCTTCCCTCATCTGTCGCAATATCCTTTCCATGTCTCCTCTGCCAGAGCCACGGTCACCCCGTTCACCACCTGTTTCCGGCAGATGACCGTTCCTCCTCTTTCTGTGTCGGACACGCTCTGCAAAGCCGCCCGCTCACAGACATTTCCCACTCCTGCCACCGAGGCCACAAATTCCGAATCCTGAAAGTCTCCCCCAACACCGGCGAGAGTCTCTGCCCCATAAGTGCAAAAGGGCGCATTCAGCCGCTGCGACAGATGCAAAAGTCCCGGCTCCTGTTTTTTCAGGTCAATGCTGGCGATTCTGGCCGCCGACTCCGGCGCGCAGTTCCACCTTTCCAGGACCTGAAAAACCGCCTCCTCGATCTGCCGTTTTGACGCCCCTCTCCTGCATCCCACTCCTATGTGAATCGTCCTCGGAATCAGCCTGAGCACATCGCCTCCCCCGTCCTGACAGCCCTCCGGCAGCTTCCCGCCTGTCTGTCTCGTTATCCAGAAATTCTTGTCCTGCATCTGTCCGGGGGTCAGCTCTTTTGGCCAGCTCCCTTGGACCGGGTAGTCGCTGAAGACTCCCACCTTGCCCCCCCGGAGAATTTCCCCGGAAATCTCCTTGGCCAGAACCCGGTCGCCGATGACAAGACCATTCTTCACGGCAAACAGATCCACGGCAAAACGGCGGTTGATATCCGTAGCCGTGGTTATCACCGGAACCGCCCCGAGAAGCTCCGCCGATTTTTCAGCCATCTCGTTGGCCCCGCCTCTGTGTCCCGAGAGGATGGGAATCACATACTTTCCCGCCTCGTCTATGACTACCACTCCGGGGTCTGTCCACTTGTCCTCTATCCAGGGGGCTATGGACCGCACGGCGATTCCCGCCGCGCCGATAAAAATAATGTATTCCGAGTCGGAAAACCGACGGCCCGCCCACCGGGTCAAAGGTTCCTCCACCTTCGAGAGCCCCGGCTCCTCCCCGCATCCTCCTCCCCGCTTCTCATAGCCGCCGCACACATACCCCTGCTCCTCCAGCGCCTGGGCCAGACGCCGGTTCAGCCTGCCGCCTCTGTCTGTAAAGCTGACAAGGGCCACCTTAGGCGGGAAGGAGGAACCAAAGGGACGGCGCAGACGCTTCTCCTCTGCCATCTCAGTCACTTCCCTTTCGGTATTCTGTGGTGAATCCCGGATCATAAAGTTTTGAGCGGTCATAATTCCTCTGGCTCACCGCGTCCCCCACGATGATCAGAGCCGTCTTCCTGATGCCCAGCTCCTCTGCCCTCTCTCTCAGGGTCCCCACCGTGCACACCGCAGTCTTCTCCTGGGGCCAGCTGGCTTTGTAGACAATGGCCGCAGGCGTGTCCGGGTCATATCCCCCTTCTGTCAGTTCCGCGGAAAGCCTGTCCAGCATCCCCGCGCTGAGAAAGATCACCATGGTGGAACGGTGAGCGGCAAAGCTGGCGATGGACTCCCTGTCCGGCACCGGTGTTCTTCCCGCCATGCGGGTGATCACGACGCTCTGGGACACGGATGGCAGAGTGTACTCCATCTCAAGGGCAGCGGCGGCGGCGCCGAAGGAACTGACTCCCGGGCACACCTCATAGGGGATGTGCCTCCGGTCCAGCATATCCATCTGCTCCCTCACCGCGCCGTAGAGACACGGATCGCCTGTGTGAAGCCTGACGGTCATCTTCCTCTCCTTCTCCGCCTGTTCCATCACCTGTATGACTTCCTCCAGGGTCATCACCGCGCTGTTATGTATCTGACAGCCTTTTTTCGTCTCCTCCAGCAGCCGGGGATTTACCAGAGACCCTGCGTAGATCACCACGTCCGCCTGGGACAGATAACTCTGCCCCCTGACTGTGATCAGATCCGGGGCCCCCGGCCCTGCTCCCACAAAATATACCATCTATGTATCCCTCTCCTCTTTTTTGTCCCTGACGATTATCAGGGAATAATATCCTGCCTTCTCCGGCATCTCCTCCAGGGAGCCGTAGAGCCTCTCCCCGTCCATGCCGCAGTTCTCCGCCATCTGTACCTGGTATTCCCCCGCCTTCAGCATCTCCTTCACCTGTCCGTAGGCTCTTCCCGTCTTCATGAGAATCTTGACCCCGGGAAGGCGCAGCCCCTCCTCAATCTGGTAGGAACCGGGAAGGATATGGATCTGTTCCTCCCTCTCCCCCAGAGACACCATAAGCCTTGCCGCCGCCCCGCAGAACGACGGGATGCCGTTGACCAGCTCCACCGGAAACCCCATGCCGCCCACCAGTTTTATAAGGTACATGTCGCTGGCGTACACCGTGGAGTCGCCTATGGTCAGCAGAGCCACGTCCTCCCCCGCCGAGAGGCAGGCCGCGATCTGCCTTGCCCCTTCCTCATAGGCTGCCATGCTTAAGGCCCTGTCCTTGGTCATAGGCACATCGATGCACACAAGTTTCTTATCCGCCAGCTTCGGCACCGCCTTCACGGCTGTCTGATAGGCCGCGCATGTATCCGGCGTCCTCTTGGGGATAGCCGCCACAGGGCACTCCTTTAGAATCCGCAACGCTTTAAGCGTCATGTCTTCCGGATCGCCGGGACCTACCCCTATGCCGTATAATGTTCCAGTCATGTCTTTTTTTCTCTCCATTCTTCAATCATGGGCCCGCAAGATCTGCTCATGCCAAGTATACCGTAAACAGAGGAAAATGTCAGCACCTGAATATCTGTTTTTCCCTGTCCCCACCGGTTCATCTGCTCCTGGATGCGGCTGACAATATCCTCCATCACCGCTTCCCTGATCCCTGCTTCCCCCAGGAGTCCCATGGCTTCCTCCGTGGTATTGCACCCGAGAAGCCTCCGTCTCAGGCTTTCTGTATCCTGCAGGCTCCAAACAGCCCCCTTGGCCTTCTGCCGCGCCTCTCCGAAGCTCACACGCCCCTCCGACCGCTCCAGGCTTTCCGCCAGAATCTCCATTCTCCTGTCTCCATATCTGGAGTGGGTATTCCCCGCCCCTCCGGCCACCTTCACCAATTTCCCGATGTGGCCCACGAACAAGACGCGCTTTATGTTCTCTTCTGCCGCCATGCCCAGGGCGTCGGCCACAAAGTTGCTGCACTGCACCGCCTGATTCGAGGAAATTCCCAGAGACTCTCTCAGAAAATGTTCCCCGTAATTGCCGGGGACCATAATCAGTGAATCCTCCCCCGCCGCTGCCCTCATATGTATCTCCAGCCTGATGGTATCCTTCAGGGCCTGCTCGCTCATAGGCCTCACGATGCCGCTTGTGCCCAAAACCGATATCCCGCCTTCAATCCCAAGCCTGGGATTAAACGTCTTCCGGGCCAGCTCCACCCCCTGGGGAATCTTCACGCGGATCAGGTAATCCCCCTTCATCTCAAGACTTTTGTACACCTGGCCCACCTGTCTGAAAATCATGGCTCTCGGCACAGGGTTGATGGCGTAAGCTCCCACGGGGCACCCAAGTCCCGGCCTGGTGACCACGCCGATCCCCGGACCTCCTGTGAGAAAAAGACAGGGATACTCCTGGGAGCGATACCACAGAGAGTCGTCCTCCCTTCTCTCCAAAGGCTCCACCAGCCCGTAGACCCTGGCCCCGTGGGTTACATCCGGGTCGTCTCCTCCGTCCTTTACCACGAAAAACCACTGTCCCTGGTCCCCCTGTTCCTGGGAGGAAGCCTTCTCCACCGCCATATCTGCCTGCCCGCCTCCAGGCAGTTCCACGTGGACCCTGTGCCTCTCCTGTCCCCCGAAGGCGTGCCATGCCGCCGCCGTGACAGCGGCGGCAGCGCATGTCCCCGTAGTATATCCGTTTTTCAGCTTCCTCTCCATTGCTTCCTCTTCCTTCACCCTGTCTCTGCTACCTGACAGTATAGTTCATCTTCACTCATCTTGCAATGTATCTTTTAAAGCCTCCTTCTTCATCTCCCGCTTCCGCTTGGTCATCAGCCCTCCGATCCTCCCGCTCTCCTTGGCGGTCAGGCTTCTCCAGCCCTGGCTCATCACCTTGTCGCTGAGTCCCAGCTCCGTGGCTATCTCAAATTTCAGCAATTCCTCCGGCTTCTTTAAGGACGCCGGATCAAAAGGCTTGTCATTTTTCTTTTTAGGCATAATAAACGGGTACACTCCTTTCTTCAATTCCCTGATGCCAGGACTCTATGACCCCGGCATCATTCCTTAAGAGTATACCCGTTTCTCTTCTGTCTATTCTCTACGATTTTCTTGTTATCCCATCACGTCTGAGGGAATGATGATCGCGGCGACAAAGTATGCCGGTATCCCTGCGCCGCTGCAGGCAAATATTGCCCACACAAGCCTCACCAGCGTGGCATCCACGTTCAGATAATCTCCTATCCCTCCGCACACGCCGCAGAGCATGCGGTTGGTGCTTGACCTGTATAACTTTTTTCCCAAATCCATCTCTCTTCTCCTTTCATGGCTGATAAAAATCTATCTCTATTTTCCCTGCGCTGCATTCCAGATCGGCGCGTTTCACGGCTCCCCCATTCCTGAGAGCCGCCTCGTCTGTCATGTTTCCCTGCTCTGTCCCGTCGATGAGTATGCTTCCCACCTCCGCCTCAAGCTCATAGTTAAAATCTCCTTCTTCTCCCTCCAGCAGATACCGGATAGAGCCTGCCTCGCACTCTGCATCCATCTTCTGCAAAACCTGCCCTTGATAGACCAGGCTTCCGGCCATGCACTCGCCGTTCAGCTTCCCTGCGATCCCTTCCTGCACACTGAGGAGACCTCCCGCCGCTTCCAGGTCCAGGGAATCCGCGTACAGATAGTCCACAGTCATCGCGCCCCCGCTTACTTCTAAGTCCGCCTGCCGGAAATGACTGCCTGCCGGAATGATGATCTGGGCCGCCGTCTCTTCCCACTGGTCCTCCAACTGAGCCAACTGGTCCAGATTCTCCCAAAAAGGCCGGTCTTTCTTCGTATAGCGTTCTATCTTAATCTCAAGAGTATCTCCCTCCACTCTCTGATAGCACTCATAGGCTTCATTTTCACATATCACACGGATACTCTCCGCCTCGTCCTCTGTGATTATCTCTATCTTTCCCCCTGCTGCCTCAATCTCCAGCTTGGCGACCACCGAACCGCCGAACAGGGCTGTTCTGTCCGGACTTTCCGCCGCCGCGCTTTTCGCGGCTTCGTCCGTGCTCTCTTGGGCTTTCCCTGAATTCTGGCCTTCTGGGCTTTCCTGACTCTCCGCAGCCCCCGCGCCCTGGGGCTGGGGATATATCGGTTGTGCCGGTATGGCCTCTTCCACCACTCCGATTCTTCTGTGGAGAAACCGGGAAAATCTCCCTCCCATAGCCCACGCGCTGGCGCACATGGCTGTCCCCGCCCCTACGCAGACCGCAGAAGCGATAAGCATTCCTTTCATCCACCCTTTCATGCCGTTCTCCTCCTTCCGTGAACCAGTCTTCCGATTCCGTCTACCACTCCCCGGATCAGCCATGGCAGAAATCTGCCGTAAAACAAAAACGAGACAAGGAGGCTGATAATCCCCAGCCCGATAACCGCCACTCCTGCTCCGAATATGAGAAGGCCTCCGGGAATCCAGCCCGCCATGGATATGATTCCCACCACACACATGGCGATTCCGCCGAGAAGCAGGGTCAGAGTGAGAACTCCCATGAGTGCCACGGCTCCCACCAGAAGCCCTATGGCTCCTGCCGTTATCCCAAACACTACTCCTCCGGCCCCCAGAAGCACAGGCGCCGCCACAACAATCAGGACAATCCACAGAATCACTTTCAAGGTCCTGTTGGTGTAGGGGGCGTTCTTTTTCTTCTCCCTCTTCCCGGCCTCCTTCTCACCCTCCCCGGCCGTCTCCTTTATCTCGGGCAGATCCAGACGGGGGGCAACCTGATAGTTGGGGTCCCGAAAACGCTCGTCCTCGTAGCCCCGATCCGTGAATCCTCCCCCTTCCCCGAAAGTCCCTGCCAGATCCGAACGGATGATGGACGCGATCCGCTCCGGACTCCCGAATTCCCTTATCACTTCGTCCGCGTCTTCCCCGGCCTCCTCCAGATAGTCCCTGTAGTAGTCCAGAGCGTCCTCCCTCTCGTACTCCGGAATATCAGACAATAGATACTCCAGCTGTCTCATAAATTCATCCCTGCTCATCACCAAACTCCTCCAATATACGTGAGATTTTCCCCGAATAAATAGCCCACTCGCTTCTGTACAGGTTCAGCTGTGTCCGTCCCCTCTCCGTAATCCGGTAATATCTTCGGTTTCTCCCGTCGATAGCCAGATCGTACACTGCCAGGCACTCCTCTTTCAGCAACCTGCGCAAAACCGGATATAGAGTTGATTCTGAAACTTCTATGGCCCCTTTCATATCCTGGGTGATCTTGTAGCCGTAAGTGCCTTCCAGATTCCTGGACACTACGGCAAGCACGATCGCATCCAACAGGGCCGCGCCTGTGTTAAATACCATGGCTCCACTCCTTGTCTTTTACTGCAGCATTTTTGTGATGTTGGGGTCAAAAGGTATTTTGCCCCCTGATGCCTGCGGATTGTTCCGCACTATGTGCTCTCACAATCTTGTCATCATTTTATAATATTGTTTATTTTTCTATATTATATTCTATATAATATTATTTGTCAAGCATATATTATAAAAAATAAAGGATCACTCTTCCTGTAATATAAAAAAGCCAGCCGGTCCAGGCTGACTTACGTTTTCTACTGCCCGTCGTCCTCACGGGAATAAACCACCTCCCTGTCCAAAAGCCCCCTCTCCGCCTCCCGGCGGTATCTCTTAATCATAGCGGCAATCTGGGCGCGGGTGTAGGGCTTGATGATAAAGCCAAAGGCGCGGATCTTCCACGCCTCCAGTGAGAAGCCGGGGATTCCGGACAGGAGGATCACTTCCGGATGATCAGGCCTTTCATAAATCATGGAGGCCAGGGTGATTCCGCTGATCTCCGGCATCACCACGTCGGAAAACACAAGGTCCACAGGGTTCTCCTCGATATACTGCATGGCTGCCACGGCGTCGTCAAAGCTCTCACACACCTGAATATCATCCAGCCCTGCCAAAATGCTCACCAGGCGCTGCTTTAATTCAGGGGAGTTGTCTACTACGATAGTCTTGATTGTCATGTCTTTTCCTTCTCCAAACTCATATTAGCGGAGCTGCGGCTATCCGGCAGCCCCGCTGATTTCCTCCGGCAGCAGGAAGGCTGAACCCGGAACAGCCCCCCTGGAGGACGGGCTGCCCCTCTCTACGAAAAAAGATAAACGAGAATCTGCCTGTGTACAAGTACATGCATCCTCTCATTTATCTTTTCCCGCTGCCATATATGTTTACCTGCCCGTCCGCGCCTGCGGACCGGGCACGGCAGAGATACCGCTTACTCTTCCTCTGCCGCTACGGCATCCACGTCCACATCAACCACATCTTCCTCAACCTGAGGCTGATTCTGAAGAGACTTAATGCTCAGGCTGATCTTTCTGTCGGCCTCGTTGAAATCAACGATTCTCGCCTCGATCTCCTGACCGATGGAAAGAACATCCGACGGCTTCTCCACATGTTCTCTGGAAATCTGGGATACATGAAGCAGAGCGTCCACGCCCGGCTCCAGCTCCACAAAGGCGCCAAAATCAGTCATGCGGGCAACTCTTCCCACCACCACGTTGCCTGCGGCGTACTTGGAGGCAGCATCCGCCCAGGGATTGGCCTCCGGGAACTTAAGGCTCAGGGCAATCTTCTCGCCGTTGATGTCCTTGATCATGGTAGTCAGGGTCTCGCCGGCCTTGAACACCTTCTTCGGATTCTCCACACGGCCCCAGGACATCTCGGAAATGTGAAGCAGGCCGTCCGCCCCGCCCAGGTCGATGAACGCGCCGAAATCAGTCACGTTCTTCACAACGCCCTCTACCCTGTCGCCGATCTGGATTCTCTCAAACAGAGCTCTCTGCATCTCCGCCTTTCTCGCCACCATCAGCTGCTTGCGGTCGCCGATGATTCTTCTTCTGCGAGGATTAAACTCCGTGATGACAAACTCAATATCCTGTCCTGCGTACTTGGACAGATCTCTCTCGTAGGAGTCGGATACCAGGCTTGCGGGGATGAACACTCTCGACTCCTCCACCACAACGCTCAGTCCGCCGTCCAGAACCTGGGCAACCTTTGCGGTCAGCACTTCCTGGTTGTTGAACGCCTCCTCCAGTCTCTTGTTTCCTCTGTCGGCCGCCAGCCTCTTGTAAGACAGGGCAACCTGGCCTTCGCCGTCATTCACTTTCACAACTTTGGCTTCCATCTCATCACCCACCTTCACAACCGTGGTGAGATCGACACCAGATTCGTTGGTATACTCGTTTCTCGGAATAATGCCGTCAGACTTATAGCCAATATTTAAGACGATTTCATCTTCTTTGACGTCGATGACCTTACCAGTGACAATCTCTCCTGTACGTATTGTTTTTAATGACGATTCCTGTAACATTTGTTCAAACTCATTTAATTGCTCTGACATTCGTAAGAACCTCCTCAATAATATTCTTGGGGGTTGACGCCCCTGCTGTAATACCTACGCTGCGCACAGAACTTACACTTTCAGGATCAAAATCGCCCAGTGTTTGAATGTAATAGGTGTTTTTACACTCCTTTCGACATATCTCGTACAGTTTGCGGGTATTGGAACTGTTCTTTCCGCCTATAACAATCATGGCTTCTACCTGCGAAGCTATACGTTCAGCTTCCACTTGTCTTTCCTGTGTTGCATTGCAAATCGTATTTAAAACAATTATATCATAACCCTTTTCGGAAAATTTTTCAACTAATTCTTTAAATTTATTGTAATTAAATGTCGTCTGGGAGACAATACACAGTTTTTCCCCCCTCAAATCCGGCAATTCTTCTATTTCCTTTTGATTTTTAACCACCAGCGTCCTCTCATCACCCCAGCCGCGGATTCCTTCCACCTCCGGGTGATCCTGGTCCCCGATGATAATCACTCTCCTTCCCTGCTGATTCTGCTCCTCCACAATCCTGTGGATCTTCTTCACAAAGGGGCAGGTGGCGTCCACCAGCTTAAGACCCTGGTTTCGGATTCTCTCATAAATGGACTTTCCCACACCGTGGGAACGGATAATCACAGTCCCATCCTCCAGGTCTTTTAAGTCTTCTTCGTCCTTTAACACCCGAACCCCCTTTTCCTCCAGATCCCTCACCACCTCCTCATTGTGGATAATGGGGCCCAGAGTACAGATGGGCGGCCTTCCGTTTTGGATCTCCTCATAGACCTGATCCACTGCCCGCTTCACGCCAAAGCAGAACCCTGCTGTTTTTGCGACCATCACTTCCATATTATTCACCTGCGCCTCTAAGACCTGCGGCCCGGGCTGCCTTCACAATGGTATCCACCACCTGTTCTATGGACATGTGGGAGGAATCCACCAGAACCGCGTCCTCTGCCTGTTTAAGAGGAGCAATCTCCCGGTGCATATCCCGATAGTCCCTTTCTATTATATCTTGCTCAATTTCTTCTAAATTACACATCTGACCCTTTTCTTCCAGCTCTTTCAATCGTCTCAAGGCCCGGACATGACTGCTGGCTGTGAGATAAATCTTAGTCTGGGCGTCAGGAAGGACA
>CAJTOT010000023.1:0-12164 GCA_910577935.1 uncultured Hungatella sp. | reverse complement strand
CGTTCAGCTTCCACTTGTCTTTCCTGTGTTGCATTGCAAATCGTATTTAAAACAATTATATCATAACCCCTTTTGAAAAATTTTTCAACTAAATCTTTAAATTTATTGTAATTAAATGTCGTCTGGGACACGATACACAGCTTTTCACCTGTCAAATCAGGCAAATTTGCCAGCTCTTCTTCATTTTTAACCACCAGGGTCCTCTCATCCCCCCAGCCTCTGATGCCCTCCACCTCCGGGTGGAAGGGATCGCCGATGATGATCACCCGCCTCCCCAGACGGTTCTGCTCCTCCACAATCCTGTGGATCTTCTTCACAAAGGGGCAGGTGGCGTCGCTCAGGCCAAGGCCCTGACCCTCGATCTGGCGGTAGATCTCTTTTCCCACACCGTGGGAGCGGATGATCACCGTTCCCTCTTCAAGCTTCCCAAGGTCCTCCGGGCCCCGGAGCGCTGTGACGCCCTTTGCCTCCAGTTCCTTCACCACCTCTTCGTTGTGGATAATGGGGCCCAAGGTGTACACGGGCAGGCGCCCCTGTTCAATCTGCTGATAAACCTGCTCCACAGCCCGCCGGACGCCGAAGCAGAAGCCTGCTGTCTTCGCGACCGTCACTTCTATTTTGCCCATGATGCCTCCTGAATTATCTGTCGTCTTTAAGGCCCTGTGTTCTGGCGGTCTCCATGATGGCGTCCACCACCTGATCGATGGTCATGTTGGAAGAGTCGATGAGAACCGCGTCCTCGGCCCGCTTTAACGGCGCGATGTCCCGGTGCATGTCCCGGTAATCTCTCTCAATAATATCATGCTCAATTTCCTCCAGATTACACATCTGGCCTTTCTCCTCCAGCTCCTTGAACCGCCTCAGCGCCCTCACATGGCTGCCGGCGGTCAGGTAGATCTTGGTCTGAGCGCGGGGAAGCACGCATGTGCCGATGTCCCTGCCGTCCATAATCACGTTCTCGGTCCTGGCCAGCTGCCTCTGCAGCTCCAGCAGCTTCTGCCGCACCGGGGCGTAGACGGAGACAGCCGAGGTCATCCGGCTCACCTCCTCTGTCCTGATGAGGCCGGACACATCCTCTCCATTGAGAAGGACCTGCTGCGCCCCCTGATGATATCTGATGGAGATATCGATTCGGGAACAGGCGGCTTCTATGGCCTTCTCGTTATCCCGGCTGATTCCCTCTCTCAGGAAGTACAGCGCCATGGCCCGGTACATAGCCCCTGTGTCCACATAGATAAATCCCAGTTCCTTTGCCACTCTCCTTGCTATCGTGCTCTTCCCGGCTCCCGCCGGACCGTCGATGGCGATATTGTATGTTGTCATAAATCAATTTGCTCCTTTCCCTTCACCAAACCGGACTGGATATGATAACGATTATTACAGCAATGCTTCTGCCCGTGACATATCGCGGATATATCCCTTGATCGCCGGCGCTATTCTCTCTTTATTGTTAGCAGACAGTGGTTTAGAATGGTATATGGCTCCCCGCGGCCCACCCCGTGCTCCACGCGATCTGCAGGTTATACCCCCCTGTCACCGCGTCCAAGTCCAGCACCTCCCCGGCAAAGTACAGGTCCTTCACCAGTCTGGACTCCATGGTTCCCGGCAGAATCTCCTTCACCGCGATTCCGCCCTGGGTGATGATTGCCTCATTAAACCCCCGCAGCCCCGTGAGGGTCAGCGTAAAGTCTTTCGTCGCCTCCACAAGCTGCCGCCGCTCCTCCCTGGTGATCTCGTTTACCTTCTTCTCCGGCGGGATGCCGCTTCGAACCACCATCACCGGAATCAGTTTTGAGGGGTACAGGCGCCCCAGGGCATTCTTAAACTGCCTGTTGGCCTCCTCCTCAAAGTCTCTCCGTATTCTGGCATCCAGCTGCTCCCGGTCCAGAGCCGGTTTCAAATCAATGGTCAGGGTCAGCGTCTTCTTCCTCAGGACCTTTGCCACAAAGCTGCTGGCGCTTAAGATCACCGGCCCGCTGACCCCGAAATGTGTAAACAGAAGCTCTCCGAATTCTCTGAACAGCTCCTTCCTTCCGTCCCGCACCGCTGCCTCCACATTCCGCAGAGACAGCCCCTGAAGATCTTTCACCTCATGCTCCTTCACATTGAAGGGGACGAGGGCCGGCAGCAGGTGGGTCACCTTATGTCCCTGCTGCCGGGCAAACTCGTAGCCGTCGCCTGTGGAACCTGTGGCCTCGTAAGACAGACCTCCGGTGGCGACGATGACGCTGTCGCCGAAGACCTTCTCGCCGCCCTCAGCCAGAGACAGCCCCCTGCACCTCTGCTCTTCCACTATCAGCTCCTTCACCCGGCAGCGCAGGTGCGCCTTCACCCCCAACTCCCTCATCTGCCTGGAGAGGGCCGCGATAACATCCGAAGATTTGTCGGACACGGGAAATACCCTGCCCCCCCGCTCCGTCTTCAGGGGACAGCCGTTTCTCTCCAGCATCGCCTTCATGTCCTGGCTGGTGAAACCGTAAAAGCTGCTGTACAGAAAACGGGAGTTGGTCACCACGCGCTCCAGCAGTTCCTCCACGCCGCAGTCGTTGGTCACGTTGCACCGCCCTTTTCCCGTGATAAACAGCTTCTTTCCCAGTTTTTCGTTCTTTTCGTATATATGGACCTCATGTCCACAACCTGCGGCGGCGATGGCCGCTGCCATACCAGCCGCGCCACCGCCGACGATCAGTACTTTACCCATATGATGATTCCCGCTTCCAATCAGTGCCTCTGCCTCTTCAGTGCTTTTGCTTCTTCACTTCTTTAATCTTGGCCTCCAGAGCCTCCACCACGGTGCGCAGAACCTTCACTCTGGCGTAGTACTTGGAGTTGCCCTCCACCACGATCCACGGTGCGTAGGTGGTGGAGGTGCGCACCAGCATCTCGTCTACCGCCTGCTCGTAGAGATCCCATTTCTCCCTGTTTCTCCAGTCCTCATCTGTGATCTTCCACTGCTTCGCCGGGTTCTCCATGCGTTCCTCAAACCGGCGCTTCTGCTCGTCCTTGTCGATGTGAAGCCAGAACTTCAGAACCACGGCTCCGTAGTTGGCCATGTGGGACTCCATCTCGTTGATCTCCTGGTAGGCCCTCTTCCACTCCGCCTCCGTGCAGAAGCCCTCGATCCGCTCCACCATGACACGGCCGTACCAGGTCCGGTCAAAGATGGCGATGTGGCCTGCCTTCGGCATATTGTTCCAGAAACGCCACAGATAATGGTGTACCTTCTCAATGTCGTTGGGGGAGGCCGTAGGATTCACCTGGTAGCCTCTCGGGTCCAGATGGCTGGTAAGGCGTTTGATGGCGCCTCCCTTTCCTCCCGCGTCCCAGCCCTCAAAGCCCAGAACCACGGGGATGCGCAGGCGGTACAGCTCGTTGTGCAGCTTCTCCAGCCGCTTCTGCAGTTCGTCCAGCTCCTTCTTGTACTGTGCCTTGGTCAGGCTCTTGGACAGGTCAATCCCCGACAGGACTCCGTTGTGGAACCGCTCCGCCGGCGCCTGTTCCCACTTCTTCCCGGCTTTCCCTTCTGCCTCTTTCTTCCCCTCCAGAGCGTAAGCCAGGCGGTCCGCCACTGTGGTCATGATCTTCATGGCCGCGTAATCTCTGTCCGTGGACTCAATGATGGTCCACGGCGCGTACTCGGTGTCCGTGTTCTCAAGCATCTCCTCGTTGATCTTCAGATAGCTTTCATATTCTTTGTTCCGCTTCCAGTCCTGCTTGCTGACCCGCCAGGAAGTCCCCTTGGAATCATCCAGTTTCTTAAACCTTTTTTTCTGTTCTTCCTTGGAAATGTGGAGGAACAGCTTGATGATCACCGTGCCGTCGTCACTGAGCTGCTTCTCAAAGGACAGGATGTCCTGGTAAGCCCCCTCCAGATCCAGCTTCTCGTCCGGGCAGTCAAACCTGTCCCTCTGGACGATGCTGTACCAGCTGCGGTCAAAGACGGCGATTCTGCCCTTAGCCGGCGTCTTGGTCCAGTACCTCCACAAGAACGGCCTCATCTGCTCCTCCTCGTTGGACGAGTTGGTGGCGTACACGGAGAAGCCCCTGGGGTCCAGAGCCTGGATAAGCCTGTTGATCTGGACGCCCTTTCCCGCTGCCCCCATGCCCTCAAAGACAATCATCACCGGGATGCCCGCTGCCTTGCACTCTCTCTGCAGCAGCCCCAGACGGGCCCCCTCCGTCTCCATAACCTGTTTGAACGTGTCCTTATCCGCCTTTTTCGCCAAATCGATTTTCTCCAGCATATACATGCCCCTCCTTGAAATTTTCCGAAAATTATGATACTTACCAGTATACCACACTTTATTCGGAAATAAAACGGGAGAAAGCACAAAATTTTACGTCTCCGGAACAAAACGTAACAGTTCAGATAGGTCTTCGCGTTCACCGCGCTGACCGTACCAAAACGTAATGGTCGCGGGCATACGGCCCATCGCGCAGCGATTCTAAATGGCCGTATGCCGTAACAGTTCAAGGGGTATCTGAACTGTTGTAGTAAAACCGGGTGCTGACCGCAGATCTTCCTGCCGCTGTCCGGCTTTACAGTTCAGCCGTCACAAATATGTCATAGATCGCCTTGATGGCAGTCTCAAAATCCCCGTTCTTCACGCCGATGATTATGTTCAGTTCACTGGACCCCTGATCGATCATCTTCACGTTGACCCTGGCGTGGGCCAGGGCAGAGAAAATCCTTCCGGCAGTTCCCCTGGTGGCCTTCATCCCTCTCCCCACCACGGCGACCAGAGCCAGGTCCGACTCCATCTCCACAAAATCCGGCTCCACGGCCCGGTGTATCCCCGCAATCACCGACTGCTCGTACTCTTCAAACTCCGACTGATGGACAAAGATGGTCATGGTGTCGATGCCCGACGGCATGTGCTCAAAGGAGACGCCGTAGTTCTCAAACACCTGGAGAACCCTTCTCCCAAACCCCACCTCCGAGTTCATCATTGCCTTCTCCACGTTGATGGAACAGAAGCCCTTCTTTCCCGCTATCCCCGTGATGGTAAACTTAGGCTTCCGGCAGGTGCTCTCCACAATCAGGGTTCCCTTGTCCTCAGGGCGGTTGGTGTTGCGGATATTGATGGGAATGCCCTCCTTACGGACCGGGAAGATGGCGTCCTCATGGAGCACGCTGGCTCCCATGTAGGCCAGTTCACGCAGCTCCCTGTAGGTGATGGCCTCGATGACCTGGGGATTCTTGACGATTCTCGGGTCAGCCACCAAAAATCCGGACACATCCGTCCAGTTCTCGTACATATCCGCGTGGATAGCCTTAGCCACGATGGAGCCTGTCACGTCAGAGCCGCCTCTGGAAAAGGTCTTCACCGTTCCGTCATGCCTAGATCCGTAAAATCCGGGGATCACCGCCCTCTCCACATGCTCCAGGCGCTCGGACAGCTCCTTGTCCGTCCCCGCGGCGTCAAACATCCCGTTGTCGTCAAAGAAAATCACCTCGGCAGCGTCGATGAACTCAAATCCCAGGTACTCCGCCATCACCAGCCCGTTGAGATACTCTCCCCTGGAGGCGGCATAATCCCGCCCCGCCTTGGCAAGAAAATTCTCTTCTATCCTGCTGAACTCATAGTCCAGATTCAAGTTCAGGTCCAGACCACTGATAATCTCTTCATAACGATTCTTGATCTTCTCCAGTATCTTCTTATATGAAGCGCCTGCGGCCGCGGCATCATAACACTGGTATAAAAGATCTGTAACCTTCTCATCCTTGTCATTGCGCTTGCCTGGTGCAGACGGAACCACATATCTTCTCGCTTTATCAGAGCGGATAATGTCCCCTACTTTCTTAAACTGCCTGGCGCTGGCGAGAGAACTGCCGCCAAACTTCACTACTTTCTTCATCTATATCCTCCATTCTGCAGGTGCCCTGTATTGCCTTATGTACAGTCGCTTTCGCAAGATAAAATGATACCGTAATATCCAGGCCCTGTCAAGTAAGAGATATAATCTTCCTCATTACAAAAGGGTGTGAAAACAGAGCGGCAAGCTCCTTTTCCACACCCTTCCCGGTCCTGACTCATGTTACCGCCAGGTCCTTTAAGTCAGTGACAGCCCAGACAGGGCATTCCCTGCCGTGGACTGTCACTAACATTATTTTCTCCGCCCGATGGCGCGCAGAAGATAGATAAACAGATTGATGAAATCCAGATACAGCTGAAGAGCGGCAAAGATGGAAGCCTTCCCCGCCATCTCCCCGTCATAGCAGTACGCCTGATGATAGGCCCGGATCTTCTGGGTATCATAAGCCGTAAAGAGCAGGAAGATAAACACTCCCACAGTACAGGCCGCGATCTCAAAGCTCTGGAGATTGATAAAGATGGACGCAACCCAGAAGATCATCAGGAACACCAGCCCGCCCACAAGGAAATTTCTCAGACGGCTCAAGTCCACCCTGGCAAAGTATCCCACTGCCGCCATGATCCCGAAGAACAGGGAGGTAGCGCCGAACACCAGCACCAGGCTGGTCAGCTCATACATCAGAAAATAGGCGGAAAACACCACACCGTTGAGCACCGAGTAGACTATGAACAGCGCCCTCGCCGTTCCCACGGACACCTTGGTGATTCTGGCGGACAGATACAGCACTACCCCCAGCTCCGCGATGCCGAGCACCAAAACCATCTGAGGAACCGCAAACACATACCACACCAGGCCTGTGGCGTAGCCGGCCACGGCGATGAGAAACGTGACCATCAGTCCCATGAACATCCAGCCAAAAGTTTTGGCCGTGTACCTGTCCAGGGGTTCATGCTCCTTAGCCGCCTCATAGGCGCTCCCGTAATACTGATTCATATTCTGATAATCCATAGACACTCCTTTCCGGCAAACTCCGTGCCAGACAACTGCTTTTTACTGTTTTGAATATGATTCTACCACATTTCCGGCGGTTTGAACATAGGGATTTTCGAAAAATTCAGACCTTGCGGTCTTTACAGCCCAAAACCCTTTCTGCCTTTACTCCTCTTCCCCGCTTTTCATATTCTTTTTTCTCCTGAATTTCATCAAAATCCCGCAGATTATGATACTCAGCTCATAGAGGCCGATCATGGGAATCGCCACCATGATCTGTGACACAATATCAGGAGGCGTGATGAGGGCAGCCACCAAAAAGATGACGATAATGATCACCTTCCTGCCTTTTTTCATCCACTCCACCTTCAAAAGCCTCATCTGAGTCAGCAGAACGGATATGACCGGAAGCTCGAACACGATGCCGAATATCATGAAAATAGTCAGAATGAATGTAATATAGTTCTGCACGCTGATAGCCGCGGTGATCTCGCTCCCCACGCTGATGCCCATAAGAAAATGAAGCATAAAAGGAAGCATAATCTTGTAGGCAAAGATGATTCCCGCAACAAAACAGAGCAGCCCAAAAAATATGGCTGCCAGAAAAAGAACATTCTCGTTCTTTTGAAGGCCGGGCTGCACAAACGCCCATATATGGTACAGAATCACAGGGAATGTAATGCACACCCCCGCGAGAAGGGCGATAGAAAAGTACTGCATAAGCAATTCCTGGGGCGCAATGAACACATAGCTGTATCCGTATGCCTTCCCGATGTCAGTCAGCGCCTCCACCAGCTCCGGCGCGAAGTGCAGGCCTATCAGAAACGAGGCCACGAGACAGACAACGCAGACCACCAGCCTGTTCCGCAGCTCCCTCAAGTGCCCGGTCAGGGTCATGCTCTCTTCTTTTTGCTTTTTAGCCCTGGTTTTCTCTTTCTTCATCACTGCTCGGCTGTATCTTTTTCTTCCTCTCCGTCAGACATGCCTGAACGGAAATTCTTGATGCTCTTGCCTACAATCTTGCTCAACTTCGGAATCTGGGTGGGGCCGAAAATCAGTACGGCGATAACCAAGACAATAAGTAATTCCTGAGTTCCAATCTTCATAATTAAATCCTCCTGATCTGATGATTATACATTTATAACTGCCGGTTCATTTCCCGGCCCGGAGCCTGACTCTGCCGCCGTAACCGGCCCTTCCGCTGTCCCGGCGCCCGGCTCCTCCCGGGAAATCCCTGTATATCCTGCTTCCGGATTGCCGCTGTCTGTCTCCGCAGCCTCCGGCTGTCCTGCCTCTTTTGGGACACTGTTTTCACTCTTCCCTGTCTCCGGTTCCGGGGATTCCGATTCCAAAGCAGTCCCAGCGGCTGCCTTATCTGTCTCCGGAACGTCTTCTGCGGTTTCCCCGTCTGCCTCCGGGGCATCTCCCCCGGCTTCCCCGTCCGCCTCCAGAGCGTCCCCTGCGGCTTCCCCGCCGCTCTCCGGCGCACCGCCCTCAGAATCGCTGTTATCCGCCGCTTTCTCCTCTTTCTTCACCGGCTTCCCGATATCGGAGAAGGACTTTTGAATCCCTTCCATATCGCCCCGCACCTCTTTTTCCAGTTCGGTGATAGGCTCCAGAGCCTCCCTGAGAGGACGCTGGGCCTCCTCCAAAGGTTCCACGATACTCTCCCGGATATCCTTCGTGGCCTCTGATGAGAACTTGCGGAACTCCCTCAGCGCTTCCCCGAATTTTCTCGCGTACAGCGGGAGCTTGTCCGGCCCCAGAACGATGAGAGCAACGATAAAGACAATCAGCAGCTCCTGCATGCCGATCTTCATACACTTAAACCTCCTCAACCGCCTTTTTATCTGTCTTGTCTTACAGTCTTTAGCTTTTTAAGGATAACACATTTTCCAACCGCTTACAAGCAATTTTTTTGTCCGTGAAAGCCAAAACCGTTGCTGCTCACAGGCGCCCTGCGAACATAATCCAAAAACTTCTTCACTGTCTCTGAAGGGTTCTTCTTGTAATGCAGGCCATAGGGCAGAGCGTAATCCCACTTGCAGGGAATCGTTACCAGGTCCGGGTGGATATCCTTCCAGCAAAGGGGGGTCTGCAGAAGATATCCGTTAACTATGCACATCCCAAAGAGGGACAGATTATACCAGTCCGCATCGATCATATGCACCCCTCTCTCCACTGCGTCTTCCCGCAGCCTGTCCAGAGTATGGGACATCCCCTTTTGTATAGTAACCATAGTTCTTCCTGTCATCTCCTCAAAAGTCAATATTTTCCGTGAAGCCAGCTCATGCCCCCTGGGGACCGCGCATCCAATGGGAACTGTGTATAATTCCAGAAAATCCATATCTTCCTGCCACCATTCCCCGTCTTTGATCCCCTCCACCATATCCGCTTTTCTGTAATTCTCCCCATCCATGTTGATCATTTTTACCCTGCATCCTGTGTTCTCTTTCGCAAAGTCTCCCCACAATTCATAAAACACACGACACTTCATCAAAAGAGTAGTCCCCACGCAGATCTCTTCTTCCATGTCTTCTGCCAGAACATGAAGCTGCCGGCGAATGCTTCCGCTGATTCCCACGAATTCCCGGCCTTCTCTAAAAAGATATTCCCCGGCCCTGGTCAGTTTTGTTCCTCTTTTTGTGCGGATCAGAAGCCTCGCCTGAAGATCCTGCTCCAGATTATTGATCTGCTGTATCACGGCGCTGGGCGTGATATACAAAGCCTCCGCCGCTTTTGAAAAGCTGCCCTGCTTTGCCACCATGAAAAATGTATCCAGCTGCTTATTGTACATAGCCCCTCTCCTCCCATCTGTTATCAGGCTGGCCTAATAAGTATTATAAAGAATTAACACTTCTTTTTCAAGGATTTTTGTGAAATAATTATCACAAACAGAGCTGTTCCGTTACTGTGAACAGTAACGATGTTCCGGGACCGTTCAGAGGCTGTCTGAACCGTTGCGATGTTTTGGAAAAATATTGACGAAAAGGAGAAAAATCATGAACAAACCCATTTCCCGCCGCGACTTTTTGCGAGGTACGGCAGCCGGGGCCTTGAGCCTGGCCGCTATGGGCATCGTCGGATGCAGCGCAGGCGACGCCCCTGAGAGCAGCGCCCAGGCAGCCGAGAGCAGCACGGAGGCAGCCTCCTCCGCTGCGGCTCCGACCCAGGAGGCTGCCTCCGGCATCTATACGCCCGGCACATACTCCGCCACGGTAAAGGCATACTCCAGCTATATTACCGCCACAGTAACCTTTGACGCGGACTCCATCACGGACTGCGTCATCGACGCCTCCGGTGAGACCCCATCCATCGGCACGGCGGCCGCCGAGGAGATGGCGCAGCTGATCGTGAAAGAACAATCCGTGGATGTGGTAACTTCCGCCACGGCCGCCATCACAATCCCGGCCGTTCAGAAAGCGGTCAGCAACTGCATCGCCCAGGCTCAGGACTCCGCCCCGGCCCTCAACGAGAACTCAGGCAGCGACGACTCTGACGACTGGTTAGGGGAGGCGCCGGAAATCCAGGACTCCCAGATCTCCTCTGTCATGGACACTTCCCTGCTGATCATAGGCGCCGGCAACGGCGGCATGATGGCGGCGGCCACCGCCGCTGAGGCCGGACTGGATTTCATAATCTGCGAACAGAACGGGGCTCTGGGAGATACCCGCCACTGGATAGGCGCCGTGGACACCAAAGCGATGGCCGAGGCCGGCGTCACAATCCAGAAGGACCGTCTCCTCAACGAGATCGCCCGCTATGCCTCCTACAAATGCGACATGGACGTGATCAAGATGTGGATAGACAACAGCGCCGAGATGGTTTCCTGGCTGGAAGGTCTGGGCATGGTTCCTTCCATACATATAGCGCCTGAAACTCACGTGGGAGGCAGCAACATGGAATACTATGTTCCGTCTATCTGGCACACCGTCGACCTGCCGGAGGGCAGCGAAGCCCAGTCCCGCAACGAATTTCTGGAACAATATATCCAGTCAAAAGGGTACCAGGTATCCTACTCCATGTCCCTGGTCCGCCTTGTACAGGAAGACTCCGGAAAAGTGGCCGGCGCCATTTTCAGTGATGCCGGCGGCGCTTACATAAAAGTAAATGCGGACAACGTCATTCTCGCCACCGGAGGCTATCCCGGCAATCCCAAAATGGTGAAAGCCCTGGCTCCCATCATCGATGAGTGCGTCACAGCCAACAGCTATTTTGCCCCGGATGCGGGCATGGGAATTCGGGCCGGCATCTGGGCAGGAGCCAAAATGGACACAGAGTGCGCCCCCATGATCTTTGACAGAGGGCTGGTAGCTCCCGGAGTCAAGGCGGGCTACGCGGACGACGGGCACGGCAACCTGGCATTTCCCGGAACCATGGGACAGTACATCCTGGGAACCCAGCCCCACCTGAAGGTAAACAAGGAGGGCCGCCGCTTCGCAAATGAATCCTGCCCCTATGATTTCCTGAACTATGCCGCCTCTCTTCAGACCGACGGTGTGTACGCCGCGATTCTGGATTCCGATGTGACCCAGGATATCATCGACTATGATCAGTACGGATGCGCCCAGATCGCTGTGGATATGGCCCACGGCGGAGCCGTCATCCCGTCTCTGGAGGAACAGGTGGCCGCCGGACTGGTGTTCAAGGCCGATACCATCGAAGAACTGGCTTCTCAGATGGGGCTGCCCGCAGACACCCTGGCCGCCACCGTCTCCCGGTACAACCAGCTGTGTGAAAAAGGCGCAGATGACGACTTCGGCAAAGAAGCCTACCGCATGCACGCCGTGGACAACGCGCCCTTCTACGGCTACTTCATGGGCGGCAGCCTCCTGACCACCTGCGACGGCCTGCGCATCAACAGAAAATGCCAGGTATACGACACAGAGCACCAGGTCATTGACGGCCTGTACTGCATCGGAGACTGTTCGGGCAGTTTCTTCAGCGGCAACTATCCTGAATATTTTGTAGGCGTGGCCGTCGGCCGCACCATGACCCAGGGCCGCTATGCCGTAAAAGCGATTCTGGGCGAAGAATTCTAAATTTCCATATCACCGCGGCCCCTGCCAAAAGCTCCTTCCGGTTTTGGCAGGGGCTTTTTGTCTCTCTGTTTTGTACAATCCCATCCGCTAAAATCCCAAAATTATTTATATGTTTTATACAATTACGCAAGTTCACAAATTGATACTTTGTGTCTCCTTTTTGATACTTGAAAAAAAATACCCAAAAAGTTATGGTTATTTTATACAAAAATCCAAGAAAAAAAGGAGGATTATCATGAGAAAAAGAAACATCTTAGCTGTGATGCTGACAGCCTCTATGGCTGGTTCTGCTCTGAGCGCCTGCGGTTCTGGCGG
>CAJTOT010000022.1:4273-63287 GCA_910577935.1 uncultured Hungatella sp. | reverse complement strand
CGGAGGATGCGGATTGTCATCTTTTGCGGCAGAAATGTTAAAAATACAGAGGGGCTGTGAAAAAAATGGAGTGATTGAAACACCATTTTTCACAGCTCTTCTTTTTTGTTGTAGAAATTCATCCCTATCTTAAAAAAGTGTATACCTCCCCCTTACCCCCTGGAATAGCTGCTCTGTTTTTTATGCTGCTTCCGGGAGCCGCATCTTTTTATTCCTGAATTTATAGAGATTATGACCTATAGAAACCAGAAACAATTCCAGTTTCACCCTGTTCAGTCCTTTTCTTACCACCCGTTTATACCAGCGGTCGTATTTCATAACTCCAAACGTTCCTTCTGCCTGGATGGAGCGATTCATTCGCAGCAACGCCCCCTGGATGCTTTCTAGGTTTTCCAATACTTCTTTGTGCATGGAGCTTAGTTCCGAATTGATGCATACCGTCCTGTTTTTATCCGTCTTTTTGCATTGGGACGCGTATGGACAGCCGCTGCAGTCTTCGCACGTATAGTATTCCTCTTGACGGCCATATTGGTTTCCCCTCACAGCCTTTCTATAGGCAAAATGGAATTTCTTCCCTCCTGGACACATCAGATCGCCATCCGGATCCACGTGAAAGTTTACCGCCCGGAATGGGTCATCATGATAGTTTTTATCCTTTGTTTCCTTTTTGTACATGGGAAACTTCATGTACTTCTCCATACCGTGTTCCTGGCAGTAAATATAATTATTGAACGAGCCATACCCGGCATCCGCAACCGGATATTTCGGGTAAAACCCATACAATTCCTTAAACTTCTCCATAAGTGGTACGAAACAGTCCATATCTGAGCGGTACTGCATCACATCCACCACCGCTATGTATTCATCTGCCACTCCAAGCTGAATGTTATAGGCTGGGAGAAGCTGGTCATTTCCCATATAGTCCTTTTTCATCCTCATAAATGTGGCGTCATGGTCTGTCTTCGAATAACTGTTGCGGTCCGGGCCGCAGATCCGGATTTTGTCCACGTATTCTTTCAGCTTTTCCGTATATTCTTTCAACTTCTCATAATAACGCTGTTCCCTGGTTTTCCGGTTCCCCTTGCCGTGGACAAACTCCTTTTCGTCAATCCGGCACTTGAAAGCGTACCTGCTTAGAATCATTTCCAGACATTGCGGATTATATTCCGTGTTTGTTTCGACCTTCAGCCCGGTATATGCCAGATCCGCGTTGATCTGGTTCAGCACCTGGGTAATCTTTGCAAACAGCCGGTATCTGAATTTTTCCGTGCTCTTTTTCCAGACCCAGGTATATTTGTTAGCGTTCGCCTCAAATTTTGAGCCGTCTATATAGAGATGTTCCAGGTCTACTCCGTCTTCCTTTCGGATGTACTCCATAACGGCACGGAAGATGTCTTCGGCATTTCCATTGATTTCCTCATTAATAAAATATCCAAAGGCACGGTAACTGGGCGTTTCATAATCCATCAGATACATGTAACGGATATTGACTCTGCACCGGTCCTCCAGTTCTCTTAAGCTTGCGTATCCTGTGTCCATAAAGCCAAATAAGATTGTTTTAAGCATGTTGACCCGATTATATCCCGGCCTGCCATAACGGTATACTGGCTCAGGCTTGAGATACTGTTCGATTTCGATCTCCTCCATGATCTGGTCAAATGCCAATACCGGATCGCAGATATCTAAACTATCTGCAAGAAATAGTGGTAATCTTCCCTGCTTTGGACTATAATAATGATTGGTATTATTTTTCATGGCAGATAAATTATACCAAAAAGAAAAGAACACCTCCAGGTTTTATTCCTGAAAGTGTTCTTTTTGGTTAAGGGACTTTTTTCACAGCCCCCTTTCTCCCTGTCTTCCTATCCGCTGCCAGCCTCTTCATCTCTCTGGCATTATCATACACCGCCTCCGTGATCTCCGCCCCGCCCAGAAGCCGTGCCAGCTCGCCCACCATCTGTTCCTGGGAGAGTTCCCGGATAAAGGTGGTGGTGACCCCGTCCTTTGCCTCCTTGGCGATCTCGAAATGCACATCCGCCATGGCCGCTATCTGGGGAAGGTGGGTGATGCAGAGCACCTGATGGCTGCCTGCGATGTAGGCCAGTTTCTCGGAAACCTTCTGGGCGGTTCGTCCGCTGATCCCCGTGTCAATCTCGTCAAATATCAGGGTGGGGATATCGTCCGTGTCCGCCAGAACCGACTTGATGGCCAGCATGATCCTGGACAGCTCGCCCCCTGAGGCCACCATGCCCAGAGGCCGGACCGGCATGCCCGGATTGGTGGAGATCATAAACTCTGCCTCGTCGTACCCCGAGGAGGTGTACCCCGGCAGGCGGGAAAACTCCATGGAAAACTGAACGTCGATAAAATTCAGGTCCTCAAGTCCCCGGCGGATCTTCTCGGTCAGCTTTTCGGCCTCTTTCCTGCGCACCTTTGACAGCTTCTGGCACAGCTCCTCCAGCTTCTTCTCCCGCTCCTTCCACTGTCTCTCGGTCTCCTGCTTCACCAGGTCATAGTTCTCCAGCTCCTCCAGCCGCCGCTTTTTCTCCTCCAGCTTTTCAAGGATCTCCTCCACGCTGCTCCCATACTTTGCCTGAAGGTTGTGGATGAGGTCCAGCCTTTTCTCTATGCGGATAAACTCTTCCTCGTCAAAGGAAAACCTGTCCATATACTCCCTGATATCGTGGGACACGTCCCCCATGATGGCGTCCACGTCGTACATCTGGTCCCGGATTCCCGCCAGCTCCCCGTCATACTCTGCCGCCTGGTCCACCGCCTTCAGCGCCGCGCTCACCTGGGCGTTCTCCACGATATCGTAGGCCTCCGCCAGGTGTTCCATAATCTTCTGGGCATTTTTCAGGCGCCGGTAATCCGCCGAGAGTTCTTCCTCCTCCCCCTCCTTAAGCTCCGCCTTCTCCAGCTCCTCGATCTCGTACCGGCAGAAGTCAGCCTCCCTCAGCCTGCCCTCCCGGTCCAGGCTCATATCTTCCAGTTTCTTTGACAGCTTCTGATACTGGCTGAAGGCGCCGGCTATCTCTTCTTTTAAAGGGGCTGTGCGGGATTTACCATAATCGTCCAGAATCTGAAGATGCTTGGATTTGTACATCAGGGACTGATGCTCATGCTGGCCATGGATATCGATCAGCAGACTTGTTATCTCCTTCAACCTGCCGGCAGTGACGGTCTCGTCGTTGACCTTGCTCACGCTTCTGGCAGGCATAATCTTCTTGGTGATCACCAGGGTATTATCCTCCGGAAGGTCTATGTCCATCTCCCCCAGAAGTTTCCTCTTCTCCTGGTCATCTACGGAAAAAATCAGTTCCACATAGGCGTAGTCCGCTCCACGGCGGATCAAATCCTTTGACGCCTTCCCTCCCAGAGCCATGTTCACCGAGCCGATGATAATGGATTTGCCCGCCCCGGTTTCCCCTGTCAGGATGTTCAGACCGTCCCTAAATGACACCTCCGCCTTCTCAATCAGTGCCAGGTTCTTCACCCGTAATTCCAGTAGCATGTTATTCCTCCTGATTTTATCTGCTGACAGCCCTGCGGCTGAGTTTGCCGGCTCTTCAGCGGGCCTCGTCGATGAGTTTCCGTATCTTGTCCATAACCAGAATCGTGTCGTCCACGCTTCTCACGGCGCACATGATGGTGTCGTCACCGGCGATGCAGCCCACGATCTCGTGAAAATGGATGGCGTCCAGGGCTGCCGCCACCGCCATGGCCATGCCGGACACGGTCTTGATCACCAGAATATTCTGAGCCATATCCATGGACATGTAGCCGTCCCTCAAAATCCGTATATATTTGTCGCTGAAGGAGCCGTGATTCTGGAACACCACATAGCGCTGCTTTCCGCTTTCCGACTGAACCTTGGACAGCTTCAGCTCCCGGATATCCCTTGACACGGTGGCCTGAGTAACCCGGTATCCCGCTTCATTGAGCCGTTCCGCCAGCTCCTCCTGAGTCTCGATCTCATATTTGCCGATCAGCTCCACAATCTTGCTGTGTCTCTCTACTTTCACCTATATCCCTCCCTACGCCAGCTTGCTGCGCAGATTATCTAAAAATGAACTGTTGTTGAATTTCACAAGAACCGTCTCCGTACGGGAGGGCTCAATCCGAATCCGGTCGCCCACCATCATGTCAAAGGCAATATCCCCGTCGAAGACAGCCACCTGCCCCAAATCGTCGTTTCCCAGCGCCTCAATCTCAATCCGGTCGTCGGCAGGCAGCACGATGCTTCTGCCGTTGAGCGCGTGGGGGCATATGGGAGTCAGTATGGTCATGCGGGCTCCCGGAGCCACGATGGGGCCCCCCGCCGACAGATTGTAGGCAGTAGAGCCGGTGGGGGTGGCCACGATCATCCCGTCTGCCTTGTACTCGCTTAAGTACTCCCCGTTCACATAGATCCGAAGCTTCAGCACACGCAGGGTCTCCCGCCTGGTGATTACGATCTCGTTCAGGGCCACGTCCTGTTTTATCTCCTGCCCTCCATGGACGATGCTCCCCTGAAGCATCATCCTCGGCTCCAGCTGATACCGGCCGGCAAGCAAAGCATCCAGAAGCGGCTCCACTTCCTCCCGGTCTCCAACCTGGGTCAGATAGCCAAGATGGCCAAGGTTCACCCCTGCCATAGGAATCCGCCTTCCCGCCAGATCCCTGGCCGCCTGGATCAGCGTGCCGTCTCCGCCCAGGGTGATGACACACTCTGTATCTTCCGGAACCCGGCAGGCATCGGTATACTGAAAATTCTTCCTTGACCCGCGGGACACTTCCTCTCCCGGTTCCTGTATCCGGCAGACTCCGCCTCTGTCCTCTATGTAACGGCGGATTTCTTCCCCCACCCGGCCGGCTCCATCCTTCTCCGGATTCTTTATCAGATAGAAATATTTCATAATCCAACGCTCCTAAAGGGTTTTGTGCGCCTCGTCCACCACGGCCTCGGGATTCACCGGTTCCAGGCTTTCCCCGGCCTCTCCGGGGCAGTTCTGCAGATGAAGGAGATACTCGATATTCCCCTCCGGGCCCTTGATAGGAGAAAACTCCAAGTGCAGAATTCCAAAGCCTATGGAGGCCGCGTAGTCCATGACCGCCTGTATAACCTCCAGGTGAGTGCTCTTCTCCCTGACCACGCCCTTTTTTCCCACCTTTTCCCGCCCCGCCTCGAACTGGGGCTTGATCAGGCACACCACCTGGGCGTCGTCGGCCAGCAGCGCTTTTACTGGTCCCAGGACCTTGGACAGGGAGATAAAGGACACATCCACAGACGAGAACCCTATAGGGTCAGCTACGTCCGCCTCCGTCACATACCGGATATTGGTCTTCTCCATACATACCACCCGAGGGTCATTTCTCAGTTTCCAGTCCAGCTGGCCGTGTCCCACGTCCACGGCGTAGACCTTGGACGCCCCGTTCTGCAGCATGCAGTCTGTAAAGCCGCCGGTGGAGGCGCCCACATCCATACAGACCCTTCCTTCCAGGGATATCCCGAAATGGGTCATGGCCTTCTCCAGTTTCAGGCCGCCCCGGCTCACATACTTTAATGCGGCGCCCCGCACCTCGATGGAGACCGTGTCCTCAAATGAAGTTCCTGCTTTATCTTCTTTCTGGCCGTCCACATACACGATACCGGCCATGATCACTGCCTTGGCCTTCTCTCTGGACTGGGCAAGGCCCCTGTTGACCAGAAGCACATCCAAACGTTCTTTCATATTGCTCCTCTCCCGGCGGGGTTCTATCGGTCTGCAAAAAAGTATTGCTTGATCTTTGCTATAATGGAATCGCTGTCGATTCCCAGCTCTTCCCGAAGTACAGACACGTTGCCGTGCTCTACGTAGGCATCGGGGAGGGCTATGTTGAGGGTTTTTACCTGGGGGTAGTGCTCATGGACATAGGCCGTGACCTCCAGGCCGTATCCTCCCCGGAGCACATTCTCCTCCAACGTCACCAGATACTGGTGGCGGCTGGCAAGGCGGGCGGCCAGCTCATAGTCTATGGGCTTTATGAACCTTCCGTTGGCCAGTGTCACCCGGTAGCCCTCGGCCTTCATCTTCTCGCGGATATGCTCGGCCGTGCTCACCATGCTGCCCACGGCCAGGAGGGCGATCTGGTCCTCCTCGTAGAGCATCTCGCCTTTTCCGTAGACCACCGGCTCGTTGAACTCCTTTAACCCCCGGTACGCCTCCCCTCTGGGGTAGCGGACAGCGATGGGGCCGTCGAAATTGACGGCAAATTCCAGCTCCCGCCGCAGCTCCCACAGGTTCTTGGGCGCCATAACGCTCATGTTGGGGATGGAAGTCAGGTATGACAAGTCAAAGATTCCCTGGTGGGTCTCTCCGTCGCTTCCCACCAGCCCCGCCCGGTCCACTGCAAACACCACAGGCAGATTCTGAATGCACACGTCATGGAGAATCTGGTCGTAGGCTCTCTGTAAAAATGACGAGTACACAGCCACCACCGGCTTTAAGCCTGCGGCTGCCATTCCCGCCGCGCTTGTGACGGCGTGCTGTTCCGCGATTCCCACGTCGAAAAACCGGTCCGGATACAGTCTGGCAAACCGGGCAAGCCCTGTCCCGTCAGGCATGGCCGCGGTCACTGCCACGATGTCCTTCCTCTCCTCAGCCAGCTGGCACAGCTTCCTTGAAAATATATCCGTGTAGCCGGGCTGTTTTTTGGGATTTTTCGGTTTTCCCGTGTCTATAAAAAACGGGTCCACGCCATGGAAAATAGAAGGGTTCTCCTCCGCAGGAGGGTATCCTTTTCCCTTTTTGGTCAGCACATGGACGAGAACCGCGTGGTCCAGTTTCCGGGCCTCCTGGAGTACCCGCCTCAGCTGCTTCAGATTGTGGCCGTCCACAGGGCCTAAGTAGGTGATCCCCATATTTTCAAACAGCATTCCCGGAATCAGCAGCTGCTTGATTCCCTGCTTGGTCCGGCTGATCTTGTCGATGAGCTTGGGCCCTGCTACGGGAATCTTCTCCAGGATGCTGGTCACATTTTTCTTTAAATCATTGTAGCCGGAGCCTGTGCGGATACTGCTTAAATATCTGGACATGCCGCCTACATTCTCGGAGATGGACATGTTGTTGTCATTTAACACGATGATAAAATTCTTTTCCATGCGGGTGGCGTTGTTCAGCGCCTCATAGGCCATGCCGCCGGTGAGGGCGCCGTCCCCGATGATGGAAACCACCGAATACTCCTCGCCCTTGATGTCTCTCGCCTGGGCCATGCCCAGCCCTGCAGAGATAGAGGTAGAGCTGTGTCCTGTGTCAAAGGAGTCGCAGGGACTCTCCTTGGTTTTGGGAAAACCGCTCAACCCGCCGTACTGGCGAAGCTCGTCAAAGCTGTCCTTCCGCCCGCTCAGTATCTTGTGAGTGTATGCCTGATGGCCTACATCCCAGATAATCTTGTCCTTTGGAAGGTCAAAGGTCAGGAATATGGCCATAGTCAGCTCCACCACGCCCAGGTTAGATGCCAGATGTCCCCCGGCGGCGCTTATCTTTTCAATCAGAAACTGCCTTATCTCCGAAGCCAGAGCCTCCAGCTCCTCCCGGTTCAGGTGTTTAATGTCCTGAGGACCATTTATCTTTTCCAGCATCGTCATCGCCCTTACTTTTTTCTGGTTATCAGCATATCTATGAGATACTCCAGGAATTCGTGGTCTCCGGGAAGGCTGTCTAAAATTTTCTTCCCCTGAAGCGACAGTTCCCTCACCGCTCTCCTGGCATGTTCTATTCCGTACAATGACACATAGGTGGTCTTCTCATTCTTCTCGTCGCTGCCTACAGGCTTGCCCAGCGTCTCCGTCGTGCCGGTCACATCCAGGATATCGTCCTGAATCTGGAAAGCCTGTCCCACGCAGGAGGCCATCTTTTCCACAGCCTCCACCTGTTGTTCGTCCGCGCCTCCCAAGACGGCGCCGATCATCATGGACACCTCCAGAAGGGCCCCGGTCTTCAGACGGTAGATAAAGTCCAGCCTCTCAGGGTCGATAGGCTTTCCCGACAGCTCCACATCCACGGTCTGTCCGCCGATCATGCCTTCCACCCCTGACTTTCTGGCCAGAAGCCCCATGCACCGCGCCACAGCCTCGGGCCTGTCCGAGACCTCCAGCGCCCTGGCCGCAGTCTCGAAGGCGCAGATTGCCAGGCCGTCCCCGGCCAGCACCGCCATATCATATCCATACTTCACCCAGGTGGTGGGCTGCCCCCGCCTCAGACTGTCGTTGTCCATACAGGGAAGGTCGTCGTGAATCAGGGAAAATGTGTGGATCATCTCGATCGCTGCCATAAAAGGCTCCACCGCCGCTTCCGGCCCGGCGCTCTGCCCCGATTTCCCTTTCTCCCGATTCTCCTCCCCCTGGCCCGGCGCTCCCGCAAACAGCCGGTACACCTCACGCATAAACAGAGGACGAAGTCTCTTCCCCCCGGCTTTCACGCTGTAGTTCATGGCCATGGCCACTGTCCTCTGATATCCGTCCTCCGGCGGCAGCCAGGCTCTGATCACCGATTCCACCTCGCCGGCGTACTGCTCCAACCTCTCTTTAGGATTCATATTCCTCCATGCCTTCCTCGCTGAGTACCATGATCTGCTTTTCCACCTTGTCGATTCTCTGGCTGCATTCTCTCACCAGCTTCATGCCTGCCTCAAAACAGGCAAAGGACTCCTCAAGCGTGCTGTCCCTGTCCTCCATCTTCTCAATGACAGCTTCAAGCTCTTCCATGGTCTCTTCTATGGTTCTCGTCGTCTTGTTGTCTTCCATTCTTTTTCTCCACTCCATGCCCGTCTCACGGCACAAACAGATTATTTATATTCAATAGTCAGAGGCGCAACCTCTGTGATTTTCGTCTTCAATATGCCGTCTGCCAGACGCACCGACAGAGTCTGTCCCACGTCTGTCTGACTCACGGACTCTATCCGTTTTCCGTCTTCCCCCGACAGAAAGCCGAACCCCCGGCTGAGTCGTTCCAGAGGCGACAGCCCCTGAAGCCTTCCCGTGAGCAGGGCCAGCCTGTGCTTCCTGTCTGTCAGCCTCTCCGACATCAGCCTCTCCATCTGGTCCAGCATGTCCGCCAGATGCTGTCTCTTCTCGTTGAGCTGACGGCGGGGATGATTCATCTCAAGCCTCAGCCGGCACTGCTCCGTCTGATATCTTTTCCGTTCCACGCACCTGGAGACACCTCTCGTCAGGGCATCCCGGCACAGCTGCAGCCGGTTTTCAAACTGCCGGTAGTCAAACACTGCCAGCTCCGCGGCCGCAGACGGCGTAGGCGCCCGCATGTCCGCCACATAGTCCGCGATGGTCACGTCGGTCTCATGTCCCACCGCCGAGATCACCGGGGTGCCGCACTCGAAAATAGCCCTCGCCACCGTCTCTTCATTAAACGCCCACAAATCTTCTATGGAGCCTCCGCCCCGTCCCACGATGAGCACGTCAAGCCCCATCATGTCCAGAGTCCTGATGCCTTTCGCGATGCTGTGCTTCGCCTGTTCCCCCTGGACAAGAGCCGGGTAGAGAACCAGCTGCACATAGGGATTCCTCCTGGCGGAGATGTTCATGATGTCCCGGATGGCCGCCCCCGTGGAAGCCGTGACGATGCCTATGGTCATGGCATACTTGGGAATCGGCTGCTTGTACTCCGCAGCGAACATCCCCATGTCCTCCAGCTCGTTCCGCAGCTTTAAAAACCGCTCAAACAGATCCCCGGTTCCTTCTTGCCTGATCTCACGGGCATACAGCTGGTATCTGCCGTCCCTTTCGTATACGTCCACAGTCCCTGTGACGATAACCTGCTGCCCTTCCCGCAATTGAAAATTAAGACCTTTTCTCTGACCGGCAAACATTACCGCGGATAAGGTCCCTGACTTGTCCTTCAATGTAAAATAGATATGCCCGGATGTGTGATACTTGCAGTTGGACACCTCCCCCCGCACGCTGATGCGGCTCAGAAGGTAGTCCTGAACAAACATGTTCTTGATATATGAGTTGACCTCTGTTACCGAATATGCTTTTCCCATGTTCTTCCCCGGCCTGCCGCCGCCTTACACAGAGGCGCCATCTGAAGCCTTATCCTCCTGGGGCCCGGCGTCGTCTCTCACCAGCTTCGCCAAAACTCCGTTGATAAACGAAGGCGAGTCATCCCCGCCGAACTTTTTGGCCAGCTCCACCGCCTCGTTGATGGCCACCTTCTGAGGGATCTCCGCATCATAAAGAATCTCGTACAGGGCGAGCCTGAGTATGGTAAGCTCCACCTTCCCCATCCTTCTGGTCTTCCACCCCTCTGCCACCTGGTTGATCCGGGCGTCAAGTTCTGCCAGCTTCTCCAGCGCCCCCCCTGCCTTGCCGGTCAGATAGGCCTGGTCTTTCTCTTCCATATCAACCTGATGAAGGATCTGAATCTCCCCCTCTGGCGTGGCCTCGTCCTCCTCAGGTGCCTCAAAGTATCGGTCCAGCTGCTGTTTCGTCTCCTCCGCCGGATAAAAGTCTGCGCAGAATAACATCTTAAAACAATGCTCACGCAATTCTCTTCTGGTCATCTTCAAATCCTCCGTCTGTCACAAAGCGCAGACGCCAAACGGCGGCCGCGCCCTTTCATCTAATGGTTCTCTGTCATATTGACGCCGGCAATCCTGATGTTCACGTCCAGGACGTTAAGCCCTGTCATGTTCTCGATGGCGCTCTTCACCTTATCCTGAACTTTCTCGGAAACCCCGGGAATGTTGTAGCCGTACTTGATGTTCAGGGAGAGGTCCACGGACACATGCTCCTCTGTCACGTCCACCTTCACGCCCTTGGAAAGGTTCTTCATGCCAAGCTTCCCCACCAGCTCGTTGGTGATGTTGCCCGCCATGGAGTCCACTCCTTCCACCTCCGTGGCCGCCAGCCCGGCGATGATGGCCACCACTTCGTCCGCTATCTGTACTTCTCCGATTTTATCCTTCTCATATACCTTGTGAGTATTTCTGCTTTCCACCTCTGTCACAATTAATTACCTCCTGTGTTCCTATAATAGCCTTATTATAGCAAAAATACTCCTGTTTGCAAAGGAATTTTTACTTTGAACCTCCCGCCGGGCTTTTTCTCCGGGCAATCCCTCCGCCGCCGGACGCGGGCAGGTCAGTCTGACAGATTGAGGAGCGTAATGATGATGTTCTCTGCCTGGACTTCCGCCTTCCTCTTGACAATATCCTCTATCTGGGCTCTCTGGGCGTCGGTGATGCTGGGAGCGTTGACCACCACGTCTACCTTCTCGGAAGAAATGCTCACCACCGGGTCAGAAAACCCTTTTGCCATGAGGAGAGTCTCCGCCGCGTTTTCTTTCTCGGAAATCTCAGTCAGGCGGATCATATCCTGGATCGCCTCCTGTTTGGCCGCCTCCTCGATGTTGGTGTTGTTGATGATGGCCAGGAGCGTATCCTTGTTTTTAGCCCGCACCTGTTCTCTGTTCAGCTGGACTCCGGCTATGTAATCGGACACGCTCATGCCGCTGGTGAGGATAGCCTCCCCCGGATTGTCGTACCCGGCCTGGGCATCTGTCATGTCGCCTGTCACGCCGCCCTGGGCGCCCGCCTCCATCCCTGCCTGGTCAGACAGCGTCTCCGCCTGGGCCATCTGCTGCACGTCCTGGGGCAGCCGGGAACCTTCTGCCATGGACTCTGCCTCCTCGATCTGGGAGAGATCCTGGTCCAAACTCTGAATCTCCTCATAACCGCCCTGGGCATCAAGCATCTTCTGGTTTTCCATGAGAATGTCCTCGTCGGAGATATCCATCATGCCGGTCTCCGATATGACATTTCCCGCCTCCAGGTCCTGCTTGCCCGTATAGTTGAGATATCCCGCCGCTGCGATCATCACCGCCAGCGTGGTGACGATGATCTGGTTTCTCCGAAACAGTTTCTTCATATTGACGTTTTTCATGTTCACGCTTTTCATATTGACGTTTTTAAAATCTTTTTTAAATCTCATGCACGACACTCCTTTTTATTCTGCCCTCTTTAATACTTTTATTTTATGTGACGGCACGTCAAATAATGCTTCTACTGCCGCGGAAATTTCCGCCTGAACAACAGGACTTCCTCCCCCCGCGGCGCTGACAACCACTCCGCCGATCTCCGGCTTCAGCTCCTTCTCAAGAAGAGGGCCCTCTGCGCCGCCTGATCCTGTGAGTATGGTGTCCTCCGATATCTCCTGGCTCCTCACATCCCTGGTCCCTCCGTTGGAGTCCGTCTCTTTGGTGCTGGACAGAGACGAGTTCCTGTCCGTTCTCCACACCTTCTCCTCGGAGCTCTTGAGGACGATCATCACCTCGACCTCACCCACACCCTCCACATGGCTCAAAAGCTCTTTGAGACGGCTTTCCAGCTGCTGTTCGTAGGTGGCCGCCCCCTGGCTGACGGTGTACACCGCCTCATCGCCGCTCTCTCCGGAAACATATCCGCCTCCGGCTGCCATCTGCCCCTTTCCCGCCGCATCAGCTGTCCCCCCGCCTTCCCCCCCCTGTACCTGTGCGGCATCTGTCTGTAAGAAGGCCGCCCCCTGCTTCCCTGCCTCTGTCTGCCCTCCCGGCATCCCCCGGCTGCTCCTGTCCTTTGTGGGAAATGCCAGTATGAGAAAAATCAATCCCACTGCCAGAATAATAAGCCACCGGTCTTTACCTTCCTTTAAATTTAATTTCCACCTGCCCGGCTTCCAACCCATAATAACGCTCCACCTTTCGTCTCAACTGTTCCAACCGCTCCTCTTTGGCGTCTCTCCCCTCTTCCCCGCTCCATTCCTCTCCGGCCTTCTCCCCGCCGGCCAGTTCTTCCTCCGACCGCTCTCCCCTGCTCCGTTCTTCTCTGGTCCGTTCTCCTCCGTCATGCTCCTCCTCTGCCGCCAGGTTTACCGTAACCGGATTCACGGGATTTACCGCCTGTATTGCGCCGCCGTTTTCCCCTTCTCCGTTTTCTCCTTCTCCGCTTTCCCCCTTCTCCCACTCTCCTCTGTCTGCCTCGCCTTTCCACCCGACTTCCAGCCGGATACTGGTCACTGTCCCGTAATTCCCGCTTTCATTATCTCTCTCTATGACCACCCGGGCCTCCAGGGGAATCACCCCCATATCCTCCGCCATGGCGCTGATCTCCTCCTCCGCTGCCTGCTCATAGCTGTCTATGACTCTGTCCAGGCGCTGCTTTTCAATCCCCAGAATCTCTCTGGAAAGATCCCGGGCTTCCTGCTGAAAGGCAAAGGCCTCAAACCAGCGGCCAATCTGGTCTTCTATATGAACCCCCTGTGTTACAGGCTTGAGCACCAAAAGAATCAGCACCATCCCGGCTGACAGCCTCACATACCGGCTGTACTTCTTCCCCGGAAGAAGATTCTCCGTCACGGTCACAAATATAAAAAAGAACAGGATATTTCCCACCCAGTTTAAAAGTCCTCCCATGGTCTCCCCTTTTACCCATAATAGGTCACGTTAGTCCCCGCGCACACTACCGCCACGGTGATTATCAGGATCAATGCCGCCGCAACCACCGCCTGGACCATCATTTTCTGACCTTTTGCAGCCGCGGCAACACAGGATACCAGCCTCTTGTCGCACACAGGCTCCATCACCGCCGCCACACACTGATACATGACCATGAGAATCAGCATTTTCAGAACCGGCATGGCGATGAGGGTCATGAGAACCACCATGGCTGCCATCCCCATGGTGTTCTTGATGAGAACGCCGGAGCCGACCAGAAGCTGGGTCACAGCCGCCGCCCCCTGGCCCACTCCCGGTATCATAGACACCGCCTTCTCCACGGCGCCCTGTTTTAAAGCGTCCACATAGGGAAGTACCATGCCCTGAATCACGTGAAAACTGAGCACCAGGCCGGGGAGAAGCTTCATGCCCCAGCCCACGGTCTGTCCCAGAAGCTCTGTGAGTTTTGATAAAAATTCTTCTTTCACCAGATTGCCCGCCATGTTCAAAAGCACATAGATCTTGATCACCGGCAAAATGACACTTCCCAGAAACCACTGGCCCATGGCCATGATCCACAGCGTAAATTCATACATGGCCACCGCGGAAACACTTCCTCCGGCAAATGCCACCGCAAGAAAATAGGAGGGCATCAGAAGTTTCATAAACTCCAAAATCTTCTCCACCGTCCCTGACACCACCGCCATGCTCTCCATCACAGACGCAGCAAGAAATGTGAACAGCAGCAGATAGGTGATAAAAAAACCTGTCTCTGAAATCTCTCCTCCTTGAAAAACCGTGGAGAAATTGGTAAACACGGCTCCCAGAAACCCCAGCGCCAGGACTTGTCCCATGAGATGTCCCCCGGCGCCAATCTCTGCGAACAGAGATGATTTCAGTTCCCCCGTCACCTCCCCGCACAGCCCTGCCAGATCCCCCCGCGCCAGGTGGGCCATAACCGTCTCTATGGTCAGCTTCCCTCCGGTTTCATTTTCCACAAGAAAGCGGTTGACTTCAGAGAAATCGAAATCCTCCAGCCCCAGCAGGCTTCCCGGCTCCCCCTCCCCTCCAAGAGGATCCCAGACCTCCGATTGCCCCAGCGGCCTGGCGGCACAGGTTCTCCCCTCCGGCCGGCGCGCCTTCCTCCCGGCAGTACCGGTTCTCCCTTCCGGCTGAAACACAGGCTTCCCGCCGGCCCACGCCGGCTCCGGCTGCCAAAGCAGAAGGGCCAGGGACAGAGCCGTCCAAAATAACCTCCACGCCAGCTTCCCTTTCCCTCTCATGACATAAACACCTTAAGCGTCTCCATCAGCGCCAGGAGAATGGGCATGCTCACGGCCAGCATGGACAATTTCCCAAAGATCTCAATCTGACCTCCCAGGGAGCCATACCCCGCGTCTTTGCAGATTCCCGAGGCAAATTCCGTGATGTAGGTGATGCCGATCATTTTCATCAGCACCCCCAGATACACCGGGTCGATCTGAATATAAGACTGAACCCTCTTAAGAGCCTCCACCACCGCCTCCAGCTTGGACAGAGCGTAAAAAAATATGACCAGGCCCGCGCACAGAACCAGATAGACCCCGTACTCCCCCTTCACCGCCTTCAGCTGTACCGCCAGTATCACTGACACAAGACCTATAACCGCAACCGCAGCCACTGTCATGGCTCTCCCCCTTCCTGCCCCGCGCCCTACAGCGCAAACAGACTTTTTATGGTTTCAAACAATTCATATATGTAAGGCACCATCCAGAACAGCACAAGCACGAGCCCCGCCAGGCTGGTGAGGAATGCCTGCTCCTCCCTTCCGCTGTGTTTCAGGATCTGACAGATAACGGAAACCAGGATTCCCACCGCCGCGATTCTGAAGATCAGATTGACTCCCATTGCCGCCCTCCTTTAACACATGATAATCGAGAGAAACAGCCCGCCCATGATCCCCAGGCTGGTGTAAAGCCGGCTCTGTTCCCGCTCATGCTCCCGGTAAAATTCAATGCTCATATCCAGCTGCTCCAGGTAGAGGGCGATAGTGTGCTCCTGCATCTCCAGGTCCAGATATCCCAGATGTTCCCCGAACCCGGTCAGTTCCTGTATCTCCCTCTCTGACAGAAGCATGTCTTTTTTCCGCTTCTCCACCTCTTCCTTCCAGATCACACAAAACGGCTCCCCCAACTGCTGTCCGGCCCTCTCCTTCGCCCCCTCAAACAGCTTTCCCAGGGGCCCCTCCGACTTCCTCCCCACATGTCCCAGGGCCTCTCCAAGGGGAGTGTGGCCGTAAAGGATCTCGCTCCTGAGCATAAGCATCATTTTCTTCAGCTGTTCCAGCATTCTCAAATGCTCTTTCCACTGGGCCGCCTTCCACAGTCCCAAAGCCCCGCAGGAACAGGTCACAAGAAGGCTCCCTGTCAGTTTAAGCACCATAGGCAATCCTCTCCGGACTGTACAGCTGACATCCTCTGGAATTAAAAATCCGCTCAACACGGCCTGCCTGTTCCCGGCCTCCCAGCACAATATACCTCTCAAACATCTGACGCCTGACCATTTCCCCCAGAACCGGCTTCTGCTTTATATCCCCCACCGAATTTCCGTGAACGGTGGCCACCAGCTTGCAGCCGCAGCTCATTACATACTCTATGGCCTCCATATCCTGGCGGCTCCCCACCTCGTCCACCGCGATGACCTGGGGGGCCATGGTTCTGACCAGCATCATCATTCCCTTGGCCTTGGGACAGCAATCCAGAATGTCCGTCCTGATTCCCAGATCATTCTGGGGAACTCCCTGGTGACATGCCCCGAGCTCCGACCGCTCGTCCACCACCCCCACAGTCACGCCTCCATGCTTCTGGCTTCCCGTGGACAGCTGGCGGATCATGTCTCTCAAGAGCGTAGTCTTTCCGCATCTGGGCGGCGACACGATCAGGGTGTGCATCACCTGCCCGTTCTCATAGACATAGGGCATCACCGAATCCGCGCACCCGATAATCTGGTGTGACAGCCTGACGTTGATGAAAGATATGTACTTCATGCCCTTGACAGTCTGATCCTCCACCACGGTCTTTCCCGCCACACCAACCCGGTGCCCGCCCTGGATAGTGATAAACCCCTGGCGCAGTTCCTCCTCAAAAGCATAGAGGGAATAACTGCTGATATACTCCATGGTCTCCTGAAGCTCCTCCTTAGTCACCACATAGACCCCCTGCGGTCCGGTCCTCAGCCGCCCCGCCGGGTCCACATAATATTCCCTGTTTTTGCGGACCAGAAGCAGCGGCGCTCCCACCCTAAGCCGGATCTCCTGTACCTCATCAAAGTCAGCCTCCATCCTCTGTAAAATGCCGCGTATCTCTTTTGCGAATATGCCAATGATCTGGTCTTTCCTGTCCATGTTGTCCCCTCCTCTTTTTTCCAATTATATGTAGGACAAGGAGAGAAAATGACCTGTAAAGAAAATCCGGACCGTGCGCCGCCTGCCATGTCAAAAAAATCCACCTGGCAGCCATGCTCCAGGTGGATCAAATCAAATTCTTTCTACTCAAATTCTTTCTACTCAAATTCTTTCTACAGCTTCGCCCTGTACTCCGCCCGCTTTTCTTCGGGCAGGCTCATGGCGGACATCACCTCATCGGCGCTCGACTTCAAGTTCCCCGGCGTCACACATAAATGAATTCCTCCTTATCTCATCATACGGTTCCTGATTCGCCGAGAGAAGGCGCAGACTGCAACGGTTACTCCGGTTCAGGCGGCTTGTCCTGCTCCAGGTTGCTTTTCTGGATTTAAAAACATGACGCGGAAATCCTTGCTTTGAAAGTATTATAACACAGACCGGGGAGGAGGCAAGGAGGAATTTTACATCCCTGTCTTAGTGATCCCCGCCAAAGAACACAGACTCTTCCGGACGTTCCATGTACCCCAGCCACTGCCGGGGAATCCGGTCTGCAAAAAGGCATACCAGCCCGCCCACGATGGCGCATATAGTGTCCCTGTCCCCCAAAGCCGAAACTGCCTTCCACAGGGCCTCCTCAACCGAATCATAAAAATACCCTGCGCACCAGAGACAGAACGGGACCGTATCCTGGGCCGTCAGCCTTATTCCGTTTCCAAGAACAGAAACCGCAAACTCTATACTGCTTTCCTTTGGGACAGAGACAGCGGACAATATTTTGTACTTGGTATCGCTTTCCGGCAGTTTATCCGCCACATCGCGCAGAAACACATTTCCCTCCCCGGGATAGTTTCCCAATTTTTTATTCAGAAGCAACGCCGACGCCGCGGCGACAGCCATCGCTCCTGCGATTCCCTCGATATGGGCATGTGTGACCTCCGCTGAGGCTCTGGCATGGTATAAAACCTTATCCAGATCATCTGCAAAGTAAGCGCCCACAGGCGCAGCACGCATGGCGCCGCCGTTGCCCATGGAACCCATCCCGTCAAAGGCGCCTGAAGCAGCCGCCCGCCAGTCTTCCCCGTCCCCGATGCTGCGCAAAATAGAGTGGGCTGTCCCTCCATATCCGCGGCGCCAGTCCAGTCTGTAATTTTCAGCGAAAATCCTGGCTAACTCATCCTGGTTTATTTCCCCATATCGTTCCAGAATACGGTAAACTCCTATAGCCATCACGGTATCATCGGTAAAATGCCAGGGCGCCTCCAAAATCTCCCTGTCTTTTATCCTCTGACAGGCCGTCTCATCAGGCACGAAAAAAGTCTGCCCGAAACAATCCCCCAGCGCAATGCCATCCAATGCCCGCTTTGCATATTTTATCCTGTCCTTCATCTCCATATTCCCCTCTTCTCCCCCACCTGCTGGCACACAATTTCAAATACATTCCCATCCTCTGTCTCAACAGTGAGCAGACCGTTCCGTTCGTCTGCATTCAGGTCGGCAATCCCCAGCTCTTCGCTGTCGTTCAGCAGATCAAAAAGTTTATCCCGAAAATAGTCCAGTTTCATTCTGTTATTCCCCTATCATAATTTATAATCTATCAGCCAATATTATATGGCCTTTTACAATCTATTGCAATCCCTATATGTGATGTAGGCCCATAGTGAATAGACTAAATGATCATAGCTTATGAAATAGGCGGGCATTATGAAAACAAAAGATTGTGACGTTCCCCCGGAAATAATATTGATATGAACAAACTTATATGTTATATTTAAAATAAGATACAAATTTTGAAGGAGGAAACAGCATTGAAGAGAACATATTTAACAGGCATAGTCTGTTCCATGGCACTGTCCGTTTCCATGGCCGCAACCGCTTTCGCCGGCTGGAACTATGACAGCGGATATGGGGTCTATGTAGATGAATCGGCATGGCAGCATGACGGAACCGGCTGGAAATTTATGAATCCGGACACCAACATGGGAATTGCCGGCACGTGGGCCTTTATTGACGGGAACGGGGACGGAATTGCAGAGGGATATTATTTCTATGATAACGGTTATCTGGCGGTAAATACAACTGTGGGCGCAACTCCCGTTAACGAAAACGGCGCGGCTGTCGTCAACGGCGCGGTTGATACCTTTAAACAGGATAAGAAGACAGCCTTCGAGACAGGCTGGATATACGGAACTTACAAGGATGCCTTACTGTCAACAGACGGCTCTGCCATCTATGCCGAAGTGGGCTGGTACAGCGACGACGACTCAGACTATATCCGGATTTACCCGGAATCTGATTATGGGAAAACTTTATTCAGCGGCGTGATGAAGCCGGTTGAGGGAACGATGTACGTGTATGTCGCACAGGATACGGAGACTGGAGACGTGGTGAAAATAAGATACAACGGTCTGGACAGCCTGGATTTCACGATCATGGTTCCCGGAACATTTTCGAGCCAGTATCTGCCGGATTCCAGCCGCGGGCATTATCATAAGACAGAAGACCTGTCTCATTATGTAAGCTAGGACGTGTGTGACAACCCATCCCTGAACAATTCACAGTCATTGGAGCAGCGGTCTGTTTTTAGGGAGGACTGCTGCTTCAATGACCATCTCCTGCTTCACTTATGGTACGGCTGATGGTTCAAAATCCTGTATGCCCGGTATATCTGCTCCAGCAGAATCACCCGCATCAGCTGGTGGGGAAATGTCATCTTAGAAAAACTCAGCTGATAATCCGCCCGGTCCAGGACCTTCCGGGACAGCCCCAGAGAGCCTCCGATGACAAACACGACCTGGCCGGCGGCGCCTGCTCCAAGACCCCCCAGCTTCTCTGCCAGCTCTTCCGAGTCCAGCATCTGCCCCTGGATAGCCAGGGCGATGACATAGGCGCCGTCCCTGACCCGCGCCAGGATTCTCTCCCCTTCCTTCTCCCTGATCCGGGTCTCCAGAGCCTCACCGGCGCCGTCAGGGGTCTTCTCGTCCGCCACCTGGATTATCTCCAATTTGCAGTACCGCCCCAGGCGCTTCTCATACTCCTTCAGGGCATCCTCAAAGAAGCGCTCCTTGATCTTTCCCACAGCTACCACCGTAATCTTCATTGGGAGAACTCCAGAATCATGTCATACCACACGGCCCCGCCGTGGACTGACGACGATACCCCCAGATTCCTGTAGCCAAACCTCTCATAAAAACCGATAAGCCTCTCCTTGCAGGTCAGAATCAGTCCTCTGCGCCCGCGCCTTCTGGCATCCTGGATCATGTGATTCATCAGCTCTCCGGCGATGCCCCGGTGCTGCCACTCCGGCGCCACATCCAAGCCGAAGATGCTCTGATAGCAGCCGGAAGGATTGTGGAGGGACACATCCTCGAACATCTCATCCCTGATGGTTCTCTCGTCAGTCACCGCCCCATTGATAAATCCCACAATCTGCCCGTCTTTTTCCGCCACGAAAAAGCTGTCCGGAAAGCGCCCAAGCCTCGCCTCCAGAGCCTGACGCCCCGCGGCCTCTGCCGGGGGAAAACACACGGACTCCACCCAGGCCACCCTGTCTAAATCCGCCATAACCGCCTGTCTGATGCTGTCTGTCATCTGCCATTTCTCCTGTTCGTTCTTTTATTCCATATTCCCCTACGGACCTTCTCCACCGTTTTCCTCCCGGAACGCTGCCGGTCCTTTAACCGGCTCGCTCCATATCTCCCTTCTTTTCTCCGCCCTCCGTCAACCCTGGGAGCGGAAATAATACCCCACCCCCCACTTGGTATGGACAAACTGGGGGGCGCTGGGGCTTGGCTCGATCTTCTCTCTCAGCCTTCTCACATGGACATCTACCGTCCTCACGTCGCCGGAATCCATGGCTTTATTGCCCCATACATACCCGAGGAGGGACTCCCTGCTGTACACCTTGTTGGGATTGCAGGCCAGAAGCTCCAGAAGGTCAAATTCCTTGGCCGTCAGATTGATCTCCTTCTCCCCCACGAACACTCTCCGGCTGTCTCTGTCCAATTTTAGGCTGCCCGCCGTGATCACCCGGTTTTCCGGCTCCTGCGCCCTCCGGCTCCTCTTGGAGTTGCGCCGGAGTATCGCCTTGATCCGCGCTTTCACCTCCAGAATATTAAAGGGCTTGGTGATATAATCATCTGCCCCGTACTCCAGCCCCAGAATCTTATCCATGTCTCCGCCCTTGGCAGTCACCATGATAATAGGCACCTCCGAAAATTCCCTGATAGCCTGGCACACCTCATATCCGTCCGCCTTGGGGAGCATCACATCCAGCAGAATCACGTCGTATTCCGTCTCTTTCGCCTTGCTGATGGCCTCTTCCCCGTCATATGCACAGTCAACATCCATTCCGTCCTGTTCCAGACTGAAACGAATCCCTTTTACAATCAATTTTTCGTCATCTACAACTAAAACTTTCGCCATGTCCCTCCCCTTCCTGCTCTCAATGCTCCCTCGCCCGCGCAGATTCCCCGCCCTGTCCGGCTCTTTACTGCCGTCAGGCGCAGACCCGGCGCCTGCCCGGCGCTGTCATGGGTCACAGGACGCCGTGTGTCTGCGCCCAAAAGGAGTCTACACCGTAATGTCGTCTTTTATCTTCTCAAAAGCGGCCTCCTTGATCCCGGATATATTCATGATCTCCTCGATGGTCCGAAACGGGCCCTGTTCCTCCCTGTAGCGGATAATCGCCTCCGCTTTGGCCTCCCCGATTCCTCTGAGCGTCATGAGTTCTTCCCTGCCGGCCGTGTTTAAATTGATCTTCCGCGGCGCGTCCTGCCCGGCTGCCGGTTCCTGGCCTGCAGTCCCGGGCGTCTCAATCCATGTCCTTTCATAAAATGTCCCTCCCCGGCCGTCTCCCCTGGCGCCGTCCTCCCGGCCTGCCGCGTCCTTCCGGGATGGCACCGTGATCTTCATGCCATCCACCGTCTCCAAAGCCATATTCAGACAGTCTCCCGCGGCTTCTTCAGTCAGTCCTCCGGCCATGTCCACGACCTGGAAAATCCGGCTTCCCGGCTCCACCTCATAGACCCCCGGACTGTTCACCTCGCCGCAGATATGTACATAGAAACGGACCGATTCCGTCTGCCGGGGCAATGACTCCTGAAGGGATGTCCCGCCGGATTCCTCCGTGGGCTTCCCAGCCTCCGTCTCAGCTGATATCAGTCCGCTCTGTCCGCCTGTTCCCTCAACCGCCTGCCGGTCCTGCAGATCGATTGTCAGAAACTGACCGTCCAAATCCACCTGGTTTTCTTCCCCGCCGGCGTCCGCATACCCGTGAGAGTATCCCCTGCCTCCTGACAGGGCGGGCGCTGTCAGCACACCCGTGGACATACTGTAACATATGCCTGCAGCCAACATACATATGACTGCCAGCAGGTACTTGATCTTCTGTTTTTTCATGGTAATCCTCCTTATTCTCTGTCTGGAGAATACCATATTCAGCCTGCTTCTATTCTAACTAAATCGCCGCCCAAATACAAGCACATTTTATGTCAATATCGAAAAATAACAATCCCGGCAATAGCCACCGCCGCGCCGATGAGTTTCTTCCACTCCAGCCCTGCCTTCTCCACTCCGAAAAGTCCCAGGACTTCGATTCCATAGGCCACGATAATCTGCGCCACCACGATGAGAAGCGCCGATCTGGCAGGCCCTAAGCTGCTCACGCTCTTGATCACCGTGTAGGTAATCAGCGCCCCCAGAATGCCTCCCGTGAGCATGTACCAGGGCTGCACCTGCCACAGCCCTCCGATCTGCTCCCGCCCAGTAAATGCCCACATCACCAGGCAGGCAAGAAACGCGGTGAGCTGTACCCAGCCCGAGGAGACCCAGATGCTGGTCTGCCTTGTCACCTCTGTGTTAAAAACTCCCTGAATACTCATGAGCGCGCCTGAAATTAAAGCAATCACAATACCCCACATAGCATAATCTCCTTATAAAGCGGGGAAGCCCGCCGGCTCCCCCTTTGCTGTTCCATCTTCAGTTCTTTACACGGCTGAACCATGGACTCGCCTGTTTTTGATTTGTACTTCATTTGTACGATATCAGTATGTCCCTCACGGCCCATCTTATGTATTTTGATTCAATCCATTTTCTGCCATGACGGCGGTCTGTCTTCCCACGTCTCTCATTTGTCCCATAGCTTCGGCAAACCTGCGGAAGATCTCCCCCTGGGGCTCTGCCTGAAAAACCACATGCCTGCCTGTGGACGGGTGGACAAATGACAGGCGGCTGGCATACAGCGCCACCGATTCTCCCTGCTGTCCCTTCTCCCCCGCCGCAAAGGCAGGGTTGTACCGCCGGTCTCCCCACAGGGGCAGGCCATGCCCGGCAAACTGAACACGGATCTGATGATGCCGCCCTGTGAATAGCTCCACCTCCACCAGGGCAAGGGGCTGCGGCGCCTCTGTTTTATCCACAACCCTGTACCTTAATTCGGCGCGTTTCGCCCCCGTTGTCCCCTTTTCCACAATCTTCGACATGTTTTTTTTACTGTCTTTCAACAAATAATCCACAAAGTTTTCCACATTATCCACAGTTCTTCCACAAACGACAGCCAGATATATTTTTCTCACAGACCCGTCCTGAACCTGTCTGCTTAAGGAGGCGGCAGCCTTTTTGTTCTTGGCGTACACCATGATGCCGCCCACGGGCTTGTCCAGCCTGTGGATAACTCCCACATAAGGCTCTCCCTTCATTGGGTATGAATTGTGGATATGTTTCTTAATCTCGCTGACCATATCCGGCGCGAAAGAGGAAGACGACTGAGCCTCCATGCCTGCCGGCTTTTTCACTACAATTATATCCTTATCTTCATATAATATCTCAACCATCTTCATTCTCCCTGTCCGTAATATCCCATGGCCGTAAAATAGTGTTGCGTTTTTTTGCCTGATATGTTATAGTATATAACAACACTTAATATAGTTTTTAAAACTATGTATGAGGGTTTTTGACACTTTCCCCCAAAGGAGGTTACCATATGACAAAATTTCACATTAAAGATCCCGGCAGCGCCATCACTCATTTCATCGCCATGATTCTTGCCATTTTCGCGGCCACTCCGCTGATTTTTAAAGCCTACCGCGACACCGGAGCCATGACCGCCGCCGCGCTGGCCGTGTTTATCGCCAGCATGATTCTTCTCTACGCCGCCAGCACCGTCTACCACACCCTGGACATCTCCCCCGCGGTGAACAAGGTTCTGCGCAAGGTTGACCACATGATGATCTTCATTCTCATCGCCGGCACCTACACCCCGGTCTGCATGGTGGTTCTCGGTGACAGGACCGGCTGGCAGCTCCTCGGTCTGGTGTGGTCCATCGCCGCTCTGGGAATTCTTATCAAGGCCTTCTGGATCACATGCCCCAAGTGGTTTTCCTCCGCCCTGTACATCGCCATGGGCTGGGTGTGTGTCCTGGCCTTCAGAAAGATCATCCATGCCCTTCCCCCCGCTGCTTTTGGATGGCTGCTGGCCGGAGGCGTCATCTACACCGTCGGAGGCGTCATCTATGCTTTAAAGCTGCCTCTGTTCAACTCAAAACACCGCTCCTTCGGCTCCCATGAGATTTTCCACCTCTTCGTCATGGGCGGCAGCTTCTGCCACTATGTGATGATGTACCAGTTTGTGGCATGATGCCTTTAATGCTCCGGTTGTAAAAAGGGCGGCGATTTACCGCCGCCCCAATCGTCCGCGCTGCTTGCGCAGCCGTCTCCCTGCCCGCCAGGCGCCAACCGTCTGACGGGCCATTTTTTCTCTCAGTCTTCTGTGTTCTTTTCTCCCCCCGCCTGCTGCGCGCTCTCTGCGCTCTCCTTTTTCTCCTCTCTCTCCGCTTCCTCCTCATCCGCGAACAGCGGCCTCAGCTCCATATCCGCCGGTTTTTCCTCCTTGGGCATGTACCTGCTAAAAACATTGGTCAGCATATAAGAGTTGAAAAACGCGATCAGGGCCACGCCGAAGATGGTCAGCTGAGGGATGTAGGTAAAAGACAGATATATAATTGCCACATCCACAGCCAGCATCCCTATGGTGTGGAACACATGGCGGATAGCCATGAAAAACGCGTTGAAGATCGTCCTTTTCACCGGGTTGTAAAACCGGGCCTGGAGGGGAAATACGTAGGTAAACATGGCGAACCACACGAAAACCATAGCTAAAAATATGGAAATCATCACCGTCCTCATGGTGGACGCCTCCGCCAGCCTGACGAAATAATACACGTCAAAGGCCAGGATGATGCCCGTCAGCAGAAAGATCAGCCAGATCACGGTGGACTGTTTAAAGTTCTCTTTAAAAGATTTAAAAAAAGAACGAAATGTATACCCGTCCTCATCTCTGGCCAGCTTCAGAGTCACATAATACATAGCCGTGGTGGAGGCTCCTATGGTAAATATGGGAATACTGCAGATAAACCACAGAATATTGATAATCAGCACATCCCAAAACTTTCCGATAAACCGCCACACCGGGTTATCATAATTAAACAAACCTGCTAACATGGGCATATCCCTCTTTTCTCATTAATAAATCAACCTGGCCTGACAGCTTGACTATCTTTATATTATAGCGAATTTATGATTAAAAATCAATTTGCTCCGGGAATTTCATAGAAAATTTATGAAGTTTTCTCCGATTTTGTGATATACTTTAAGAAACTTACAGAACAGCAGGATTTACAAAATCAGAAATGAGGAATTTTCCATGTCGTTAAAAGATCAGTTAAAAGAAGAAGTCCGCGTCGAGCGCCAGAAGATGAAAGAGATGTCTTTTCAGGACAAGCTCTGGTATATCTGGGAATATTACAAGTTCCACATAGGCGGCGTGTTTCTTGTCATTCTGCTCGTCAGCGTCGTCGTCACCTCGGTGCGCAATGCCTCCATCCATCCGGGACTCTACTGTATCATTGTCAACAACCGCTCCGCCCAGGAGCTGGATGTCTCTCCCCTGGAGAAGGATTTCTATGAATATATGGGATTCGGCCAGAAGGAGCCTGTGTATGTGGAATCCATGTACATCTCCTACGGGGACAGCGCCACAGAGCTGAGTTACGCCTCCATGGCAAAGATCTCCGCCCTGGTAGCCAGCCAGGAACTGGATATCCTCATGGGGGACGAGGAGAACATCAACCAGTACGCCTCCCTCGACGGTCTTGCCGACTTAAAGGAACTGCTCCCCGCCGATGTGCTCTCCGCGGTGGACGGATGCCTCTTCTACGCGCCTGACGGCGCCGGACAGCCCGTGGCCGCCGCCGTCGACATCAGCGGCACCCCCATGGCCGCCGCCATGCATCTGAGCGATGAAGCCGCCCACCTGAGCATTTTCAGCAATTCCCCACATACAGACAACGCCGTTGCCCTGATTCGGTACATCTTTGATCTGTGAGGCCAAAGCCCAATTTTTTCAGCAGATTTACAGACGCCTGGTTGGAGGCGTCTGTTTTTGCGTACAGCCGCTGTCCCCGGTGCCAGGCAAGTATCCCCCGGCACGCCTCCTGGGCGTAACCCATTCGGCGGTAAGGCGCAAAGATGTGATAGCCCAGCTCCAGGGCATCTTCCGGCTCTTCCCCTCTCCGAAACTCCCACTCCAGATTGGCCACTCCCGCTTTTCCTATGATTCTTCCCGTCTCCCGGTCCGTCACCGCCCATATGCCGTATCCGAAAAATCCATACTGGCACCGGATATATTCCCTCAAAAGCTCCGGGTCCCTGAACACTTCGTCATCCTCCCTGTCCTCCGGTTCACAGGGTATCCACGCCTCGTCTCCCTGTTGGAACTCCCGGATCACCAGCCGTCTTGTCCTCGCGATCACCCACGGAAGCCCCAGTTCACGCCTCACCACCTGCTCCAGATACTCCCGGCTCAAGTCGTCCAGAGACTCCACCGCGTATCTGGCGAGAAAGGAGGCCCCCAACTCAACAGAGGCCTTCCCGGCCGCTTGCGCAGCCAGGAGAGCCTCCTTGTCATCAGATACCACTACCGCATGAAACTGTCCTTCCACAGTGACGCCGTACTCTCTCGTCATACAGTCCTGTATCACCCCGCCGTCTCAGGCTCCGGATACTCTTCTCCCAGAGTGTCCACGGTCATTGACTGTATCTTCTGCTCCTTCATGGGGCGGTCGCTGTAATCCGTTCTCACATCGGCGATCTTGTCCACCACCTCCATCCCCTCCGTCACCTTGCCGAAAGCGGCATAAGCGCCGTCAAGATGGGGCGCGCTCTTGTGCATGATAAAAAACTGGGAACCTGCCGAATCCGGGGACATGGACCTGGCCATGGAGAGAACTCCCGCGTCGTGCTTTAAGTTATTGGGAAAACCGTTCTGGGAAAATTCGCCCTTGATGGAATATCCCGGTCCTCCGGTTCCTATCCCCTCCGGGCAGCCCCCCTGAATCATGAAGCCGCTTATGACCCTGTGGAAGATCAAACCGTCATAAAACCCCTTCCTTACCAGGCTGATAAAATTGTTTACCGTGTTGGGAGCGATCTCGGGATACAGCTCCGCCTTCATCACATCACCGTTCTCCATGGTGATTGTCACAATTGGATTGCTCATAATCGTAGATTCCTTTCCTGTCCATTCCATTTTTTATATACCCAGCGGTTCCGGCGGGATCGGTCCCCGCCTTGTGAACTGTCTCATATTCTACCAAATACCCAGGATCTTGGCAAGTACCAGTCTCCTGCTCTTTACACCATCTGCAGCAAAAACACCAGCAGGCAGCACCCCATGGAAACCACAAACAGGCTGACCCTGCAGTACCCCATAACCATGGCCGCCCCGAACCCCACAAAGGAAATCCACGGTTTCTCCGTGGACTCAAGAATCGCCGGAAAGGTCATCACCGAGAGGGTCACATAAGGCACATAGGTGAGAAAGGAACGGAAAGTCCTGTTCCTGATCTCCTTCCGCAGAAGCGTCAGCGGAATCACCCGGATCAGGTATGTGGTCACCGCCATCACCAGAATATACATATAATTTTTCATATTTCCCTCTGCTCCACGCCTTTTTCTCCTTCCTCCGGCAGTGGCATAATCACCGCCGCCGCCAGAGAGATAACCAGTGTCAGAATGATGATCTTCATGCCTGACGAGATAAAATCAAACCACGGCAGCGCCTGAAACAGGGTGCTGAAAGCCATGGATATAAAGATGACCGGCAGAAGTTTTCTGTCCTCCCGCGCCGCCGGCATGAAAACGGCGATAAACATGCCGTACAGAGCCATGTTCATAGCATTTAAAAAAGTTTGGGGGAGCACCCCGGTGGACAGCACTCCCGCCAGAGTCCCCAATGTCCACCCCGGAACCGCCACGCTCATGACCCCGTAGGTGTACCAGGGATTCAGCTTTCCCCTCTGGGCGATGGAGAGCCCGAATATCTCGTCTGTAACCCCGAAGGCCAGAAAAAGCCGGTGGTAAAATGCCAGGCGGCCGTCCAGCTTCTGGGACAGGGCGCAGGACATGAGACAGTACCTCAGATTGATCACTGCCTGGGAGAGAACCATCTCCAGGCAGGGAGCCCCCGAAGCGATCAGGGCAAAGGACGCGAACTGCCCTGCCGATGTCAGGTTGGTCAGCGACATCACTGTGGCCTGGGCTGCCGTCAGACTGGCCTTCCTGGCGGCGATCCCTATGGTAAAGGACACCACAAGGTAGCCCAGCCCCACTGGAATCCCCTGCTTCATTCCCCGTATGTAAGTCTGTCGATCCATAGCTGTCATTCTCCTTTGTCACACAATAGGATTATTGATCTTCCCGATCTTATCTATGGCGCAGCAGACCACGTCTCCCCGCTTTAAGAATCTTGGCGGGTCAAAGCCCATGCCCACCCCCGCCGGGGTTCCCATGGCGATGATGGTTCCCGCCTTCAGGGTCATTCCCCGGGACAGCTCGCTGATCACATGGTCAATGTCAAAGATAAGCAGCTCCGTGTTGCTGTTCTGCCGCAGCTCCCCGTTGACGTAGGAGCGGACGGACAGGCGGGGAGGGTAGGGAATCTCCTCCGCAGTGACAATGCAGGGGCCCATGGGGAAGAAGCCGTCCAGGCTCTTTCCGAAATACCACTGCTGATGGCGGGTCTGCACATTCCTGGCGCTGACATCGTTGACCACCGAGTATCCGAATATGTAATCCCTCGCCTGCTCCCCGGACACGCCGTAAGCGTCCCTGCCGATGATTACCGCCAGCTCCGCCTCATAGTCCAGGCTGTCCACCATATCCTCATGAGCCGGGATGCCCTCCCCATATCCGACACAGCGGTTGACACGTTTTGAAAAATAGATGGCATAAGGTCTCTCGCCGCCGAAAGCCTCGTTCTTATACCGCGCCGACTCCTCCCCGTGGGCCATGTAGTTTATCCCCAGGCAGATCACATCCTGTTTCGGTTTCTCCACAGGCGCCAGAATCCTCGCCCCCTCTGTGGGAACCGCTCCCCGGATCTCAAAAGGGTCCTTAAACGCCATATGGTTTAAAAGCTGAATCTCCGACTCGCTGATCCCCTCGATGACCTCCTGCATCTGCCGGTACTCCATGCCAAAGCTCTCCACCGGATAGATCCAGGTCTCATCCCGGTTCCAGATGCCAAGTTTTTTTCTTCCCTCCACCTCGTATGTCAATATCTTCATTCTCTGCCTCCTAGACTTCCCACAAGTCTTCCTTTGTTGTAGACACCGCATCCACTCCCGCCTGAAACGCCGCCATAATGTCCTGCTTGTCCGACAAAAGCCCTCCCGCCACCAGAAGGACCGATGAGTTCTCCCGTATCTGCTTGAGAATCTTGGGCATCATCCCCGGCATGATCTCCATAAAGTCCGGCTTAAAAGACGCCAGCTGTTTTCTCACGTTCTCAAGGGCGATGGAGTCGATAAGAAACGCCCTCTGGCCGCCGATGAGCCCCAGCTCCATAGCCCGCTTTACCAGCCCCGGCTTCGTGCTGATGATCCCGTCGGCCTTTGTGTTCTCCTTGATAAAATCCACCGCCACCTCCTTGGAGGCAAGCCCTGTGATTAAGTCCACATGGACGATGGCCAGCTTTCCGTGCTCCTTCACCTTCTCCACAATCCGCGGAATGCTGCACACGGTTCCATACAAAATAAATACCATGGCGCAGTCCTTCTCCATGGCATGCTCCAGACCGCTTTCATCTTTCACCGCCGTGATCACCGGAGAGGACTCAAAAATATCTTCTAGTCTCAAAGTTTATTTCCTCCATATCCTTCCCCTTATCATACACCAAATCTCTCTGAAAATCAAATGGCAGCAGACAAAAAGCGACATTGCCTTTCTGTCTGCTGCCGTCACGCCGGCCGGGACTTCATTGTCCCCTCACAGCCGGCCCTCAGTTCATCCAGCTGTCCTTCTGGTCGATGACCTGACAGCCGCCTTTGTCGTCCATGATAACCTTCACCACCCCGTCGTTGACCGTGTGGTGATACTCCGCCCCCTGCTTCACATAGTTGTTATACACATCCATGCTCCCCAGCTCGTCTCCCATGCCCACCGCAACCTGGGGACTCACCGTCTTAATCCACTTTCTCAGATTGGAGGTGTCCTTGCCGTGGTGATTGGCTTTCGCCACATCCGCCTTCAGCTCATCACCGTACTGGTCTATATAGTCCCTCTCCTGGGACACATAGAGATCCCCGCCAAACAGCGCCGAGCTTTCCCCGTAGACAAACTTCAAAAGCAGGGAATGATTGTTCAAAAACTGGGTGCTGTTGTCCGGGAAGCCGTCGGGATACACGATATCCTGTCCCGGCCCCAGAACCTTCACCTTGACCTGGCTGCCGAAATCAAATTCGTCACCTGTCTTGAGACACACCACCTCCATGCCCCCTTCCTCCAGGGCATTGACATAATTGTGATATGTCTGGGTAGTGTACTCCACATAAGAGTGATACGCGATTCCCACCGGAAACAGGGATATTACCTCGGGCACGCCGCCGATGTGGTCGATATGGGGATGGGAAGTCACCAGATAGTCGATTTTTTCAACTCCCAGGTCCTTCAGGGCCTGGACTATGATGCCTCCCGAGTCCGGATGGCCCGCATCCAACAGCATCACTTTCCCGTCAGGTGAAATAATCACCGTGGAATCCCCCGATTTGTCCTTGGCGTCCGGCCCCACCTCCAGATCCAGAAAATAAAACACCAGCTTTCCGTCATCGCCGCTTCGGTCTGTAATCTCCTGATACCGGTCCACCTGGGCATCTGCCTCCGGAACGCCGCTCTCCTGCGCCCCGCCTGCTTCCGGAGCGCCGCTCTCCTGTGCCCTGCCCGCCTCCGGAACGCCGCTCTCCTGCGCCGCCTCTGCTTCCGAGTTCCCGGCGCCGGCTTCCGAAACACCGCTCTCCTGCGCCGCTACGGGCCCGGGAGCCGTCCCGTTCTGGCTGCACCCTGCTAAATATATAGCCGCGAAGATTCCCACGGCTACACATCTGATATGACCTTTTATTCTCATAACTTAATGCTTATCCCTCTCTTTGTACTCGACCCAGGCTTTACACACCTCCGGATAATTGGTGATAATGCCGTTGCATCCCCACTCATACAGCTGCTCCAGCTGGTGCATGCCGTTGACGGTCCAGGCGTTGATCTTGATTCCATACCTGTCGCACTCGTCCACCACGGCCTTGGTGATGCACTGGTATCCCGGATGATAGCACTCAAACCCCTGGACATGGCAGTAATATCCTGCGTTTCCGATTCCGGCCTCGCCCAGCAGGGCTCCGCATTCCGCCTCGGGCATCAGCTCCTTCACCCTGACCAGAGACATGTGGTTAAAGGAGGAGAACATAACCTTCTTCTCAAGGCCATGCTTGTGGATAATATCCAGAGTTTTCTTCTCGATATCTTTATAGTAATAGTGCCCGGTCTTGATCTCGATATTCGTGCACAGATCCGTACCCGCCACCCATGCGCAGTACTCGTCAAAGGTAGGAATATACTGGAAATCTGTTACTTTGCCGAATGACACCCCTGCGTTGAACTTTTTCAGCTCCTCATAGGTGTAGTTTCTCACCATACCCTTGCCGTCGGTGGTACGGTCGATGGCCTCATCATGGATCACCACGACGACATCATCTTTCGTCAGCTGGACATCGAGTTCAATTCCGTCACAGCCTGTCTCGGCTGCTTTCTGAAAGGCCAGCATGGTATTTTCCGGATATCTTCCGCTGTAGCCTCTGTGGGCAAATACTTTCATCTTTTAGAGTCCTCTCTCTTCTTCCGATGCCGGCCCATAGGCCGCCACCTGTTTTCGCTGTCCGCGGCCGTCTGTTCTGCCCGTCCGCGGCATTAATTATACTCCCAGGAAATGTATAATTCAAGAGTTATTTCATAGCGGCCTTTGAATAACCGGTAAGCATGTACTTCTGGAAAACAAAGAACATGATAACTACAGGCAGAATCGCCATAACCGCGCCGGCCATGATCTCATGGTTGTTCATGGTGGCCTGCCCGGCGAAGGTGTTCTTCAGCTGCGCCAGACCTACGGTAAGCACTCTTCTGTGCTCATTCTTGGCGATGATTTTCGGCCAGAAGTAGCTGTTCCAGCCGTTGGTGAACGTTACCAGCGTGGTGGTAAACAGCGTGGACTTACACATAGGCGTGAGAATCTTGGTGATGATGCCGATTCTCCCCAGGCCGTCTACTTTGGCAGCGTCAATATAGCTGTCGTCGATGGCCATAAATGTCTGCCTCAGCATGAATATATAGTAGGGGGACACACACTCCGGGAGGATCAATCCCAGGAAAGAGTCTGTCATTCCCCAGTTGGCGCACATGATGTAGATAGGGATAAAGGTAACCTGGAGCGGAATCATCAGGGCGCCCAGGACAAATATAAAGCACGCGTTCTGGCCTTTAAACTTTCCTTTGGAGAAGCCGTAGGCCGCAAACACGCCGGTGATAATCTGAGAACCCAGAATTCCCGCCGTCATAACGATGGTATTGTAATAATATTTACCAAAATTTACCCGGTTAAATACGTTGGTGTAGTTCTCCAGATGAATCTCATGAGGCCATAAAGTAGGGGTGAGCAGCAATATCTCTTCCTGTGACTTCACCGAAGAGGAGATCATCCAGTACAGTGGAAATACTACAATCAATGTGACAATGATAGCCAGGGTATACTGCACACAGAGAACAATCTTTTTCTTTCTTTTGGCGGCCACCTGCCGCTCAAGCTGGCTGTTGGTTTTGCTCATATCCGCCTCCTCTATGAATCGTAGTGTACACTGCTGTTTGAAATCTTAAAGGTAGATGCCGTAACCACCAGAAGCATGACAAAGAACGCGATGGCAATCACTGACGCCCTGTCCATGCGGAAGTCCTCCATGGCATACTTGTAGATGGTATACACAAACACCTCGGTGGAACGGTAAGGGCCTCCTGATGTCAGGATATCTACGGACTGGAATACCTTCATAGAAGAAATGAAGGTAGTGACAAACAAAAACAGTGTAGTGGGGGACAGCATAGGCAGAGTGATCTTAAAAAAGCTCTGAGCCGCCGTGGCTCCGTCCAGGGACGCTGCCTCATAATAATCCTTGGAAATTCCGATCATGGCCGAAAGGTAGATCATCATTCCGTAGCCGATAGCTCTCCAGCCGGTAAGCATGAGCACGGAGATCAGCGCCGTGTTCCGGTTGCCCAGCCAGTCAACAGCAGGGAGGCCCAGGATCTTCAGAAAGTAATTCAAGATACCGGTGTCTGTGTTTAAAATCCACAGAAAAATAACAGCCGCGGAAGACATGGCCACATACTTGGGCATAAACACGATGGCCCTCATGATGGAAAATGTCTTGTTCAGACGGTTGAAGATCAGCGCGAAAATCATACCTCCCACCAGAGTGATGGTCAGCTCACCGATAGAATACAGCACCGTCACCCGAAGAGAGTTCAGCAGATGCTTTGTACCGGAGCCGTTGAAAAGCCACACCCAGTTCTTAAAGCCTACATAGTTCCACGTATCGCTCACCAGATTCCAGTCGGTAAAGCTGATCTGGATCAGCTTACAGATGGGATAGTAAGTAAAGACCGCAAGGAATATGAGAGCCGGGAGCACACAGACAAAATCTTTCACCGCCGACATGGTCCTGGGTTTCAAAAAAGAATTTTTCTCCACCTTAACATCTCCTTTCAAACCGGAAAATGCGTCTCCGGCGCATCTTCCGGCGCTTTGTAATACGGCCTCCGGTACAGTACCGAAGGCCGCTTCTCTAAAAACAATCAGATTTACGCATCTTCAAGAACTTCGTTGATCTCTTCCACCATGTCCTCGATCTTGCTGGGGATATCCACATCTTCAATCATTATCTCAGCCAGATAATTCATCCAAATCGTAACCATCTGGTTCCAGCCGGGATGTGAAATTCTCGGTTTGATCAGATCCAAGTTATCAAAGATACACTGGAACGCCGGCTTCTCCTCCAGGAACTTCACGCCCTCCTCGGTCTTAAGGACGGAGTTTCTGGTAGGCATATATCCGGTTTCCTTCGCCCACTTCATGTTGACATCTTTTCCGCACAGATACATCAGGAACTGCCAGCCCGCGTTCTTGGTTGCCTGGTCGTTCTTGGAAGGAATCAGCAGCATGCTTCCGCCGATCTCCTGATTCTTCGTGGTCTCGCCGCCTGGCAGCCATGCCATGCCCACCTCAAAGTCGCATCTGTCAACATAAGTGTTATACAGAGAACTTGTATGGAATACTGAGAATGCCTTTCCGTCAATAAAGTTCTGTCTCATGATGGATGAGGCGTCGGTTCCGTTAGCCCAGTAGATCCAGCCCTTGTCGCACCACTCTTTGTACTTGTACACCAGATCCACTGCTGCCTGGCTGTCAAGGTCTGTGGAAGTCATATCATCGTTGACCAGCTTCACGCCGTCATTGAGGAAAACCGTCTCAAAATACCACTGGTCCCAGCCCGGAACAATGCTTCCGTACCGCTCGGTCGTTCCGTTGTTCACGATAGAAACCTTCTCGAGGAACTCGTCCATATCCGCCCACTTCTCCGGAACGGTAACACCCAGCTCATCGGCCATATCCTTGTTGTAGTATACAACCTGGGTGGAGATCAGGAACGGAAGGCATACCTGCTTGTTGTCATACTGGCCGGCCTGGAGCATACCTGCGCCGAAGTCTTCCACATCGTACCCTGATGCCTGAATGTAGGGATCAAGCACTTCTGTCAGCCCGCCCGCGCCGTATTCAGCCACATAGGGAGTATTGGTCACGGTAATGGCAGGAAGTCCGGTTCCCGCTGCATGGGCTGCCACCAGCGCCTCGTTCAGCTGAGAATAGCTTCCGATGTAGACAGGCTCCACAGTGATCAGGTCCTGGGACTCGTTAAAGCCTTTTACCACTTCCTCCACAGTCTGGGAATACTGGTCCTCCAGAGCGTGCCACCACTGAATGGTAATAGGCTCCGTAACCTCATACATGGAGGCATCCGCAGCAGGCGCCTCTGTGCCTCCCTGGGCTTCCCCGCCTGACGAGCCGCCTGCCGCCTGGGTCTGCTGCGCCGCCGCTCCTCCTGTTCCCGTAGAGCCTCCGCCGCTGCATCCGGCCAGCAAACTGGTTCCCATGGCTGCCGCCAACACAACTGCCAATATCTTTTTCATAAAATACCTTCCTCCAATTCTTTCTGGTTGTAATGTGTTGTTTCGTAACGCTTTGTTGAAACCTTGTTAAAAATTGTTAAATAATTCTTGTAATTTTAAGCGCGCACTAAGAAAAATTCAACAACCTTTTTTAGAAGTCCGCTTTTTCGGAATTAACTCCCGTGCTATAAGATTATCATACTTTTGTACTTTTTGTCAATAAAATAGTTATATTTTTTTATTATTGATATTATTTTGACATGGCTTTATTTACAGTCTCTATTTTTTTTCGTCATTTTTTCTTGATTTTTTTGTTGAAAAATGTTAAACTTTATCTACATCAAACCGGAAATTTTACAGGAGGACCTGCTTATGAAAAAAACTACGATCAAAGACATCGCGGCGGCAGCAGGGGTCTCCCCTGCCTCCGTATCCATGATTCTCAACGGAAGAAATCTGTCCCGCTTTACAGAACAGACTATCCAGAATGTCTACCAGGCCAGCCGCCGTCTGGGATATGTGTCAAAAAAACAGCAGCGGCATAAAAATCCCAAGGATACGATCCTTATCATCTGCCCCTCGCTGATGAATCCCTATTATGCCACCCTGATCCAGAGCATGGAGCAGGAAGCCCGGCTGAGGGGATATCTGACCATGATTTTTACCACCTACTGGGACAAAGACGCCGAGAGAGAAGCCCTGGAACTGGCCATGGAGCCTCAGTTCACAGGAGTCATCTTTTCCATGATCCCCCAGCAGCCCGACCTGGCAGAGAACGCCAGCCGGCACATTCCCATGGTAGCCGTGGGAGACAGAACCTACAATCTCAAGATCGACACCGTGGACGTGAACAACTACTCCGCCGGCCGGATGGTGGCATCCCACTTAATCGAGCTGGGACACAGACATGTGGCCTATATATCCACTACCCTCAACAGCGAACATTCTTCCCGAATGAAACGGTGCGACGGCCTCAGCGACGAATACACCCTGTCCTGTCCCTCCGGGACAGTCACCGTCTACACGGAGGAAGTCTCCTCCCACAAGGAACTGTATGTAACCGGGGTGGAACATGAAGTGGGCTACGCCCTGACGATGAAGTGCCTTGCCCGTTCTCCCCACATCACCGCCATCGTGGCTATCAACGATATGGTGGCCTACGGCGTCCGGGCCGCCCTCATCGACGCAGGCAAGGACATCCCCGGAGATATCAGCCTCTGCGCATTCGACAACATCTACCCGTCCCGTTTTCCCGGCGTGGAACTGACCACCATTGAACACGCCATCACAGACAGGGGCAGGAGCAGCATACGGCTCCTCTCGGAGAAACTGCGGGGAGAGTCCGAACTCATCGACGAAAACGCCATCACAAGAGTGGAATACCAGAGCAACCTGGTAATCGGAAAGACCACCGGGCCGGCGTGTTATGCCCCGCCCTCCTCTGCCTCCTGCCCGCCCTCCTGATACCTGCCGAACACATGGCGGAAGAAATACGAGCTGAAGAAGGCAGCCAGCGCCATAAATACCGGAAACAGAACAGTGATATAGTATGACAGCACGCCAAAAAGGACATAGATCACCAGGACCGTCACCGACACATACAGATTGCCCATGGCCATGACAAAGCTGTGGGTCAGTATGGTCTTTATCGGCAGATCAAATCTGGACAGAATGGGAAATATATACAGGGCGGTCAGAGTGTACACCAGCCCCAGGCACAGAAGCACCCCGAAGCAGACCACCCGCACGGCGCCGGACACCGCGATCTGCAGACAGGCCCACATATCCGCCGCCAGAAAAGTCCCCGCCGCCAGCACCATAATCCACAAAATCGTGGCCTGTCTGAAATTTTTGCAGAAGGCTCTGGAAAAACTCCTCCACACATACCCCTCCTCGTCGTCTGCCTGCTTTAAAGTAAACTGGTACAGAGACGTGGTTGCCGCCCCCGCGGTAATAACGGGTATGGAGAATAAAAACCACAGAATACCCAGAAAAAACACGTCCGTGATTTTATTCATAAAGCTCCAGAACTTATTTTCCGGATTAAACAGATTATTCATATACAGACCACCTTTTATCCAACACCCCCAAGGAGATATTTTATGAAATTTTTACAACGCCTGAAAGCAAACCTGGCTCATGACAGACAAACCCTGAGAACTCTCACCTTCAGGCAGAAACTGCGCTTTATCCTGGACTACTATAAAGGCTGCGCCTTTGTGCTTATCTGCCTGTGCGCGGTCTGCTTCTACATGGGCGACATGTGGATGCAGGCCCGGAGAGAGACTGTCCTGGAAGGCTTCTTCACCAATGACGAGGAGAATCTGTTCCCCGCCAAGGATATCACCCGGGACTTTTCCGCTTACCTTGGCCTTACCACCGGCCAGCAGGTGGTCTTTGACGACAGCTTGTATGTGCTCATCGGTTCTTCCATAGATTACCACACCGCCAGCCAGGGCAAAATCATGGCCTATGTCTCTGCCCGTGAGCTGGATTTCCTTGTGACCACCAGGGAACTGGCAGAGTACTACAGCCCCAGCTTTCCCATCATGGATCTGGAAGAATTTCTGCCTGACCATCTGATGGAGAGACTTAAAGACAAACTCTGCTATCTCCCGGACTCCCAGGGAGAGACCGGGGCTTTCGCCGTCAGCCTGGAGGGTTCCCGCTTTACAAAAGAGGCGGTCTCCCAGACAAATCCCCACTGCCTGATGGTTATGTCCTACACAGATCATCAAGACGCCATGATCCGCTTCCTGGAGTACGCCTTCGAGGCGGAATAAAAATGCCTTCGTCCAGAACGGCGCCGCCGCGGCCCGCTGCCCGCAAACCCGGCCGGCGCCGGCGGGCTCATAATCTCACGCCCCAAGGGCTTCCTCCAGCAGTTCTTTCATCTCCCCCAGGGACAGGTAAACTCCATCCGGCTTCACCTGGGAGGTTTTCAAATCTTCTTCTTTCGTCTCCCCGGACAGAACCAGCAGCCCGTTGGCCCCATGATTCACGCCGGTAGCCACGTCTGTGTAAAGCCGGTCGCCCACAAAGGCCACCCGCTCCCGCTCTTCCCCTGTCCGGACCAGAACCATATCCACAGTCTCTTTAAAGGGCTTGCCCAGATACTTGGGCTCCACCCCCGTAGACAAGGTGATGGCCGCGCAGAAAGCGCCGCAGTCCGGCATAAATCCGTCTTCCGTGGGACAGTTGATATCCAGATGGGTAGCCAGAAACACCGACCCCCTCCGGATGAAATCACATGCCCTGTCCAGTTTTTCATATGTAAGAGTCGTATCAAAACCTACGACCACAATATCCGGCCGGGGATCGCCTTTTTTCCACAGCAGAATTCCGGCTTCCTCAAAGCTTTCCTCCAGGTCCGGAGTCCCTACCAGATATACTGTTTTCTCCCGATATGTCTCTCTCAGATACGTGATCGTCACATCTCCCGAGGTCATGATCTGATCCCGCCTGATGGGACAGCCCATACCCGCCAGCCTCTCCATGTAGACCTGGGGCGACCGGGAAGAATTATTGGTAAAGAACATAATCCGGCGCCCTGTCTTCTCCACATAGCGGACAAATTCCAGCGCGCCGTCTATCACATGGTCTCCTAGATAAAATGTGCCATCCATATCCAGCACAAACAGACCAATCTTTTTTAACAGTTGGATTCTGTCATTTTCCTGATTGCCTTTTTCTGATTCTCTCTGTTTTTCCACTTAATGTTCTCTCCGTTTTGTCGCTCCTCCGGCCTGTATGGCGGCAGGATGTTATTAGGGGAATATCCCGCCGCCGAGCCGAATCTATATATAGGCAATTGCGTCACTCAGCCGTTTCTGCGCTGTGGCAGCTAAGGGGGGATACGGGCTGATTTACCGCAATTATACGCGTTCTACACTCTTTGTAGCGATGATCTCCACGCCTGTCTTGGCGCAGTCGGAGATGAGAACCTGTCCCATGGACACAGGGGCATCCACACGGCTGTTCCGGATCTCTTCCATCACTTCAAAGATCTTTGATTTTGGAATATCGCTCTTTGTCTTCACAGAGACCCTGGCGATGACTCCGTCATTGACACGGATGCTGGAGGTCACGATTCTGGTTGGACTCAAAACTTCTTTTCTGGCATAATCCGCCCCTCGCGGACAGGTGTTGCCGGTTACATTGATATCGTCTCCATCCATGGTCACTGTCACGGGACAGCCCAGAGGACATCCAATACAAATTAAATTCCTTACTTCCATCATTCCACCTCCGTGCAAATCTTAATCCTGCCAATTTCCGGATAATCCGCAAAACTGCTCTTCTTCAAGACTACCTGCTCCATCTCACCGGGGGCAAGAACTTTTTTCTTTTTTCTGGAAATCAGCTTATCGTCATAGTAAACGGCAATATAGCGGTCCTTGTAGACATCCGCCACGCGGAACCGGACAGTAACCGAATCCTGCATTGTCTCTACGTTCAGAACCTGGGGAACCGTGTACCGAACTCCGTTCTCCGCCAGCAGAGGAACCTTGCGGCCCGCCTTCGCCTCTTTACCGCTCTTCACATAAGCAGCCGCGTTGGTTCCCGCCAGGGCGGCCTCCTGGGAAACAAAATCTACCAGGTCATGGACGTGGAGCACGTTTCCGCAGGCATAGATGCCCTCCGTCTCTGTCTCCAGGCGGTCATCCACATTGGGACCGGAGGTGACCCGGTTCATGGACACGCCGGCGCCCTTGGACAGCTCGTTCTCGGGAATCAGGCCCACGCTCAACAGAAGGGTGTCACAGGCATAGTGCTCTTCCGTCCCCGGAATCGGATTGCGGTCAGCGTCCACCTCTGCCAGAGTGATGCCGGTGAGGCGCTCCTTTCCCTCGATGTTGATGATGGTGTGACTCAGCTTCAGCGGAATGCCGTAGTCGTCAAGACACTGGACAATATTTCTCTTAAGTCCTCCGGAGTAGGGCATCAGCTCCGCCACCACCTTCACCTTGGCGCCCTCCAGGGTCATGCGTCTTGCCATGATCAGTCCGATGTCGCCGGACCCCAGAATCACCACTTCCCTGCCCACGCAGTAGCCCTCGATATTCATCAGGCGCTGGGCGGTCCCCGCGGAGTAAATGCCTGCCGGGCGGTAACCGGGGGTGTTCAGAGCTCCTCTGGGGCGCTCCCGGCAGCCCATGGCCAGGATCACCGCTCCCGCCTTGATGGTTACCAGGCCCTCTTCTCTGTTGATATATGTAACTTCCCTGTCTTTGCTTATGTCAGCCACAATGGTATTCAGCTTGTAGGGAATCTTCTCCTCCTCTACCATGGCGATATATCTGGCAGCGTACTCCGGTCCCGTCAGCTCTTCCTTGAACGTGTGAAGGCCGAAACCGTTGTGGATGCACTGATTCAAGATGCCGCCCAGTACCCCGTCACGCTCCAGAATCAGGATGTCCTGGATTCCGGCTTTTCTCGCTGCTGCTGCGGCAGCCAATCCTGCCGGGCCTCCGCCAATGATTACGATATCATGATGTGTCATATCCTTCTCCTCCTATGCTTCTCCGGTGATCATCTCAGAGCCGGGCTGATTTTTACAGATTTCTTCCATGGGGATTCCTGTCTCGCGGCTCAGGATCTCCATGGTCCTGGGCGTGCAGAAGCCTGCCTGACAGCGTCCCATCCCCTGGCGAACTCTTCTCTTGATGCCGTCTAAGGACTTTGCTCCCAGGGTGCGGCGGATGCTGTCCACGATCTCTCCCTCGCTGACGTTCTCACAGCGGCAGACAATCGTGCCGTAATCAGGACGCTCTTTGATAATGGCGGCTCTCTCTTCTCTGCTCATGGCAGCCACATGGGGAATTCCCTTTCTGGTGGCGATAAAATCCGCTTTTTTCTCGGCCCCTGCCTTTTTCGCGATCATCTCCGCCAGGTAGATGCCGATAGCCGGCGCGCTGGACAGACCCGGAGATTCGATTCCGGCCGCGTCGAAGAAGCCCTCCGCGCTCTCGCCTATGATAAACTCGTCGTTGGTCTCATGGGCTCGGAGTCCCGAGAAGGAGGTGATCACCTGGCGGTAGGGAATATTCTTTACGCTGATGGCGGATTTTCTCGCGGCGTCCGCCAGCTCCGCAGCTGTGGTGTACGTCCCCTCTTTATCATCGATATCCGTGGCTGTAGGCCCGATGAGAAGGTTGCCGTGAATGGTGGGGGCTACCAGAATTCCCTTGCCGTACTTGCCCGGCAGTTGGAAGATGGTCTTGTCCACATGTTTTCCCGCCTCCTGGTCCAGAAGGCAGTAATCGCCCTTTCTGGGTATAATCTCAATCTTGTCGTCGCACACCATATTGTGAAACACATCCGCGTAGACACCTGCCGCATTCACCACAAACCGGGTGGTGATCGCCTCTTTGCCTTTTACCGCCAGTTCATATCCGCCATCGATTTTCTTTATATCCGTCACTTCTGTCAGGAACTTGAACTCCACCCCGTTGTCGCACGCGTTCTCCGCCAGAGCAATGGTCAGGCCGAAGGGGCACACGATGCCTCCCGTAGGCGCATACAGAGCCGCCACCACCTGGTCCGTGATGTTGGGCTCCATAGCCCGCGCCTCGTCCCCTGTAATAATCCTCAGATCCGGGACTCCGTTGGCCACGCCTCTCTCGTAGAGAGCCTGGAGAGCCGGGCGGTCATCCTCGGAAAAGCACAGGACAAGAGAACCGTTTCTGCGGAATGAAAAATCCAGATCCCTGGACAGCTGGCCCATTATACGGTTCCCCTCCACATTCATCTTCGCCTTGATCGAGCCGGTGGCGGCGTCATAGCCTGCGTGCACGATGGCGCTGTTGGCTTTGGAGGTTCCCGAACACACATCCTCAGTCCGCTCTGCCAGACAGATTTTCAGCTGGTATCTGGACAGTTCCCTGGCCACCGCGGCTCCCGTCACGCCGCCGCCAATAATCGCTACATCATACTGTAATCCACTCATATTGTCTCTCCTTTTTATTGACTGTTCCTGATATTCCATCACAATACTTCTACGTACTTTACACACACCATGCCCCTGATGCTCTCCAGGACATTATGCCTTTTCCTGCGGCTGTTTACCTCGATGCAGATTATGGCATTGGGGCCTTCCCCTTTAATCTTGCTTTTGCTCAGTTCTATATTATAGATTTTCACTTCCATCTTATGGAGCCTTTCCATAAATTCAGACACACTCTGATTGTTTGGAAATTCCACATATAAGTCAAACACCTTGGCATACATGTGGAGCATGGCATCCAGCTTTGTCAGAACCTTCAGGGTGATCATCACCAGGATCAGCGTGATAAGAGCTCCTCTCACGAAACCGATCCCTATCGCCAGTCCGATACACGCGCAGGCCCACAGCCCCGCCGCAGTAGTGAGGCCGCGTATCTGATTCTTGCCGGTAACAATAATGGTTCCCACTCCCAGAAAACCCACACCGCTGATCACCTGGGCGCCCATGCGGGCGATGTCCATGTTGCCCTCAAAGTTCATCTTTATGTACTGGCCGGTCATCATCACCAACGCCGCGCCAAGGCACACCAGCGTGTGGGTCTTAACCCCGGCTCCCCGCCGCTTGAGGGCCCGGTCAATGCCGATGGCCGTGCCCACGATCAGGGCGCAGACCATGCGTATGACCATAGCCAGAGTGGTCCATTCCTCTGCTGCAGACAGGAATCCATTTATCATCCTTTCATCTCTCCTTTCTCCTGCAGCATGAAATCCATTCCCCGCTTAAATGATCTGAAAACTTCCCTTTTCAGAGTTTATGCCTTTGGAATTTAGTAAAAAGCGAAAAAAAGAGCAAGGTAAATCTATGGTTTCTCCCCACAAATTATACCTTGCTACTCTCATCTCACAGGTAATTATCAACTGATTTTATGTTACCACACCAGACAAAATCCGTCAAGCATTGATATTTTTTTATCATAATTTCATATTTTATGAAAAGAAAAACAGATTCCCCGCCGTCTGAACCGTTAAAATTCCTGCCATGGGAAACAATATAACGGTAGCCATATTCGAAAATTTGTGATAATGTTATGATGCCAGGGTCAAAAGATCGTGTATGACATGCTTCCATGTCAATACGTGGCTTTGGGATTGCGGGAGCATGAAATGCGGAGTAATCCCCAGGCATCAGGGGGCAAAAAACCTTTTGCCCCCAACATCGTTATAGAAAAAATAAAACAAACTAAAGGAATGAAAAACACCTATGAAACAGATACTTCTCATCGCTACCGGCGGAACCATAGCCTCCAAGCACAGCGATTCAGGGCTTAAGCCTCTCATCTCCTCCACGGAGCTTTTGTCTTATGTACCTTCTGCCAGGGAATTCTGCCGTGCCGACGCGCTGCAGCTTTTCAACATCGACAGCACCAATATCCAGCCTGAGCACTGGCTCTCCATGGCCGGGGCCGTCGAGAGCAGGTATGATCAGTACGACGGCTTTGTCATCTGCCACGGCACCGACACCATGGCGTACACCGCCGCTGCCCTCTCATACCTTATACAGAACTCGCCTAAGCCCATCGTCATCACCGGCTCCCAGAAGCCCATCGACTTGGAGATCACCGATGCCAAGTCCAACCTTTTAGACAGTCTGCGCTTTGCCTCTTCTGACCGCGCCCACGGGGTCAATATTGTCTTCGACGGCAAGGTCATCGCCGGGACCAGGGGAAAGAAGGAGCGCACCAAAAGCTACGATGCCTTTTCCAGCATCAATTTTCCCTATATCGCGTCTGTCCAGGAAAGTCAGATTCTGTTTTACTTAGACGACAAGGACCAGATAAATCAGCCCGTGTCTTTCTGCCGCTCCCTGAACCCGAAGGTAGGCCTTCTGAAACTGATCCCGTCCATGGACGCCTCGGTTCTGGACTACATGGCACAGCACTATGACGCGGTGATCATCGAGTCCTTCGGCGTGGGCGGTCTCCCCGACTACGGCACAGGCGGATATCACTCGGTCATAGAAAAATGGATCACCCTCGGAAAAACCGTGGTCATGACTACCCAGGTGACCAACGAGGGCAGCAACATGTCCGTCTACGAGGTGGGGAGAAATATCAAATATGAGTTCGGTCTCCTGGAGGCCTACGACATGACCCTGGAGGCCACCGTCACGAAGCTGATGTGGATTCTCGGGCAGACAAAGGACAGGGATCAGGTCAGGGACCTGTTCTACAAGACCATCAACCGGGATATCCTGTGGAAGGTCTCCGGAAACGGCGGGGACACATAACTTACTGCCCCGAGTTTCTGACCGGAACTCCCGCCCTTAAAGCCTCTGATCTGGAAGCCGCAGATCTTCGCCTCCCGCTCAGTCTCCCGGTTCCTGACAGATCATCTCTTCCTGTCTTTGCAGAATTTTTCCCTCTGATATCTGCCCCGGCCCAGGGCGAAAAATACCATGCCGCCGCAGGACAGCCACGGCACGGGCCACCACAGCGTCCCTGTCCGGGGCAGCTGTTCCAGCGGCACCGGGTCCCCGGAAATCTCCAGAAGCTTATCCGGCAGCCCGATTCCCTCCAGCGGAACATTCTCATCCGTCAAGGTCACTGACGGAGCGCGTCCCCCTCCGCCTCCGGAAGGCTTATGGGGAGCGCCGGGTCTGTCCGGCGCGGAGTACGTGTTGGTCAGAACAAAGGAAGTCCCTTCCTGTCCTGACTTCACGGTGTAACCTGCCGGCACCTGTTCCTCCGTGATCTGCCATCTGTGTCCCCTCTCCAGCGCCTCCCACACATGGCGCCAGCTTTTCTCCTCGTTCAGCACCGCTGTGTCCCATACCTCCCCGTCCCGCAGCAGCTGCACGGCAATCTGAGAAGGGCGGCAGCTTTCATGGCCCTGGTCTTCCCACACCTTCAGGACACGCAGATTTATGGTGTCAGAGCTGTCATCTGTTTCTTCCCTGTCATATTTCACAGAGACCGTCACGTCATAAGTCAGTTCTTCCCCTGCTCCATGGCCTGTTCCGTACTGTGGGAGGCCTGCCAAAAACGGCTCCGGAGTATATCTTATTCCTCCTGCCTGCGCCGTCTCCCCGGCCACCAGATAAAGCCCCGGCGTCAGCGTCTCCTCTCCCGTCGGAAATCTCACGGTTCCGTCCGCGCCGGTCACCCCTGTATCTGACGGCTCCAGGTTATCTCTGGCGCAATAGGCTGCCAGAGTCTCGGCCAGAGCTTTCCAGCCGGCGCTGTCCAATCCTTCCCCGCTGACAGGATACCCGCCGAAGTCCTCTGTCCAGACAATCCCCGCCTCCCCCGTCGTCTCGGCCACCTTGTACAGACAGAAGCTGCCGCCCTCCACCGCCTGCTCTCCGTCGCAAAACTCCACTGTGAGGGAAATTTCTTTCTCTGCGCTATCCGCTTCCTGCGCCCCCTCTGCCTGCTGCGCGAACGCCCCTCCCAGCATCAGCGCCGTCAGCAGCGCTGCCGTCAGTCTGCTCTGTCTTTTTCCCCGCCACATATCGGTTCCTCCCTTCTCCTGGAGACATGCCCTCCTGACCTGCCTCTAAACTGCCATATGAACAAAACCAGAAGCACCGGAAGCGCCATCATCGGGGCTGCCAAAAACGGATCGATTTGCACTGCATCCGCCGTCACGCGGACATCTGCCGCCTCCTCCCCGCCGCTCACCCGGTGTCCCCGGACCAGCATCCGGTGGGAATTGACCCCATAGGGGGTACATGTGACCAGGGTACAATAATCTCTTCCCGTCTCAAACTCCAGCCCTTTCATATTCTCCGGTTCCACGGTCAAAATTCTGTCCACCTCATAGGTGAGAGTCTCATTGAGAATCCGGATAAAAAAACGGTCTCCCTCCTCCATCTGATCTAAATCGGTGAAAAGCCTGGCCGACGGCAGGCCCCGGTGTCCGGTTACCACACAGTGGGTCGCCGGGCCTCCCACAGGCACGGAGCTGCCGGGCAGATGCCCCGCTGCCGTCTGGAGAACCTGTCCTGAAATCCCATGATAGATGGGCATTGCCACCTGGATCTTCGGAATCTCGATGTACCCCATGACTCCGCTGCCGGACACGTTCAGAATCTGTTCATATTCTTTTTGTTCCTCCGGGGACAGGCAGTACCGGTTTGCCCTCCCGGACAAGGCTTCATTATAATCCCTTGCCGCCTCCAGGATTCCGCCATATTCCGAGTCGCCCATCAGGGAAACCGCCTCCTCATACCCGTCAATCGCCGCTGACTGGTGAAAAAGATTCCACTGGTTGCTGACTGTGGGATACATGAACAGAACCGCGCCCACAAGAAAGACCACCGCCAGAAACCAGTCCGTCTTCCTGTCCCCTTTTCTCTCACCTTTCACAGTTCTCTCCGCGCTTTATGCCTGGCGGCAAGAAGCACTCCTGCTCCAAGAAGCAGCACAGAGCCAAGGATATAAAAGACAGCAGTTCCCATTCCTCCCGTCTCCGGAAGGACAGACCCCGGCCTGTTCAAAATCGTCACAGTGTACTGTCCGCCGGGGGAACCCCCGGGACTTCCTGAATCTTCGGAAATGCCGTTGAGAGTGACCGCCGGCGTGGTTCCCTCGCCCAGACTCCATTTTGCAGTGTGGTTCTCGTCAATGACCAGGGAAGGGGTCTGGCACCGGATCACAACCGTTACGTTCTCTGCCTTGTTATATCCGCCCGGAACCTTTGTTTCTTCTATTACATAGCTTCCCTCACCCAGCCCCCCGAAGACGATTTTCCCTTCCTCGTCGGAAACGGCGGTCATGGTCACTTTCGTCTCCTTCTTCTCCTGGGTTCTCGCCGTCTCTCTCATGTATCTTCTGACTGTGCTTACATATAGATATTCATTTCCCTCCACCGTCACATTGCCCGCCTCGTCTCTGATTTCCTCCTGCGGCGCCTCCTGTGTATATGTGCCGTCTTTCAGCAGCCAGTAATCTCCGCTGTCCGCCTCCTCGTAATACTCGCTCTCTCTCAAAACCGTCTGCCATGATGTCCCTGTCAATGTAAACTCCGCCCCAGGCAGCACAGGATTGCTTCCGTCTGGCAGTTCCTCTCTCTTTGTAATACAGATTTCTGCCGCATAGGTGATGGTGATATCTTCCGGAGTCTCCCCCACGGGAACCTTGCTGTCAGGAATCCCCGGTTCCCCCGGTCTCTCTCCTTTTTCATCAGAGCCTGGATTGTTGGAATAAATCAGAACCACCTTGTTGGGATTCCCCTGGTCTCCGATTGCAGCTTTGCTGTTTACAATGGCTGAATAGGTCACCGCAATCTCTTTCCCCACGGTATAATGTTTGATATCCGCAAAAGCGACGCGAAACCGTGTCCCGCCCTGTTCTGTCTTCTCTGTGTACACATAATAATCTTCTCCCCGCACAAGAGGGTTTGTCTCGTCTCCGCCCACGACCACCTTAATATCGTCATTAAAGGTCAGCCCCTCGGACATGGTGTCTTCCAACACATAAAAGTATCTGTCATACCCTGTATAGTCAGGCACCTTTCCCAGAACTCTGTAAGACACTGTCTTCCCCACGCCCGCGTTGTTGGAGTCCGCAAAATCCTGGCCGTCGGCAATCTTTTTCTCGATAGACGGAATTTCGGACTTTACTTTTGCCTTTATATCTCCCGCCACCTGCATAATATATCTGGAGTATGAATCATGCCCCTCCAAAGCCTCTGTGGTCTCTTTCACAAGATAATACCCCGGTGCCAGCTTGCCTTGGGCGGGAATCGTATAGATGATATTTTTCTCCCCATCCTCTTCCTGCCGGCTCTCTCCTGCCCTCACTCCAAGATAGTCTGCTGCTATATCCGCGAATTTCTCCGCTGTTTCAGTCTTTTCCGTCTGCCCTGCCAGCACCTGGGCCACATCCGCGGCAGACACATCCTCTCTGTCCGCCAGCTCCCCGAAATTCTCTCTCAGGGCCTGGGCTAATGTTTTTCCGTCCACGGCTTTTCCCAGATCCACGCCGCTTCCCCATTCAATATTGGACAGCTTCTTCTCCGCCGCCCCGTCTTTCACCGTCTCAAGAAGATCCCCTTTAAATATCTGGTATGTCTCGTACCTGTGCCCTTCTCTCGCGCCGGTCAGGGTGATGGTAAATTCCTCCTGATCTTTCGGGACATCCACTCCCTCTCCGTCAGCCCAGGCGGTGACCGACAGCACGAACACCATCACCGCCATCAGCAAAAAACCTGCTATCCTTCTCATCTTCTTCTCTCTCATCATACCTTCCTCTTATACCTGTTTTTCAAAATTTTTCTTTTCTCCACACCGTACCAAAGACTTCCTGCCGCCAAAACCAGACCTCCTGACAGATACCGCCTGTTCCCCTCCCCGCCGGTCTCAGGAAGGCTGTACAGGGGATCTTTTATGGTTAATCTCACCGTGGCGCCGTCTGCCTGGTTTCCCGCGCCCAGCGTCAGCTCCTGATCTTCTGCCCTGGCATATCCAGGCGGGGCGATAGTCTCCCGCAGAATATACTCCCCTTTCGGCAGATCTTTCAGAATCAGCGTCCCCAGCGTATCTGTCACCAGGTCGTCGGTAAATTTTTCACCGCTCCCGGCCCCGTCCGGGAAAACATAGCCCTCCGCGGTGTCCTCAAACTTCAGGGGCTGATTTTTATTATCCAGCAGACAGAAATGGGCCTTGCCGAGTTTTACATCTTCGTTTGCCTCACTGACCTTGTAGATTTCTGCCCGGTATTTCACCTTATCATCGGGTATGTTGGTGATGGTAAACCTAAAACAGTCCTCCGATCCCGTGTCCTTTTCCATCGTCACCTCGCTGTAAAAGCCCTGGACCGGCTGTTCATATACAGAATAGGAAAATGCCCTGCCGTTCTCCTCATCTTTTACAGGAAGCTCCTCCCAGCTGCAGCTCCAGTCGTTGGCCTCGCCCAGTTCCTGCTCGCTGCCATACTTTTCCCCGTTCCTCAGCAGTCCCACCTTGACCTTATCCGGCAGCAGAATCTGCGGGTCCCCGTCTGTATCCCATTTTTTTCTGACCGCCACCCTTGCCTTCTCTATCCTTCGGTTGGTAAAGCTGATATTGTCCCGGCCGTTCAAATACAATATGTCATATCCCTGCTCTGCCTCATTTTTCTTCCACACCATCCCCTCCACGGTTTCCCACCCGCCGTCTTCTTCCGGCGCCTCCATCCTCCCGTCCAGACGCTTTAAGAGTGTCACATCGGTGATGGCGCAGACATATTTGTCTAAGATTTTGCCTGGATCTTCAGGAGATGTCATAGGTATAGGACCTGTCTCCGTAACCTCCATCTTAATTTTATATACCGTGGTGTCAGGCAGAATCTCCCCCACGGACCCTCCGGCTTCTTTTACGTAGTAGACCAGGGTTCCCTCCTTCGACGCGCCTAACATCAGATCAAAATCGATGGAGCCGTCGGCTCTGTTTCCAAATGTCCCCAGGCTCACCAGCTTCTCGTTAAATATCTCAAATTGGAACTGCCCCTCTGTCAGCAGAACCCCTTCACCCCCGGCATCCACCAGCGCCTTCTTCCCTTCCAGGGCTATCCGATCCGGCACATTCAGCTCCTCCACAGTTCCCGCGATCAGGTATCCGTTGCAGAGAATTCCTCCGGCATGAGTCCAGGAGCTGTTTCCGCTGACAAACAGTTTCGCCCTGCTCTGGGCTTTTTTTCTGGCCTCCGCGGCAGGATGGGCGGTCAGGCCCATGAGCGCGGCGCATTCCAGAGGCTCTGTGGGATTTTCTACAACCAGCCCGTCCACGCTCCCTCTCCACCCTGCCAGTCCGCCTCCCAGCATCTGGCAGTCCACCTTGCAGGTGAGCGCGCAGAAGAAATCATCATATCCGCTCTGAAGAAATTTCTCATTGCCAAAAGCATAAATATAGTCCTGTCTCTTGGTGGAGCCATCTCGCGACAGATGCTGCCTCAGCCTCTTTCTGTCTTCGTCTTCCCCGTTTTCTTCTGTCATCCTGCCTGGGGCGCCCCCGTAGTTGTCGTACATGGCCATGCCGTCTGTCACGGAAATGTAGACGCGGCTGGTGGGGCAGCCGGCAACACCGCCTCCAAAGGCTCCTGCCGTGTTCTCTGTCACGAGAACATTTTCCATATATGCCTGGCTGTGGTCGGAAATAAAGATTCCGCCGCCTCCCCAGTGCTGATGGGTATCTGTCCGGTTGCCTGTGACCCACCCCTTCGTAAACACCGCCTCCCCTGTCTGGACGGCAATTCCCCCGCCTTCTTGCTCCACCGCCAGATTCCTGGCGACAAACCCTCCCTCCATGACCAGCCTGCTGTATAAATAAGTATATATGGCCCCTCCGCTGTTCCACGCCAGATTGTTGGTAAAATGACAGCCCTCCCTCAGGGTTATCTTGTTTACATTATCCTCCCCGCTGTATCCGCAGTAGACGGCTCCCCCTTTTCCCCCTGACCGGTTGTTGGTCACATATCCGCCGTCAAAAAACAACCCGGAGCCGCTGCCGTCGTCGTTGCCGTAATTTTTATAGATGGCTCCGCCGTCTCCCTCTGCCTGATTGCCGGCGATGCAGCCTCCGCTCATGTTAAGGCTGGTGTCATACAAGAGGGAGAAGGCGCCCCCTATATCCGCCCGGTTATTTAACACACAGGTGCCTGTCAGGTTGATCTTCCCTGAATAGCTCCTCACAATCACCGCCCCGCCGCCGTAATCCCCCGGAGCGGCGGTATTGCCGTACAGGTATCCTCCCCTCAGATTCAAAACACTGTTCTTTGCCCCCACCGGAATGTTGACGGCCCGGTTGCTGCAGTAGGCGACGGCCCCGCTCTCCAGCGTCAACGTGCCGTTCTGTATATAAAACGCGCTGTAGGCGTCATCACCTCTCACGGTGATCATGCCGGGCTTTTGGGCTGTGTACCGGACCAGCTTCTCCCTGGTCTCGCCTGTGCTCTCATTGGCAGAAGTTATCTCTGCGGCGTAAAATGTCCATGCGCCTTCTTTTTCATATGCCCGATCCGCCCCGGCTCTCCTGTCTGCGGTCTCCGTTCTGTCCGCGGTCTCCGTCCCATATGCCCGGTCCGCCCCCTGTGTCTCCTCCCATATCATGCCCACCTGGCTTTTCTCGATGTCTATGGCCTCCCCGCCCTCATAGAGCAGCGGCGGCAGTTCTTCCACAATATCAGTCCCCCAAAGTCCTCCCGGCTCCCCGTCTGCGTCGGAATCCCCGCTGTCCTCCTGATACATGTCCCGAATGGTCAGGGACGCGCCGTCTGATATGTCCATGAAAGACACCCTGTCCTTATCCACCAGAATCCTGTGTGTGTTCAGATACAGAATATAAGTTTTATCACTGCCTTCTATGCGGATCAGGGGCTTTCCTGTTATGATTCCCTCTGTGTGGTCGTCTACAAAAATATCTTCCTCAAGCACGATGACAGCCGCCGGGTAATCCTCAAAAGCACTCTGCAGCTCCCTCAGGGTTCTCACTGTCAACGGCCCTTCTGCCGCCTGTCTGCCCCTGGCCGCAAGAACATATGTGGAAAAGGAATCGCTTTGGAAAATGACGCCGTAAAGCCGGTTCTCCCTGTCCTCATCTATGGCCGTCGTGTCTCTGCCGCTGTGGTTCTCCACCTCGCCTTCCGAAGATATGTGGAACAATTCCCATACATGCTCCCCCGGCGCTTCTCCGCCTCCGCCCTCCTCCTTCCGCGCCCCGGCGGCAGCGGCGCTCCCAGCAGCCGTCCTGTCTCCATCCCCCGCCCCAGCGGCGGCACGTGTATCATCCCCCGTCCCGCCGGCAGCGGCGCCTGCCGTGTCCGCCGGTTCCCCTTTATCATTCACCGGCGTCTTCAGCTCTACCGCTATCCGTATATCTCCCGACGGCTCGGTCTCAAAACCCCTGGAATCAAGAAACGTGATGTCAAAGGGCAGCAGCGCCGTCACGGTCCGCCCCTGATTTTCCTCCTCCTGCATCAGCTTCTCCCTGACTTTGGATAGCTCCGGGTCGTCCTCTTCGAGGGCCGTCACGTGAAGACTCACCTCTTCCGGAAAGCAGCTCTCTTCAAAGACGGCAGTGATCACCGCGTTCTCCGTCTCCGCTGTCAATGTGACAAGTTTTATTTCCTGTTCCCCGCCGCGCTCCGACACTGCTCCGTACCCTGCAATCTCCTCCGAGCCCGCCTGATAAGTTCGGCTGTCCACCTGGTCATCCACGTCGCCTTCTATGGTCACGAGCCGCGCCGGGCTGCCCTGGTCATCCATGACTACTTCCCGGATGATCCCCACTCTCCCCGGTTCGTCTCTGCCGCTCTCCAAAAACACCAGATCCCCCGGAACGGGCACATAGTCTTTTTCTCTGTACCGCCTCAGGCTTCCTGTCTTCACGGCCTGTACCAGATCCGCATAGTCCTTTGCAGCAGGCGCCTCCTCCACTCCCGCATAATTCATGCAGAAAGACACAAACATGGTCCCCCAGTCTCCGTAAACATCTCCGTACCACTGCCCGTACCGGCTGCACCCTTTAATCTGTTCCGTCCCGGTCACCTGATAATTCCTGGCGCTCTCCCGGTAATTCATCTGACTCTCTGCCACACGGACCATATCCGCCCCAGGATCGCCTGTCAGCGGTGGGATTGTCTGTCTCCAGATCTCTTCTGTCTCTAAATCCGCTTCCGGGTCAGAATAGCAGATCAGGGAGTGGACGTGCTCCTCCTCGCCGCATATCTGAACCATCCCATGATTTTTCTCCCTGTCACCGTTCCCCGGAGTGCTTCTTCCTGTGCTCCGGAAACCGCGTCTCTCTCCCGCCGTGCGCTTGTTCCTGCTGCCGTCCGACGAAGTCCCTGCCCCGTCCCTGTCTCCTGCTCCTTCGGCTCCTGATTCTCCGGCTCCTGAGCTCCCAACTCCTGATCCCCCGGCTCCCGAGTTCCCAACTCCTGGTCTTCCGGCTCCTGATCCCCCGGCTCCCGCGCCGGCGCCGGAAGGCGTGGCTGCCCCGCCTTCCTGCCAAAACCAACATTCCTCACTGTGGGTATGCTCTTCCTTTCCGCAGAATGTTCTGGCCCCCATGGTGATGGCCGGAAGCATCATCATGTACACCGTGCATAATGCCACCATCAGCGCCGCCACGCCCACGATTCTTCTCCAGCGCCTCTGCCGCCTGAGCTTCGCCGTATAAAAAGCAAATCTATCCTTCATACTCTCTCATCTTCTCCTTTCCCATTTACCCGGTAATCCTTACCGCACCACGCCTATCTCCTCCAACGGCCACACACAGAAAAACAGCTTTCCCACAATCTTTTCCCCCTCCACACAGCCCACCTCACTGCTCCGGGAGTCCACCGACAGGCTCCTGTGATCCCCCATGAGAAAAAATCTATTATCCGGCACCTGACAAGGCAGGGCGATGCTGCACTCCCCCCTGGACTGATCCGCCACATAGGGCTCCTCCAGCTTTTCTCCATTTACATACACTGCGCCGGATTCATCAATATCCACCCAGTCCCCCGGCCCGGCGATCACCCTCTTTACCAGAATCTTGTTATTAGAATAAAAGGCGGCAATATCACCTTGCTTTAAATCCGCCCACCTGAGAGACACCACGATATGCCCGTCCCCCAAGGTGGGAGACATGGAATTTCCGTAAATCCGCAGTATCGGAAGCAGCAGTGTGGCTGCCAGGACAGCGGATGCAGCCACCGTGATCAGGACATAGACAGCTCTCCGCGCCGCAGATTTACAGAGCTTTCTGTACCTCTCCCGCTCCAGTTCTTCTTTCAGACAGATCTTATCAGCGTGAAAACAGTCTTCATGAGTCAGAAAAACAGTTTCATCTTCCTCCGAATCGCCGCTTTCTCTCCCGGCTTCCCTCCTCTGACCCTGAAACTCTCCGGCGCCAGACTCCCGGCGCGCAGCTTCCAGCTCCCGCTTGAGATCCTCGTTCTCCTTTCCCTGAACCATAAGCAGTTCCAACAGATCCCCGCGTTTCAGCTTTCTCAAATGATTATCTGCCATAGCGCTTTTTTCCGCCATCAGCGATTTTTACATGGGAATAAATAGTTCGATAATTCTGACAATTTTTTGAATCCATAGACATTTCCTCCTGAACATAAAGACAGACTGACAACATAGATTTGTACATACAACTAATGCTTGAATACACAGCGATCCGCTGCAACAGGAATATAGAAATTCCAGACAACCTGCAGATGAGAGACACCTGCTGAAATTGTAAAAACAGTATAGCAGACTTTTCCTGCCCTGTCAAGAACAGAAATGCCCTGTGACATATTTTATAACACATTTCGCAACAGTTCAAGGGGCTGGGAATCCGGCATGAATTTGAGTCTCAAGCTTGTAAGCCAATATTCATGCCAGATTCCGCATCGGGCGAACGCCTCAGCTTTTGTCCGGCATAGCCGGGCAAGAAGATACCCATGTCAGGGCGTTCATCCCCTGCCCGGCTGCCGATTCCGCCCCCAACCGATTATCCCGCGGCCTCCACTCTGGCTTCCAGACGGCTGCCGTCCTCCGGCCTGTCGATGACAATGGTATCCCCGGCGCGGACCTGATCCTGAAGAATGATCTTCGCCGCCAGAGTCTCCACATATTTCTGGAGATATCTCTTAAGAGGCCTTGCCCCGTAAACCGGGTCGTATCCGTGTTCTACCACAAACTCCCTGGCTCTGTCGGTCAGATCCACCTTAAGCTCCCTGTCGGCAAGACGCCTGTTGGTATCCTCGATCATCAGGCCGACGATGCTGCCGATATTGTCCCTGGTAAGAGGCTTAAAGAGAATAGTCTCGTCCAGGCGGTTCAAAAACTCGGGGCGGAAATGCGCCCGCAGCTCGCCCATGGTCATCTCCTGAGCCTCCTTCGTAATGTTCCCCTGGCTGTCAATGCCGTCAAGAAGATACTGAGAACCGATGTTGGAGGTCATGATGATGATGGTGTTCTTAAAGTCCACGGTCTTTCCTGCCGAGTCTGTGATGCGCCCGTCGTCCAGAACCTGGAGAAGCACGTTAAACACATCCGGGTGAGCCTTCTCCACCTCGTCAAACAGAACAACGCAGTAGGGCTTTCTCCTCACCGCCTCCGTCAGCTGGCCGCCTTCGTCGTACCCCACATATCCTGGAGGCGCCCCGATGAGGCGGGCCACCGAGTGCTTCTCCATGTACTCGCTCATATCAATGCGTACCATGTTGGTCTCATCGTCAAACAGGCTCTCCGCCAGGGCCTTGGCCAATTCTGTCTTTCCCACCCCGGTAGGACCCAAAAACAGAAACGAGCCGATGGGCTTGGTGGGATCTTTAATGCCTGCCTTGGAGCGGATGATGGCCTCCGTCACCTTCTCCACCCCCTCGTCCTGGCCTACCACCCTGCGGTGCAGCACGTCATCCAGGTGCAGGGTCTTGCTCCTCTCGCTCTCTGTCAGCTTGGCTACGGGAATCCCGGTCCATCTGGATATAATCCGGGCGATCTCGTCGTCTGTGACGCTCTCGTGAACCAGGCTGAGGTCCTGATTCTTTATCCTCTCCTCCTCCTCTGCCAGCTGCTTTTTAAGCTCCGGAAGTTTTCCGTACTGGAGCTGGGCCGCCCGGTTCAAGTCATATTCCTGCTGGGCCTGGGCGATCTCCCGGTTGGTGTTCTCGATCTCCTCCCTCAGGGAAGACAATTTCTCCACAGAAGTCTTCTCATTCTCCCACTGAGCTTTCTTCGCCGTAAACTGGTCGTGGAGCTCCCCAAGTTCCTTCTGAAGGGTCTCCAGACGGTCCTGACTCAGATGGTCGGTCTCCTTCTTAAGAGCCGCCTCCTCGATCTCCATCTGCATGATTCTTCTGGACAGTTCGTCAAGCTCCGTGGGCATGGAATCCAGCTCTGTCTTGATCATGGCGCAAGCCTCGTCTACCAGGTCGATGGCCTTGTCAGGCAGGAAACGGTCTGAAATGTAACGGTCTGACAGCATGGCTGCCGACACCAGGGCCGAGTCTGTGATCTTCACGCCGTGGAACACCTCATACCGCTCCTTCAGTCCTCTGAGGATGGAGATAGTGTCCTCCACCGTAGGCTCCGCCACCGTCACCGGCTGAAAGCGCCTCTCCAGGGCGGCATCTTTCTCTATATATTTCCTGTATTCATCTAACGTGGTGGCGCCGATGCAGTGAAGCTCTCCTCTGGCAAGCATAGGCTTCAGCATGTTGCCTGCATCCATGGACCCTTCTGTCTTCCCCGCCCCCACGATGGTGTGCAGCTCGTCGATAAACAGAATAATCTGCCCGTCGCTTTTCCTCACTTCCTCCAGGACGGCTTTCAGACGCTCCTCAAATTCCCCCCGGTACTTGGCTCCCGCCACCAGGGCTCCCATATCCAGGGCAAAGAGCTTCTTGTCCTTCAGCCCCTCCGGCACATCCCCCCGGACGATCCTCTGGGCCAGCCCCTCCACCACGGCGGTCTTGCCCACGCCGGGCTCGCCGATGAGCACCGGATTGTTCTTGGTCTTTCTGGACAGGATGCGGACTACGTTGCGGATCTCCCCGTCCCTGCCGATGACCGGGTCCAGCTTCTGGCTCCTGGCCCTCTCCACCAGGTCATAACCGTATTTCTCCAGAGTGTCATAGGTAGCCTCCGGGTTGTCGCTGACCACCCGCTGATTCCCCCTCACCGTAGTCAGCGCCTGGAGAAACGTCTCCCGGTTGATGCCGTACTGGCGGAACATCTCCTTGACGGTCCTGTCCGGCTGCCTGATCATGGACAGGAACAGATGCTCCACAGAGACATACTCGTCTCCCATGGCCTTCGCCTCGTCCTCCGCGCTGACCAGCACTTTATTCAAATCGCTGCTCACATAGAGCTGCCCGCCTCCGCTGACCTTCGTAAGCCTGTTCACCGCCTGGGCGGCCTCATTGACAAACATCTCCGGGGAGATATTCATCTTGGTGATCAGCTTTAAGATCAGACTGTCTTCCAGGGTCAGCAGGCTGTACAGAAGGTGTTCCTGCTCCAGCTGCTGGTTGCCGTGTTCATAAGCCAGCTTCTCACAGTTCTGCACCGCCTCCACGGACTTCTGGGTAAATTTATTGATATTCATAATCATTCCTCCTTCGGAACAAACTAGAATGCGGCGTTTTTCATGTTCTATGTGGAATATAACACATATTGTTAGCACTGTCAAGAGGCGAGTGCTAAAATATTTATAAACGCCTTGATTCCTCCGGTAAAACGCGGCTCTCTTTTGCGGTCTATCCTTGGTAATCCTCTATTTTGTACCTTTTCTGTACCTTTTGTGAAAAAAAATACCGCCGACAGGCTTTTTCTGGCAGCGGTACAATTTGTCCTATTCTTATATACTCCTGCACCTCTTCCATTGCCTCTGAAGCCGGGAAAAATTCAGATGTGTATATATGCCCGTGGTTACAGATATGTTGGCATGCCCCATAATGTACTGCAATACTTTTGGTTCAATGCCTGACTCCGCCAGCCTGCGTGCAGGCCGCATGCCGAAGTATGCGTGCCGATCCAACTCTAAGCGCTGTACACAACGCAAATACGAGAATCGACCGCCAGCTCCAAAACGGGACAGATTAAGCTGCGGCACAGTTTGATTGTGTTGGCTGCCAGACCCTTTCTTGAGATCCAAAGGAAAGTGCTGTGTCCTCTCGCTTAGTACCTGTTCATCTCCCGACTTTTGCTCTGGATCATGCGGTGGTGGGCTCACCCTGTCAGCCTTTTCAAATAGTGCCGGCACTTTGCATCATTGCCGCATCGGTCTGATTTTCAGCACATTTTGCCGAGTTGCCGTCTTACACGCCACTCTGTCCGCTGCCGTGAACTGTTCCGTTCTTCACGGCTTAACTGCCATGTTGCTTGTCAACCATTTTATAATATATTTTTTGCTATTTCTATCCCTTTTAGATTGACGAATAATCTTTTAAACATTATAATAATGTCATCAACCAGAAAGAGAGGCGCATAATGGCTGTAATTTTTAAAAACAATGAGCAAATCTTAATTGAAATAAAAAAGATATTGCTTGAAACAAAAACCACCCAAAGAGAAGTAGCTGACAAACTCGGCTTAAAACCACAAGGACTTACTAAAATGCTTAATAAAAAGAATTTCAGTTTTGAAGATGCGCAAAAAATACTTGCTACTATGGGCTATGATTTAATTGTTGATTTTAAGCAGCCATCATCGGAATAACTACATCAAAACAGAATACAATAACCATGAAAGAAAGTACATATTATATCTTGTTCGCACTGAAACACACGCTGACTTTCTCAATATGTGACACCAATCCCCGCAGACTCCCATGCCTGACAATGCCCCCATCCAGTCCGCACACTATCCCAGAAAGGAGAATCTTATGTCTGAAGCATTAGCCCACGCAAATATCTATACCGAAGAGGACTATTACAATCTGCCGGAAAATGTCAGAGCAGAACTGATTGACGGCCAGATATATTACATGGCGGCTCCCAGTAGAATACATCAGGAAATATTATCCTTCCTCCATCTGGAAATCGGAAACTATCTCCGTTCCAAAAAGGGACCTTGTAAAGTCTACCCAGCCCCCTTTGCCGTCAAACTGTTTTCAGAAGATGACAAAAACGTGGTGGAACCAGATATCAGCGTAATCTGCGACCCCAATAAGCTGACC
>CAJTOT010000022.1:0-4173 GCA_910577935.1 uncultured Hungatella sp. | reverse complement strand
CAAAAACGTGGTGGAACCAGATATCAGCGTAATCTGCGACCCCAATAAGCTGACCGAACGGGGCTGCACCGGAGCGCCGGACTGGATTGTGGAGATTATTTCTCCAACCACTTCCAGCCATGACTATGTACGCAAGCTAAATCTTTACATGGATGCCGGAGTGAGAGAGTACTGGATTGTGAACCCCATAAATCAGTCCGTGTATGTCTATTTCCTGGAAGAGGACAAATTCAGAACCACAGCCTACACCCTACAGGATAAGATTAATGTCAACATCTGCGATGATCTGTGGATTGACTTTACAGAACTGGGACTGTAAAGCCTTCTCCTGCCTGGGCCCCTGAGATTATTTCCAGGGACTCTTTTCGGGCTGCTGACTCAGCGCCATTTGTCACCCAACTCTGGCGAAAGAACCGGTTCCCGGCACTCAGGCCCATTTGGGGCCGGCCCCTGCTCCTTGAACTCCTCTCTTTACTCATTGACTTTTTCACTGGCTATAAGGGAGGGCTTCCAGTAAACCTGTAAAATACTTCTCACCCTCCCCATATCCAATGCCATCTCATCCAACTCCGATATTTCCTAGGTATTGAACATTTTCTTCTGTACCTTTTCAAAGTACAAAGATAAACAACAACAAGCAAAAGGTTCCCTTGAAACCCCTGAGAACCTTGATCTTTATACCTGTATAAACAATGTAAAATGATGATGCCAGGGTCAAAAGGTCATGTATGACATGCTGCATGTCAATACATGACTTTGGGACCCGTAAAAACATGAAAAAGCAGCCCGACAGGGCGGATTTTGAATGCTTTTAGAAGAGATGAGTGCTAAAAAATTGTCAATGAATCATGAATCTCTCTCCCCATTGCCGGGAGTGCCTTCCGTCTCCGGCATTTCCATGCCGTCAGGCACCTCCGCGCCGTCCTGCTTCTCCAGAGCTTCCCCTTCGTCCCACGGTGAAACCGTCCACGTAACCGTCACCTTTGGCGCTGTATCCTTCAGCCCCGACCAGTCCCCTTTCTCGTTGACGGAGCCTGTGAGCCAGAAAGAATAAGCCCCCTCAACCACTGCCGTGACAGACGATTCCTCCCCGATCCCCACAGGCACTGTCTGCTCCCCGTCCGTCAGCGCCAGATAGAGGCCGGGGCTCCAGTCATCTGTAAAGTCTCGGTCATCTGACAGGAGAATCCCGGAGAGAGACTTGGGATCGACGCTGGCTCTGAGCGTTACCGCCACCGGCCGGCTGCCCTTGTTCGTGATCGTAAGGGCATCGCTGAAGCTACAGTAATCCGCATCCCCTCTCCCATCGGAACATCTGAAAAAAAGGGTCGCGCCCTCCTCAAATATGTCACCCCCGTAGGCCGCCGCCTCTGTCTTTTCTATCAATCTCTCAGGGTCCATAATAAAATCAAACACATGGCTTGTCTCCATGGGCAGAATCACCTGAAACAGCTCCTCCCCCCTGTGGACAGTCCTCTCCCTCCACGCCTCCCCAGGCGTAGCCCTGTCCGCAGAACCTGCCGCCCCCATAGAACCTGCCGCTCCCACAGGAGCCGCAAGCGCTGCCGCCGCAGACACCGCCGCCGCAAAACGCCTCTTCGCCGCTCTGTTCAATTTACAGTCACCTCCTGATCGGCAGCCCCGGGATAGCCATCTCCGCTCCGCCGCCCAACATGCCGTCTTCCTCTATCTGTCCCCGGAAGAACTTTTCACGCTTTCCAATTTTCCACCACACACCGCAGCCCTTCCTCCATATGGACTCTCGCCTTCCACCCAAGCTCTCCCAGTTTTGTCCCGTCCAGCAAAGCCCTGGTGGCAGTGGAATAGCCCTTTTGCTCCGTCTCGTCAGGCAACTCGAACACAACTCTTGTCCCCGCAATCCCGGCCAGAGTCCCGGCCAGCTCCTTCAACGTAATGTCTGATCTCTCATCCGCCACATTGTACGCCCCCCCCGGCGCTCCCAAGGCCAGGCACCAGAGAACCGCCGCTGCCGCGTCGGTCACAAACGTGTAGGAATACTCCTGATTTCCCCGGCTTTTCAGGACAATATCCTCCCCGGCAGCCGCCTTTTTTATAAACTGGGAAATAGCCTTGGAGTCAGAGGCCAGCATGGTGGGGCCATACACCCTGCTCAACCTGGGGATGACAAAATCAAGCCCATGGGCCTCCCTGTAAGCATTGCACAGGGCCTCCCCCAGCCGCTTTCCCTCCGGGTAGCCGGCTCTTAAAGTGTTGCAGTCAAGATACCCCAGGTCAGACTCGTGGAACTTCTCCACATCTCCCCGGTTCTCCCCGTATATTTCCACAGAAGACAGGAAGCAGAACCGCTTGGCTCCGTGGGAAACTCCGTAATCCAGAAGATTGCCCGTCCCCAGAACATTGGCCGAGATGGTCCCTATGGGGTCCTGGGAATACTGGCGGGGATGGGTGTTGCTGGCCGCGTGAATCACATAATCCACAGGGCCGCTCTCCGGTATCTCCCCGCCCACTTCGCAGGAGCTATATTGAAACCGCGGGCTGTCCCAGTATCTTCCCAGACGCTGCCTGGCCGCCGCCTCGTTCCTGCTCAGGGCCACAAGCCGGATTCCTCCCCGAAGCATAAAAAGATCCGTCAGACACGTTCCGATCATGCCCGTGGCTCCTGAGAGTATCACGGTCTTTCCGTCCAGTTTCTTCCACAGCCTCTCCTGCCTCAGCCAGTAATCCAGTTCCTCATCATATCTTGCCATCTTCTCTGCCATTCTCCTGCTCCTTCGAATTTCTCTCAAAGCAGCATCAGACGCCCCGTGTGAACTGCTTTAAGATTATTTTTGTGATACATAAAATACAATGTGGTCAGATTCTCTCCCAGATATCCGATGTATCTGTCCGCCCGCTGCCGCCCTGCCGGAACACTCAACTCCTCGATTCTCTCCAGAATCGGAAAAAGCCAGCCGCAAAAATCCGAGAAAACCTCTCTCCTGGCTATAAACATATTGTAGTTATAAAAATACGGCTGCGCCATAATCTCCGGCATCCGGCGCGCGCTCCTCCCCGCTTCCGGCCCCATCTCCCGGCACAGCCCGGAACGCCTCCCTAAGAGAGCCGGTGCGCTCTGCCGACTCTGCCGAATATTCCCAAGGGCGCAGAGAATCCTGTCATGATGATTCTCCGGCGCCGTCACCAGAATCTGTACTCTCATTTTATCAAATCTATCCGATTTTGTAAATTCATCCAGAGACACCACCGGAACCCCGTCAATGACCGCCGGGTTCCCCTCCATATCGCTGACGACAAAGCAGACCACTCTGCATTTTTTGTACAACTTCTCCCCCTTTATCCCTCTCCGCCCGGCCTCCTCATAAGCCCACAGCGCCTTTTTGTACTTGTACGCCTGGGGAGTCTGGACACGCATGATCTCCTGACGGCCGATATTCTCAGCCCCGGATACGCCGTCATCAGTCCGCACGATGGTCTCCTGGCACCGGACGGCGCTCAACCCCGACCCCCACCTCTGGCATGTCCGGATAGCATCGCTGATCACCTGCTGGGGAATAAACGGCCGTATGGCGTCATGGATAATCACAATATCCTCAGCCCGGCACACGCTCCCCAGCGCCTCAACGCCTCTCTGGGTCGATTCCTGACCGTCTCCGCCTCCGCTGACGATCCATTTCAATTTTCCGATTCCATACTGCCTGGCATATGCCCTCAAAACCTCATGCCACCCTTCCAGGCATACTACCTCAATCCCGTCAATATCCGGGTGCCTCTCAAGATTCTCCAGAGTGTAGATAATTACTAAGGAAAGAACCGGAGGTGGGTTGAATAAGAGGGCAATCTTTTTTGCCCCCTTATTCAGCACACTTTCGGTTTCTCCGAATTGAACAAAGTCGCGTCCGGTATGGGGATTCAATGACTCCTCCATGACCATATCCGCCGCCGCATGGAAAAACAAGGAGTAAAGTTCCCTCTGATTGGCGTAGATCAAGGGATTCAGTTCAGTTGGACAGGTAAATACCAGATGGTAATAATCTATATCCAGAACACCTTCCCTTTGTGCGTCGATCCATAGTTCATTGGAAAGCGCCTGGCACATCAGGCAGGATCTGTCACGGCAGGAATTGTTATGGATCTGTATATGACCGCACTGGATGCATCTGGAAACATTCACCCCGTGCGCACCCGTCTTGC
>CAJTOT010000021.1 GCA_910577935.1 uncultured Hungatella sp. | reverse complement strand
GACTCCTTGTCCAGATGGTTGGTGGGCTCGTCCAGGAGGATGATGTCCGGCCTGGACAGGAGGAGCTTTCCCAGGGACACCCTGGTCTTCTGTCCCCCTGACAGGGTGGATATCTCCCGGCCGAAGTCCTCCTCCGCGAATCCCAGGCCCTTGAGCACTCCGATGATCTCGCTCTGGCAGCTGTAGCCATTTTCCAGCTCAAACTGGTGATTCAACCGGGTGTAAGTCTCCAGCATCTGCTCCAACTCCTGTCCCTGGGCGTGCTTCATCTCCACCTCCAGAGTCCGGATGCGCTCTTCCATGTCAATGAGGGGCCGCTTTACCTCCAGAAGCTCTTCGTGGATGGTGCGGTGGCTGGTGAGATCCTGGTGCTGGGCCAGATATCCCAGGGTCTTTCCGCGGGACAGAACCGTGTCGCCCTCATCGGCGGCCAGCTCCCCCACAATAATTTTCAGCAGAGTGGACTTGCCCGCCCCGTTGATGCCCACAATCGCCGCTTTTTCGTAATCTTCTATATGAAATGAAATATCATCCAGTATCACGTCCGTTCCAAATGCCTTGGAGACGTGGCTGCAAGACAGAATCATAGTATCCTCCTTATGGCGCTGTTTATCTTGGTGATGCCCCGCTGGCAGCAGCGGAGATGTTGCTTCTAACTATACCAGACATTTGGAAAATAGACAAGAGCGCAATTGGACGCCGGGAACAGGACAAAAGCTGAGAAAATGGAAAGTTTGCCGGGAAGACATTGATTTCTAAATGTAAAGTTGTCATTTTGACACTGCCTTACGGTTGGCTGCCAGGCGCGGATTTACTATAATTACAGTAGAAGGCAAAAAACTTTTGTCCCCGGCATCATAACATGCAATGGTTCAGATGCCGCGCCAAACGGACATCTGGAAGAAAACAGACCAGTGACAGCCGTTGAGGCGGGAGGGAAACATGACAGGACTTGAATATTCAGGGTGGCAGCTTACAGACGACCCAAAAGACGGGCGGAAGTGTGAAATGGGAGACAGGACCGTGAGGTTATCTGAAAAAAATTCCGATTATGGGGTGGTATGAAGGCGCCTGGCGCGAGGCAGATGAGAGGGAGCGGTGGGAGAAGATGGATGGCTCTCCGGATTTGGGAACGGGGGAGGCCGAGGCGCTTGGAAAGATTGAGATCCTGGTGGACCCGGAGATATCCACCTATGACACAAATGTGAGAAGGCACTATTTCCGGCTGCGGGGGAAGACGGTGACGAGAGAGCGGACCAGCGACTCCTATCTGAGAAAGATGATGGCGGCCCTGGGGCTGGAAGAGGACAAGGTTTTAACCCCCCAGGGCATATGGGGATATAAGCCGGAGAGCCATCAGAAGGAGGAGGACGGCTGGCTGCTGGGACAGTCAGTGTCTGACCTTCTCTGCCAGTGAGTTGATGATTTTTTTCACAAGTTCCCGGTCGTCGGCACTGAGGAGGCTGTACTGTCTGGCGAGCTGCTTTACGTCCTCGTCAATGTCCAGCTGGCTGGTCACATCCTCAAACATCGGTTCGGCGCCGTTGGCCAGCCAGTCGGGGTTGACGTTGTATTCCCGGCAGATGTCCCGCACTGTGCGCTCGGTAATATTTCGCACGCCCTTCTCCATATTCGTGATAGCGCCGCCGGACATATTGATGGAGGCGCCGAACGCGCGGGTAGTCAGATTGAGCTGTTCTCTTAAATATCGTAACCTTTCATGGATATCCATAATTTCCTCCATTCTGCGGGTGTTTCATGGCACAAGCAGGTATTATTTTCCATGAAAGCACTATATCACAAATTGAATTCAAAGTAAACCTTCATGCGCCCGGCGGGCGGACGCGCCACCAACCATGAAAATCTGGCGGGCGCATTTGGCATACCTGAATTCATGCCGCCTATTCGGCGGCGGGATTTTCAAAGTAAACCTCCATGCGCCCGGCAGCGGACGCACCACCAACCCATGAAAGTCATGCGGGCGCACTTGGCATACCTGAATTCATGCCGCCTAATCGGCGGCGGTTTTTCAAAGTAAACCTGCAGCGCCCGGCAGCGGATGCACTACCAATTATGGAAGACTGGCACCTTTTCGGCGGTCTGGGCTGCTGGGGCAAAGCTCCGAAGAAATGGTTGACATTGTTTTCTAAGAATATTATAATGTTTTCATTGAAAGCGATGAGAGAGGAGTGGGTAGATGAATAAGCAGAAAGCAGAAGATGTAAGGGATGCGGCATTAAAGCTGGAAGAAATTCGGGTATACAGCCCGGAAGATTATTTCTATCTGAAGGGATGGATTCACTGCCTGCTGCTGAAAGACAAAGACATTGGCAGGCAGCCGAGGAAACCGCCTGAGGGGAGGGGGTGATAGTCTTTATCCTGTGGAAACTGATGTAAATATTTTTGGAGGTTGTATATAGAGAGGGATTTTATCTATAAAAACATGGCAGGGAATACAGATACACCGATTATGAAGCTTGGCAGTGACGAATTTCAGATCGGTTCATACATAGAAGGTCTGAGTGATTTTGTCAGCGAATGCCAGACACCTATGACTGTGGCTGTTCAGGGCAGCTGGGGCTGCGGAAAGACCAGCATGATGAACATGGTGAGGGATAAACTGAGACAGGACGGAGGAATCCTTGATATCTGGTTCAATACCTGGCAGTTTTCTCAGTTTAACATGGACGAGCGTCTGGCAGTTACATTTTTACAGCACCTTGTGAAAAAATTGAAAGAGAACATGGAACAGGATTCGGCGGAGAAGGCTTTCGCTCTGAAAACCGTTACGAGGACTTTGGGAAGACTCAGTCGCGATACGGCCATAGGACTGGTAAAGACTTATATGGGGGAGCCTATAGGAGACGTGGCCGCTTCCTATCTGAATAAAGAAAGCGAGGTTAGCCTGGCGGAAGAGGTTCTGGATTTAAAAACCTCTTTCCAGCAGCTGATATCGGCGACTGCAAGAGAAAAAAACTGCCGGGTGGTGATTTTTATTGATGATCTGGACCGCCTTCAGCCGGTCAGGGCAGTAGAACTTCTGGAGATTTTGAAACTGTTTGTAGATTGTGAGAACTGCGTATTCGTGCTGGCTATCGATACCTCCGTGGTATTTCAGGGAATCCGTGAAAAATATGGAAGAGATATCAGCGACGAGAAGGCACAGAGCTTTTTTGACAAGATGATTCAGCTTCCCTTTAAGATGCCGGTGGCCTATTATAAACTGGACCATATGGTAATCAGCTTGTTGGATTTCCTAAAAGAGGATATGGACGAGGAGGAGAGACAGGAATGTGTGGAGCTGATTCGTGTGGCGGCAGACGGAAATCCGCGAAGCATCAAGCGGGTGGTGAACTCTTTCCTGCTTACGGATAAGGTAGCATCCAGCAAAGGGATTTATAAGGGTATACCCAATCTGCAGTTTCAGAGCAGGAAGATTTTGCTGGCTCTGTCCTGCATTCAGATGCGGTACGAGCCAGTGTATGATTTTATTTTGCGTGATCTTTCGGAAACCTCTTTGCGCAACTTACTGGCCCTTCCGGTTGACGCGGGAGTGGACCCGGAAAAACTAGTGCAGGGAATTGTCAAACTGGGAGGCCCTTCCGGTCCGGCAGGCGACTCTGTTGTCACATATTTTCAGCTGATTGCTTCTTTTTTAAGGTTCGGCCAGAGATTTGTGGACAAGCTTATGAAGGAAGAGGGGTATAGAAGTCAGACAAAGGCTTATGAGGTGCTCTTAAAGATTCTGGTACTGGGTGATTCGGTTGACAGGACGTGGGAGGCAAAGACGGCAGAGGCAGCGCCGGCAGCAGAAACTCCGGCGCAGGGGAAGGGACAGGAGACCCTGGAGTCCCTGGCACAGTGGTGTGAGCTGCAGATTACTTTGGGAAATCGGGTCCCGGTTTATCGGAAGCTGGAGGAGCTTCATGTATATCCGGAGGTTTTGAATTCTTTCATGGTCAATGACCAGGAGGAAATGAAACAATATTATCATGCCGATATGCAGGTGGAAAACTTCTGGCTGTTTAAAAAAATCCGCACGGCTTTGGAGAAAGATTTTAAGATTGAAGCCAATACCTCCAAGACAGACTATACCTTTTCTATGTATCATAACAGGAACGGCGGGGAAGAGATATATTTTCATATTCTTCACCCCGGTTATGGGGGGAAGATGCTTGATGTGAGGATTGATATGCTGATGTATTATCAGCAGGGAACTCTGTTCCTCGATGGGCTGAAGGAGCTGGTTGCGGAGGTGCGGGATCAGTTAAAGCTTCTGCAGGACAGATATGGAGCCAGTCTGTTTAAAGACAGGAATGAATTTAAGGAAATTACGGAGGGCGGGAAGCTGAAACGGTATGCCGAATGCAGCTTTACTATCCACTGTGAGGAGCAGGCGGATGCACTGATTGATTTTGCAAAATGCCTGGCAAGCAACAGAGAGAGTCTTGAAAAGATAATCCCAGGAGGAAAGCAGATGATTGAAGATCTGTTAAAATATGCGGCGTTTAAGGGCTGAGAGGAAAATGAGGGACGAGAAATCTAAAAAAAGAATTGTCACGTTTTCGGTGATAAGACTGACAGCGGTTATGAGGTTACAGAAAATAAGAGCCAGTTACTGATCTCTGACGGCAATCCCAGCGAGTTCGCTGCGCTGTGGCTGAACGGGGAAGAACTTGTTGAACATGAATATTATGAGAAGATTGCGGATTTTTCAGGAAGATACATAGAAATTGAAATTATGGGCGATATATTCAAGAAAGGGAAAACCGGCTCTGGCACAGGCACGGGGAGCGGAAGCGGCAGTTTCGGTTCAGGCGGAGGCGGTTCCAGCTCAGGACCTGGCAGTTCTAAATCTGGCACATCACCTTCAGGAAATGCCTCATCTGATAATACATGGGTGAAGGATGAGACAGGATGGAAATGTCAAAGATCTGACAATACCTGGTTTATAAACGGTTGGGGGCTGATCGCCTACAATGGAATAACAGGCTGGCAGTTGATCGACGGCAAATGGTATTACCTCAATGAACAGGCGGACGGAACCCAGGGCGCTTTGCTGGTAAATACCCAGATCGGGGAGTACCGTGTAAACAAGGATGGAGTTTGGGTGGAATAGGACTTTGACACAGAAAACATAATACACGGATCCTTAAACTTTACAAGTTCAGGATAAATCATCATAGTACAACAAAGGAGAGCAGTTATGAGAGCAAGAAGTAAAAACACAAAGAAACTTTTATGTGCAGGTCTGGCAGTATGTCTTACCATGGGAACAGGTTTGACTGCCATGGCAGGAACCTGGAGACGGGGCGCGGCTCCTAATGAGAACCGCTGGTGGTATGACTTTGATAACGGGTCTTACGCCATGGGCTGGCAGTGGATTGACGGAAATCAGGATGGGACAGCAGAAGCCTACTATTTTGATGAGAGCGGCTGGCTGCTGACTGGCGCAATCACGCCGGACGGATACACGGTAGATGCCAACGGCGCATGGATAGTAAACGGACAGGTGCAGACGAAGGCGGCAGAGGCGCAGCAGGCTCAGGACTCTCAGGGACAGCAGAGTTCACAGAATCAGGCGGTTCAGGGAAACGGGCAGTATGTGTCTGGAAGCTGGACAGACGGAACATGGACCGACATCTCACGCGAACAGCGCTATGCCGATTTCTGGGATAACTGGGTGTGGGCGCTCATGGCAATTCCTGACAGCGATGATGTGGTTGAAAGAGCGGCAGAAGCCATTGAGTACTGGGCTGTGGGCAGCCAGCGGGGCGCCGAGTGGAAGGCAGCCTTTGACCGCTATGGAGTGCGCCCTGATTTGTACGCAGAGACTATCCATGCAGGAACCCAGGAGACAGTGACGCTCACCACGCCCGCGGGCATTGAGGCAGAAGCACAGTACGACGTGGAGAATGCTGTGAAGATGATGCTGCGGATACGGACAGATGACATGGGGGGTGTGACCTCCTGCGTCAGCACGGTAAACGGGGACGGAACCATCACAGTCACCTTGAGTTATAGGATGGGCGGCTGAGTCACAGGATCTATGCTTATTGTTTGAAATACAAAATCATGTGAGTTTATCATAAGTTGGGAAGTTAGAAACAAAGCCATTGAAAGCAGGAAGATATTGTCTGTTTTTCAATGGCTTATCTTAAAGCTCAAACTCCGAAAAATCCACCACCAGCCCGTCGATAACGTTTAGAGGAGCTTTGTCCTCAAAACCATAAGTATATTTTGTGTTATCTGCAAAATGATAGACATGGATCGTTGCTTTTTTTGCATCCAGAATCCAGTATTCCCGCACCCCTGCGGTTTGATATTTATTGAGCTTCAGCAGGTAATCCCGGCTTTGAGTGCTCGGTGACACAATCTCTGCCACGAAATCCGGTGCGCCGAGGCAGCCGTTTTCCTTCATCTTATCCTGGCTGCAGACTACGATGATGTCGGGTTCTAAGTAAGTGCGGTTGTCTTTCGTCAGGTATACTGCCAGCGGGGCGGGGTAGACTCTGCAGCTGCCCTTGTGCTCCCGAATATAACTCCAGACCGTGCCGTGGAGAAAGCCTAACAGGCGCTGATGGGTAGTTGTGGGAGCCTCCATAAAAAAGAGCTGTCCGTCAATCAGTTCCGCCCGCACGTTCTCAGGCAGATTTTCTATATAATCAGTGGTATAAATTTTTTCCTGGGCTAATGCCATATTTTTTTTGATTACCTCATCCTCTCCCATATATGCGGGCATGACGAACACCTCCTATACTCTGTCCGCGCATATATGTCTAATGCTTTTCGTTTACCAGTTTTATCTGACTGTGCCCATAGGCCCCATCTCCATACATGCGCTCCGCTTTTCTGAAACCGTGATGAAATGTCATCGGAGAAACGAGAATTTTCTGAATCCTGTCAGCAAAGAATTCATGACAGGAAGACCTTTTCAGTATAGCTTGTCAGCAGAGCGCCGTCAAGAGGTGATTGGAAATTTTTATCAGATTGGTGCAAGGTTCGTTACTGTACAGGCAGGTCTGCGCACTGGCTGCTATGACCGTATGATAACTTGGGCGGGCAGGCAAAAATCCCATCAACCCAGGCGGTTTTCATGGATTTTTGCTGGTTGCTGTGAACGCATGTAAACAGTACCAAGATTCGCGTAACAACTCAGGAGGAACTGAACGACTGCTCGGATTGTTTTTTACATGTTCTTTCTCGGGAACTATTTGACATTAAAATAGCAACTGGGTATAATATTCTTTAGTATAGAATAGAAAAGAGGAATATGGGCGTGGAATATAAGCCAATCTCGAGAGCAGTGATCACCAGACTGCCAAGATATTACAGACATCTGGGAGAGTTGATGGAGGAAGGCGTAGAACGCATCTCGTCCAATGACCTGAGCCAAAGGATGCATGTGACGGCATCCCAGATCCGCCAGGATTTGAACAATTTCGGCGGATTCGGCCAACAGGGGTACGGGTACAATGTAAAGTATCTGTACACGGAAATTGCCAAGATCATGGGAGTTGACCGCCAACACAATCTGATCATCATCGGAGCAGGCAACTTGGGACAGGCCATCGCCAATTATGCCAATTTCGAGCGCCGCGGATTTATCATTAAGGGCATGTTTGATATCAATCCCCGCCTGATCGGGCGGGTTGTAAGGGGAGTGGAGATTCTGGGAGTGGAGGAGCTGGAGAAGTTTATCGTGGACAATCAGGTGCAGATCGCAGCCCTGACCATACCCAAGACCAAAGCCCCGGAGATCGCGGACCGGCTGGTGGCCGCGGGAATCAAGGCCATCTGGAATTTCGCCCATACGGATCTGGTGGTTCCGGATGACGTGGTGGTGGAGAATGTGCATCTGTCGGAGAGCCTGATGCGCCTTTCCTATCGGGTGTGCAGCATGCAGGATCAGAAGGCGCAGATGGAGAAAATAGAAGAAGAGAGGGCTTCCCAAAAGGGAAAGACGGAAAGAAACGCATAGCCATGATAGTAGGAGTAGGAACGGATTTGATTGAGATTGCCCGTGTGGGGAGAGCCTGTGAAAAGCAGGCTTTTCTGTCCCGGATTTACACGGAAAATGAGTGCCGGCAGGCGGGGAACAGTGTTTCACGTCTTGCTGGCAATTTTGCTGTCAAGGAAGCGGTGGCGAAGTCCCTGGGGACCGGTTTTTCCAGCTTTGGCCCGAGGGATATCGAAGTGCTGAGAGATGAGAGGGGAAAGCCCTATGTCAGGGTTTTCGAAGGCGCCAGGGAGAGGGCGCGGGAGCTGGAGATTACAGATTTCCACGTGTCCATCACCAACACTAAGGAGTTCGCTGCCGCGTTCGCGGTGGCGGAGAAGCGGAGCGGAGCGTCGGCGGGGGACGGAGGGAAGGCGGAGGATGGTACGCCTGTGGAAGACAGCGGGGAGACGGAGGCTGGCAGGTCCGCGGAAGACAGCGGGAGGAGGGATGACAGTCCGTCCGCAGGAGACAGCGGGAGGAGGGATGACAGTCCGTCCGCAGGAGACAGCGGGAGGACGGAGGAGCGCCCGTCCGCAGGAGGCGGCAGGAAGACGGAGGATAGTCCGTTCGCAGGAGGCGCCAAGAAGAGGGAGGATAATCCGCCCGCAGAAGACAGTGGGAGGACGGAGTATATCTGGAGAGAAAGGGGACTCATATGAGATATCTGGCGACAGGAGAGCAGATGAAGGCTGTGGATCGGTACACCATAGAGACTGTGGGCATTCCCTCCATGGTGCTCATGGAGCGGGCTGCCATGGCGGTGGCCAGGGAGGCGGAAAGGCTGGCCGGGCAGACCGGCGTCATCTGGTCCGTGTGCGGGATGGGCAATAACGGGGCAGACGGAGTGGCAGCCGCCAGAATGCTGGCTCTCAAGGGTTACACGATAACGATTATCACCGTGGGAAAAGAGGATGGGGGAACCAGGGAATTCCGTGCTCAGCTGGAGATCGCCGGGAAGCTGGGAGTTCCTGTAATCCGGTGGAAGGATTTTGCCGCCAGATACCGGGAAGGCTGTGCCGGCGAAAAATTATGCACCGACAGGGAGGCATGTGTCTTCGGCGCGGCCAGGCGTGTTCCGGCCTGTCCGGACGTGCTCATAGACGGGATATTCGGCGTAGGCCTGACAAGGGACGTGGAAGGAGAATACCGGGATCTTATAAAAGCCATGAGCGCCACAGGGGCAAAGGTGGTGGCTGTGGATATTCCATCGGGAATTCACAGCGCGACGGGACAGATTATGGGAGCCGCCTTAAAGGCGGACGTGACCGTGACCTTCGGGTGCGGGAAGATGGGGAGCATGCTGTATCCGGGAAAGGAGTACTGCGGAAGGCTGGTGGTGGAGGATATCGGTTTTCCGAAGATCAGTTATGACAAGGCGGGCCCGCTGGCGTGGACCTACGGCGCAGAGGACTTAAAAGGGCTGCCTGCCCGGCCGGCCTACAGCAACAAGGGAACCTTCGGGAAAGTTCTTCTCATCGCAGGTTCCAGGGGGATGAGCGGCGCGGCTTTCCTGGCGGCTCTGGCGGCATACCGCGTGGGAGCGGGCCTGGTGAAGATTATGACGGTGGAGGAGAACCGGGCGGTTTTGCAGCAGCAGCTCCCCGAGGCTATCGTCACCACCTACAGACCGGAAGAATTAAGCGGCGGCGCGGGCGGAGTGTGCGACCGCCCAGACGGACCATCCGGCCGGAGCGGATATGGCAGCCAGGACGGGCCAGTCGGCCGGAGCGGATATGGCCGCCAAGGCGAATGTGACTGCCGGACCGGGCAGGACTGGGGGCCGTGCCATGAAGGGTGGGAGAAGCGGATGGAGCAGGAATGCGCCTGGGCGGACGTGATCGTGGCCGGGCCTGGGCTGGGGCAGGAACCCTATGTCAGGCTGCTGATCCAGTCCGTCCTCACAAGCGCCTACGTGCCCATGGTCCTGGACGCGGATGGACTCAATGCCATCGCGAAATATCCGTATCTGGAGCAGTATTATACAGAGAATATCGTGATCACTCCCCATCTGGGGGAGATGGCCCGCCTTACGGGGAAGAGCATAGAGGAGATTCAGAGGGATATTCCGGGAACGGCCAGGGAGTACAGCGGCGCCCACGGTGTGGTCTGTGTGCTGAAGGACGCGGCCACTGTGGTGACAGGAAGAGAGGGACAGTGCTATGTGAACGCCAGCGGCAACAGCTGCATGGCAAAAGCCGGTTCCGGCGACGTGCTGGCGGGAACCGTGGCAGGGCTTCTGGCTCAGAAGATGGAGCCTTTTGACGGGGCTGCCATGGCCGTGTATATTCACGGCCTGGGGGGAGACCGGTACAGGGAAGAACAGGGTCCGGCAAAGATGCTGGCAAGAGAACTGGCGGAGGAAGTGGGCAAGATCACAAGGGAGGCATAAGATAATGAGACCTTACACGAGAGTCTACGCGTCCGTGGACTTAGACGCGATAGAAGCTAACATGAAAGCTATGGCGGCAAATCTGACAGAAGGGACAGCCGTGATGGGAGTGGTGAAGACAGACGGTTACGGTCACGGGGCGGTTCCCGTGGCCAAGGCCATAGCCCCCTATGTGGAGGCGTATGCGGTGGCGGCGGTGGAGGAGGCTGTCAATCTGAGAAAGCACGGGATCACAAAACCCATACTGGTTCTTGGGGTCACCCACGAAAGACACAATGAAGAGCTGATCAGATATGATATCCGTTCCGCGGTATTTAAAAAGAGCCAGGCGCTGTCACTGGCCAGAACCGCCAGGGCTCTCGGAAGGACCGCCGGCGTGCACCTGGCGCTGGACACGGGGATGAGCCGGATCGGAATGACGGTCTGTGAGGAGTCGGCAGACTTATCGGCAGAGATCTGCGCCATGGAGGGAATCAGGGTGGAGGGGATATTTACCCACTTCGCAAGGGCAGATGAGACGGACAAGACCTGCGCCAGAAAGCAGCTTGCCGAGTACCTGGATTTCATAAAAATGCTTGAGAGGCGGGGAATCCACATCCCCATAAAGCACGTCTCCAACAGTGCAGGGATCGTGGACATGAAAGAAGCCAACTGCGGCATGGTGAGGGCGGGCATTTCCATCTACGGCCTCTATCCATCCGGGGAGGTGGCAAAAGAGCAGGTGCTTCTCCGCCCTGCCATGGAGCTGAAAAGCTCCGTCACCTACATAAAAACCATCAGCGAGGGGACAGCCGTGAGTTATGGGGGGACATTTGTGGCGTCAAAACCCATGGTGGTGGCCACGGTTCCTGTGGGCTACGGCGACGGTTATCCAAGAAGCCTGTCAGGAAAAGGCAGGGTTCTGATCAGGGGAAAGAGCGCCCCGATTCTGGGGCGGGTGTGCATGGACCAGATGATGGTGGACATCACGGAGATCTCCGAGGCTGAGGAAGATGACCAGGTGACTCTCATCGGAAGAGACGGCGGGGAGCAGATCACGGTGGAAGAACTGGCCGCTCTGAGCGGCGGGTTCCACTATGAGATTGTCTGCGGCATAGGCAAGAGAGTTCCGCGGGTTTACACAAGAGGCGGGGAGATTGTGGGGAAGAAAGACTATTTTGACGACCCTTACGACGATTTCCGCTAGAGGACAGACACAAGACAACCGTGAAGCAGAATAGAATAATCACAAGAAGCATGAATATGCTGCCGCAAACAGGTCAATACTACAGGTGAGAACTTGATTGACGGAGTGTGAAGACGTGATTATTAAACGAGGAGATATTTACTATGCGGATTTAAGACCGGTTGTAGGCTCGGAGCAGGGAGGCGTGCGCCCGGTTCTCATCATTCAGAATGATGTGGGAAACAGGCACAGCCCCACGGTGATCTGCGCCGCCATCACCTCAAAGATGAACAAAGCCAAGCTGCCCACCCATGTGGAGCTGGACGCGAGAAAATGTGACATAGTGAAGGATTCGGTGATTTTGCTGGAGCAGCTGCGGACCATCGACAAGCAGAGGCTGAAGGAGAGAATCTGCCATATTGACGAGGAACTGCAGCAGAAGGTGGACTATGCCCTGATGGTCAGCTTGGAACTGCCTACATAGTCCGTCATTGACGAAACACCTGGAATGTGATATATATTAACAGATTATACGAAAGAAGGAGAGAGATAGAGGATTCATGGACGATGGGTATTGGCCTTACAGTTTGATGCTTTTTTGGGTTTTTGTTGTGCTGGAGGCCGCTTTTTACGGATTTGGTTCTGCCATACGCAATATCAACGTGAGCAATCTGGAGAAGGAGGCGGAGCTGGGCAGCAGGAAAGCCGGGAAACTTTTAAAGATTGCCGGCCAGCCTTCCCGGTTTATAGACTCCATACAGATTGTGGGCAACACTATAGGCATGATCACGGGGGCATTTATTTTAAAACAATGGAGTCAGAAGCTGGAAAATGCCATCTGGCAGACAGAGCTTCTGGGAGGATTGGCGGTGAAGGCGGTCAGCCTGACCCTCATCGGCGTGCTGCTTTTGGTGTGCACCGTTTCTTTTGGAATCATCATTCCCAAACAGTGCGGCGCCAGAGAGCCGGAGAGATGGGGATACGGGCTTCTGCCCTTTGTCAGCGTCATGCTTGTTCCCCTGGCGCCGTTCATTTGGCTGGTGACAGGTCTGTCCTGGACAGTGCTTAAGATTTTTGGGATGGACATGAACGCGGCGGACGACAATGTGACAGAGGAGGATATTATGTCCATGGTCAATGAAGGCCATGAACAAGGTGTTCTGGAAGCCGGGGAGGCGGAGATGATCACCAATATTTTTCAGCTGGACGACAAAGCGGCAAAAGACATTATGACTCACAGGACCAACGTGGTGTCCATCAGTGCCGCCGAGACTCTGGCAGAGGCTATCGGGTTTATTCTCCGGGAGGGAAAAAATTCCCGTTATCCGGTGTACGAGAAGGATACAGACCATATTATCGGCATCCTACATATGAAAGACGCGGTGATTTACGGGGAGAATCCGGCGTGGAAGGATCAGCCTGTCGGACAGATACCAGGTCTTTTGAGGGAGGCCCATTTCATTCCGGAGACCCGGAATATAGACACTCTGTTCAGGGAGATGCAGTCAGGGAAGATCCATATGGTGGTCGTGGTGGACGAATACGGGCAGACCGCCGGGATCATAACCATGGAAGATATCCTGGAGGAGATCGTGGGCAATATACTTGATGAGTATGACGCGGAGGAAGAATTTATCCTTGTCCAGGAGGATGGGTTTATCTTAAATGGCATGACGCCCCTGGAGGAGGCGGCCCAGGCGCTTGACATCGAGTTCTCCCAGGAGGAGACGGATTCCTATGACACGGTCAACGGGTTTCTCATCTCCAAGCTGGACCGGATTCCAAAGGAAGACGAAGACTCCGAGGTGGAATATAAAGGATATCTTTTCAAAATCCTCACCGTGGAGAACAAGATGATACAGACGGTAAAGGTGACAGCCGCCCCCGCAAAGGAGCCGGAGACGGAAGAAGAGGATATACAATGACAGGACTATTGAGAGACACAAAAGAGATGTTTAGGGATACCGGTTTTCTGAAAAAGACGGTTATGATCGCGCTGCCTGTGGCCATGCAGGGAATGCTGAACACGGTGGTAAACCTGGTGGACAACCTGATGATCGGAAGCCTGGGGTCCACCGCCATCGCCTCAGTGGGATTGGCCAACAAGGTCTTTTTCGTGTTCACCCTGCTGGTGTTCGGCATAAACAGCGGCTCCGGGGTTCTGGCGGCCCAGTACTGGGGCAGCAAGGACGTGAAAAATATCAGAAGGGTCCTGGGCGCGGCCCTCACCCTGGCCCTTGCCGCATCGGTGCTCTTCATGGTTCCGGCCTGCTTAAAGCCGGAGCTGATGATGAGGATCTTCACTGCCAGCGATGCCAGCATCCGCATGGGGGCCGCCTATCTGACCATAGCGGCACTCTCTTACCCGTGCACGGCGCTCACCAACACCTACGTGGCCATGCTCCGCGCCGTAAACCGGGTGAAGGAGCCGGTGATCATCAGCTGTGTCGCCATTGCAGTCAATATCTGCTTCAACTATATTTTGATTTTCGGAAAATTCGGCGCGCCGGCCATGGGCGTGGCGGGGGCGGCCCTGGCCACTCTCATAGCCAGGGTGGTGGAGGTGGTCTCCATCATGTGCGTGGTGTACCTGGGAAAGACGCCTGTGGCCTGCCCGGTAAGGGATCTGTTCGGGTGGTCAAAGGAGTTCTTGAGGAAATTTTTCTCTACAGCCCTTCCTGTGATCATCAACGAGTTCATCTGGGGCCTGGGCACCACCGTGTACTCCATGGCCTACGGCCGGATGGGAAACGACGCTGTGGCAGCCATCACCATCGCCACCACCATACAGGATGTGGTGGTGGTGCTGTTCCAGGGCTTAAGCGCGGCCACGGCCGTGATTCTGGGAAATGAGATGGGGGCGGGCAAATTAGAGAGAGCGGAGACATATGCCAGAAATTTCTTTATACTCCAGTTTCTGGCGACAGTGGCCACGGCTCTGTTCTGCGTGGGGCTGCGGTGGAAATTTATCTCCCTGTACCAGCCGGGAATCAGTGATGGGGTGGCAGCGTCCGTGAGCCGGTGCATCATTGTGTTCGGTCTGTTTATGCCCTTTAAAATGTTCAACTATGTGAATGTGGTGGGCGTTCTGCGCAGCGGCGGCGATACGGCCATGTGTCTGTTCATAGACACCAGCGGCGTGTGGTTTATCGGAATCCCCCTGGCGTTTATCGGCGGTCTGGCCATGAAGCAGCCGATTCACATCGTGTATGGGATGGTGATGCTGGAGGAGGTGTACAAGGCAGTCATCGGATATGTGAGATACCGGCAGAAAAAGTGGTTGAGGAATCTTGCGGTGGAACTATAGAGGCAGACACGGCGGGAAGCCCCGCAGGGCAGCGCCGGCGGAGCAGGCCAGAGGATCGGGAACTCCAGAGGCGTGTCCTGCTGGGCCAGGTCAGGCTGTTGGGTAATCCGCATGTGCAGTCTGCCGGGTCCTGCCGCGGCAGGGGTCAGGAAAGCAGAGAAAACGGCGGCAGTGTCTGTCGGAGATGTAAACCGGGAATCCGGAATATACATCGCCGGCAGTCACTGCCGCCGCTCTATAATCAGTCTTGTTTCCCGGCAGTTTCCGTGTCGGAAGACGGCGTGACGGGGGCTTGGGCGCCGGAAGTGCCTGGGTCAGAAGTATTTTTTGCCGGGGCAGCCTTTCCGGGAAGGCGGATTCTGCGTAACTGGGCGGCGCCGGCTTTTTTCTTCACCAGGAAGATGATGAGAGCAGCTATGGCCCCCAGGGGGATCCACACAGGCATGAGAACGATCAGGCCCACAAACAGGTCCGTGGCGAACTGTCCCATGTTGGCGACATTGCGGGAGAGGCCTTTCTTGATTCTCTGCCCCACAGTCTCCGGCGCGGTGGGGGTAAAGTTCACAGGCAGCACTTCGCTGATGTTCATGTCCACTGTGCTGTAATCCACCTGATTGTCATAGAGCTTCAGCTGGGACTCCATGGATTCCAGGGCATAGCGGATCTCGGAGAGACGCTCCTCCAGGGCGATCACCGCCTCCAGAGTGTCAGCCTTCTCGAGAAGGGCCCAGATGCGCTCCTGCTCCATGGTCAGGGTTTTCTTGCGGCTTTCTATGTCGCTGTACTGGAGGGTGATGTCCTGGATAGACTCGGACTTGCGGGTTACATTTCCGCTGTCCTCCACAAGGCCGATAAACTGGTCCAGCCTGTCACAGGGGATTCGGACAGTCAGCCAGGCGTAGCGGCTCTGGTAGTCGGACCTGTTTCCGGAGATATCGGACTGTTCCGTGTACCCGGAAAGTTCTGTCACCTTCTTCTGGATCTCCTCCAGGAGCTGATCGAAGGAGTCGGTCTCCACCGCCATGGACACATTGCGGATCAGCTTGCGGTTGGCAAGAGGAGACTGGGCTATAGACGAGGTGTCGGTGAGGGGGACAGAGGCGGCAGTCTCCTCATATGCCCCATATTCATAATCATTCCCGTCATACTCGTAAAATTCTTCCCCGTAGTCGTAGCTGCCCCCGGAGGGAGCCGCCATGGCGTAGCTGGCAGCGGTGGTTTCCGCCGCGATGTGGTCTTGCATTGTGGATACAGACTTGCTGCCTCCGCATCCGCCCAAGACAAGAGAGAGGGCCAAAAGTCCTGAAGCCGTAGGCATGTAGTGTTTTTTCATAAATAGTTCCTCCCGTAACATGATTTCTGCAGACAGCAGGCCGGGTGGGCATGGATGGCTGTTTTGCAGGTGTCGACTGAATATCTTACATTCAGGGTATCATAAAAGGAGAAGGGGCACAAGGGAAGTAAGGAAAGCTTCATAAATTCACATAGAAAATTAAGACATACTCTGGTAAAGAAAAGGAATCTGTTATATAATAACTGGTACAGGCAAGAGAGCCTGAAATCTTAAGAGGGAGACATATATGCTTACATTAGAGAATTTGTCATTCGGCGTACAGGAGGAGAGGAAGGAAAAAGAGATTATTCACAACTTAAACCTGACTGTGGGCGATCATAAATTTGTAGTGATTACCGGGCCAAACGGCGGGGGAAAGTCCACTCTGGCCAGGCTGATCGCGGGGATTGAAAAGCCGTCCGAGGGAAAGATTTTCTTCGACGGCCAGGATATTACGGAAAAAAATATTACGGAGCGGGCGAATCTGGGCATCAGCTATGCTTTTCAGCAGCCCGTCCGCTTTAAGGGCGTCCAGGTGCTGGATCTCATACGCCTGGCGGCTAAAAAGAAGCTGACGACGGCAGATGCCTGCGTGTATCTGTCGGAGGTGGGGCTGTGCGCCAAGGACTATATCAACCGGGAAGTGAACGCCAGCCTGTCAGGGGGCGAGCTGAAGAGGATCGAGATCGCCACGGTGCTGGCCAGGGGAACAAGGCTCTCGGTGTTTGACGAGCCGGAGGCGGGCATTGACCTGTGGAGCTTTCAGAACCTGATCTCCGTGTTCGAGCGGATGAGAGACAACACCAAGGGTTCCATATTCATCATTTCCCATCAGGAACGCATTTTAAATATCGCAGATGAGATTGTGGTCATAGCAGACGGGAGAATTACCGCTCAGGGACCGAAGAATGACATATTGCCGGGGCTTCTGGGCACCACTTCTGCCGTAGATTCCTGCAGCATGTTCTATAAAGGAGGGAGATAATAAGATGGCAGATATACAGAATGTGGATTCCATACAGCTCCGGCTTTTAGAGGAGGTGGCAGACCTCCATGAGGTTCCTGCCGGGGCATACAATATCCGGGCCAACGGGCAGATGGCGGGGCGGGTGAACTCCGCCAACATCGAGATCGTCTCGAAAGACGAAGGGGAGGGCATCGACATACACATCAAGGCGGGCACGAAGCACGAGAGCGTCCACATCCCGGTGGTGCTCAGCCAGAGCGGCCTTACCGAGATGGTGTACAATGATTTTTATATCGGCGACGGCGCGGATGTGGTTATCGTGGCGGGCTGCGGCATCCACAACGGCGGGGACAAGGATTCCAGGCACGACGGCCTCCACCGGTTCTTTCTCGGAAAGAACGCCAAGGTCAGATATGTGGAGAAGCATTACGGCTCCGGGGACGGCATGGGCCAGAGGGTCATGAATCCCGGAACGGAAGTCACCATGGAGGAGAACAGCTTCATGGAGATGGAGATGGTGCAAATCAAGGGCGTGGACTCCACCAGGCGGACCACGAAGGCGGATCTGGCGGCAGGCGCCAAGCTGATTATCAGAGAGCGGCTTCTGACTCACGGCAGCCAGTTCGCGGAGAGCAGCTTTGTGGTGAACCTAAACGGCGAGAACTCCAGCGCCAACGTTATATCCCGGTCCGTGGCAAAGGAAGACTCCGCTCAGATTTTCAACGCGGAGATCAACGGCAACGCCAGGTGCGCCGGCCATTCCGAGTGCGACGCCATCATCATGGATAACGCCAAGATCAGCGCGGTCCCCAAGATAACCGCCAACAACACCGACGCCGCCCTGATTCACGAGGCGGCCATCGGAAAGATCGCGGGAGAGCAGATTATCAAGCTGATGACCTTAGGGCTTACGGAGGAGGAGGCGGAAGCCCAGATTGTCAACGGGTTTTTAAAATAGGAAATGTGCTCTATAATGCCGTCATCACGGCTGCTACAGCCGGTGTTTTAGAGACATCGTAAGAAGAAGCAAAAAGAATTGCAGAACAATTACAGAGGAGGCTGTGACCGGCACAGGTTGCAGCCTCCCTTTCTTGTGCAGCAGAACTTATGTTACTGTTCAGGCAGGTCTGCGCGCTGGCTGCGCTGACCGTATGATAACCTGGGCGGGCAAAAATCCCATCGCCCCAGGCGATTTTCATGGATTTTTGCCGGTTGCTGTGAACGCATGTGAACTAACACTTATGCTGCCATTATCAGGATTTGAAAGAAAAAGTAGAAAATATCAGTCGCTGAAAGATACACAAATTTTGTGGATATTTCAGCTTTTTTATTATGTAAAATGCCTTATTTTCCCGTTAAAAATCCCTTTTTTACAGTATATCACGGGGGAACGAAAATGTCTGCTTTATCGTTCGGGAGGAGGGGATGAGGGTGAGAGAATCATTGGGGCAGAAGAGAGGAACCTTTGTGGTGCGTGTCCTTTATCAACAGAATAACACCTGGCAGGGGGAGGTACTGTGGGCGGAGCAGAATGAAAGGAGGCATTTTCGGAGCGCTCTGGAACTGATGGAGCTTATGGACAGCGCCATGGAGGGGCGCGGGACCGAAAAGACCAGAAGGAGCTGGGAAAAGGCACAGGAGTCTTAAGTGCAGAGATATATGAGACATGGAGAAGGGGGAGGCAATGGATTTGGTAAACCGTGCAGATGGCAGTCCGCCATGGAGTACAGCCCTGCGGTCAGAACCATCGCCGGGCGGCAGGGCGGAGGAACAGGCGGTGAAAAGGAGGCAAACCGTCGGAAACGGCGGGACGCGAGGCTGCGGAACTGCGGTATCAGCTGAACTGTGTCAGCGAGATGCTATGTCCGCCAGGCTGCGTTTAGCAAAGCAGGGGAAATCCTGCGACGCAAAGGTATGGGGTCTTCCCGTCTTGATACGGATGGCAGCCCGCCCGCCGGATACTTTGCATCCGCTAATCTGCAAAGAAAGGAAGAAAATATGATGAAATGGAAAAAATCAGGCAGACGCGGATTTTCCGTGTTTCTGACACTGGCATTGTGCCTGAATGCACTGAATCTGACTGCGTTTGCAGAAGAGATGCCTGTGGAAAATTCCGAGAAAATTTCCGCAGAAAGTTATGATTTGAAGATTGAACTGCCTCCGGCCGACTCGGAGAGCGGGATGACATATCCCATGCCTATGGACGGGTTTGGGGATATGCTGATGACAGAATATCCTAAGGGCGAGTTCGTCCCGGGAGGAACCTGGTCTGTCGAGGGCGCATGGGAGGACGGTTCTCCGGTCATGACGATTGACCTGAACAGCGGTGAGGCGGAAGTTTATGAACCCGCCGGCAAGGAAGCGATAGTCACCGTTGTCTATTCCTATGAGGAAGAGGAAGAGGTCAAGGCACCGGCGGAGAAGGGCAGCAAACTCCCCGACGGCACGAAAGATGTGACAGCCGAGAGTACTGCAGCTCCGGAGGCTACAACCGCTCCGGAGGCAGCTAAAGAAACCGAGGCAACCGCGGAAGCTCCCGAGGAGACAACAACCGAGTCCGGGGAAACGGCAGAGACCACACAGGCTCCGGAGGAGTCAGCCGAGGAGGAAACCTCCGAGATATCTGAGGAGTCCGGGGAATCTGCAGAAGCCGAAGAGTCTGCAGAGGACGCAGACACCGAGGAGGAGACATTCAAGGAGGAAACTACGGCTGCGGATGAGAGCACTGAAGAAAGTGCGGGCGCCACGGAAACTGCCGGGGAATCGTCGGAAGGTGGGTCGTCCGAGGAAGCAGCCGATGATTCCTCTGAAACCGCTGCAGAAAACACAGAGGAAAGCGCCGAGGGGAGCACCGATGCAGCAACCGAAGGAGATACGGAAGCTGTGGAAAGTACGGAGGAAGTGACCGAGACATCCGAGGAAACGACAGAAGCGGCAGCCGAGGAGACGACAGAAGCGGCAGCCGAGGAGACGACAGAAGCGGCATCTGAGGAGACGACAGAGGCAGAGGAAGCTGCAGATCATACAGCAGAAACAGCCAATGGGGATGCCGAATTCGTGAAATTCTCGGGAGCCGTAGTGGAAGTGTCCTACAAGAATACAGGAACCGCAAAGGCTGCAGAGGATGGTGGAAAAGCTGACGCTTCCACTGCTTCTAATGCACAGAAGAAGGGAACCACAACGGTTAAAGTTAAGGATGTATCTGCGGGTCAGACCGGGAAAAAGGCCAAGACGGCGACCATGACCTGGAAGGTGCTGTTTACGTCAGATGTGAATCTGCACAGAATTGCTGTAGCCGATGAAGCGGGGCTTGAAGATGCGTTTGACGGCGAATATAATCTTATTGTCTTGGATGAAAGCTTCAGTGTCTGCAGAACGATTGATGTCACCCGCGAGGTCACTCTGGATCTGAAAGGCCAGACCCTTACCTGGAATAATGAGAATTCGAACAACTCCAGCCTGTTCCGGGTGGAGGAGGGAGGCGTCCTGACCATTACGGACAGTTCCGATACGGTCGGTTATACGGTAGACTACGACGTGGTGCGCTCTAAACCCAACGGGGGCGGAGCCACCAAGGAAACCGAGGAATCCCGCATGGCCACCGCTAAGGGCGGCACCATTACTCTTCAGAAGGAAATTATGACTGGAGCAGAAGAAAATTTATCCGCCATTATCACTGTGGACGGCGGAAAGCTGGTTATGAAGAATGGTGTCATCAATGGCCATGAAAAAAGGTTTGCCCGGGGTGTTCTTGTTGATAAGGGCGGCTCTGTCTTCATGGAGGGAGGCGCGATCATTCATTGTGCTGCGAGAGCCTATGGAAACCCCTATGGAAGCGGCATCTTCGTCAGGGATGGCAGTCTGTCCATGTCCGGCGGCGTCATCGGAGAGAACGGAAAATGTAATTTCTATGATGACTACCGTCGGGGCGGCGGCATCGGTCTGCGAAACGGCAGTCTGGACATCAGAGGCGGCGTGATTACCTGCAACGAGACCGGTGTTGGCGGCGGAATCGGGGCGGAAGGCGGCTCCGGCGATATCGTCATCTGCGGTGAAGCCGTGATCGCCGGCAACTCGACGCTGTATTCCGGCGGAGGCGGTGTCAGCGCAGACGGCAGCGGTTATACGGTGGCCATCCGGGACGGCGCCCTCATCACTAAGAATATTGCCAAAAATTGGGGCGGCGGAATCAACACCGGCGGCAGTGCTCTCTTGAAGGTGGAGGGCGGAGAGATCACCGGGAACGAAGCCCACACAGGCGGAGGGATCAATACTGACAATCTTTTGATGACCGGCGGGGTTGTCGCCGGCAACACCGCCCGGGGCAATACCGGCGGCGACACAGACGGCAACGGCGAAGGCGGCGGGATTCGTGTCGGCGGCGGCAAGGGCGAGATCACCGGCGGGTATATCACCAACAATGAAACAAGAACCACTATTGACTGGGGCGGCGGCGGTATGTTTATCAGCCAAGGCGCTGCCATGAAAATTCAGAATCTGCTGGTTACCGATAATACCGCTCAGGGCCTGGGAGGAGGCATAGGCGGCTGTTCCACCGGTAATGTGGCGATTTCCGCCACCGACGGTCTGGCCAGCTTCGGCAACAAGGCTGAGGGCAATAAAGAGAACGGCGCCCACGCTGCCCACAAGTGGCAGGACCAGGCGGCGCTGAAGAACGATGATTTTCTGTACTACGGCTCCAACGATTTCTTCTGTGCTCACAGCAGCTATGTCTCCGATGCCATGCTGGGCGGCGGCAGCGCCAATTGGCACGGCAGCCAGGACACCGGCGAGGGTTATCGCGGAAACAGTGCAGAGAACGGTGAGATCGACGTTTGGCAGCTGGCCATCCCCAAGGGCGGCGCTGCAGCCTCCCAGTTCCTGATGGGTCTGAGCGCCGACCCCAGCGTAGGAGACCGGGACAAAGCAATGAGGGCCGCCAAGGTCTTTATCACCGGCAACGAGTCCAGTACCCACGGCGGCGGCATCATGTGCAATGGTACAATGTTCATCGGCGCGGTCGAAGAGAAAACCACAGAATTCTCCAGTGTGCCGGTGGAAGCGAAGAAGGTCTACAGAAACACTGACGGCACCGAGCACAGTCTGGAGGGCGGCGAGTTTACCTTTGCTCTGGTAGAGGAGGCTGACTTCAGAGTTGAGTCCGGCAGGCCCAGCTACACCAAGGCCAAGGCTCGGACAGCGGTCAATGACGGGAACGGTAAGGTGCTGTTCACCATCAATGATCTGACCGAGGTGGGCGAATATACCTACTACCTGGTGGAAGAGCCGGGAACAGGGTCTGTTATCTACGATCCCGCTATTTACAAGGTGGAGGTGGAGGTGACTGCTTCCCAGGAAATTTCCTGGCAGATCGACACCAAGTTCACTGCCACTGTATACAGCGGCAGGGTAACCGGCATTACGGCCATGGAGATCAACAAAGACGGTGAACTGACGGAGTCAAGAACTGTCAACAGCGCAGAGTTCGTCAACACCTACGATCCTCAGATCGAAAGACAGAAGGGCAGTCTGCGGATTGTCAAATCCGTCAGCGGCGGCGGCACGGCGGCGGCGGGGCAGACCTATGTTTTCACCGTGACAGGCCCCTGCGGCTACAGCGAGAGGGTCAGCATTACCGGTTCCGGCGAGGAAGTTCTGAAGAATCTGGAGCCCGGCCTTTACCATGTAAAGGAAGAAGAGGCTCCCATTGATGGGTACGAATGGACCGTTACCGGAGGTGGAGACGTGATTGTACCGGAAAACACAGACGCACCGACCACTGTTACCATTACCAATACCTACATGCCGGAGGAGACGATACCGGAAGAGACAACACCTCCGGAGGAGGAGACAACAGAGCCGGAGACAAGTCCGGAAGAGACAACGCCTCCGGAGGAGGAGACAACAGAGCCGGAGACAAGTCCGGAGGAGACAACGCCTCCGGAGGAGGAGACAACGGAGCCGGAGACAAGTCCGGAAGAGACAACGGAGCCGGAGACAAGTCCGGAGGAGACAACGGAGCCGGAGACAAGTCCGGAGGAGACAACCCCGCCGGAGACTCCTGAGGACCCGCCGAGAAGAGGAGGAGGCGGTGGCGGCGGAAACCCGCCTCGTACAAATATTCCGGAGGAGAGCGTACCCCTGACAGAAGTTCCGGACGCTGAAGTACCGCTGGCCGGACTGCCGAATCTTGACGAGATGCTTTTGACGGAGATACCTGATTCTGACATACCTCTTGCCGGCCTTCCGAAGACAGGAGACGATTCTCATGTCTGGAAGGTACTCTTCCTGCTGTCCGGAGCAGGATTGGCGTTGTTGGCGCTGCTGAAGAAAAAGAAAGAGAGCCATGGGGAATAAAAAAAGTTTTACCTTAAGGCTGGCGCGGCCCGGGCAACCGGGCTGCGCCTTTTCAACATGGGGAAACCAAGTTCGGAAAGTATGGAACCAAAATTGAAGGAGGATGATAGATACAGGGCACAGATTTTTCGAGGGAATCATATCATATAGATGAGAGATTCCGGGGAGAACGGATGTATGGCAAATCAGAAGATGGAAAATGTCTTAAACCTGGCTCTTGCGGCCACACCGGAAGAGCTGGAGCGCTCGGAGACCCTGGCGGTGGGGTACAATCCTGAAGAGAGGACGTGGGAGGTTATTGTAAAACATTCCCGTCCTCTGGAGGGGCTGGAGGCCATGGGAGTGAGGCAGCAGGAGCTTCTAAATCAATATTCCATCCTCACGGTGCCCCAGTCGCGGCTTCAGGAGGTGAGCGAGCTTCCCCAGGTAGAATATATAGAAAAACCAAAGAGGCTGTACTTTTCCGTAGAATCGGCAAAGTCAGCCTCTTGTATTACTTATGTTCAGGTGAGAGGCAGCAGCTATGCGCCATACCTGACAGGCCGGGGCTGCATAGTGGCGGTTATCGATTCGGGGATCGACTATTTTCATGATGATTTCCGCAATGAAGACGGCACTACCAGGATTCTGGAGCTGTGGGACCAGACCCTGGACAGGGTGTTCACGGAAGAAGAGATCAACGAGGCTTTGCGGACAGGAAACCGCCAGAGCGCCAGGGCCATGGTTCCCAGCGTGGACGGAAGCGGCCACGGCACGGCTGTGGCAGGGATTTCGGCGGGAAACGGCAGGGAGAGCGGGGGGCGGAATATGGGGGTGGCCTTTGACAGCCGGCTGATGGTGGTGAAGCTGGGGGCGCCTGATCCCCTGGGATTTCCCAGGACCACGGAACTGATGCGGGCTCTGGATTACGTGGTGCGCCGGGCATCTCAATTCGATATGCCTGTGGCAGTCAATGTGAGCATCGGCAACACTTACGGTTCCCACGACGGGACCAGCCTCTTGGAGACTTACATAGACGGAATCTCCAATTACGGAAAGAATGTGATTGTCGTTGGTTCCGGCAACGAAGGGAGAAGCAGCGGCCATGCGGCCGGGGTGCTCTCCATGAACCAATCCGTGAATATTGAGCTTTCCATAGCTCCTTACGAAAGCGGGATTACCGTTCAGCTGTGGAAATACTATGTAGATGATATGGATATCACCCTGGTCACTCCCTCCGGCAGGATACTCGGCCCTTTCCCGGCGGTCATCGGACCTCAGACTTACAATTATGAGAGCACGAGAATTCTTCTCTACTACGGGGAGCCGGGACCGTTCACCATGGCCCAGGAGATCTATTTTGACTTTATGCCTCTCTATCAGGATTACCTCCAGAGCGGCATCTGGATTTTCCATCTGACTCCCCGGAAGATTGTGCGGGGAAACTATGATTTCTGGCTTCCCTCATCAGCGGTCCTAAACAAATCCACCTATTTTCTGAGGCCGTCCTCCGACACCACCCTCACCATCCCTTCCACGGCTTCCATGGCTGTCACAGTGGGGGCTTACAACAGCAGCTACCAGGCCTACGCCGATTTTTCAGGAAGAGGCTTCACCCGTGTCACCAACCAGGTGAAACCGGATATCGCGGCTCCTGGGGTGAACATTATGACCGCCAAAAACGGAGGGGGATATGAGGCGGTGACGGGCACGTCCTTCGCGGCGCCCTTTGTCACCGGCAGTGCGGCTCTTCTCATGCAGTGGGGCATCGTGGAGGGGAGAGATGAGTTTTTGTACGGGGAGAAGGTGAAGGCGTACCTGATCCGGGGGGCAAGAGAGCTTCCGGGGTATGATGAGTGGCCCAATCGGCAGATGGGGTGGGGAGCTCTTTGTCTGAAGGATAGCCTGCCGGTGTGAATTTATTAAGTGTTGGACGGCGAATTGGGGGAGACGTAAACAGCCGATTATTTTTCTGACCTGTAAGCTGTGAAACATGAAGCTATCCGCCGCCGTCAGGCTGCGGATAGATCTGAAATTTCGAATATGCAGGTTGGAGATACGCATAGGAAGGCTCCTTCTCTACAGGATATGCCGCTTAAAGAGTTCTGCCATAGCCACTGCCACCCCGTCGTCTTCCACACTTGGGCAGATCTTTTGGGCGATGCTCTTTACGGCTGTTACTCCGTTTTCCATGGCGAAGCCGTTTCCCACCGTCTCAAACATCTCCACATCATTGGGTCCGTCCCCGAAACAGAAGCTGTCCTCTACAGGGATGGAGAGCATCCGGAGCACCTCTTTGATCCCGGTGGCTTTAGAGACCTGTTTTCCGTAGAACTCCGTGGTCTGCCCGGGCCCGCGGATCTCGCTGGCAAAAGCCCCGCAGCAGGAGGCGGCATACTCGGACTGCTCCTGGGTCTCCATCCAGGCCTCCACCTTGATCGTCCTGTCAAGCACTTCCTCCTCCTCAAAATCGTGAAGGATCTGTTCCATGTCGATGTTGCATCCTCTGTAAAAATTAAGCAGGCTCGTAAATGCCGGGTCTAAGTAGGAGTAGGAGGGGGTTGACAGGATGTATTGGATGCCTCTCTTGCGGAAGCTGCGGCACAGACTGTCCACATCCTCCCGCGGTAAGTGCCGGATCCCCAGATCCCGGCCCAGATACCGGATGTGAGCCCCGTTGGCGAGCACATATCCGTCAAATCCCATGGCCTTGATATTCCCGGCGATGAAGGACCAGGGCCTTCCGCTGGCGATAAAGCACAGATGCCCCCGCTTTTGGGCCTGGGCGATGGACGCCTTTACCCGGTCGGTTACCCTGCCGATGCGGGTGGAAAAGATCGTCCCGTCTATATCAAAAAATATGATTTTTCTGTTCATCTGTCGTCTCCGTTTCTGTTGGACTGTTTTTTCATTATAACCTGAGGAGAAAAATAAATCTACTTAAAATGATGAAAAAGTGCCTCCTGAGCCTTAAAAGTGTGTATGTGATTTGGGGGCTTTTGGGATACAATGAGGCAAACAAGGAGATCGGGCCCGGAGGAGGAGACTGATGAAGACAGGGAATGAAGCCCGCCTTGGTATGCGGGAGAGGTCCTGTTAATGGGGATGAATTACCAAAAGGATGACAGAAATAAGAGCCAAGCTGTGTGATTGAGAAGATAAGGTATAGCGGGAGGAGTCCGTCAGGCATGCCATAAAATAGAAGAATCCAGGGAAGACGGTGTAACTCAGTAAAATGGGTTACACCATCTTCCCGTTTGCTGTGCTGCAAAGAGGGAGCCTTGCCCTCCGGATTTACGAAGGACCGCGGGAGATATATGATCTGTCAATTCCCTGCGATTCTTTTTTCCAGACGCCGCTGCTTCCACTGCCGGATTCTGGCCATTCCGCTTCCCTGACCGAAATACAGGGCGATCGAGGAGAGGACCATCAGCACAACCGTGTATACAAAGCTCATGGCCTTGGCGTCGATGGCTGCCGACTCGTCGGAAGCCGCCTTGATCACGATGCCCAAAGGCTGAAACAGAGGATGATACAAAAATACGGACAGGTCGTAATCCGACAGCATACCGTTAAAGTTCAGAATGATCACGGACATGATGGCCGGAAAGATGACAGGAATGATTACCTTGATCATGGTGTACAGGGTACCTGCCCCCATACATTTGGCGGCTTCCTCCAGATCGCTGTCCAGGCTGAACAATGCCGCCTTCACCATGCGGTAGGAGAAGGGAAGCTTGACAACCGTGTAGCCCACAAGCATCAGCACGACCGTGCCCACCATCACATAGTTGAAAATGATGGCATGCCGTTCCCCGTAGGTAGTCATGAGCCCCAAGGCGATGAGGGTGGAGGGGAGCAGCCAGGGAATCAGCATACCCCACTCGAAAAAGATATCAAACTTATGCTTGGCAGCCTTGACAAACCTGGCGCAGATGACGGCGGCAGTCACGGCCAGAACCGCTGCCGCAAGAGAGTAGACGATGCTGACCAGATAGGGCTTGACAGCGTCGATGCTGGTAAACAGCTTTCGATAGTTTGCCAGAGTAAAGGAGCCCGGCGTGATTTCCCCTGTCTTGATGGACAGAGAATCACAGAAGGAGTACAGGACCACCAGGATGATGGGAATGACATAGATGGCAAACATAAAGTAAGCGATGATGTGTGCCAGGATGTTAAACACCGGATTGTCAATCTTCTGCTTTTTCAGCTTGGCCTTGGTCTTGGATACGGAGATGTAGTTTCCGCCTTTCTCAATTCTGCTGAATACGGCCAGCAAAAGGATGGTGGCCAGACCTAAAAGGACAGCCAGAAATGCCGCCACCTCCCTGGAATAGCTGGATTTGGAGAAGGTGATGATCATGGGGTTGATGGTCTGAAAATTATCGCCTCCCACAATAAGCGGTGCGGACATGGCCCCAAGGCCGGTCAGAAACGTCAGGATGGTGATGGCAAAAAAGGTGGGCTTTAAAACCGGCATCACCACCTGGAAGAAGATAGCAGCCCCGGATGCTCCCATGTTTTTAGCCGCTTCAATGGTGTGGTAGTCCAGGCCGTGGATGGCATTCTTCAGAAACATCATGTGGTTCTGGGTACAGGAGAAGGTCATGACAAAGACCACTGCCCCGTATCCCACAAACCATCCGGGATTCATGGCCGGAAACAGCTTGAGAAGCATTTTGGTCAGAAGCCCGTTGGCCCCATACACATACTTGTACCCGGAGACCAGGACTACGCCGCCGTAGATCAGGGAGCTCATGTAGGCGAGACGGAGGATTTTGGCGCCCTTAATGTCCCAGTACTCTGTCAAAAGCACACTTAGAGTTCCCACCACATTGACAGTCACGACCAGGGTGAAGGCCAGGATAAAGCTGTTTTTCAAACTTTTCATGGCTCTGGCGGAACCGAACACCTTGCCGAACACCTCGGTGGAGAACTGGCCGTTTTTGTAAAAGACGCTGCCTAAAAGGCTTACATTGGGGAACAGGACAAATGCCACAATGGCCCAGGCGATAACGATCTTCACCGTCAATGTCCGGATACTGACCGGTTTTGATTTTGCTGTGTTTTTCATAGAGCGCCTCCCTTAGAACTGCATAATGTCTTTGGGGTCAAGGTACATGGTAAGACTTTGGCCTGCCTCCATAAACGGTGTTCCGTCATTGACATGGATGACACGAATCTGGCAGTCCGGTGTATCCACCCGGTATTTGGTCATGACGCCGTTGTAGTCAAAGTCTCTGATAATGCCCTGGATTTTGGCGGTTTTCTCCCTGGGCTTTAAGGAGATGCGCTCCAGACGGATGTAGCAGCGCTTGTCCGCTGCCAGAATGCCGGGAACCTGACGGGCGATTTCCCCGGCAAGGGCGGGGGAGAGGCGGTTGATCTCACCGATAAAATCGCACACAAATTCGGATTTAGAGTGATTGTAGATGTTGTAGGGTTTGTCTACCTGTTCCACGAAACCGTTGTTGAACACGGCGATGCGGTCGGAGAGGGTTAAAGCCTCCTCCTGGTCATGGGTGACATAGAGGGTGGTGATCCCTAAGTTTTTCTGCAGGTTTTTCAGCTCGCTGCGCAGGCCCACCCGGAGTTTGGCATCCAGGTTGGATAAAGGCTCGTCAAGGCAGAGGATATGAGGCTCTAAGACGATGGCCCTGGCCAGGGCGACTCTCTGCTGCTGGCCTCCGGACAATTCAGACACATTGCGGGATAACTGCTCATCTTTGATCTCGATGACCTTGGCCACATCCTTGACCTTCTTGTCGATCTCTGCCGGGGACATCTTTTTTACTTTCAGGCCAAAGGCCAGATTTTCATACACGGTCATGGTGGGGAACAGGGCATAGCTCTGAAATACCATACCGATATTCCTCTTTTCCACCGGAGTGTTGGTGACATCCTTTCCGTCCACCACGATCTGGCCGCCGCTGGGCTCGATAAAGCCCACCAGAGCTCTTAAAGTCGTGGTCTTTCCGCAGCCGGAAGGACCCAGAAAGGTGAAAAATTCTCCGTCGTTGATGGTCAAGTTTAAATCCCTGATCGCCGTAAAATTCCCGTATTTAATTTCCAGATTCTTAAATTCAATCATGTTCAATCTCCCTGCAAAAGGTGAAGACGGGCCTACTGTAAAAATTCCAGCTCACATTTCTCGACCCATTGTTCAATATTTTCTGCGATAAATCCCCAGTCCATATCCTGAGGATGAACCTTGGCTACAAAATCCTTGATGGCATCGTCGGCCTGGTCTAAAGCCGCAGGCTGGCAGGGGATGGTGCCGAACTGTTTCATCCATTTGGCCTGGATGTCGGCAGAGCCGAACCAGTTGGCAAAATCCACGGCCAGGTCTCTGTTCTTGGAACCGGTGACCATGGCGACCTGCTCTGTCACATAGGGAACACCCACCTCGGGAACCAGGATCTGGAACTGATAATTCCGTTCGGTCTGGTTCTGCAGAACGCCGCTGCCCCACATCTCACAGATGGGAATCTGACCGGAGATGGTGTTGCCCACGTAGTCTTCGCCGGACTGCTCCATGTGGCCGTTCTGGATCCATTTTTTGGCGGTCTCCCAGCCCTCCTCGGAGATGCCGAACTCCCCGCTGTCATCCCGGAAGCGGACTAAGAGACCTGCCAGCATGGTTTTGCCTGTGCCGCCGCCGAAGTTTAAGATGGTGTATTTCCCGTTCCACTGAGGATCCAAAAGTTCCAGATAGTCCTTGGGGGGATTTTCCAGGTCCGCGTTCATCATGTTGACCAGAGGCTGGATGACGATGGGATAATAGTAGCCGTCAGGGTCTCCCAGGCTCATGTCCACATCGCCGGCCCAGTCAGGCTCCCAGGGATCCAGGACGCTTTCTTTTTTCAGCTTTTCATACTCAATGGAGTTTAAGCCGAAAACCAGGTCCGCCTGGGGATTGTTTTTCTCGGCGATGATGCGGTTGGCCAGGTCTCCGCCCTGAATCTGAACCACCTCCACATTATACCCGGCAGAGGCAGCCTCCTCTTTCAGCCAGGCATCTCTGCCGTTGGAGCCGGAATTGGTGTAGACGATCAGCCGCTGACTTTTGTCCACCTGGGCCGGCGCACCGGAATCCTGAGTGCCGGTCTGTGCAGGCTGGGAGGAGGCAGGAGCCGAACCGGAGCCGGAACTGCAGGCGGTCAGGGAGACTGCCATCAATGCGGATAAACCAAGGGCTGTAAGCTGTTTTCTGTTCTTCATCATGTTTTTACCTCTCTTTTTGATTTCGATATGTGTTCAGTAACCCAGGCCAGTCGGTCTGGATGATCTCAAATCCAAGTTCCATAAGTTTTCCCCATGCTTTGTCAAAGCCTTCACGGATAGCCAGATTGTCGGACAGACCGCCGGAAAGGACGATGGAGCTGTTTAAGTCGATGGCATTGACCCACGGGGCGATGCCTGCCTTTTTCAGTCCGGCTATGAATTCCGGGCGGATAAAAGGACTGTCCAATTCCCGGAAAATCAGTTCGGCCGCCGCCACATTGACATGATGACGGGTGACTGCTTCCCACTCCTCCATGGTTTTCATGATGGGCATATACATGAGAGAGGAACCGCTTTCCTCCAGCTGCCCAAGCAAGGACTCCTCCGCCCCGGATTTCAGGAGAATCTGATCGTTCATGTTCATGCGTTCCAGGAATGCGATGATCTCTTTCCAGTAGAACCAGGAACGGTCGATGTTGATCAGGCATCTGCCGCGGAACCGTTCCAGAACGTACTCCAGGCGTTCCACCTTCTGGCCGCTTTTTTCCCTCAGACAGTTGAGGGTCTCCATCTGCTCCACTTCCTCGGAAGTCATGGTGCGGATATCCTGCTCCACGCCCAGTTCCAGAGGCTCCTCGCCGTTGTGAAAGGCGAAGAAGACTCCGTCTGTAGTCATGGCGGCATCCACTTCGATCATGTCCGCGCCGTGGAGAAGGGCATTTTCATAGGCAAGGCAGGTGTTCTGAACCACATTGCCGCCGCAGGTTCCCCGGTGGGCCGCAATCAAGAAGCCTTTTTTTCCGACCTGATCCCGGAGGGGCTGATTGTTGGTGTACATTTCCTTATTCCTCCTTTCTATACTGCTTTATTTATACACTTTTAATTGGTACGTGTCAATATATAAAAGAAAATAATTATATTATTTATCTAAAATATGAAAAAAATGCAAAAGAATATTATGCAAGATATCAAAAATAATTGAGCCATACCAGATTGTATTCGACAAATATTGTGGTACGTACCAAAATATTAGGCGTTTAAAGCGGAATCCTTTTGCAGGGCTCAAAAAAAGAGAATCCTGACAGGCAGGATTCCCGTGATTTGTCTGTATTATGAAATTTGTCTGTATTATGAAAATGCCTCCAGGCATTCTGCCTGGGCTTTTTTCAGAGCGGAGTCCACATCTTCGATGCCTGACGCAATGGATCTCAGCGCTTTGCCCAGAATGTCTTCAAAGATAAATTCATTGAAGGCCGGATTTTTCTCGTGTGTGTAAAACCTCCAGCCGGGTTTAAATACGCCTTCCATATCCTCCAGCCATGGGTACAGTCCAAGAAGCCCGATATCCTTGTGGATTTCCCGGTTGCAGATATAACCGCCGAGATAAGTGACGGTCTCCGCGGTCTTTCTGCTGTAGAGCCATGTCAAAAATTCTATGGATTCTTCGTATTTGGAGCTGTACCTGGAGATGCCGATGGAGCCTCCGCCGGTGAGAGGCTGCCCTCCGGGAACCGGACTGTAGGCGATTTTCCCCACCACTTTTGATTCCGGGTTGTGGAGCATCTCGGAGGCATAGTTGGAGAATACGATGTGCATGGCAGTATTTCCCTCGGAAAACTGATGAGTCACGTCTCTCCACCACTGGTAGATTCCGCCGTCGGTACACCTGCAGGTATCCAGGTAGCTTTGTATGGCTTTTCTCATATGAGGCGTCTGAATATTGACCCTTCCGTTTTTATCAAAAATAGAGGTTTCCATAGCCCGAAACCGAGGCAGAAAATCGCAGGATGCCAAAAAGGTCCGCCCATAGGTGGCGGTGGCTCCATAACGGGTGCGGGATTTTTCATTTTGAGATCTGGTAAAAAATGCGGCAACCTCGTTAAATTCGTCGAAGGACTTAGGCGGTTCCAGCCGTCTCCGGTACAGCTCAAAAAATTCTCTCTTTACCAGTTCGTCCTCGAACAGATCCCTGCGGTAAAACAGCATCTGGATACACACATCTAAGGGAAGGGCATAAGTAATCTGGTTAATATTGGAATAGTTGAGGGACAGAGTGGGGATCATCTGTCCCTTCAGCCATGTCACACGGTCATCACTCTCCGGCAGGGGGGCAAATATGGTTTCTCCCAATTCGGCCATCCATGCCATATCGATGCGAATCAGGTCATAAGGGCAGTTGGATGTGCTGGCCTGGGCCATCTTATAAAGCTCGTCATAGGACATTTCGATCATGTTGACATGAATTCCCGTCTCTTCTGCAAAGGCTTCAAGTACCTGTCCGATGGCCCTGCTTGTCAGGTTTTGGATAGTCAGAAAATTGAGGGAACGGTTTTTCTTCGGGGCGGAAAAGACGCTGGGAGAAAAGCCGTCGTTTTCCAGATAGAGGATCCTTGAGTCCTTTTTGTCCGCCTCCAGCAGTGGGAGAGAGGAAGACGGTTCCGGGCCATCGTGAGGGTGAAGGATCTTTTTGGCGATCGTGTGTCCCAGCAGTTTGTAATTCAGCTCATAGCAAAAAAGACCCAGATCCCGGCCAAGACCTTTGCCGGTGAGACTATAGATCGCGGGAAGAGGCTTGCCCCTGTGATATCCGTGGGCCTGGTACAGATGGATGATATCCTCCCGGCTCATGGCGACCACAGCATCGAAATCTTCTTTGGACATGAGGATATCAAAGGCTTTGCTGATTTGTATGCCGTCATTGCCGGGAAGTATCCTGTAGGAGCAGCCCCACTCCTCCAATACAGTAGACGCACTGCCTAAAAAATCCCTGCTGTCGGAATAACGGCTGTTTTCGCATAGAAAAGCGATATTTTTACGGTTATCTCTGACACATTTCAGAGCGATCTCCCGCCCGGCTCTGGAAAAATCAAAGGTGACGCACAGGGATTGGACGGGGATTCTTCTGGGAATCCGCTCGGCAAAGATAAGTCCGGCGCCGTCCCCAAAGGCCCTGTAGTTTTTTAAGACCGAGCTGACGATGACGATGGCCATGGAATTGATGGAGAGGGCTTTTTTCACGGCGGCCTCCTCATAATATTCCAGATTGTTGGTGCAGATCAGTTCTATGGTGAAATCCTGGTCTCTAAGATACTGCTCCAGGCCGAAATATAAGTCGTTATATCGCTCCGGGCTTATGCCGGGCAGAATGACACATACCTTTCGGGCAGTGCCTGTCCGTAGCTGCTGCGCAGGCATATTGACTTTGTATCCCAGTTCCCTGGCAGCCTGTTCCACTAGCTGGATTTTTTCGGCGCTGACGTTGCCCCGTTTGTTCAGCACATTGGATACCGTGCCATGGGACACCCCCGCTTTTACGGCAATATCTTTGATTGTAGGCATCTCTGCTCCTCCTGTTTTTTGAGGCACATTTCTATGGCTTTTAGTATAGCGGATTTTCGGAGGAATGTAAAGGCAGATGGAGGGGAAGATACCGGCATGAAAAATCACCAGATGGGCATGAGGCTGTTTATGGAGACGGAAAAGGAGCCCCGCGCTAATTATTTAGCGCGGCAGCTCCGACAACAAAATATATGCCTATACCCTGTTCACATAGACCGGGGATACAAAGGCCCACTGGCGGTTTTTCTGGGCGATTTCCAGATGGTACACATCGCAGTCCTTTTCTGGCGCGTTGTCCTCCAGCTCCAGGTCAAAGGTGCAGCGGCTCTCAGGAACAGCCTTGTAGATCTTGAAGGCCTGGGAGTGGTAGTACTCCATATGGGCGGTGTAGCCGTAGTCCAGAAGTTCTCCTATGGAGGCGGTGCAGGACTTGTCGTTGAGGGTGAAGGTGACTTTGGTGTTTAAGTCGCCCTGGACCTTTACCACCACTGAGGAGGTGGAGGGGTGAAGAGTGGACTTATTGCCGACCGTGTCGCACCGCCAGTTCAGCTCCAGTTCGGAGACCTGCTGTGAGAAGGTCTCAATGTCATTGATATTGTTCTCGTCGTAGGACTCGGTGGCGGAGGGGGCCAGGACGCTTCTGCCGCGGAAATAGGTATTGTATCCCGCGATGGAGCCGCCTTCTACCTTGAGCGTTCCGTTCCAGCGGTACAGCTCCTGCTTGCCCCAGCCCATCTCGACCCGGAGCTTGTAGCAGCCTGTCTCGTTTACCTCCTGGAAGGTTTCTCCGTTGATGACATGGACAGGCTTCAAATTCTTGTAGAGGATGATCTTATCCAGAGTTCCCTCGGTTTCAATATGGGCCTTGATCTTTCTGGAATTGCCGGTGATCTCGCTGCCCATCCAGGCTCCGTTTATCTTAAAGTCACAGAGGATGCGGTCGCCGGTGACGGCGTAGGTGCGGCGCGCCCTTATGGCGGCCCAGAGGCTTTCCCGGGTCAGATTCTCGGCGATGACGGCGGCCATGCCGTCGCCGTAAGAGCCCGGGAAGCCGGCATGGTGGTCGGTGGAGGCGACGAAGCCGAACTTATGCCCCTGGCGCAGTCCCTCATCCACCATATTCCTGGTATCCCGCGGCCCCATGTTGTGGTAGTAGGGGTAGTCGGCGTCTTCGCTCATGGAGCAGCCGTGTTTGGAGTACACTTCCACCACAGGGGTGATGGCGCTGTCAAACTTTTTCCAGTCGATGCCGCGGTAATCCGGGGTATAGCCGATGTGGTGGGCGATGGCCATGGCGTCTTTGCCGCAGTCTTCCACCAGCTCACGGGGAGAGTCGCGGTAAATCAAAGGCAGGGTGTCGTCCGGGGAGAGGAGATGGTGGTCTCCATACTCTCTGGAATGCAGCTCATAGCCCTGGAAGGTGACGAAATCCGGCCCGTTGGCCTCGGCTATCTTTCTGCGGATCTCCTCCCAGTGATCTTTCAGCTTTTTGAAGCCTTCCAGATGAAAGTTCACCACAAACTCGGTGCCGGGAGCCTTCTCGTACATATCCGGCCACATGGCATGTCCGGTGAAGGCGGAGAAGTCAAGCTGGCTCTTGGCCCTGGCGATGGCGTTTTCAAGACTGCCGAAGCCGTAGGTGATGCCGCAGTGATTGTGCAGGTCTCCAAAATAAATATTCATAACAGGTTCCTCCTTCTTTTTAAAATTGCTGTTTTAGAAAATGTTGGGTTTATGTTTCAGCTTCACCAGGGCTTCGGTGAAGAAGAAGTCGCCGTAAATAATGGGCACATTGATATTTTTCCCGGCGGGGAAGTGTACAGTGCCCATCTGGATCATGGACTGATTTTCCATGGAGTCATCAAAATAGTTGTCGTAGAGGCCCTTTAGGATAGCCAGGGCCTGGTCGTAGCAGAAGTCCCGGTCAGGTCCGTCTTCCATAAGGCTGTAAAGCTCCAAGAGGCCGCTGGCAGCGCAGGCGGAGGCGGAGGTGTCCAGGGCCCAGCGGTGGTCCTTCACTGCCCGAAAGTCCCAGACAGGAGCCTTGTCCTCCCGCAGATGAGAGATAAAGTATCCGGCAATGTTTTTGGAGGCATTGAGATACTCCTCCTTTCCTGTCTCCCGGTAAGCGATGGCCATGCCGTAGATGGCCCAGGCCTGTCCCCTGGCCCACGCGGAATCGCCGTCCTGTCCCTGGCCGCCGAGACTTTCAAGCCTTTCGCCGGTTTCAGGGTCAAAACTCACAATGTGGCAGGCGGTGTTATCGGGACGGATAAAATTCTTGACCACAGTGTCGGCGTGGGCTATGGCAATATGCTTAAAACGGGGATCATCGTATTCTCTGGAGGCCCAGAACAGGAGGGGGAGATTCATCATGCAGTCGATGATCGCCCAGCCCTGGCTGTCCGGCTTTACTTCGTCGTTCCAGGCGCGGATGAAACGCCCCGCCAGATTAAAGCGCCCCGCCAGATGACTTGCGGCTTTTAAGCCCCGAATACGGGACTTTTCGTTTCCGGTCACCTTGTAATCGATGACGGCGGAGGGCAGCCACATAAACCCTACATCGTGATGGATGGTCATAAAGCCGTCCAGAACCTGATCCAGATCGTCCTCCAGCTTTCGGGCCAGCCTCAGCGCCTCGTTATCTTCTGTCTCCTGGTATAAGAGCCACAAAAGACCCGGCCAGAAACCGGAGACCCAGAAATAGGGGCCCTGGTCGTTGTAGACGCCGCCGGGAGCTACATGGGGGAAGCGCTCCCCGATGTTCTCAATGTTGCGCCGGATTTTTTCCAGGCTTTTTTCTAATGCTTCTTCTGTCCAATACATGGCACATCTCCTTTTTTCAGTGATTGGCATCCCATTGAAAATAATCGCCCCGGTCTTGGTGGTAGGCGCGGCAGGCGGCATAAAGCCGGTTTGCGATGTCTCTGTAAGCGTCATCCTCCGCCAGATTGCGCATCTCATGGGGATCTTGTTTCAGATCATATAGTTCATGGCAATGCTGTCCGTCATAGACGTATTTATACCGCTCTGTGACAGCGGCCCGCCTTATGGTCCCGTAGCCGGGATTGCCGGAATACTGGGAAAATACTACGCGGTCCGGGTCCGGCGTACCGCCCTGAGCCAGGGGAATCAGGGAGATACCGTCGCCTTCGCCCGGATCAATCCCGGCTGCCTGCAGGAGGGTAGGGCAGATATCCAGATGGGAGACGACTCCGGAGACGGAGGCTGTCCTGGCCGGGTCTTCGGCAGACACAGGCAGCTTTAACACGAGAGGTACATGGATGGCCTCCTCGTACATCTCCATTTTCTGGTACATCCGGTGCTGGCCCAGATGGTCGCCGTGGTCGGAGGTGAAGAGGATGCAGGTATTGTCATAGACGCCCTGTGTTTTTAATTCCTCTATAAGTTTTCCCAAGATATCGTCAGCCATGGTGGTGAGGCCCAGGTGAGCCGCCCATGCCTTCTGCCACTCCTGGGGGGTCACATGCTCCGCCATCTGGGCAGGCATTCCCTTTCGGCGGAGGGGCGGCTCGTTCTTGGCGGGAATCCCGATGTTGTCCGGCAGAGTCACCTGCAGGGGATCGTACATACTGGCGTAAGGCTCCGGAACCCGAAGAGGGGGATGGGGGGCCCACAGGTAGGTGAACAGGGCGAAGGGCCTGTCCCAGGGCCGTTCTCTCAGAAACTTAAGAGACTGGTCCAGGAAATAAAAGTCCTTGAAGGTCTCAAGAGGATAGTCGTAACGGCTGACTTTGTGACTGCTGTATTTCTGCTGAACCTGGCGGCCGTCCACCTCCTCCAGCACCAGAGTCAGCTCCGAGGGGGCGCGGCTGGTGGTGACTCCCAGGTCCTCTGCCCAGCGGTTATAATCCTCCTGGTTTACGAAAAAGTCCAGGCCCTGGTCTCTCAAGAAGGGCTTCACCCGGATATGGTCCACGCCGGCGTGGCCTACATGGTAGCCGGAATTTTGGAGAGTCTTGTGGAAGGGCTTCCAGTCTCCGGCCGTGGCGCCTTTCCAGTCATTGTATACGACGCCGTTTTTCGTGGGATAAATGCCTGTTGCCAGGGCGGTGCGGGCGGGAACACACAGAGGGCAGGTGTCATAAGCCCTTGTAAAGGTTGTGGCTTCTCTCATAAGCCGGTTTAGGTTTGGCGTTACTTCCCTGCCGCACTGAACCATGCCGAGGCTGTCGGCTCTCTGATGGTCTGTCATCACAAGCAGGATATTGGGACGTGTATTCAAATCAGATACCTCCATTTGTTGATAGTAAAGGGTTATAGCCCGGTCTCTTCGCGGCTGTCCGGCTGCTGATACCGGTCGAAAATCCTCACCAGAAGGAAGGAGTTGATCCATGCCAGCAGGGCCTGTCCTCCAAGAAAGACAGGCGGGAAGACAAGAACTCCCAGGGCGGTTAACAGAACTCCCGCGGCGGTCATGGCGATGCTGGAGGGCAGGTGGCGGACAGCCATAATCAGGGCATTTCCCATGGTGCGTTTTACCGAGTTGTCAAAATAAGCCTGGAGGGCGAACACGTAGACGGACTCAAAAATAAACAGTACCGCGGCCGCGAAGAAGGCTGTCATCAGGAGCATTCCCAGAGGGGAGACAGAAGAGGACCTGAGATATACCATAAGGTCCGCACCGATGATCGCGCCCATGACAAGGAGGATCAGCCAGATGACTGTAGACTGCCGGAAATTTTCCCGGAACGCCTTAAAAAAACTTCTGGTAGTATATCCCTCCTGATTTCGCGCCATCTTTAAGGTCACAGAGTAGACCGCTGTGGTGGCGGCGCCCATGGTGACGATGGGGATAGAGCAGACAAACCACAGCAGATTTAATAAAATGAGGTGCAGCAGGCGGTTGATCAACTGCCAAAACGGATTCTCGATGGAAAATAATCTGCCCATAAAGTTTTCCTTCTTTCTGTTGGTTTCCCGTCAGATGACGGCTTCGGGGTGGGGCACCGGACAGCTGCCCATGTCGGTGCTGTACTCGGTGATGCCAAGGGCTTCCTTTGTGCGCCCTTGGAACTCTCTGGCCCGTCTGTCTACTGCGTAGGGATTGCAGACGGAGAGAAGGCGCCGGTGGCATTCCTGGGCGATCTCCATGGCGTGGCAGTATTCCGGGCCGGGGGCGAAGTTCTCCCCGCCGTCCATAGATTGGCCTACCCCGCCAACGTTCCCGCCGTCCATAGGTTCCCCCTCTCTGCCAACGTCTCCGCCGGCTGCGGATTCGCCTACCCCGCCAACGTCCCCGTCGTCCATAGGTTCTCCTTCTCTGCCAGCGTCTCCGCCGTCCATGGGCAGGCCCTCCCACGGCCCTGTCCCCGGTTCAAGGAGGTTGTGGTCCTCCCCCGGGTCCGTCTCCAGGTTGAAGAGCTGGGGCCTGCCGAAGCAGTAGTATACATACTTGTACTGTTTCCAGCGGATCATGAACATACCAGCAGGGACACCGTGGGCGTGGTATTCGCTGAAGGAGAAGTCCTTGTGTCCTCCTGCCTTTCCCGTCTCGATGAAGGGGCGAAGGCTCTCACCGTCCAGCCCCTGGGGGATAGGAAGCCCCATGTAATCGCAGACCGTGGGGAACCAGTCCACCAGGTTCACCGGGGCGCTGACCCGTGTGGGGCTGACACCGGGTACACGGACGATCATGGGCACATGGGCCGACTGCTCAAACATAGTGCATTTCCACCACAGGCCGTGATAGCCCAGCTGCTCGCCGTGGTCGCTGGTATAGCAGAAGACAGTATCCTTTGCAAGTCCCAGCCGGTCCACCTTGTCCAGGAGGACGCCTATACGTTCATCCAGCTCGGCGATGGCGCAGTGGTAGCCGATAAGCAGCTTTAACACGGTCTCCTCCGGCACATCCTCACATTTAAAATAGGCGCGCAGCCAGTCTAAGTGCCGGTTTAAGGAGGTGAAAGGAGGCTTTAGGGCCCGGGGCACCTGGGTGATCAGCCCGGCGAAATGGTTCCAGTTTTCTTCTTTTACATAGAAGGGAAAGTGGGGGTCTAAAAATCCGATATAAAGGTTCCAGTCGTCTTCCCGGCTATGGGCGTCAAGCCAGTTTAAGCTGGCTGCCAGCACCCGGTCGTCGTAGCTCTCTTCGGTTTTCAGGCCGATCTTTTCGAAGCGCTTTTCGGCGCCCACACGTCCTGTTTTTCTGTCGCGGAAAAAGCACCCGATGTCGGGGCGGCGCATGTATCCGGCAAATTCCTGGTGTGTAAAGCCGTAGTCTCCCTCGTGGTGAAAATGGGTCTTGCCGATGCAGACATAGCTTTTTTGGTGGTCTGCCAGATAGTGGGACAGGCCGGGAACCCGTCCGTCGTAGGGCGTGGAATTGTCCCAGGTGCCCAGGCGGTTTATATAGCGCCCGGAGATAAAGCCGGCTCTGGCGGGAGCGCACACCGGGCAGGGGGTATAGCAGCTGTCAAAGACAACGCTCTCCGCGGCCAGGCGGTCCAGATTCGGTGTTTTTAAGATGGAGTGGTCAACGAACTGCATCATCTGATAGGAGTGTTCGTCGGACATTACGGTGATGATCTTCATAGTATCCTCCTGGTTGCTGACAGGCTGTCAGGGAAGGCAGGGAAAGGTGTCCAATGCCTGGGGCGCTTTTAAGTCTTTGCAGAGAGCCTCAAGGCGCGCCTGCATATCTTTAAGCTTGTTTTCAGAGAGAGCCTGGGAAGAATCTGTTATATCCAGAATCAGAAGATTCAGGGTAACGGTGACATTTTTATTCCTGTCCTCCTCCAAAGCATGGAAGGCGATATCCAGGATGGGGGCTAAGTCCTCTTTTTCAGGAATTATCTCCGGCACAAGCAGTTCCGGGTGAGTGACAGAGACGCGGCGCGGGGCTCCGGACCACAGGAAGAGAAAGCGGGCTCCCTCCTTTTCCACCAGGGCGAAGTCGTCGCCGGCGGCAGTGACCAGAGCTCCGGGCATCAGGTTCCATCGCTGGATATGGGGTTCATCCAGGCGGTTGCCCCGCATGATGCGGTCGGACACGATGAGACCCCGCTCCCGGTGGAACAGGATTTCCCGGGTGTGGCGGCAGAAGGTATAGCCGTCATGGTAAGCGCTGGCATAGATGCCCTTTTGTCCGCTGCGGTAAGCCGTGACGGGAGAGTCAGGGCGATAGACTCCCCACTTGTTGGCGTATACCCGGTTGGGGGCGATGGGCCGGCCGTAGGCAAGCACCGTGTTGTGAGAGGGCATATTGTACATATAGCCTCTCAGATCCGAATTCATGCGGATGCTGTGGTAGAGAAGGCCGCTGTAGGGCTCGCCGATCAGTTCCCTTCCTCTCATGGTCAGGAACAGGGAGAGCATGTCCATATGGTTGTGGCCGGAACAGCCGCAGCGGATCTTGGCGGACATCATCATATAGCTGCTGTCCGGGCCGTAACCGCTTTTGGAACAGACAAAACCGGCGTGGTGGCTGCAGAAATCCAGAGGCAGTGTCTCCCCTTCCTTCTGTCTCTCCGGTGATGGGGCCCCTCCCCGGCGGATGGCCAAAATCTGCCTGCATTCCCGGTGGTCCATGGTCCGGACGCCCAGGTCGAGAATCGGTTCCAGAAGGGGGCCGTTGTTGTCTCCCAGGGTGGGATAGCGCTTGCCGGGCGGGCAGAGCATGGCCAGGATGTGGAAGGTCTCGTTCAACCGTCCGGCAGTCTCTTCATCCAGAAGGTTTTCTCCGTTTTGGCGGGCCAGGTAGATGACCCGGTAAAGCATCTCCCCTACGGCAGCTCCGGACCAGTAAGCGATGGAATGCTCGCTGTATCCTCCTGCCTCATTAAAATCCTCCTTAATGTGGCGGCAGACGATCAGGGCTCCTCTGTCCCTCATGGCTTTAAAATCCGGAATCTCCGGGAACATGGTGCCCAGGATAAAGGGGACCATGCCTCGTTCCCACATATGATGATTATAAGGCCTGTAGCTGTCTGTTGCAAACCTTTTAAACTGAATTCCCAGAAACCAGATTCGTTTCAGGATCTCAAAGGACAGTTCCGTGGAAATCTCATAGGGAACCCGGGTGTAAAAGAGGCTGATATAGACGACAGCAAGCCAGCCCACACTCATCACATCCCGGTCTTCCGTGTACTGGAACCGGTCCGCGGAGGGGTCCGCATGGGTGATGACCAGGGGGTAGGTATCAAAGAATACTTGTAACATTTCTTCGAAGAAATCAAGGACCCCGGCATCCTTTGTCTCGTGGTAGAGCACGCACAGGGATTCGAAAAACTGGCCTCGGACCATCATGTCCAGATAGCTGCGGTGAATTTTCCCCGTATCCTCATAAATATTAAAATGGATCATGTTCTCCCAGTTTTTTCCCAGATTCACCTGCCGGTCTCCGCCGGGAAGCACGTAGGTGTGCTCCTCCATCAGCTTCCTGGCCACATGGAGACAGAACTCCTTTAAGCTGCCGCTCAGTCCAAGGGAGGACTGGAAGGAATAGGGGCAGGTGTCCGTGTCGATAGGCGTCAGGGGGAGACTTCGGTAGTCAAAAAGAAAGCGGGGAGAGCCACGGTGTTCCATATACCGGATCAGCAGTTTTTTCGCATCCTTTAAGTCCTGTCTGTCCAGGGCCTCCCTGACAGGTTTCAGTCCGGGAAGGCTCAGATCAAAGGCAGAAAAGACATCCTGGTCTTTGATGGCTCGTTCATCCAATGGGATAGAATGCATGGAATTTCTCCTTTCAGTGTCAAATCTTTACAAGTGTCTTGCCGTTCCACAAAAGCCGGTGGGGGGCATCGCCTCCTGCGGCGGGGATGACCATAAAAAATCCTTCCTCCCGCTTTTCCTGACGAAATTCCTCACAGGAAAGAGCCTGGCCGGTCCGGAGGGGGATCAAAAGGCTGCAGTGGAGGAACTCCTTTGCCTCTGCCTCCACCTGGTAGTTTAAGTGAACCAGAGTGGAATCATGCCATACATCGTTGGCCGTGGAGATCTTTCCGGTCTCCAGGCGGGTCTCCATGGCGGGATTGTAGAGCAGCTCCACATTGGGTTTGCCTGCCGCCTCGGTGCAGAGGCCGCGGGAGGTGAGTTTTACCAGAGTCCGGTCCAGATGGAAGTGGATCTGCACCGAGTCCCCGCTTTTCAGCCCCCGGACCTGGTCTATGACCACCAGCATACGGTCATCTATAAGGGCCAGGATGCGGGTGGCCGCGGCGGGGGCGTAGTTGTGGTGGCAGGACACAACGGATACAAGACCAGGCTCTTTTGACACAGAGATAATTCCTCCCTCTTTTTGAGGGCCATAGGCCCAGGAAGAAATGTATTCCCACATATTTTTGTTGTTGACCGTGAGGCAGTTGTGCCAGAAGGCGCTCTTAAAATGCTTTCGGTCTTCACTGTCTTTGTAAGTGTAGATGCCGGGATCTGTCACCAGGGTATCCCCGTAGGCCGTCAGGTCAAAGCCGCCGGCGTCGATGTGGGCGTGAAGATTCTGAACAGGGGTCCGGCATCCCGTCATAAGGCTGACGGCATCCCGCTCCCAGCCGGTTCGTATATACACCTGGTCTAAGTCCTTCTGCCACGCCACCAGAGGAAGATTGGGCTTCACGGGAGTTTTCTCTGCCTGCTCTATGACGGATTTTAGGTTCCCGGGGTCAGGAATCCTCCACAGATTGTCCCGGACATCCTCCAAAATAGTGGATACAGGGTAAAAATACAGGGCAGTTTTCAGATATCCGGCATCACCGCAGGCCATATAACAGGACACGGCAGCCAGGGACATGGTCTCTTTTTCGGCGATGTGGCTGTCGCCCCATGGGAAATTGCCTCCGCATGCCCGGGTGGCATAGACGGAATGGACAAACATCTTATCCAGCTGTCTGATATAGGCTTCCGGCACATCCACATGGAACTTGCGGGCGAAAACCACCCGCATGGCGAACCAGAAAACACAGCCGTTGTGGTAGGAGGGACATCCCTCGATCTGGCCGCCGCAGGGAGTGCACTGGGCAGCCATGCATCGATCCAGCTCTCTCTGGGAGTGAGTAAAGAACAGATGGCTGTCCTTCATCTCCGGAAACAGGCAGGCAAAGGACATAAGGCCCAGGTTCTCCATAAGGTAGTGGTTGTGGTCAGCCTTGGGCCACAGCATGGGGGACACATGAAACAGGACCAGGCAGTGGGTATAGATGCTGCGCAGAATCTTTTCCAGCAGAGCCTCTGTAAAATACGGAGTGTCCACAAGGAGCTCGATGATCAGGGGCCAGGTGCGGTAGCCGCGGATGCCCGCCTCCAGAGCCCGCCAGGGAGTGAGACCTTCGAAATGTTCCGGGATATACGCTCCGGTCTCATCCTGGATATCAGGGCAGGGAACAGTGTCAATCCAGTTCTCCAGCTCCTCCAGGGCTTTCTTTGCGTAGTCCAGGCGGCCGGTGACGCTGTAGGCCTCGGCCAGGGTCTTTAGGTGGTGCATACGATTCAGATGGAAGGTGTATTCGTTGTCGTTTACCGGGTTGAAGGTCCATCTGGGAGGATTGCCCACAAAATACAGCTCCGGCCCTGTTCCGGGGAGAACCAGCAGCCCCTGCATGGCTTCCCTGGCCAGCTCTGCGGTGCGGGCGGCAAGCTCCGGGAACGCCTCTCTGACGGCAGCGCCCCGGTCCATGGCGGTTCTTCCACGGTTGGCCTTTAAGACGCGCTCCTTTAACCGGGTAAGAACCTGGCCGGCGTCCATGCCTTTTGGCAGCATATCCTGGATGGTGACAGTGGGATTCACAGAGTTGCCTCCTTTCCATAACCTGCGTTTTTATAGTTGGGGTCCGCGTCGGGGCCGAAGCCCAATGAGGCCCTGCGCCTTCTCATGGCGGCGGCGGCCTCCTGATACCGGGGATGGCCTATGAGATTTTTTGTCTCCCCCGGATCTTCTTCCAGATCCCACAAAACCTCCGGCATGTCTTCGCCGTAATAATGGTATTTCAGATGGTCCTGCTTGATCATCAGATATTCCCCGTGGTACTGGCTGACAGCCTCGTTGTTCCAACGGGAGGCGCTGCCCTCCATCAAAGGTACTAAGGAGCGGCTGTCCAGATTGTCAGGGATGTCAAGGCCGCACAGATCGCAGAGAGTGGCGTACAGGTCGCAGAGGCTTACGTTCTCCCTGACGGTCCTGGGGGCGAAGCGGGAGGGAAACCGGATAAACAGGGGCACGCGGACGCTGGACTCATAAAATTTGTGTTTGGCCCATATGCCGTGTTCGCCCAGCATCTCTCCGTGATCGCTGGTGAACAGGATAATCCAGTCGTCCAGGTCCTGCCCTGCCTCCTCCAGCTTGTCCAGGATCTTCCCGATGTGGCCGTCTACGGTTTCCACCATGGAGTAATAGGCGGCGGTGGCCCGCTGCACATCCCGGTAAAGCACGTCCCTGCCGATCTCCAGGTGTTTGGTGTCCAGGTAAGGATGGCCGCTCATGACCTCATCGGGGCCGAATACGGGAACCCGGTTCAGATAGTACTTAAACAGTTTTTCATCACAAAAATAGGGATAGTGGGGCAGGGTAAAGCTGGCCTTCAGAAGAAGGGGCTGGTCAAGCTGCTGTTTATCGTAATAAGGCGATTCCAGGATGTTTTCGATGGCGTTCAAAACCCCCTGGAGCGTGTATTCGTCCTGGCTGTTTACACGGGAATGGCCCACGCCGGCCCTGAGCACCTCCTTACAGTTGCTCCAGCGCAGCTCCGACTTGGGAAGGCGGAATTTCTGAAGCTTTTCCTGGTCCATGCCGGGAATAAACTGTTCCGACACCCTGGCTTCGCATCCGATGCGGGCCTGCCAGCCCTGCATCTGGTCGGGGCCGGTGTGGTGGAGCTTGCCGCAGCAGACGGTGTAGTAGGCGTTTTCGCTGAAAGTCCGGGCAAAGGTGCGGTAGAAGGGAGGCAGGTCGTCCCCGAAGACCTGGCAGCCGCAGGTGCGGGGCAGCTGGCCGCTCATCATGCACTGCCGCGCCGGGATACAGACGGGGGAGGGGGTATAGGCATGATCGAAGATAATACTGTCCTTCGCCAGACGGTCCAGGTTCGGCGTCCGGACAACGGGATTGCCGGCAAAGCCTGCCAGATCCGGCCGGTGCTCGTCAGTCATAAGAAACAGAATGTTGGGATATTCTCGGTGGCTCATGGGCGTCCTCCTTTTACGGTAAATTCATAGTGCTGTCCCTGGATGGAAAAGGTGGCCAAGGCTGTTTTTGCGCCGTCCTCTTCCAGGATTTTTACGGCCAGCCCCTCAACCCGGGGAGCTTCTTCCCCCATCCAGGGGTATAAAACAGTGGCAAAGGCCTCCGCGGGACGGCAGTTTTCCATCTGGTACCGGACGATGACAGAATCCCGGCATACGTCTCTCCGGTCCGACACCTTTCCCGGAAGGAGGGTGGGATGGGCCGCCGTGGTGGTGACGGTGAGGCCTGCCCCGTTGTCCCAGCGGGCCAGGGCTGTGGTTTTATCCAGGGTGATTTCCGGACGGTCAATGTGGAACTGAAGCTGAAGGGAATCCCCGGAGGACAGGCCCTCCGCCAGATCTGCCGCCAGAAGGAATTTTCCCTCCACCAGGGCTGCCAGGCGGGTGTGAATCACCGGCTCGTAGTTTCTGTGGGCAGCCACGGCCCAGATCAGCCCCGGTTTTTCACCGCAGTCCAGAATCCGCCCCGGCTTTTGAGGGCCATATTCCCAGGAGTGGATATACTCCCAGGCCGTCCCGGCGGTTCACCGTCAGGGTGTTGTGCCATTTCATGGATTTGAAGTTTTTTCGGTCTTCGCCGTTTTTGTAGGTGTATCTTCCCGGATCAACCGCCATGGGGACCCCGAAGGCTGTAAAATCAAAGCCGCAGGGGTCGATATGGGCGTGAAGATTCTGGACAGGGCAGCGGCAGGCAAACTGGACGCTCAGGGAATCCCTCTCCCACCCGCTGCGGAAATAAGCGTGATTCAGGGTTCTGTTATAATAAAGAAGAGGAAGCTCCGGTTTTTTCTTCTCTGTCTTCAGGCGGGTGAGAAGCCGGCAGAACTCGGAAACACGGTCCATGCGCCAAATCTGCTCCCCGGCCTCGCCGAGGATATCCTGGAAGCTGAAAAACTGCCTGGACAAATACAGCCACCGGCTGTCTCCTGTCCCCATAAAGGCGCAGACCGCGGCCTTCACGGCAGTGCCGGTGACCGTTCCGGTGTCACCCCAGGGAACGTTGGTGCCGCAGGGGCGGGTGGCGTAGAGGGAGTAGAGGGGCATCTGCAAAAAGCGTTCCCTGTAGGAGGCAGGAAGTTCAAAACCATATTTTCTGGAATAGACCATGACCATGGCAAACCAGAAGACACAGCCGTTGTGGTAGGAAGGGCAGCCCTCGATCTGGGCGCCCTGCCGGTCTACCTGGACTTCCATGCAGCGGCACAGCTCCACTATGGCATGGCTTTTCCATACTTCGGCTTGGGAAAGTTCCGGGAACATGCAGGACACTTGGAGGAGACCCAGGTTTTCCATGAGATAGTGGTTGTGGTCCGCTCTGGGCCATGCCAGGGGAGACAGGTGATAGATGGTCTCGCACTGTTCATGGAGGCTGTGAAGGGCTTTCCCGAAGATCTCAAGGGTCAGGCAGGGGGAGGCTGCCAGGCCTTCCAGGACGGGGCACCAGGTGCGGTAGGCGCGGATGCCGCACTCCAAAAGCCGCCATTCTCTCGCGGCGGGGCCGTTGAAGCGTCTGTGGGCCCAGCTTCCGTCTTCCTCGGTGACAGGCCCTCTGGGACAGGCATCGATCCAGTCTTCCAGCTCGTGGAGAATCTTTTGGGCGTAGGCTTCGTCCCCGGTGAGAAAATAGGTGTATAACATAGGGAGCCAGTGGTTCATGCGGTTGAGCTGGAACACATATTCGTTGTTGTGGTAAGGGTCCTCATGCCATCTGGGAGGATTGCCCATCTGGGACGGTTCGCTGCTGCCCGGAAGGACGGCGAGGCCCCGGAAGCTGTCGGCTCCGTCTCTCAGCACCCTGTCTGCCAGCTGGGGGAATGCCTCCTGGATTCTTTTGGCGTTTTCAAAAGGAGACGGGAGCGCGGCGCAGCGCTGTTTAAAATGGTCAAATGCCTCTGCCATGGAGCAGGATGCTCTCAGGACGGAGGAGGGGGTGGAGGTTGATTCCATAGTACGGCCTTCTTTCTGGAGTTTCAGTATTTGTCAACATTATAAAATCAGTCAATAAATGGTTTCAATAACACAATTTTGAAAAATATCACTTTTTTGCGGGAATAATAAAATGTAAAAAGAAAGATTATCAATATGCCATGTCCGTCACAAAAGATCAGAAGCAAAAAGGACAGAAAACTAACAGAAACACATGAAAATCAGATGAAAACCATGGAAAAATGATAAAAATATGCTGATTTATAAAAGAAAAGGCTTCCGCAAAAAAATGATATTTTACAAAATCTTCTCAATTGCGCAGGAAAAAGAACTGTGTTATCCTAAACCCATAATCAAACGAGGGACCTGCCAAAGATACAAGGCGCCGTGTATCAGGAACCTCAATTATAAAAAGGAGAATATCTTATGAGAAATACATACAAACGTCTGATGGCAGGGATGCTGGTATCCGCGATGACGCTCACCACACTGGCAGGCTGCGGTTCTTCCAATAAAGAGGAGACCACCGGGGCGCCTGGGGCAACAGAAGCAGGGAAGACAGAGGCCGGCAATACAGAGACGCCGAAAGAGACAGCCGGGGCGCAGAAAGAGGAGCCGGTGACCCTCACCTGGCTGGTGGGAGAGACTTCCTCGGAGGTAGACGACAACGCGCAGGTGGTTAAGATGATCGAGGAGCGTTTCAATATTGATATGAAGGCCTGGCAGGTAGACGCCAAGAATTTCCAGGAGAATTTAAACGTCCGCTTCGCAGGCGGCGAGATGCCGGATGTCCTGGTTGTAAACAACCTGTCCCTGCTTCCCACCTATGTGGATGGCGGTATTGTAGGAGAGCTTCCTATAGAGGTTATCCGGGAGAAGGCTCCCAACTACGCCAAGGTGGCAGACGAGTACGATGACGGAACCTTGTGGAGCACCATGATCTATAACGGAAAGAACTACGGCGTGACCAATCCCATGGACGCCGTGCCCATGGCCATGTTCTGGAGAAAGGACTGGCTGGATAAGCTGGGACTTGAGGTTCCCACAACTCTTGACGAGTATGAGGAGGTTCTGACTGCTTTTGTGGAGCAGGACCCGGACGGCAACGGCAAGAAGGATACTGCCGGCATGGCAGAGCGGGCGTTTAACGCGGTGTTCGGCGCCTACGGCCTTCGCTGCGTAACCGGCGGAAAGCCTGGCTTTAAGGTAGAAGAGATGCAGCTGGGCGAGGACAATGTTCCTTTCTTCCCCTACATCCATCCCGACGCCAAGCAGGCTCTGGCGAAGCTTCACGACTGGTACGAGAAAGGCATCATTGACAAAGAGTTCATCACCGGCGAAAACCACGGCGGATATACATGGCTGTCCCATTCCTTTATGAACGGACGCATCGGCCTGACCTGCGCCCAGCCCTATCACTATCTGAACACCGACCGGGATATCACCGATGAGAAGACATGGGGTGTGTGCATGAGAGAGCTTAAAGGACTGGATCCCGACGCGGAGATCGTCATCGGGCCGGCTCCCGTCGGTCCTGACGGCAAGTCCGGCACAGAAGGCTGGAACCTTACCGGCCGTCTGACCTGCCTGACCACCCAGGCCGCCTCCGACCCCCGGAAGGTAGACGCGTTCCTGGCCATGCTGGACGCCTACTACTCGGATATGGAGTACGCGAAGCTGGTAAACTATGGTCTGGAAGGCATCCACTTCGAGCAGACCGAAGACGGCCCTGTCCGTCTCATGGAAGGCGTGGAGCTGAGAAGAGAAGGGGTTCTCCAGTGTGACTTCGGATCGACTGTCATCTTTGCCAAAGAGGTGACCCCCGAGAAGACAAACTTTGGCCACCAGGTTACCGGAAACGGCTACTACCGCTTTAATGCCCCGCCAGTGCAGGAGTTCTCCGATGTCATCGCGACCCTGGATACTTTGACCGAGCAGGCATACTTTGACATGATAACCGGCGCCAAGCCTCTGGATTACTTTGACACCTTTGTAGAAGAATTTAAGAAGGCCGGCGGCGAGGCCGCGGAGAAGGCCGTCCAGGAAGCTTACGCGGCAAAGGTCTCCGCTATCGGGAGCTAAGGACCAGTGAAATCATATGAGAGGTAAGGTATTGCCATGAAAACAGCAAAAAAGAAGAGCGCTGCCGCTCCCTCCCAGAAATCCCAACGGGGATTTCTGGGGAATCTGGTTTATTACAAAGAGTATTATCTGATGCTGATTCCCGGACTTTTGTTCTTCCTGGTATTCTGCTACGGGCCTATGTATGGTCTCGCCATCGCTTTTCAGGACTATTATCCCTTAAAGGGCATCAGCGGCAGCGCCTGGGTGGGAATGAAGCATTTTAAGAAATTATTTTCTGATCCGTTTTTCCTGTCTGTGTTAAAGAACACACTGATTATCAGCTTTTACAAGATTTTGTTCTGTTTTCCGGCGCCGATTATTCTGTGCCTGGCCTTAAATGAGATCAGGCATCTGAAATTTAAGAAGTTTGCCCAGTCTGTGTCTTACCTGCCTCACTTTATTTCCTGGGTTGTGGTGTCCGGCATTATTATCGAGTTTTTGTCCCCCTCCAGAGGTCCCATCAATATTCTTCTCCAGGAGCTTGGGCTGGAACCAATTTTCTTTGTGGCAGAGCCCAAGTATTTCAGAGGCGTGCTGGTAATCTCCGACTTGTGGAAATCCGTGGGCTGGGGTTCCATCGTATACCTGGCGGCGGTCACCGGCGTTGACCCCACTCTCTATGAGGCGGCGGAGATGGACGGCGCGGGGCGGATTAAGAAGATCATCCATGTGACCCTTCCGGCTCTGGTCCCCATCATCACCGTTATGTTTATCATGGAGTCCGGCAAGGTCTTAAACGACAGTTTTGAGCAGGTGTACAACTTCCTGACGCCCAGCACCTACCAGGTGGGCGATGTGATTTCCACCTTCGTATACCGGATGGGCATCCAGAAGATGCAGTACAGCTTTACAACGGCGGTGGATCTGTTTAAGAACATCGTATCCTTCATTCTGGTGATGGCGACCAACTATATAGCCAGAAAGACCAACGATTACGCGTTGTGGTAAAGAGGTGGAGACATGAAAAAAGAAAAAAAACAGGCGGCAGTGAGAAGAAAGAGAAATGCGGAAGACTGGGTTGTCGATATCCTGGCCTACGGTATCGCTCTGATTCTTGTGGTATCCATCCTGCTTCCGTTTATGCAGGTGATCACCATCTCCATGAGCCCGGCTTCGGTGGTGAATAAAACAGGATTTCACCTGATTCCAAAGCAGTTTGATTTTTCCGGATACAAGCAGATCGCCACAGACGACAACTTCTGGCACAGCTATCTGGTCACAATTTTCCGGGCGGTGACAGGGACGGCCAGCGGCGTTGTGGTAACACTTTTGACGGCATATCCTCTGGCAAAGACGAACCTGCCCTACCGCAAAGGCATCATGATGTTTATCGTCTTTACCATGTATTTCTCCGGCGGCATGATCCCCAAGTACCTGTTGATCAAGAATCTTCATCTGACCAACAATTTCCTGGTGTACATTCTGCCCTGTCTGATCACCGGCTTTGCCCTTATTATAACGCGGAACTTTTTCATGAGCCTTCCGCCGGCCCTGGAGGAATCGGCCAAGATCGACGGAGCCACCAATATGCAGGTGCTTTTCAAGGTTTACCTGCCCCTGTCCACGCCGGTTATCGCCACCATCTCTCTCTGGTACTGCGTGCACCACTGGAACGCGTGGATGGACAATATGCTTTATGTGACGAAAAACAGTCTCTATGTTCTGCAGTACGTGATCCAGACCATTCTGGCCAACGGGCAGACGGCGGACATGGAGATGATGACCGATGTGATCGTGCATACGGAGACCATGAAGATGGCGGCTCTGGTGCTGTCTCTGATTCCCATTGTGTGCACTTATCCGTTTCTCCAGAAATATTTTGTAAAAGGCATGATGGTAGGTTCTGTCAAAGGATGAGCTATGTTTAAGAAACTGCTTTATATCAATTTACTGAGTATCACGGTTTTGTCGCTGTTTAACTATTTCGTGTTTCACAACATGAACAGCGAGTCCTACCTGGAAAACTTCAAGGCTTACAATCAGAGAATTGCCAATATGGCTTTCCAGAATATCGACCTGCAGATTGTGGAAGCCGCCATGAAGATTCCCCAGCTGTACTTTTCCAGCATCAATCAAAATAAAGATATCCTGCTTCCCCAGGATGAAGATATCATCGGTTCGCCAGCTCCCGTCCGGAAGCTGGTGGACCAGCTGGAAAGGCTTCACAATGTATATCCCTACGCGGAGAGCGTGGATATTTTCTACGAAGCCACAAACACGGTAGTCACTGATTTTTCGTCGGTTCATCAGGCCGAGACGGAAGAGAAGGTCTTAAAATATCTCCCCTGGTATGATGAATTCCGGGCATCAGGGAGGGATGTCCTGTTTTTGGACAATAGCGGCGGCGTGTATCCTACGAGGAAGCCGTCAGTAAGTTATATTAAGAAGGTCACTCTGCCAAGGTGGAAAGGCAGGGCGATCTTTGTTGCCGTTCATATTTCTTTGGATTCCTTTCAGAATCTCATCGATGAGGAGAACGGCACCCTGGTGCTGGTATCGCCGGATGATAAGATTTTGTATCTGTCAGAGGGCGGCCGGCGGCAGACCTGTGAGACGGTTCTCGCCGGGCTGGAGGAAAAGGGCGGGGAGACCAGGGGGTTTCCTCTGGTATCGGTCAATGTCTCAGATGAGGATGTCACGGTATTTTCCTATTCCTCCCTGGCAACAGGGGTGAAATACGCCTACTATATTCAGGACAGCACATTTTACGCGGACTATAACATGAGGAACCGCATCTTTTTGATGAACTTTTTCATTTCCATAATTTTTAACCTGCTGATTCTGATGGTCCTCTCCTGGATCAACCATTATACTTTTAAGAAGCAGGTGCTGAAGGCTTCCAAGGAGGCCGGAATCGAGATAGGAGGCAGAAAGGCCAGCATCGATCACTCTCTCAATGTGCTGACCAATGAGATTCTGACCTTGAACGAGACAGTGCAGTCCTCAAAACCCCTTCTCAGACAGAACGCGGTCCGGGCCCTTCTCCTCAGCCGCGAACAGGGCATGGTGAGGGAGGAGCTGGGAACATACCTGTCTCTTGACAGTGTCCGGGTGGTTCTGATGTACTGCCCCGAGTCCACAGATCTGAATGAGACCATCGAGGCTCTCCAGGAATCCTATTTAAACCGAAACAACATGTATCATGCGCTGTTTACTACCATGGAGAGGGACGGTATTGTCAGCATCCTGGTTTTTGACAGGGAGAACGAAGAGAAAGTATTTGAAGACTTCGCAGAGAATTTCGGCAGCTGTTTAAAGGTCAGCCGCATGGTGTGGGGCGGCGCGCTCCCTCTGGAGAAGGACAATATAAAAAACAGTTTCAAAAGCGCTGTGGAGACTGCCAGATACGGTTTTATTTATCCGGAGAAAACAGACCTGCGCTGCGAAGAGATGAACTTGAAAGAGAGAAAAGGAAGCGGAAGCCATCTGAAGCTGTTCGACCTGGCAGAGCGGGCGGTCAACGGCGAAAATTATCTGGATTTCAAGTATCATATCGAAAGTCTCATGGTGTCTTTTAAGGACGGAAATTATACCATCGATTATTGCCATTCGACGCTGCGGGATCTGGTGGCTCTCCTCTATCAGATCATGAACCAGAAGCAGCTGGATATGTGGATTGTCTTTGGGTACGATATCCGGGAGTATTATAAACAGATTGAGGACATCGACCAGTTCGGGGAGTGGATCTTAAATCTCTGCGAGGTTCTCTTGCGGAATATCCGGCAGAAAAAACAGACCGTGGACACAGACCTGCAGACCCGGCTGGCCAGGATGATTGAGGAGAATCTGGAAAACGACATTTCCCTTGATTTCCTGTCGGACCAGTTCTCCATGCGGCCCGACGCACTGAGCCGCCTGTTTAAGCAGATGATGGGGAAGGGGTACACCGAATATATCAAGGAAAAGAAGATGGAGAGGGCCCTGGAGCTTCTGAAAGAGGACCACAGCGTCAAGGACATCGCCCAGAAGCTGGGGTATAACTCTCCCCAGTATTTTATCAAGATATTCAAGGAAATATACGGGGTGACGCCCCATCAGTATAAGAAGAAGCATTTTGTGAGGGGGAGAGGGTAATCTGCCGTTACTGTTCAGGCAGGTCTGCGCACTGGCTGCGCTGACCGTATGATAACCTGGGCGGGCAGGCAAAAATCCCATCGCCGCAGGCGATTTTCATGGATTTTTGCATGTGAACAGTAACGGTCAGGCGCCGGTACGGCTGCTGTCGGGAGAAAAATGTCTTGCAAATCCGGAAAATATGTGATATGCTGGTAGTCAGATTAGATGAAAGAGGTGAAAAGATGAGGAGATAATCGACTTTTGAGACATGAGACGGTTACGCGCGGCGGGTCAGGGCCTGCTGCTGTTCATGTTGCCAAAAGTGGATTGATTCTCATATCCTCTTTTTTTGTTGTGTATTTTCGGAGACGGCTTTGAGGAAAGAGAGCGCCCTGCAATCCCTTTGGCGGCGAAGGTTAGATTGGAGGGATTTTTTATGTCACAGATTAACGTTGCAGACCTTACGTTCGGATACGAGGGCAGTTTTGACAATGTTTTTGAGGGTGTGTCCTTTTCTGTTGATACGGACTGGAAACTGGGGCTTATCGGCAGGAACGGGAAGGGCAAGACCACGTTTTTCAGGCTTCTGCTGGGGAGCTTCCCCTTCACAGGAACCATCACGGCGTCGGTTCCTTTTGACTATTTTCCTTACCGCATCGGGGAGGAGCAGGTAAAGATGAGCGCCTGGGAATTCATGGGGGAGCTGAAGCCGGGGTGCGAAGAGTGGAGGGTGATCTGTGAGCTTGACAAGCTGCGGGGGTCTGCCGAACTTTTGTACCGTCCCTTTGACACCTTGAGCTGGGGGGAGAGAACCAAGGTGCTTCTGGCGGTTTTGTGTTCCGGGGAGCATGATTTTCTCCTTATCGACGAGCCCACCAACCATCTGGACCAGAAGTCCAGGCAGGCGGTGAAGGAGTACCTGAATGGGAAAAAGGGGTTTATTCTTGTCTCCCACGACAGGGATCTCCTGGACGCCTGCATCGACCATGTGCTGGTGCTCAACCGCCGGTCCATAGAGGTGCAGAGCGGGAATTTTTCCAGCTGGTGGGAGAACAAGAGGCGCCGGGACAGCTTTGAGAAGGCGGAAAATGAAAAACATCTGCGCCAGATTGCCTCTCTCAGGAAGTCCATAGAATTAAACGGCAGGTGGGCCCGGAAAAATGAGAACACCAAGATCGGGTTTGACCCGGTAAAAGAGCCTGACCGTGCCACGAGAGCTTACATCGGGGCAAAGACCAAGAAGATGGAGAAGCGGGTGAAACAGTATGAGAAGAGGATGGAGCGGGAAATCGAGGCGAAAAAGGATCTTCTTCTCGATATCGAGGAGCCGGTTTCCCTGAAACTGAATCCCCTGTCTTATCACAAGGAGAGACTGGTGTACATGGACGGCGTCACAGCCGGGTACGGTCAGGGAAAAGAAGCGGTCCTGGAGGACTTTTCCTTTGAGCTGAAACGGGGAGAGAGGGTGTTTCTTCACGGAGAAAACGGGAGCGGGAAGTCCACGCTCATCAAGGCGGTGCTGGCAGCGGCGGGCGCCGGAGGAGACAGAGACGGGGAACCCAGGGTTCTGTCGGGGGAGATCACCGTGGGGGCCGGCCTCAAGATCTCCTATGTGAGCCAGGCTACCGGATTTTTGCGCGGCAGAATTCAGGAGTTCTGCAGAGACCGGGGACTGGACGAGAGCCTTTTTTGCGCCCTTCTCCGGCAGTTGGACATGGAGCGTGTCCAGTTTTCCAAAAATATGGAAGAATTTTCAGAGGGACAGAAGAAAAAAGCGCTTCTGGCGGCAAGCCTCATGACGCCGGCCCATGTCTATATCTGGGACGAACCTTTAAATTATATTGACGTGTTTTCCAGGATTCAGATCGAGGAGCTTCTGCTTTCTTATGAGCCCACCATGATACTGGTGGACCACGATATCCGGTTTCAGGAGAAAGTCGGGACGAGGGTGGAGGAGTTTTAAGTTGCGGGCAGCTGTTGATTTTTGGGTTTGAAAGAAAAAGTAGGAAAATTCATTCGCTGAAATATGCACGAATCTTGTGGGTATTTCAGCGCTTTTTATGACGAAAAGCGCTTATTTTGCTGCGGAAATATCTTTTTTACAGTATATCATGGGGGAACGATAATGTCTGATTTTTCGTTCGCGTCCATCGGCAGGCGATGTTCAACAGGCATATGCGCTGTGTTCCCAGGGCACTTGTGAATAGCAGCCTGGGCGGAACTCATGTAAACAGGGAGAAAATAATCTTAATGATATCTTAAGAAATACAGGAAACCGCCGATGTTCTATATAATATGTACGCCTGGTTTTTCCAGGTCTTGTCAGATACCCTTGCGGCGCAGAAAACAGAAAGCAGTTATCAGCAGAGGTGAGAAGATATGAGGATTCAGCACAACATTTCCGCAATTAATTCCCAGAGAAATATTTTTATGACAGACCAGGCTATGGCAAAGAATCTGGAGAAGCTCAGTTCCGGCTACAAGATTAACCGCGCCGGGGACGACGCGGCAGGTCTGGCCATCTCGGAGGAGATGCGGGCGCAGATCACTTCCATGAATCAGGGCAAGAGGAATACGCAGGACGGAATTTCCCTGGTGCAGACCGTGGAGGGAGCCCTGACGGAGGTGCATTCCATGCTCAACCGGATGAAAGGGATGGCGGTTCAGGCGGCCAACGGCACCTACACGGATCTGCAGCGGTCTATGATGAACTCGGAGATGGAGCAGCTGAAGAAGGAGATCACCCGCATCGGCGAATCCACCACTTTCAGCGGCGTGCCCCTGTTCAGCAACGGCGGAACCAAGAAGAACGTGACTCTCACCTCCTTCTACGGCTGCACCTTGGATCTGGCCAGCGGGGACGTGACCGTCAACTATTCGGGAAGCGTGGGCCGGGCTGCCGAAGGAGCCTCCAAGAGCACCGGCTATGACCTTCTGGCGGAGAAGATAGCCACGGAATATATCCCCAACGCGTCGGAACAGATAATGAAAGCGTTTCCGGCGCTGAAAGCCGCCATGGGATCGGAGAAGGTGGAGATGGAGCTCCGCATCGAATATCTGGACGGGGCCAGCGGGATGATGGCATACGCGAAGGCCTCCTTCTACGCCAACGGCAGGCCCTTTAACATGCAGATCACCGTGGACACCGCCGATTTTTCAGACGAATCCATCAAGGACGGACATCCGGACCAGGCGGCCTTACAGTCCACCATTGCCCATGAGCTGATGCATTCGGTTATGCAGTATACCCTGACAGACGGCATGTTCGGGAGAAACGGCGTCGAGAAGTACCCGGAGTGGTTTGTGGAGGGCACGGCGCAGCTGGCCGGCGGAGGGTTCCCCACAGGGTGGAACGCGGGACTGCAGCAGATCGCGGGGCAGCTTACCGGTGCGGGTGATACCTCTAAGGACCAAGCTATCGAAAATTATTTAAAGACATATAACGTGAAGGACCGCCCCTACGGCCACGGCTATCTGGCGGCGGCCTATGTGGGCTATTTGGCAGGCGCTTCTTCGGGAAAGACAGATTTAGGCGAGAGAATTGCCGCCGGTATGGACAAAATTTTTGGGGATCTTGGGACCGGCCAATCATTTTATTCTGTTTTGAACAACAAGACAGGCGGAAAAGTTAAGAGCATGGCTGACTTGGAGGCTTTGTTCGACTCGCCGGATGGGGATTTGACTAAGTTTGTCCGGGAGTTGTCTGTCGCGTCAAAGGGGGGAGCCGGTTCTGTGATAGCCGGCGGCCTGGGGAAAGGCGGAAGTTCCATAATCGGAAGCGGAGCGGTGTCCAACCCTCTGTTCTCCATAAAGAGCTGGAGCGTGGGGGCTACGGGAAGGATCTCCATATCGGCCGGGGGCTATGACCAGTTCATCGACGTGAATCTGTACCGCCTTGACGATATCGGCCTTGGGCTTGGGGGCACCAATATCCTCACTCTGTCCGACGCCAACGACGGGGTGGGGGATATAGACAGCGCCATCAACCGGGTCAGCACTATGCGGAGCCACTATGGAGGCATACAGAACCGCCTGGAACACACATATTCCAACCTGAGCAACACGGTGGAGAATCTGACGGCATCGGAGTCCCGCATCCGGGACACGGACATGGCAGAGGCCGTCACGGAGCATGTGCGCAATCAGATTCTGTTCCAGAGCGGACAGACCATGCTGGCCCAGGCCAATCATGTCCCGGAGAACATACTGGGGCTTCTGGGCGCCTAGGGATAGGAGGGAGATATGGGAATTATCCGGCAATTAAAGTGTACTTCCTGCGGGAGAGAATGGCAGCTTAGGCTCGGCCACGGCATGAGGCACGGAATTCTGGGGCGGGTTATGGAAGTATTCCCCGAGGATATCCAGAGGAGCATAGCGGCGGAGGTGGACGCAGGGCAGCTGCCCCTGTTCCGTTTTGACTACAGGGCCGCGGTGTGCGGCAGGTGCCGGAACGTGGCGGCTGTGCCGGTTCTGGAGCTGATTGAAAAGAAGAAAGCTTTTGTGGGAGAGTGCCCTGACTGCAGAGGCAGCGCTGAGCTGCTGGAGGAGGACCTTCCGGTTATATGTCCCGGCTGTAAAAACGGTCAACTGGAGATGCAGGATATAGGCCACTGGGACTAAGAGGTTATGTTGTGGTTCATAGGGCGGAAGGACGCCCGGCACCTTGTGTACGTTGCAGACGGACAGAAGGACCCGCCTTGGACAGTGACGAAATGATAACACAGATGTTCCGGGAGTCTCTTGGGGAAGTACAGGGATTCCCGGATTTTGCGTTTGGGGAGGGAGAAGATGGAAGAGATTGTGCTGAGGGTGATTTTGGCGGCATTGCTGGGTCTGTCATGGCAGTCCCGGCCCGGGATGGCCGGCTGTGAGGAATATGAGCAGATTCCGGGGATGGCCAAGCTGCAGGGAGAGACGGGGGCAGAAGGACAGGCTTATGACCCGGCCCCTGCCGCCGCTTCCGGGGTCCGAAGCGTGTTTTCCGCTTATGTGGTGGGAGGGCTGGACTTTATGGATGACGGAAGCTATGATTACTATATGGAAGCGGAGGCAGAGAGCGGAGCATCCAGGGAAAAGCCGGCGCCTGACGATGGGGAGGACAGATTTCCTCAGATATATTTCAGGTTTATGGGGCTGGACCTGACAGATTATATAAAGGAGGGCGGGGAAGAGAGGGAGTCTTATTACCACAAGGCATTTTGCAGCGACGAGTTTTATATGGAATATCCTTATGACTGGTATGTGGGCTCCGCAGATGCCAGCCCTCTTACCTTTGTGCCGGAATGGGAGGAGGAGGCGTCAGGGGAATTTATCCACGACTGGGCAGAGTTTTTTGACGAGAACCTGGAGGGAAGCATCAGCCAGGTGGAGGCGTGGGTCCAGGATGGAGGAATCGACCAGTATCTGGAAGAGGTTTTGGGAAAGCCGGTGCCGGAGGAGTACGAGTATGTGGCGAGGGAGAAGGACTCGGACTGGCTTCTGATCTATGACCTGAAAAACGGGGAGGCGGAAGCGGCGGAGATCATCATCTGGTGCAATTTAGGAAAGATGAACGTGAGAAACTGGGAGGTGGAGCTGACCGTGGACCCGGAGAGGGACTACGGGCGCATCCTTGTGTTCCGGGAACGGAAAGCCTATGATTTCTCGTCGGCAGAGGCGGTGAGAGAGTATATGGAAACCGGAGCTTTTCTGTACGATCTTCTGGGAGCCGCCTTGGAACAGAACGTGGAGGACAAGGTAATCAGCATTGAAAAAGGGTCATTTACCACACTCTGCCATGAATTTGTCTGCGCGGATATAGGGATTCGCGACACGGACCATCCGGAACAGCTTCTGCGCCAGGCGTCTGTGTATATCCCCGTCACAAAACCTTACCAGTCCAACTGGGTGGTAGTGTTTGAGTCATTTCCCGGTTCCCGGCAGGCCAAGGGCGTGGCAAACCAGGAGGTGAGGGAGCGGGTCATGAGCACGTTCGTGGTTCTCCCCTACTGCCACCAGGTGAAAGCAGGGGAAAATCTGTCCGTGATCGCCGCGTATTATGGGGAGGAGCCGGATCTGGCCTACGAGATTGCGGCGTATAGGCCAAACCATATCAGAAAGCCCGACTTGATCTATCCGGGGCAGGAGGTAGAGATTCCCCTGAGAGTCTTTTTCAGAAGAGTGCATCACTGAGGCGGCGGGCTGAGAGAGAAAGATTAAAAAAGCCTGTACAGTGTCTGGCTGTATGGTCATTTGTTGTAATAGATGACATGGCAGACAGGAAAAGGAGACAGAGATGAAGGAAAGAATTGTAGAGTACGCCAAGGCTCTTGACCAGGTGAGCAGGGAGAGAAGGAGAGATTTTCACAAGTTCGCGGAGACGGCGTGGCTGGAGATGAGGACTTCGGCCATTATCAGCAGGACTCTGGACCAGCTGGGGTATGAGGTGGTGACAGGGAGGGACTTGTGCCTTGAGGAGGCGCGGCTGGGGCTTCCGGAGCCGGAGGAGCTTGAGGCCCGCTGGAAACTGGCTCTTTTGCAGGGAGCGCCGGAGGAGTATCTGACGGAGGATATGAAGGAGGGCTTCACCGGGGTCATGGGGATTCTGCGGCTGGGGCCGGGGCCGGTGGTTGCCTTGCGGTTTGACATAGACGCTCTGGGGATCGTGGAGGAGGAGAGCGAGTCCCACCGGCCTTTTCGGGAGGGGTTCGCTTCCGTGAACAAGGGCTCCATGCATGCCTGCGGCCATGACGGCCACGGGGCCATAGGGCTGGGGGTGGCGGAGGTTCTCATGAAGCTTAAAGGTGAGCTTCACGGAACCATAAAGCTCATCTTCCAGCCAGGGGAAGAGGGGGGAAAAGGCGCCAGGGCCATTGTGGCACACGGACATCTGAATGATGTGGACTATTTTGTGGGAACCCACATCGCCCCCGACGACGGGGATGTGACTCCCGGAACCTGGGGCTCTCTGGCCAACAGCAAGTATGACGCCCATTTTTACGGAAAAGCTGCCCACGCGGGAGGCTTTCCGGAGAAGGGGAGAAGCGCGGTGGTGGCGGCGTGCAACGCGGTGCTGAACCTGACTGCCATCCCCAGGCACAGCGGCGGGATCTCTCGGGTAAATGTGGGCGTGATCCAGGGAGGCACCAGCCGGAATGTGATTCCGGACCATGCCGTGATACAATTTGAAGTCAGAGGGGAGACCACGGAGATCAACCGGTTTATGGAGCAGGAGGCCGCGCGGATCTGCGAGAGCGCGGCGCAGATGAGCGGATGCGCCTGCCGGATGATTCTCCAGGGGGGAGGCGAGTCCCAGCACAGCGATCTGGATTTTCTGGAGCAGATCGGGGGGATAGTGGAGCGGGACCTTCCCCACCTGCGGGTCAGCAGCTGTAAAAATGCCCAGAACTGGGGCAGCGAGGACATTTCCCTGATGATGAACCGGGTACAGGAACACGGAGGAAAAGCTGTCTACATGCGCTCCATGACCTCCCTGGCATCAGCCCAGCACACCACGGCCTATGACTTTGACGAGAAGGTGCTGGTGGAGGCAATCCAGACGTTCTCCGCGATCGTGTGGGAACTGTGCGGGAACTGCGGGGGAGCGGAGGCATAGCCTGATGCTTTAGCCGAGATTGACGTGTTTGAATTATAGGGAGGAGGCTTTGAGAGGGCAGGCATGAAAAATCAGGATATAAGAATTCGGATCGCCTCTCCCTGTGACGGGGAGAAGCTGCTGAAGATCTACGGCCCTTACGTGGAGAAGACCGCCGTAACCTTTGAATACCAGATTCCCGGCGTGGAAGAATTTTCCGAAAGGATTGAAAAGACCATGCGCAGATATCCTTATCTTGTGGCGGAGAGGGGCGGGGAGCCTGTGGGCTACGCCTATGCCGGCGCCTTCCATGACCGGGCGGCCTACGACTGGGCGGTGGAGACTTCCATCTATGTGGCCTGGAATGAGAAGAAGACGGGAATCGGGAGAAAGCTCCACGACATGCTGGAGAAAGCGCTGAAGAAGCAGGGAATTTTAAACATGAACGCCTGTGTCGCCTGCCCCTGGGGGGAGGAAGACGAGTATCTCACAAGAAACAGCCTGGAATTTCACAGACATCTGGGCTACCGGCTGGTGGGGGAATTCTGCCAGTGCGGATACAAGTTCGGCCGCTGGTACAACATGGCGTGGCTGGAGAAGCACATCGGGGAGCATCTGGGAGACCAGCCCGCCCCTGTGGCCTTCCGGGAAGTCAGAGACATGCCTGTTTGCGGCGCAAGAGGCACGGAATGGAGAAAATGAAAAATATGAAGATTATCGACAAGGTTGCTCTTATATATATAAAGGATGGGAAAATTCTCAGCACCCGCTCTGAGGGGAAGGACAAGTACTATCTTCCGGGAGGCAAGCGGGAGGGAGACGAGACGGACTTAGAGACGCTGGCGAGGGAAGTGAAGGAAGAACTGAGTGTGGATGTGGTGGAGGAGACGGCGGAATTTTACGGAGTCTTCCAGGCCCAGGCTCACGGCAAGGAGGAGGGACTTCTTGTGAAAATGACCTGCTATAGGGCGGAATTTGTGGGAGAGTTGAAGGCGGATTCGGAGATTGCCCAGGTGGTATGGCTGACGTGCCGGGATATGGAGTCGGTCTCGCCTGTTGACAAGCTGATCTTCCAGGATCTGCGGGGGAGAGGGCTGTTGGAGTGACAAGGCTGCTGAACTGAAAGGACAGTTGAATTGATAAGACAGGAGAGGACAAAGAGGTGAAACTTAAAAATGTGTTGATTGTGGTCAGTGACCTGGCCCGGGCAAAGGCTTTTTACACAGAGCTGTTCGGCCTCTCCCTGGTCCTGGACGGGGAGGATAACGTGATTCTCACCGAGGGCCTGGTGCTTCAGGAGAGGAGCGTGTGGGAGAAAGCCGTGGGAGGCCGGGTGTCTCCCAAGAACCTTGGCAGCGAACTGTACTTTGAGGAGCCGGACCTGGAAGGATTTGTGAGAAGGCTTGAGGAGCGCGGGGAGAGGGTGGAGTTTTTGAACAGGCTTCGGGAGGACGGCCGCGGCGGGAAGATGATTCGGTTTTATGACCCGGACGGAAATCTGATCGAGGTGAGGACGCCGGGATAAGCATCGGTGAGTATTCTGCCGCCGGAGAAGGCAAAATGCCTGCAGCGTGAATCCAGAGAAGGAGGAATGCCTGCAGAGTGAAGCCGGAGAAAGCAAAATGCCTGCAGCGTGAAGCTGGGGTGGCGGGATATGGGAGATAGATATATGGGTTGGAGGATATGGGACAGAGGAAAGGATGGGGATGACAATGGAATATGCTTTTTACGGCTGGAACCACGGAGATGTCAGGGGCGTTACAGACGAATACAGGAGGAGTTGGACGCCTTGCCGGCTCTATGACGCGCTCCGGGACATCTGGTGCGAGTACACCTGCGCGCCCAGGCTGCGGGGACAGTGGAGTGAGGAGAACCGGACTGTGGGACAGTGCTCCGTCACGGCTTTTCTGGTTCAGGACATTTTCGGGGGCAAGGTCTATGGGATCTTGCGTCCCGGCGGAAATTATCACTGCTACAATGTGGTGGGGGACTGTGTGTTTGACTTAACCAGCG
>CAJTOT010000020.1 GCA_910577935.1 uncultured Hungatella sp. | reverse complement strand
GAGAAATTATTTGATAAAAATGAATTTTGATCCTTTACCAAGGTTGTATCAGTGTGATTCTACCACAAATTATCGAGAATTGCTACCTGTTTTTTTCTCTTTTTTTGCAAATGTAGACCAGCACAGGATAAAAAAGGAAAGAGATTAGGCGTTCAGGGTCAGATTTATGGTCAAAATCCAGAGAAAGAGAAAGGGTATGATTATGGCAAGGCATGGAGAAAACATAAGGAAGCGCAAAGACGGACGGTGGGAGGGGCGATATGGTGTGTATGATCAGGAGCAGAAACGAAAACGCTATCATTCTGTTTATGGGCGAAGCTATGATGAGGCCAAGAAAAAGCTGACTGAGAGGAAAAACCGGCTCTTAGGGGATAAGGAACCAAACGCCTATAGCACAGATCGGAAGGACAGGGGATATTCTGCTTTTACCAAGGTTTTGTTTTCAGAGGCAGCCGGTGAATGGCTCATGGAGGTAAAAGCTAAAAGGAAACCGTCTACTTATGTAAAGTACCTTTTGACCTACCAAAAGCACTTAGAACACATATTTCGGGAGACACCTCTGACCTCAATTGCGGATGCTTTCGCGCAGAAGAAGATTTCTGACCACTTATCCTTGAGCATGCAGAAAAGCGTCTACTGTGTTTTAAACCAAATTCTCAAGTTCGGGTCCAGAAAATATTCTACTCCTATACTTGCGTTAAAACGTCCGGAAGCATATGCCCGGAAAAATCCTGTCAATGTTTTTTCTAGAAAAGAGCAGGCCAGACTGATTTCTGCCCTTTACAGAGAGACGGACCGATTTAAGCTGGCGGTGCTTTTGTGTCTGCACACCGGGCTTCGACTGGGGGAGCTGTGCGCTTTAAAGTGGGAGGATATTGATTTTGAAAATCAAATGGTGATAGTCAGCAGGACGGTACAGAGGCTCTATGTGGAGGGATATGCCACAAAAACCGTTCTCCTTGAGACACTGCCTAAAAGTGACCATTCCAGACGGGAAATCCCCCTTGTCTCTGCCGTGTTGGAGCAGCTTTGGCATTTCAGACATGAGAAGGAATACATATTCGGCGGCGACAAAGCTCTGGAGCCTAGAACGATGCAGAATTATTTCCGGAAAATGTTACAGGAATCCGGGGTGGAATACAAGAATTTTCATACGCTGCGGCATACCTTTTCAACCAACTGCATCGAAGGTGGAACTGACGTCAAAAGCCTCAGCGAAGTGCTGGGACATTCTGACGTGCAGATTACGTTGAACCGGTATGTACATCCATCCATGGACACAAAACGCCGCCATCTGGACACCCTCTCTGCGTTTTACGGACAGATTCACGGTCAAATTCATGGTCAGATTTATGGTCAGGTAAGTTGAGGAAACTATGAGGTTCCCTTGATTTACCTGGCTCTTTTTGGATTCCCCGGGATTTTCGCAGACTTGGAAAATCTGCGAAGGCCTGGCGGGGGAAGCTGGGCACAGCAAGCCTGGCCCCGTGTCAGGGTAAATACATTTTATGCTGGTCGTATGGGGATGTAAAGAGATTTTCAAGATGAAAGCAGGGAGATACCCAAAATGGCGCAGAATCGAAATCCGAAAAATTTCATAGCGAAGAATTTCATAAGCGAGTTTATCAGCTCCCAGGTAGTTGACCGGGGGCTGGATGAGCGCACCGAGAAAGCTTATCGGCTGGATTTGGAGCACTTGTACAGGTGGCTGGAGAAGAATGGATTGGAAGAAGAGAGCGGAGAAAAGGATCGAGTCGAAAAGATTCAGGGATATTTTTTGTACCTTTCTCAGGAAAAGAAGCTGAGACCTTCCACGATTTCCAGAAAATACAGGGTCATTGGGTACTATTTGAAGTACTTGGCAAAGCAGGAGATGATGGGGGAGTGTGGCCAGGAGAAACAGAATCAAGACGGAAAACAGAGACAAACTCAAGAATGGGGGCAGGAGCAGGGAAACAAATTAATACAGGAGGTGGCTCAAGGCAAAATTTGGGCGACAAGGAATATAAATAGGCTGGGAATGACGGAGGAGGTAAATTATCTTTCGAAGCAGGAGGTGGATGGGTTTTTTCAAGCAATCCGCAGAGAGTATGAAAGCCTTGAAAGTGAATTCCGCAGACGGGTGTGCCTGAGGGATCAGATTATGATGGAGCTTTTATTTTATCATGAGGTGGAGATCAGTGAACTTCTAAAGATGAAAGTATCGGATTATGAGCCGAAGACAGGGATTTTGATGATTCCTAAGAAACGAGATAAAGGACAGGAGGTAAGTCTGTTTTCCAGGAAGCTACAGGAGCAGATGGAACGGTGGTTAATGGAACATGAGTATTTTGAACAGGATAACGAGTTCCAGGGGAGGATGTTTCTCTCGAAATTGGGAAGACCGCTGTCGATGAAAATGGTGATCAATATATTTGAAAAGTATCGGGTGTTGGCAGGGATTGAGAAAGAATATACACCGAAGGATCTGAAAAAAAGCATGAAAGGATATGCCAGGGAAGTTGTGAGAGAAATATGTGGGCAGGGGGAATAGAGATGCATGAGAATAGTTGTTCTTTATCCGTTTTGCAAGTGCAGATAGTTGTTGCGGCTCATAAAAGGTATACAATGCCTGGTGATGAAATATATCTGCCTCTTCATGTAGGATCTGAAGGTAAGATTGGCGCGGATGGAAAACCGCTGGATTTAGGCTATAAAAAAGATAATACAGGAGAAAATATATCAGAATTAAATGGTAGCTTCTGTGAACTCACCGGGCTTTATTGGGCGTGGAAAAACCTTGATGCGGATTATATAGGTCTCACACATTATCGGAGACTGTTCGAAATGGATGGGAGGCCTCTTACATACAAACAGATTAAACCATATCTTGGAAAAATAAAATTATTCACACCCAGAAAAAGAAGATATGTAATTGAAACGCTTAAATCACACTATAGCCATACACATTATATGGCGCATCTTGAGACTGCTAAAGCCGTATTAGTGGAGAAATATCCAGAGTATAAAGGGGCTTATGAAAAAGCGATTTGCAGGACATGGGGCTATATGTTCAACATGATGATTATGGAGCAGGCGCTTCTTGATGAGTATTGCCAATGGCTTTTTGATATTCTGTTTGAAACTTTCAAACGAATAGACTGCAGCAGATATTCTGATTTCGAAAAACGTTATATGGGACGGATAAGTGAAATCCTTTTTAATGCATGGCTGGAACAGCAGTTAAGAACCGGAAGACTTAAAAAAGAAGAGACTATGGAACTTAAATGCAGTATGGAGGAGAATTGGGGCGTTAAAATTCCGGCTTTTTTTAAAGCAAAGTTTTTCGGGAAAAAGTATGAGAGAAGTTTTTAATCGGCAGATATGCGAGGGTGATAAGCAATGGAATTATGGAGAGATTGTATTAAGTATCTGTCAAAAAGAGGGATTTCCTTTATTCTTCATTTTTTTTGGCTGTTTCCGATAAAAAAGAACAAAATTGTCTTGATGAATGATCATTCATATGCATATTCTGACAATTTAAAGTACCTTTCCTGCTATCTATTGGAAAAAGAACCAGAGAAATATGATTTGTATTTTTTGCTGAAAAATACAGAAGGGATAGATAGGAGGATCAAGGCTGTAAAATTCGGCTCATTTGCTCATTTTTATCACGCGCTGACAGGTAGTGTCGTGGTGACCAATAATAGTGGGATAGTGTATTTGCCCATTCGGAAAAAGCAGCTGGTGATAAATACCTGGCATGGCGGAGGGCCTTATAAGGTAACAGGGACAGAAGCGCTGGATAATTATTGGCATAATCTCGATATGAAATACAATGCCAGAAAAGTAAATTATATTCTTTCATCCTGCAAAGTATTTACAGAGGCAGAAGCTTCTGGTATGTATTACAAGCCAGAACAGTGCGTCAACTGTGGAATGCCGAGAATGGACTACTTCTTTGACAAAACGGCTTTGGAGAAGACAAAAAGGAAGGTATTTAATACATACAAACTATCTACTTTGTCGAAGCTGGTCTTATACGCGCCGACGTTTCGGGGAATATTTGAAAATTATGGAGGAGTAATTACAGATGAAATTCTGGAGATAGATGACAAACGGCTGATATCTGTACTGCAAAGGAAATTTGGCGGCGATTGGATATTTGCTGTTCGTCTTCATCCAAGATTAAAAGAAGTTAAGTTTAATAACAGCAATGTGATCAATATGTCATTTTATCCAGATGCGGAAGAACTCTTAATGGCAGCAGATGTATTGGTTACTGACTATTCTTCGGTTATGTGGGATTTTTCGTTTTCCAGGAAACCTGTTTTCCTCTTTGCGAAGGATATCGATGATTATGAAGTGAAAAGAGGATTTTATGTTCCGCCAGAGAAATGGCCGTACCCTGTTGCGGTGACAAATGACGAAATGGAACAGAATATTATTGATTATGATCAGGATGCGTACTGGAAGCGTCTGGAGAGGCATCACGAAGAATCCGGAAGTTTTGAAAAAGGAATCGCCTGTGAAACGGTTAAACAGTTGATTGACCAACATCTTGATGCTGTTTGATGTGGGAGGATTTATGGAATCAAGGTTAGTAAGCATTATCATTCCGTTTTATAATACAGAAAAAAGTTTGATGGATCGATGTATTTCCAGTGTGCTCTGTCAGACAAATAAGGATTTTGAATGCTTAATAGTGGATGATGGAAGTAAAGATGAATATGCGTCATTCCTATCAGAATATGAAGAAAAAGACGCTCGTATCAAGGTAGTCCATAAGGACAACGGAGGAGCAGGAAACGCTAGAAATTATGGGGTGGGAATTGCGGAAGGAGCATATGTTTTCTTTTTGGATTCAGACGACTACATTTCCCCGCACGCGTTAAAGAGGAGCCTGGAGATTGCCTTAAGAACTGATGCTGATATGGTGATTGGAGGATTAAAGCATGTTGCTCCAGAAGAACAACCATTATTTTATGAGAGAGAAAATAGTGTTATATCAATCGAATCTCGAGAAGAAAAGGTTTCTTACATTATGCATTTGTCAGGAATTAAACAGCAGCAGTTTATCTTGAAGGATGGGCAGATAGGTCCGTCTGCATGTGCAAAACTTGTAAGAAAAAATATTGCGAGGATTGTTCCGTTTGAGGATAGATATTGGGATGAAGATAACCTGTGGAATATTTCCTTTGTGGATAAAACCGATAAAATTGTGGTAGCCGATAGCTTATGGTATGCATACATTATTAACCCTGACTCCATGGTGCGCGGATATGCTGGGGACAGGACTTATGAATTTCAATTTCAAGCAAAACAGGAATACAGCAGGATAAAAGAGTTGTGGCCCGAGTGCATTCAAGGCGTGTATTATCACATATGGGATGGTCTGTTGAGATATTGTCGTACAGATACTTTTAATAGACAAAACCCTAATTCAAGAAAAGAAAGATATGATAAGTTTTGCAATGCTATAGAGTTTGATGAATTCAAAGAGACAATAAAAAACATTGATTTTAATTTGGAAAAAAGATTCAAGTATAGAATGGTTAAGAAGGCTATCAAGTTTCTGCTTAGAATGAGAGATAAACGACTGTCATTTTTAATATTGCAGGCATGTATTAGAGTGATAAAGTATTAGAAAATATTCGTACAGATGCCCGATGGACGATAAGTTAAGTAAAGCTGTATTAGATTAGGAGAGGAAGAATACTAAGAATGGACAAGAAACAATTCCAGGAGCTAATGGAACGGTACAATAATGGCGCTTTGACAGTGAGTGAGAAAAAGCAGTTATATCCTTGCCATGTAGATAATGCCATCATAATGGCGGCAGGGACTTCCAGAAGGTGCTTGCCGATTTCGGAGATCCTTCCCAAAGGTTTATTTAAGGTTAAGGGAGAAGTGTTAATAGAACGTGAGATAAGGCAGCTGAAGGCGGCAGGTATTGATAATATCATCATTGTTGTCGGATATAAGGCAAAGATGTATGAATACCTGAAAGATAAATATCAGGTTACGATTGTCTATAATGATGACTACGACAAGAAAAACAATGTTTCTTCGATATACGCGGTAAGACAGTATCTCGGCAATTCCTATATCTGCTGCGCGGATAATTACTATGCTGAGAATATTTTTTCCGAGTATGCGTATGAATCATTCTATACATGTGCATTTACAAAATGCTACGCAGATGAATACTGCATTATTGAGAACGATTCGGGATATATTGAGAGCATCAGGCGAGGCGGACAGGAGCAGTGGTTTACTATCGGAGCTAACTTCTGGTCCCGCAGTTTTTCAGCAAAGTTTGTAGAACTCCTTGAAAAAGAGTATGGAGCTCCTGAGGTGGATAAATTGCTCATCGATGATTTTCATATACGCCATTTTGCAGATCTTCCGATTACCGCTAAAAAATATGGAGACGGCATTGTTCTGGAATTTGATACGTTAGAGGAGTTTGAAGCATTTGACCCTGAATTTAAGAAGTTTGAAAAAGAGGTGATAGCTGAAAATCTTTATGGAAGATACAACGGTGTGACAAGGTATGCAGGGGTAAGGACGAATAATCGGAACGGAAGGCTTCACTTCAATGAGAACTTATGGGGGCCGTCTCCAAAGGCGCTGAGACCATTTCATGAGGCAGAAGCGGAAGATTTATTTCTTTACGATTCCAAGGAGTCGGATGACCTTTGTATGGCAATTGCCGAAAAGTATCATTTCCCCTATGAAAGCATTTTTTTACATAACAGCGGTTCTGAAATGGTCAGAAGTATAATTACGCTCATGGTCGGAGAGGATGATAGTGTCCTTCTCCCTCTGCCGCACTGGAGTTACTATCCGGGAGTTGTAGATTATCGTTTTGGGAAAAAGTCTTTTTATCGATTCCATGAGGATGGCGATAAGTGTTACCACGATATAGATGATTTGATGCGGAAAGCAAAAGAGAATAAGCCGAAGATGATTATCGTTACAAGCCCTGCCATGCCTTCCGGCAACTTGATGAAGCCGGAAGATCTGGAGAGAATTGTCAAACATAATCCTCAATCCTTGATCTATGTTGACCAGGCTTACTTCGGATTTGAGGAAGATCCAATCGATGTCAGCGGATTCATTTGCAAATATGATAACGTGATGTTTGCTAGAACATTCTCTAAATTTTTCGCAATGGCCGGGCTGCGTCTTGGCTATGGCGTGGCGAGTAAGAGAGCTCTTGAAACATTGTGGCTGGATCTGCCGCTTCTCCGTCTTCCGATTATCGCTAGAAGAGGGGTAATTGAGTGTCTTAAAGATGATGAATATTATCACAGGATTCGCAGTGAAATTCATGATGTACGAGAGTGGTTCTATAATGAGCTTACGATCATGGAGAATGTTCATCCATATAAATCGGATACAAACTTTATTTATATGAAGATCACTGGTGTAGACGCGGCAGGTGTGAGGGAAGAAATGATCAGGAAGGGATATCTGTTTCGGATTTTTGAATATGGAGGAGAACAATTCTACAGAATTAATGTGGCGCCGATAGATATCATGAAAGACTTTATGGTTAAGTTCAGGCAGACATTTGAAGAGGTGAAGAGAGGAGAGGTGAGTTGAACTGTTCAGAATATTTGGTTGATTTTCTAATCCGCCGTGGAGCGACGGATGTGTTTGGCTATGCGGGCGGATATATTGTTCCTTTTATGGATGCGCTGTATAAGCGTCAGAATGAGATAAAAACACACGTATGTTACCACGAACAGGGATGCGCTCTGGCGGCAGGCGGTTATGCGAGGACAAGCGGCAGGCTCGGTGTGTATTTTACCACATCCGGTCCGGGAGCAGTTAATGGCTTGGGTGGACTTGCTGATGCGTGGTTTGACAGTTTCCCAATTATGGGAATCTGCGGAAATGTTCCGACCAATGAGATGAAAGGTTTTTCTGGTATCCGTCAGAACGGTTTCCAGGAAATGGATATTGTTTCTATGGCAAGAAATATTACGAAGTATTCTGTGACGGCAAACAGTGCGGAGGGTTTTCCGGATATCGTGGGCAGAGCATATAATATGGCGCTGCTTGGGCGAAAAGGAGGTGTGCTCATTGATTTTCCGCTCAATATACAGCAAGCCGATCTTATTGGCAGGTAATGGAGTGAGAACAGCGGGAGCGGAGGAATTGGTTCGAGAATTCTCCCGCAAAACAAATATACCTGTTCTCACCACGATGAACGGTGTAGATTTGATTCAGGATGATTTACATATTGGTTTTATTGGAACTCATGGGAACCGAATAGCAAATATGATTCTTAATGCGTGCGATTTAGTAATCAGCGTTGGCGCCCGTCTTGGAATCCGGCAGGTTGGCCGATATACAAAAAATTTCGCGCCAAAAGCCGATCTTGTCCGCTGTGATATTGATGAGTATGAGTTGAGCCGCAATATTAAAGAAAATGAGAAAAAGTATCAGACAGACGCCAGGGATTTTATGAGGATGCTGCTGGCAGAAGACACAGGTGATTATTCTAAGTGGAGAAATCAATGTCTTGAAGCCAAGAAAATTCTTGATGATTATGACAAGCAGCCGGGAAATTACGCAGTTGAAAAAATCGCGTCGCTGCTTCCGGAGAGTCCTGTAGTTTCCGTGGATGTTGGAATGCATCAGTGCTGGTGCGCTCAATCTTTGGCACTGAAAGGACATAATGGAAGAATTCATATCAGCGGCGGTTATGGAACGATGGGATGTGGGCTTCCTTACGCCATTGGCGCTTGCATATCAATGAGAAATAATAGAGTTTATTGTATAACTGGCGATGGCGGATTCCAGATGAATATCCAGGAACTGGAGACAGTGAGAAGAGAGAGTCTGCCAATTAAAATGTTTATTTTGAATAATCGTGTTCTTGGAAAGATAAGGGAAACTCAGCATCTGGAGCACGGAGACAGATTCGCGAATACGGCAATATCAGGCGGCTATACTGTTCCGAATTTTCAGAAGATTACCGAAGCATATGGCATCAAGGCTGCAACTCTCCAATCTTATGAATATCTGGAAAAGTACAAAAACTGGATAGAAGATGATGAGCCGTGTTTGCTTGATATTCTGCTTCCGGAGAACAGCTTGCTGACGCCGAAGATTAAGTTCGAGACAAGTACGATCAGGCCAGAACTGGATGAAAAATTGCTCAACCAGGTGAAGTCAGTTTTGTCGGGGGTTACGTAAAAATATCGAAAGGCAGTAGTTAATAAGGAAAATGCTTAAAGTTAAAATTAGTTTTAAAATGTTGCTGGAATGTACTATATGTTTTCTTTTGATTTACCTTTCTGGTTCCGCTGCCATTTCCGTAAGTGAGGATGCGTTCGTTTTTCGATTGCTTTCTGTTGGATTGATTGGCCTATGTGTCATATATGAATTTAGATACGTAAGATCAGCAAAGGCAATGAAAAAAGCATTATTCATTATGATAGGGTGCGCGGGATATCTGGCACTGGAATTTTTACTGTACAGAAAGACAATTTTTGGATTTTCGCTTCGCATATTATGGATTTTGGCGTTTGTCCTGTTGCTGATTTCTAAAAAAGTAGATATCAATTGCTTTTTAAAGCGCATATACCAGATTATTATTTTTATTGCGGCGCTTTCACTAATCATGTTCTTTTTCGTGAATATTCTTAAGATAGATTTGCCTTATGATTATGTAGCCCATGGAAATGATCTTACGTTTTATAGAAGGTATGTTGGCTTTTTTTACGCGGCAGGTATATATCTCAGATCTTTTCCAATATTAGGAATTAAGATTTTCAGACTCCAAAGTATGTTCTGGGAACCAGGAGTATACGCGGTTTATCTTATATTTGCTTTGTATTATTTTATATTTTTTAAAGAAAAGAAACAGAAAACCCATATGATGATTCTTCTGCTTTCTATCCTGCTTACATTTTCAACTACAGGTATTTGCATAGGGATAGGCTTGTTTACTGTCTATTTGATAGAGAACATAAAGATGAATAAACGTTCAAAGATTATGTTAGTATTGCCTTTGGGGATTGCGACATTTTGTGGTATCTACATAGTATGGACAATAAAAAGGCTGAGTTCTTCCCACGTAAATGGTTCCTATTATTTGAGAATGCGAGATTTTACAGATGGCATAAAGCTGATACAGCAAAGACCGGTTTTCGGGTGGGGATATAAAAATTATGAAGTTTTTGAGATGGCACAAAATCTTGGAAGAGGAAGCTCAAATGGTCTGATTACTCTTGGCTATACGATGGGAATTTTCGGATTGCTGATTGCGCTATATCCCTTCATTATAAGTATCTGGCGCTGCAGAAAGAAGGAACGATTCAGAGAGATAGCTTTTTCTGCTGTTTTTATTCTGACAAATATGACAGAACCAATAATATTAATGCCATTTATGATTTTTCTTATTGTGTATCAGTACAAAAAGTGCACTGTGTTGAAAGCGGGAAAAAATGTTAAATATGCTGAATAACAAAAATATTTTGCTGATCTTGCCGAAATTTTTTGGCTATGATCATATAATCGTTTCCAGGCTGAATCAGGCGGGAGCTAATGTGTTCAAAGTATATGAAGATATGGATGAAGTGAATTATTTTTTTAGATTTATCAATGCCTATTTTCCACGATATATGCCAATGGTAATGGATAAGTACTTTTTAAAAAAATTTCTTCCTATTGCAAATAACCTGGATTATGTTTTTCTGATTCGGGGAGAATTTCTTAATCCTGAAGTGATAGAGAGACTCAGGGAGAAAACACCCCAAAAGTGTACATATTGTATGTATCAGTGGGATAGTGTAAAAAATAATAAGAACGCGTTGAACCTGCAAAGATATTTTGATAAGGTATCGACATTTGATCCTGTTGATGCAGAAGAATATGGATGGAATTACAGGCCGTTGTTTTTTATACCGGAATTGATTGAAAGTGATGAACCGGAACTAGATGTATTATATATGTGTTCACTTCATTCAAAGCGAATTGAAATTCTGAATAAATTAAAGAAAATATGCAAAGAGAAGAAACTTGTATTATACAAAAGAGTATATTCCAAGAAAATAATCTACTATAAAAGAAAGTATTTGGATAAAAGAGAAGGATATGTCAACGCAGATAATGATGATGTATCGGCAAAGAAAATAGATGTAAATGATACATACAAATTTTATAATAAAACGAAAGTAATTGTTGATTACACCCATCCCGGACAAAAGGGATTTACGATGAGAACAATTGAAGCTCTGGGGTGTAAGAAGAAACTTGTTACAAACAACAAGTTAATTAAGAATGCCGATTTTTATGATGAGAACAATATTTTTGTCTATGACGGAGAAGAACTTGAAATTCCGGATGATTTTATACACAAAAAATGTAACGAACTGGATAAGAATATATATGAAAAATACAGTGTGGATACATGGCTGTCATCAATTTTGTTATAAAAGCTCGCCGCTGTATGAAACTTTAGACATTATAACATTATAGTATGACGGCTGGGAAATGGAATTATGTCAAAAATAGAAGAGAAGTATTGGTATCTGATATCTCATACAGTATATGCTGCAATGTTTGGATATCTTGGAAAGAAAAGCATTGTATATAAACCGCTTGAAATTGTCGGACATAGAAGTATCTATATTGAAAATGATGTGTATATTGCCCAATATGCCTGGTTAATGGGAAGCGGCAATAAGGAGAGAAATCTTTATATAAAGGCGGGAACAACTATCGGGCACTATGCCCATATAGTAGCAAGAAGATCTATTGTAATTGAAGAAAATGTTCTTATTGCCGATCACGTTTTTATTTCTGACTGTACGCATCGGTATGAGGATATAGAGAGGCCGATAAAAAAGCAGAAAGTTAGAATTATAAAAGATGTATGTGTCGGCGAAGGAAGCTGGATTGGGGAGAATGTATGTATCTGTGGAGCTTCTATAGGCCGGCATAGTGTGATAGGCGCGAACTCTGTTGTAACGAGAGATATTCCTGATTACTGCGTTGCCGTAGGAAGCCCTGCAAATGTGGTAAGAAGGTATGATTTTGGGAATAATGAATGGGTTTCTGTAAAGAAACATTAAGGATTATGAGAGAAAAATAGATGGATAATGCTAAAGGAAATAATAGCACTGCTGAGAAGAGTAAAGTGTAATTTTAAAACGATTAAAACAGAGGATGCGGACAGAAAGGTGAGATATTAATGAAAATATTAGTGACAGGCGCAAACGGATATCTTGGGCAAGGTATAGTAGAGGCGCTGCTTAATAAAGGCGCAGATGTTGTCGCTGCTGGGAAAACGTTAGACAGGGTAGATAATAGAGCGGAAAAGAAAGTGTGTGATGTGTTTTCTGTTAAAGATCCATTTACATATTTTGGGAGACCGGATACCTTGCTTCATCTTGCGTGGCGTGACGGTTTTGTTCATTATTCGAACGCTCATATTGACGATTTGCCAAAGCATTATGGGTTTATCAGGGCTTTTTCTGAGTCTGATATTAAAAAAATTTCTGTTATGGGTTCTATGCATGAAATCGGTTTTTTTGAGGGAAGCATTAAAGAAAATACATCATGCAATCCAACAACACCTTATGGAATCAGTAAGAACGCTCTGAGAAATCTTACGGATATGCTCTGTGGGCAAAAGGATAAAAAGTTTCAATGGCTTAGAGGATATTATATTGTAGGAAATAGTAAATATGGTAGTTCAATCTTTTCAAAAATTACAGCAGCGGAAGCAGAAGGGAAATCTGAGTTCCCATTTACAATGGGAAAAAATCAATTTGATTTTATTGACTACAAAGAGTTTTGTGAACAGGTAGTAAGTGCAGTCATGCAGGATAATGTTCTGGGTATTATTAATATCTGCTCGGGGCATCCTGAAAAACTATCAGATAGAGTAGAGCGTTTTATTAAAGAAAACGGATATAAAATCAAGCTGAAGTATGGCGCGTTCCCTGACAGGCCTTATGATTCGAAAGCTGTATGGGGAGACAGTAGTAAGATTGAGAGAATACTTAATTTCAACAAAATAAATTTTTTGGTATGAGAAATGGAAAATAATGAATTTGATTATAGGCAGACCAATATTTTAAATTGTTTAAAAGAAATTCATATTGAAGGATTTGAAAAGTATGATTTGAGCAAATTGTTGTTTAATGTTACAGGAGAAGCAATCAGAGCAAATTTCTTTGTGAGTATGAAGAGATTTGTAAAGGCGATTCTAAACAGCAGTTTTGAAGTTGTTGATGCGAAAGAATATGAAAAAGAAAAACCGCTTGTCGTCAGCTATGACTATAAGCGAAGAGATCATACGACATACTGGGAGAAATTTAAAAATATAATTCGGGATTATAATGAGCTTAAAATTGCGGCTTGTGGATTTGAATGGAGGCATATTAACAGCCCGAAAGAAATCATTATTGGTCTAATATCATATTCCAGGATAAAGAAAAAACTATCAATAATTAATTCTAAGCGAATTCAGTCTGTTCTGGCTTCAAATATTATAGAGCTGATGAGAATTGAAAAACGGATTGCATCTATACAAATAGACAATCGTTCTGCGTTTATATTTTTCGATGGAGGAAGATTGGAAAATTTAGTTGTTCAGAATCTTAGGAATCGAGGTGTTATTGTGGCTGCTATGCAGCATGGACAACCCGTTTTTCATGGCATGAATTGTGATAGGATCAATCAGACGATGATTTTAAATTTTTCAAGTGATTATATTATGGTGACTGGGGAATTTTCAAAGAAGCAGTTTATGCTTGGAGGGATTCCTGAAGAAAAAATATTTGTTGGTGGATCGCTTCGAACTGTTCATCCAGTACGCGAAAATGTAAGAAGCAACTTTGCGGTTTTTCTTGATTGTCCAACCTATCCCAATGCTTCCAGAGATAATCAGGAGCTTCTTAGGTACGCAGAAAAAATAGGCGATCTGTTAGGAACGCGTTATGATATAAAGTGCCATCCGCAGGATAATCCTGATAGTTATCAAGACAGTAGAGTGAAAAATGGTTTATTTGCTCCCCAGGGAGTATCGATAAGTGAAGTATTAGAAGGAAAAGCATTTGCGCTATTGCATGCAAGCGGGGTCTATTTAGACATTATATCAGAAGGCATAAAAGCATTTTGCTACGTAAATAATACAGAGTTTCCATTAGTCGAAGAGGGACTGGATTCTTTTGAAACAGTAGAAGAATTGAATGAAAAAATAAAGAAATGGAATTATTATAAGCCGATCCAGAAGAAAGAATATATGGATAAAATTGTAGAATACTATTTGTATCCTGAAAATGTCGAACAAAGATACATGAATTTTGTAAAGCTGATTGCAAGCAAGGAGGTAGAAAAGAATTGATGGAGTGGATTAGATGAAGAGCCGTTCTAAATATTTGTTAAGAAATGTAGGGATACTAACGATAAGCAACTTTGCATCTAAAATCTTAGTGTTTTTGCTAGTACCATTATATACAAGTGTTTTATCGGCAGAGGAGGTCGGTATATACGATTTGATCGTATCTACAGTATCGTTGTTTGTTCCCCTGTTAACCGTAAACATTGTTGACGCGGTAATGCGATTTTCGATGGATAAAGCAAGGTCGAAAGAGGAAGTCGCAGTTATTGGAATTCGATTCATTTCTATAAGTATATTTATTGTAATTATATTTGTCATAATCATTAGCAGGACAGAGGTGTTCAATCAAATTAAAGGCTTTGAGCTTTTTATTACACTATATTATATTTCTTATATATTTAACAATTTTATGATCCAATTTTCTAAAGGATTAGAACGTATTGGAGATATGGGAGCTGCCGGTATATTGGGCACATTGGCAATGCTTGGAGCAAATATTTTATTTTTGATTATTTTACGGCGTGGCTTATCTGGCTTCTTTATCGCAAATATACTTGGACAAGCAATACCTGCCCTCTATCTTATCGTGAGAATAAATTTATGGAAATATATTGGGACTTTGCGAACAAATAAGATTTTGCAGAAAGAAATGATATTGTATTGCGCCCCATTAATTGCTACTACGGTTGGCTGGTGGGTTAATAATGCTTCTGATAAATACGTGGTTAGTTTTTTATGCGGCATCAGCGCAAATGGAATCCTTTCCGTTTCTTATAAAATACCATCAATTATAAATACGCTGCATAGTATATTTACACAGGCATGGCAGATATCAGCTGTAAAGGAATATGGTAACCAAGATTCTTCGCTTTTTTATGGAAGAGCATTTACTATGCTTAATGTTGTTTTGTCGGCGATATGTTCCTGGCTGATTATTTTATCTAAGCCTGTAGGGCGCATTTTGTATCAAAAGGAATTTTTTGACGCATGGCAGTATGTACCTTTTTTACTAATTAGTTGTGTCCTGAATAGTGCCTCTGGTTTTTGCGGGTCAATATTATCTGCAAAGAAGGATTCAAAATCCATGGCAATATCTGCCCTATGCGGGGCTGTCGCCAATATTTTGATGAATTTTGGATTCGTATATTGGATTGGGGTACAAGGCGCGGCTATAGCTACCGCTATTGCGAGTTTTATTATTTACTATATTAGAAAAAAATCTGTGGAGCAGGATATTATTATTCAATCTTATTGGGTAGCTATATTTACCTGGATTCTTCTTGCTGTTCAGGCTGTTATTGAAATTTATATGTCTGCCTGGTGGGTGGAATTAGGTTTAATGATGATTATGTGTGCACTAAACTGGAACTATATAAAGGAAATATTTTTTGTTGGCTTATCACTTATAAGAAAGGAAAATATGTAATGAAAACAGTAGCGTTAATCCCAATTAAGCTGAATTCACAGCGATTACCGCAAAAGAATCTCCTCCCGATTGCGGGACATCCTCTCTGCTGGCATATTTGCAATACATTAAATCAGGTTGAAGGTCTGGATGAAGTTTATGTGTACTGTTCCGATCCTGCGGTTAAAAAATATATCCCGGAGAAAACGAAGTTTTTGCAGAGACCGGAGTGGCTTGACGGGGATCTTGTGAAGGGCTTTGATATTTACAGAGAATTTATTAATGTAGTCGATGCGGATGTTTATGTTCTCGCTCACACGACATCACCATTTATCAGGTTATCCTCCTGCCAAATAGCTTTGAACCGCATTCTTGATGGATCTCATGACTCATCATTTTCCGCTGAGCGCATCCAGACTTTTGCGTGGTATCAGGGAAAGCCGATTAACTATGATCTGAATGATGTACCGCGTACACAAGATATAGAGCCTATATGGGCAGAGACAAGTGCATTCTTTATGTTTAAAAAAGAAATTTTTACGATTTACAGACGTAGGATTGGGTTTAATCCATATATTCAGGAAGTATCAGGTATTGAAGCTGTCGATATTGATGAGAGAAAGGATTATGATATGGCTTGTATGCTTGCTAAGGCAGAAAGGGTAGAAGAATGAGCAGATTTTTACTGATAGCAGGACCTTGTGTGATAGAATCCGAAGAAAATGTGATGCTGATTGCTGATAAAATGAAAAGGATAGCGGAAAAGCTGGATCTCGATTATTATTTTAAGGCATCTTTTGATAAGGCGAACAGGACAAGCATTCATTCATACAGAGGTCCTGGAATGGAAAAGGGGCTGGAAATTCTTAAAAAGGTGAAGGAGGTCTGTGGATTGAGGGTTTGTACAGATATTCATGAGCCATGGCAGGCAGAGAAGGTATCGGAAGTGGCCGATATTCTTCAGATTCCGGCATTTCTCTGCCGTCAGACCGATCTTCTTATTGCTGCGGCTAAGACGGGAAAATTGATTAATGTGAAAAAGGCGCAGTTCCTTGCGCCCTGGGATATGGGCAATGTTGTGAGAAAATTGGAAGAGTCAGGGAATAGGAATATAATGCTCTGTGAAAGAGGATCTGTTTTTGGTTACAACACCCTTGTGGTTGATATGGCGGGAATTTACGAAATGAAAAGGTTTGGATATCCGGTTGTTATGGACGCGACACACAGCGTACAGAAGCCTGGCGGCAAGGGTACAGCTACAGGAGGTAATCGGGAGTATGTTGAGCCTCTGGCAAAAGCTGCCATCGCAGCTGGAGCGGATGCGTTGTTCCTCGAAGTTCATCCCGATCCGGAAAATGCTTTATCTGACGGGCCTAATATGGTGAAGTTGGACGAGCTTGAAGGACTTCTTGAGAGAATAGTCAAGGTATATGACGCAGTACACTGAGGGAGCAGAAATAGTATGGATAGATTAGCAGAAGGCAGGAAAGTTTTTGATGTAGAAATAACCGCATTGGAGAGAACCAGGGATGCATTGGACGAAGCATATTTGAAAATTCTTGATTTGATAACCGATTGTCAAGGGAAGGTCATCATCACAGGGATGGGGAAACCTGGACATATAGCCGCTAAGCTGGCAGCTACATTTGCCAGTCTTGGCACACCGGCATTTCGGCTTCACCCAGCGGAAGCAATGCATGGTGATCTTGGGATGATTTCATCAAATGATGTGGTTATCGCGATCAGTTTCAGCGGTGAAAGTGATGAGATTGTGAGAATTTTGCCCAACATTAAAATAATTGGCGCAGCACTTGTAGGGATAACAGGCAATCCAAATTCCACCCTTGCAAAATCATCGGATATTGTCCAGATTCTCCCCAAATTTGAAGAAGCATGCTATTTAGGGCTTGCTCCAACCTCCAGCACAACGGCCGCGCTTTGCTATGGCGATTCCCTTGCGGTAGTTGCCAGCGGAATTTATGGTTTTAAAGATGAGAACTACGCAGTGTTTCACCCCGCCGGAAGCCTGGGAAAGAAATTGATTCTTAAAGTTGAAGATCTTATGTCCAAAGGGGAGAAAAATGCGAAAGTTCACATAAATCTTCCGCTTAAGGAGGCAATTATTGAATTAAGTAAGAAAGGACTTGGTGCGGTAGCTATTGTCAATGATGAAGAAAAACTGCTAGGGATCATAACTGATGGAGATCTGAGAAGGCAGCTTGAAAAAGGTGTGGATGTATACAGTCTTAAGGTTGAAGATATTATGTCACAGCATCCGGAAAAAATAGAAAAGGACAAATTAGCTGTCGAGGCACTGAAGACGCTTAAGGAAAAGAATATATCTTGTTTGGTTGTCACTGAGGCTGAAAGGGTAATCGGCATGATAAGACTACAGGATATTATCGGTGTTGGAATTATAGGATGACACAGGTATACTGCTTGAAGAGTGTAAAAATTATGCGGGACGTAAGAGTGCCGATTAATGAAAGAGAATCTCTCTAAAGGCCGTTGACGCGGACTTAATCAACATGGAGTTTGTCAATGTGCAGCCCAACAGCATTGTTCTTCCCAGCGGACTGGGCCAGTACTGTAATCCGGGAGTGGGCAAGGCCTACGGGACCAGCGGAGCTTTTATAGTCAACGAAAAAGGAGAGCGTTTTGCCAACGAGCAGGGAGGCGCTTATGAACTGATTCAGGCTATGAAGGAGAATGAGGCATCCTACCTGATTCTGGATGAGGCATCCTTCCAGGCGTTTAACCAGGGGATGACAGGCAGTAAAATATACACGGACGAAGATGTGGAGACATGGCTTAAGAACAACGGCGCTTCCAACCCTGTGATGGTGGGCGGCGAGACTCTGGAAGACCTGGGCAGGACATTAAACATTCCGGAGGGAGCTCTCACCGCGGCGGCTGAGGCTTACAATCAGGCAGTGGAAGCCGGGACAGACGAATTTGGAAGAGCGCTGTCTTTGAAGCTGGGCAGCGATGGCCCTTACTATGGGATTCAGATGTGGCTCCGCTACTACGCCACCTTGGGCGGTCTTCATGTGAACGAGCAGATGCAGGTTCTGAACACGGCACAGGAGCCAGTGGAAGGACTGTACGCGGCGGGAGAGGCCGTAGGCGGACTGGAGGGCGATATCTATCTTGGCGGCTCTCTCTTCGGCTGGGCCATGACCAGCGGATATAAGGCCGGAACCACGGTGGCTGACGCCATACAGTAAAAATAGCCGGCGACAGAGCGTGCCGGCAGGCTAAGAGGCCATAATCCCTTAGCCTGCCGGCATTATTTATTTTGAACTTAATTCCGGTATTCCTTGAATAACCGGAACTTTTTTTGTATAATTGGAGCCAGGCGCCAGGGAGTCAGCTGTTGAGGAGGGCAGGAAAAGCCTTGGGATATTTGCTGAAAGCACTTTGTGAAAAATATAACAAGAGAGGTAGATAAATGAAACTCACCGATTTATTAGCATTCGACAACATAGCCATCCAGTGCCACAACGACCCGGATGCCGACGCCATTGCCAGCGGCTACGGCCTCCTGTGCTACCTGCAGGCCCAGGGAAAAAGGGCGAGGCTGGTCTACGGAGGCGCCAACGAGATCAGGAAGAGCAATCTGGTTCTGATGGTGGATATTTTGAAGATTCCCATTGAGCATGTGACCGGCCTGGATTGGGAGCCGGAGCTGCTTTTGACTGTGGACTGCCAGTACGGGGAACAGAATGTGGAGAAATTTTCATATGAAGCTCCGGCGGCGGTTATAGACCATCATAAGGTGAGGAAGGGGGACCTCCCGGAACTTAAGGAGATCAGAGACAGCTACGGGGCCTGCGCCACTGTCGTCTGGGATATGCTGGAGGATGCAGGGTTTAGGGTGGAGGAGAACGAGAGTCTGTCCACGGCCCTGTACTACGGCCTGTTTATGGACACCAACAAGATGCAGGAGCTGCGCCACCCGAAGGACAGAGACTTAAGGGATTCTTTGGAGTTTCGCGGCAGCAGAAGCATTCTGCTTCAGCTGCAGAGCCGCAATCTGTCCATGAAGGAGCTGAAAATCGCAGGGACTGCTCTGTCGGGCTGCAACTATTTTAAGGAACACAAGGCGGCGGTGGCCGGGGTGGAGCCGTGTGACCCCAACATCCTGGGGATCATCAGCGATATGATGATCGAGGTGGATGACATCGACGTGGCGGTGGCCTACTGCAGGCAGGCAGGGGGCGTGAAATTCTCCGTCCGGAGCTGCGGCTGGGAGATCCAGGCCCAGCAGCTTGCCCGGTATCTGGCGGACAAGATCGGCAATGGGGGCGGGCACATGCGCAAGGCTGGAGGATTTTTGAAAAACGGGCTTCTGGGGGAGACCCAGGGGGATATGGGGCTCCATGAGTTTATCACTTCCAGGCTGGTGAGCTATTTTAAAGAGCAGGATCTGATCTATCTTGGGAGCAGGGACATACCGGACCTGTCAGGGGAACCGCTGTACGAGAAGCAGCGCCTGCCTATAGGATATGTCTATGCCAGAGACTTGGGATACCCGGCCAACACGGAACTGCGCGTCCGCATGCTGGAGGGGGATAAGATTGTGACGGTTCGGGATGACATGGTGATCCTCATCGGCGTGGAGGCCGAGGTCTACACCAACGACGAGGCGTATTTTTTGTCTCACAATGATTTGAGCGACAGGCCCTATGAATTTCACGGGGAATACGCGCCCACGGTGAGGGAGGCCGTCCAGGCAGAGATACCGGACATGGCGGTTGGGGAGGTGAAGTCTCTGGAGGAAGCGGCCAGAGTCTGTGTCCCCAAGTCCAGCTCTTGTATCCGGGCGAGACAGCTTGTCCGCCGCGCCAAAGTGCTGAACGAGGAGAGGCAGGAATGTATGCAGGGCATGCCGGGAGACTGGCTGGTGGCGAGAGAGGAGAATCCAAAGGATATATACATAATTAAGGGACATATCTTTGAGAAGACATACAAGAAAAAAGTCTGAGGAGTCTGATATGAAAAATCAGTTTGGCAAGATATGGAAATTTCTGCTGCTGGCTCTTCCTCTCTTTCTGGGGACAGCCGGCTTTTGCGCCGCGGGGGAGAGGCTGTTGGATGCGGCCTTTATCTCCCTGTGCCTGTACGGCATGGAGTATCAGGACCCGCCTGTCAACGGTCTGGTGGAGATCGCCAGGTGGACGGCTCCCCTGGCAGTCGCCGGCGGCGTTCTTATGCTGTTTGCGGCGTTCCGCCAGTATGTGAGCAATTTTTTCCGCTACATGGGAGGGGACAGCGTGGCGGTGTACGGCCCGGACGAGAGAACCGGGGAAGTTCTTGCGCGGCTTGGGGGAAGAGGCATCCGAGGAGGGGAAACCTTTGTCCGCGCCCACAGATATATGCTTATGGGAGATGAGGAGGAGAACCTGGCTTTTTACAGTAAGAACCGGGAGAGCCTTGCAGGTCATGTCACCTATCTGTGGAGCAGCTCTCTCAGGGCCCAGGAGAACGCGGACCCCGATGTGCGGGTTGTCTGCCCCGAAGAGACGAAGGCCCGCCTGTTCTGGAAGAAGCATTGTCTCTACGATATGTCTCTCCGGCGCGGACACCAGATGAAGCTGGTCTTTGTGGGCTTTGGGAGGCTGGGTGAGGAGCTGCTTCTTCAGGGGCTTCAGAATAATATCTTTGATCCGGAACAGCGGATTGAATACCATATATTCGGGGACGGGGATGGTTTTTTGGCGGTTCACCACCAGATGCCGCAGATACAGGACCCAGTGGTGTTCCACGGCGGGCCGTGGCATGGAGACATTGCCCTTCTGGAGGAGGCCCAGATGGTGGTGGTTCTCTCTCAGGAGAACCAGCTGATGCTTGTTAGGGATCTTCTGCTGGCACTCAACCGGAAGGAGTTCCATGTCTTTGCCGCGGAGGACAGGGGATTTGGGCTTCTGTCAGGCCGGGAGCGCCTGCGGTTATTCTGTCCGGAGCAGGAGGAGGAATGGTTTGACTGTGTCTGGGGAGATTCTCTCTTTGAACAGGCAAAGCGGATTAATCTCAGGTACGCCAGCCTCTACGGCGGAGCGCCGGACACAGATGAGGCGAAGGAGGCGGAGTGGCGGAAGCTGGATGGATTTACCCGATATTCCAACATCAGCTCTGCCGATTACCACCAGGTTCAGCAGAAGATGCTCTCTGTCATGGGGCAGCCGGAGGAACCGGAGAAATTTTCCATGGAATGTATGGAGCTGTTGTCCGAGCTGGAGCATATCCGCTGGTGCAGGTATCACCATCTGAACAACTGGCGGTACGGCGTTTTGGAAAACGGAAAATCCAAGGACCCGGAAAGGCGGATTCACCGGGATCTGATTTCCTATGATAAGCTGACTGACGATGAGAAGAACAAAGACCGGGAAAATATCAGGATACTGTTTTCCGTAAAATGAAACCGCCGGCCGCGGAACCCGGCGGCGAAGGCATAGAAGAGAGAGTACAGAGGAGAGAACATGGCGAAGCAGACACGGGAGAGATTTCCGGTACAGGCAGGAATCGGAGAGGACCCGAAAGGGAGTCCGGCAGAGGCCCCGGAAGGAAGACCAGGAGGGAGTCAGGAGGGCAGGCTGAGAGAGGGACCGGAAGTCAGCCCGGAAGAAGAGCTGGAAGACCGGATTCGCCGGTTTGTGCCGTGGAATGAGCAGGAGCAGGCGGACAAGGCGGTGATCCTGGACAAAATCGCCGGCGAGCCGGATATTTTCTTCCGCTCCAACCTGGCCATGCACATGTCGGCCTCAGCCTGGGTGGTCAATAAGAGCCGGGATAAGGTGCTCATGGCTTACCACAACATCTATGATTCATGGTCATGGCTGGGAGGGCACGCAGACGGGGACAGGAATCTTCTGGCGGTGGCCCTGAGAGAAGTGAGAGAGGAGAGCGGCATCGAGAATATACGGCCGGTGACGGAGGACATATTTTCACTGGAGATTCTCACCGTGGAGGGCCACGAGAAGAGGGGCGCGTACGTGTCCAGCCATCTGCACCTGAACGTGACTTACCTTTTGGAGGCGGACGACAGGGCGGCGGTCCGGGTGAAGGAAGACGAGAACAGCGGCGTGGCATGGTTTGGCCTCCGGGAGGCAGTGGAGGCCTCCTCGGAACCCTGGTTTCAGAGAAGAGTTTACGGGAAGCTCAACGAGAAGCTGAAAAACACCATTGCAAAATAGGATAAATTGTTATATACTAGAAAAGATTTGTGAAGAAAATTTTCAGGAGAAAAGGATGGATATCAGATATGGCATTACTTGAGACATGGCGGAATTTAGCTTATGGCGATGGCCTGAACGATAAAGACAGAGAGAAACTGTGGTCCGGTTATTTTCAGATCGAGAAGGGAATCTATGAGAAGCTTTTGTCTGACCCGGCCCAGGTGGTGGAGGGGACTGTGAAGGAGCTGGCGGAGAAGTATGGGACAGAGCTTCTGATCATGACAGGTTTCCTTGACGGAATCAATGAGAGTTTGAAGGGCTACCAGAATCCCATCGATACCATGGAGGAGGACACCCAGGTAAAGATTGAGATCGACCCGGAGAGACTGTACTACAACATGGTGGAGGCGAAGGCCGATTGGCTTTACAATCTGCCTATGTGGGATGATATCCTGACCGAGGAGAAGAGAAAAGAGCTGTACAAGGCCCAGAAGGCATCCGGAACCGTGGTGAAGGGGCCGAAGATCGGTAGAAATGATCCCTGTCCCTGCGGCAGCGGCAAGAAGTATAAGAAGTGCTGCGGAAAGAATGTGTAGGACGGCAGAGAACGGCGGGAGCGGCTTATGGGCGGGAATCCCGGCGTCTTTGTCCTCGGCGCAGACCGCCCGGCGCGAGAAGAAGAGCAGGAGGCCTGGTTCCCCTGCTCTTTTTGGTTACCGTAAAAATCCCGCCGTCGGATAGGCGGCATGTATTCAGGTATGCCAGGACAGAAAAACACAGATTCGGCAGAGGAAAAGGAGGCTTTTGCATGGACGCGTACACCAGCTTCGCTGAGGTATACGATACATTTATGGACAACATTCCCTATAAAGAGTGGGCATGCTATATCCGGAGTCTTTTGAAGGAATACGGAATTCATGACGGCCTTGTGCTGGAGCTGGGATGCGGAACCGGCGCCTTGACGGAGCTTCTGGCGCAGGCGGGCTATGACATGATCGGGGTGGACAATTCCTGCGACATGCTCCGGATCGCTATGGAAAAAAAGGCCGGGACAGGGCTGGACATCCTGTATCTTCTCCAGGACATGAGGGAGTTTGAGCTGTACGGAACCGTGAGGGCGGTGGTGAGCGTCTGCGATTCCATGAATTACATTACCAGGCATGAGGATCTGGTTAAAGTTCTCCGGCTTGTAAACAATTATCTGGACCCGGAGGGAATTCTGATTTTTGATTTGAACACCGAATATAAATACAGCCGGATACTGGGGGACAGCACCATCGCCGAGTGCCGGGAGGAGAGCAGCTTTATCTGGGATAACCATTATGACCGGGAGACGGGGATCAACGAGTATGATCTGACCCTGTTTATCCGGGAAGAGGGACAGCTTTACCGCCGGTTTGACGAGACTCACTACCAGAAGGCCTATGGCCTGGAGGAGATCAGGCAGGCCGTCTGCGAGGCAGGGCTGGAGCTGCTGGCGGTGTACGACGCGTTTACGAGGGAACCGGTGAGGGAGGACAGCCAGCGGGTCTATGTGATCGCCAGGGAACAGGGGAAAGAGAGAGCGGGAAAGACGGAAGGGACAGAAAGGAGCAGACCATGACGGATTATATTATCAGAGGGACAGCAGCGGGGGGGCAGGTGCGTGTCTTCGGCGCCACCTCCAGGGAGCTGGTGGATACGGCCAGGGCAAATCACGGCACGAGCCCTGTGGCCACGGCGGCGCTGGGACGGCTTTTGACGGCGGGCGCCATGATGGGGACTATGATGAAAAATGAGAAGGACCTGCTGACCTTGAAGATCGAGTGCAGCGGTCCCATAGGCGGCCTGACGGTGACGGCGGATTTTAAGGGCGGCGTGAAAGGGTATGTGAACAACCCGGTGGTAGTGCTTCCCCCAAGCGACAAAGGAAAACTGGATGTGGGGAGAGCCCTGGACATGGGAGTGCTCAGTGTCATCCAGGATATCGGGCTGAAGGAGCCTTATGTGGGGCAGACCATCCTGGTGAGCGGGGAGATCGCGGAGGACCTGACTTACTATTATGCCACCTCGGAGCAGACTCCCTCCAGCGTGGCGCTGGGAGTGCTGATGAACAGGGACAACACGGTAAAGCAGGCCGGCGGATTTATCATTCAGATGATGCCGGGGGCGGAGGAGTCCATCGCCGCCGCTCTGGAGGAGAGGCTTGGAGAGCTTCCCCCGGTCACCTCCCTTTTGGACGAGGGACTGAGCCCGGAGGAGATCCTGGGAAGGCTTCTGGGGGATATGGGGCTGGAGATCACGGACAGGCTTCCGGCGCGGTTCTTCTGCGGATGTGACAAGAGGCGGGTGGAGAAGGCCCTGATCAGCATCGGAAAGCAGGAGCTCCGGTCCATGATCGATGACGGAAAGCCTGTGGAGGTCAGCTGCCATTTCTGCGGCGCCAGATATGAGTTCCATGCGGAGGAGCTTAAAGAGCTGATGGAGCGGGCGGCAGGATAGGAGAAGAGGAAGGCGGCATGTGCGGCCGGAAGAAGACCGGAAGAAGACAACAAAAGACAGCCGGAAGAATCCGCACAGACAAAAAACGCGCCCAACGGCGCGCTTTTTGTTTAATCACAGTACGGTGCAGAGCTCTCTTCCCTTACATAATTCAAATCCCCCCGGGCAGTCAGCCGAAGGCTTTATCCCTTTGAAAAAAGACAAATTATATATAGAATGAAAAAGGTACACTAGTAACTAGTTGATTATAATTTTGTTACGTTTGTAGCCTGTGGTCCTTTGGCGCCTTCGATCACGTCAAATTCAACAGCAGCGCCTTCATCCAGTGACTTGTAGCCGTCCATATTCAGGCCGGAGTAGTGAACGAACACATCGTTGCCCTCCTCGTCACAGATGAAGCCATAACCCTTCTGATTGTTGAACCACTTAACTGTACCCTTGCTCATGATGCCTACCTCCAAAATAGATATAAAAATAAATTCGCGCCGCAGTATATTTTGCGGCTTATCTAAGAATAGCATAATTGAAAGGGAGTGTCAAATAGTTTTGTGGAAATCCGCGAAATCTTATGGTATGATGGTTGCTGTGAACGCATGTGAACAGTAACGGTATGATAATTACAGTTCGGATATCCCTTGAACTGTTAGGGCATACGGCCATTTAGAACTGCCTGAGGCGATGTGCGGCAGGCCGGGTGATGAGTGAGGAGAGAGTATGATCAAGGCGCAGAATATCGGGAAACATTTTAAAACCATTACGGAACATAAGCTGCTGGTGATGAAGCACTGTTTTCAGGTGGGGCTGTACCGCCAGGGGCTTCTCCACGATCTGTCAAAGTACGGCTTTGAGGAGTTCTGGAGCGGTGTGTACTATTATCAGGGAAACCGCAGCCCCCACGCGGCGGCAAGGGAGATTCACGGCTTTTCCCCGGCGTGGCTCCACCACAAGGGGCGGAACAAGCACCACTTTGAGTACTGGATTGACTATACCAATAAGAGAGAAGAGGGGCTGGCGGGACACAAGATGCCCCTTAAGTATGTGGTAGAGATGGTGATGGACCGCATCGCCGCATGCAAGGTCTACAAGGGAAAAGACTATACGGACAGAAGCGCCCTGGAGTACTATGAGAGGGAGAGTCCCTATATCCTGCTTCACCCCAGAACCAGGGCGCTTCTGGAAAAGCTCCTCGCCATGCTTGCCGGGGAGGGAGAAAAAAGAACCTTTGCGTATATAAGAAAACTTTTGAAAAAAGGAACATATTGAGTATAGGAACCGCCGTTTTGAAACAAACTGGGACAGAGAGAACATGTTTGAAAAGGAGCGGCGGCTATGAATCGTGACGAGAAGAAGACCGAAAAAGAGATAGAAGAGAAAAAGGACGCGAAGCTGGAAGAGTACGGGCAGATGACCCTGGAGGACAACAGAGAAAAGAGGAAGATCCACCTCCTGTCCATTATCGGGGAGGTGGAGGGCCATGAAAATGCTTCCGGGAATTCCAAGACTACCAAGTATGACCATGTGCTGCCCCAGCTGGCGGCGCTGGAGGACGACGACCAGGTGGAGGGGATGCTGGTGCTGCTCAACACCTCGGGAGGGGATGTGGACGCGGGGCTTGCCATCGCGGAGATGATCGCCTCCCTGTCCATGCCCACGGTGTCCCTGGTGCTGGGCGGCAGCCATTCCATCGGGGTGCCTCTGGCGGTGTGCGCCGACTACTCATTTATTGTCCCTACAGGAACCATGATGGTTCATCCGGTGCGGATGACGGGGATGGTCATCGGGGCGGCCCAGACCTATGAATATTTTGAGATGATCCAGGACAGGATACTGAGCTTTGTGTCGGGACATTCCAACATCGCCTACGGCCAGGTAAAAAAGCTCATGCTGAACACGGAGATGCTCACCAGGGACCTTGGGACGGTTCTGGTGGGGAGAGAGGCGGTGGAGCAGGGGCTCATCGACGAGGTGGGCGGGATCAGGGAGGCGCTCAGGAAGCTGCACCAGCTTATTGATGAGAAGCAGGCCGGAGCCGATGTGTGAGAGCCTTGCAATTTTTCCTGTTTTTATGTATACTATCTTCGTTGGAAAAAAGAGAAAGTTGAATTAAGGAGGCAGAAGTCAGGTGGCTCAGGCAGCAAAAAGCGGAAAGACAACCGCAAAAAAGACCACATCGTCAAAGACCGGACCGCGGCCGTCAGGCAAAAAGCAGTCTCAGGGGCGGCAGAATCAGAGTAAGAGCAGAGATAATGAGTCGGAGAAGGAATACGGTTTTATGCGGGAAGAAGTATTCCTCATCGTGTCCTTTGCGCTGGCGGTGCTGTTGTTTTTAAGTAATTTTCACTTGTGCGGCGTGGCGGGAGACTGGCTGAGAAGGGTGCAGCTGGGGATCTTCGGGCTGGTAGGCTTCGTCGCGCCTGTTCTTTTGTTTGTAGGCACTTGTTTTGCTTTGTCCAACAAGGGCAATCCCATCGCCTACTTAAAGACAGGGGCTGCGGTGTCGGGAACGCTGGTTCTGTGCGGTCTGCTGGAGATGCTGTTCGGCAGCGGGTACAAAGACGGGCAGAAGATCATAGACGCCTTTGCCCGGTCCGCGGAAAAGGGTGCCGGAGGCGGCCTTGTGGGCAGTCTTCTGGCCCAGGGGCTGGGCTCTGCGGTGGGAGTGGTGGGAACATACCTGCTGCTTCTGGTGATCTTTGCCATCTGCTGTGTTCTCGTGACGGAGAAATCCCTGGTGGCGGTGGTGAAGAAGAGCGGCGGAAAGGCCTATCAGTATGCCAGAGAGGACGCGGATCGGAGGAAAGTACGCCAGGAAGAAAAGAGAGAAGAGAAGAGGGAGAGAAGGCGGTTCAGGGAAGAACAGAAGGCAAGGGGAGTGAATTTGAGCTCCACCAAGCTGGGAGCCGGGGAAGAATTTTTCCAGGAAGACTACGGCTGCCAGGAGGAGTACCTGGATTCGGACTATGAAGGCCGGGAAGGCTATGAGGGCGGGAGGGAGTATGACCATGAGCCTGGCCTGCGCGGGGAACAGGAGCCTGTGAGGAAGGCGGTTCCCGAGACGGCCCTCAAGGACATGCCCGAGGAGCCCCGGGGTGAAGACGTGTTCACAGGCAGGATTATCATGCCGCAGCAGTACATAGACGAAGAAGATGACACCGTGCCCTTTGACGATGACGATGTGCGCATTGTCCATCAGGCGCTGAGAGAGGCATGGCAGGACACGGCAGACGCAGCCGTCCGGGATGAATACCTGGACAGATACCAGGATGATTATGATGAATACCAGGATGAATATCAGGCTGAAGCCGGTTATGCCGGCGGGGAGGAGAACCGGTGGGAAGGCGGAGGAGAGGAAACGTGGAACCTGACGCCGGCTCCGCCCGGATACGAGGAGGAGCCGCTTTTGGAGGATATTTCCCACGTGGTGCCGGAACCCTATTTGGGCGGCTCTGTGGCTGACAGAGACATGTCTTCCCGTTACCAGAGGCCTGAGCCCGCGGCGGCAGAGTCTGTCCCGGCGGCAGAGCTTGTCCCGGAGACAAAAGAAGCTGCCTTCCAGGAGCCCTGGGAGGAGATTCCGGGCACGGAGATCGTGGACGACTTTGAGATTGAGGAGGGAAGTAAGCGGGTGGTGACGGCCTCGGGAAAGATTATCGAGAGCGACACGGAAGCGCTTAAAAAGAAGCTGGAGTCCAGGCGGCAGGAGGCCAGGGAGGAGAAGGGAGTGGATATCCCGGCTGCCGCTGTTCCGAAAAAAGAGGCGGTGAAGCGGGAGTATCAGTTCCCGCCGGTGACGCTGCTCAACCGGGGAGCCCGGCCGGCAGGGGCCTACTCGGAGCAGGAGTACAAGGACACCGCCATCAAGCTGCAGCAGACCCTGAAGAATTTCGGCGTGGGCGTGACGGTGACCGACATCAGCTGCGGGCCAGCCGTCACCCGGTATGAGCTGCACCCGGAGCAGGGGGTGAAGGTGAGCAAGATTGTGGGCCTGGCAGACGACATCAAGTTGAGTCTGGCGGCGGCGGACATCCGCATCGAGGCCCCTATCCCCGGCAAGTCCGCGGTGGGCATCGAGGTTCCCAACAAGGAGAACGTCACCGTCTACTTGAGAGAGATTTTCGAGTCGGAGGAGTTTAAAAAGGCCTCCTCCAGGCTGTCCTTTGCGGTGGGCAAGGACATAGGAGGCCAGGTGGTGGTGACCAACATCGCCAAGATGCCCCATCTGCTCATCGCGGGAGCTACAGGCTCCGGAAAGTCGGTGTGCATCAACACGCTGATCATGAGTATTCTCTACAAGGCCAGCCCCGACGACGTGAAGCTGATCATGGTGGACCCCAAGGTGGTGGAGTTGAGCGCTTACAACGGCATCCCCCACCTGCTGATCCCGGTGGTCACAGATCCCAAGAAGGCGTCGGGGGCCCTGAACTGGGCGGTGGCGGAGATGATGAGCCGCTATGACAAGTTCGCCCAATACGGAGTCAGGAACCTGGAAGGGTACAACCAGAAGGTGGAGAATATCAAGGATATTGAAGACGAGAACAAGCCGGAGAGGATGCCTCAGATCGTCATCATCGTGGACGAGCTGGCAGACCTTATGATGGTGTCGCCGGGGGAGGTGGAGGACGCCATCTGCCGCCTGGCGCAGCTGGCCAGGGCCGCGGGAATCCATCTGGTCATCGCCACCCAGAGGCCGTCGGTGAATGTTATCACCGGCCTGATCAAGGCCAACGTGCCTTCAAGAATCGCCTTCGCCGTGTCCTCGGGCGTGGACTCCAGAACCATCATCGACATGTACGGCGCGGAGAAACTTCTCGGGAAGGGCGATATGCTGTTCTTCCCCCAGGGAATTCCCAAGCCCCAGCGTGTCCAGGGCGCCTTTGTGTCCGACCAGGAGGTGTCGGCGGTGGTGGAATTTTTAGCTTCCCAAAACATGGGCGCCGAGTACCGGACCGACATAGAAACCAGGATGGCGGCTCCGTCAGCCGCCGCTCCGGAACAGAAAAATAACGGCAGAGACGAATATTTTGAACAGGCAGGCAAATTTATCATAGAGAAAGAAAAGGCTTCCATCGGCATGCTTCAGCGAATGTACAAGATCGGCTTTAACCGGGCCGCCAGGATCATGGACCAGCTGGCAGAAGCGGGTGTGGTGGGAGAGGAAGAGGGAACCAAACCCAGAAAAGTGCTGATGACTATGGAAGAATTTGAAGACCTGTTGTCCCAAGAGTCATGAGTTACCCCATATTATAAGGAGGAAATGTACATGAAGACAGATATCCAGATTGCCCAGGAAGCAGTGATGATGCCTATCAAGGAGGTGGCATCGGCCTACGGAATTAAGGAAGATGATTTGGAACTTTACGGCAGATACAAGGCCAAGCTCACCGACCGGCTGTGGGAGGAGGTAAAGGACCGTCCCGACGCCAAGCTGGTGCTGGTGACGGCCATCAACCCGACGCCTGCGGGGGAGGGAAAGACGACCACCAGCGTGGGGCTGGGCGACGCCCTGTCCAGGCTGGGTAAAAGGACCCTCATCGCTCTCAGGGAGCCGTCACTGGGACCCTGCTTCGGAATCAAGGGAGGGGCTGCCGGCGGCGGTTACGCCCAGGTGGTTCCCATGGAAGATCTGAATCTGCATTTTACCGGAGATTTTCATGCCATCACCTCTGCCAACAACCTTCTTGCCGCCCTTCTGGACAACCATATCCAGCAGGGGAATGCCCTGAATATCGACACCAGGCAGATTCTGTGGAAACGGTGTCTGGACATGAATGACCGTGTCCTGAGAAACGTGGTGGTGGGGCTGGGAGCCAAGGCTGACGGCGTGGTGAGGGAGGATCACTTTGTCATCACCGTCGCCTCGGAGATCATGGCTATCCTCTGCCTGGCCAGCGACATGGCCGACTTAAAGGACAGACTGGGAAAGATTATCGTGGCTTACAATTACGCAGGGGAGCCGGTGACAGCCAAGGAGCTGAACGCGGTGGGAGCCATGGCGGCCCTTTTAAAGGACGCCATCAAGCCGAACCTGATCCAGACCCTGGAGCACACAGGCGCCGTGGTCCACGGAGGACCTTTCGCCAATATCGCCCACGGATGCAACAGTGTCCGCGCCACCAGGACAGCCCTGAAGCTGGCTGACATCGTGGTGACAGAGGCAGGCTTCGGCGCGGATTTGGGAGCGGAGAAATTCCTGGACATCAAGTGCCGTAAGGCAGGCTTAAAGCCGGATGCGGTGGTTCTCGTGGCTACGGTGCGGGCTCTCAAGTACAACGGCGGCGTGGCGAAGGCGGACCTGGGAAGGGAGAATCTGGAGGCTCTCAGGAAGGGAATCGTCAATCTGGAGAAGCATATTGAGAATATCCAGAAATACGGCGTCCCCGTGGTGGTGACTCTGAATTCCTTCACCTCGGATACCGAGGCTGAATATGGATATATTAAGCAGTTCTGTGAGGAAAAAGGCTGCGAGTTCGCCCTGTCCCAGGTGTGGGCAGAGGGCGGAAAAGGCGGAGAGGCCCTGGCCCGGAAGGTTCTGGAGACTCTTGAGACAAAGGAGAGCCGCTACAAGCCTCTGTATCCCGACGACATGGGACTGGAAGACAAAATCGCCACCGTGGCCAGGGAGATCTACGGCGCCGACGGAGTCACCTACGCTCCGGCGGCGAAGAAGGCGCTCCAGAAGATTTCCGACATGGGCTTCGGAGATCTGCCTGTGTGTATGGCAAAGACACAGTATTCTCTGTCTGACGACCAGACCAGGCTGGGGCGGCCCACAGGCTTCTCGGTCAACGTGCGGGACGCCTATGTGTCTGCGGGGGCAGGCTTTGTGGTGGTCCTCACAGGCGCCATCATGACTATGCCGGGACTGCCCAAGAAGCCGGCGGCAGACAACATTGATGTCAATGAAGACGGAGCGATTACGGGATTATTCTAAATTTTGGAGGAAGGCATGAACGTATCGGAAAGCCTTGAAGAATATATTTGCCTGGCAGGAGACCCGGACCGGGAAGCGGAGGAAGTGGTGTACGATTCCAGAAAAGCTGCCCCCGGCGCGGTGTTCGTGTGCATGAAGGGCACAAAGACAGATTCCCACGACTTTATCCCCCAGGCGCTTGAGGCGGGAGCCTCGGTCCTGGTGGTGGAGAGGGGGCTTGAGGAGCTGCCCGGCCCGCTGCCGGAGAACATCACGGTGTTTCAGGTAAAAAGCGGCCGCAGGGCCCTGGCCTGGCTGTCGGCGGCCAGGTTTGGCTACCCTGCAGGGAAGATGACCTGCATCGGCGTCACGGGAACCAAGGGAAAGACCACAACCACCTACATGCTCAAGGCCATCCTGGAGGCGGCGGGAAAGAAGGTGGGACTGATCGGCACGGCGGGGGCGGTCATCGGGGACAAAACCTGGCCCACGGTGAACACCACACCGGAGTCCTATGAGCTGCATCAGTATTTTGCCCGCATGGCAGAGGCCGGATGCCAGTATATGATCATGGAGGTCTCATCCCAGGGGATGAAGATGCACCGGGTGGACGGCATTGAGTTTGATTACGGAATTTTTACCAACATTTCCAGGGATCACATTGGCCCTGACGAGCATGAGAGCTTTGAGGAGTACCTGTACTATAAATCCCGTCTTCTGAACCACTGTAAAACAGGGCTTGTGAACCGGGACGACGGGCATTTTGAACAGATCGTGAAGGACAGCACCTGCAGGCTTTACACCTACGGGCTGGAGAAGGAGGCGGATTTCATGGCCTCGGATATCCGGTATGTGTCGGAAAATGATTTCGTAGGGCTGGATTTTCTGGTGAAGGGGCAGTTGAACCTGGAGGTGAGGGTAAATATCCCCGGCAGATTCAATGTCTACAACGCCATGGCGGCCGTGTGCGCGTGCAGTTTTCTGGACCTTCCGGAGGAGAAAGTCAGCCACGCCCTGGAGCACATGTACGTCAACGGCAGGATGGAGATCGTCCACACGTCGCCCCGGTGCACGGTGATCGTGGATTATGCCCACAACGCCGTGAGCATGGAGAGCCTGCTGACCACCTTGAGAGATTATCACCCCAGGCGCCTGGTGTGCGTCTTTGGCTGCGGGGGAAACCGCTCCAGGGACCGGAGATATTCCATGGGGGAGATCGGAGGAAAGCTGGCGGATCTGTGCATTCTCACCTCCGATAATTCCCGGTACGAGAAGCCGGAGGATATCATCGCGGACATCAGAGGCAGCATTGAGAAGACCGGCGGGGCCTACGTGGAGATCCCCGACCGGCGAAAGGCCATTGAATACAGCATCACCCACGCCCAGCCGGGAGACATGATCGCGGTCATCGGGAAGGGGCATGAAGATTATCAGGAGATAGAGGGCGTGCGCTATCCCTTTTTAGACCGCCAGGTCATAGAGGAGACAATCAGCAAACTGGAACAGGGAGAGGGAGGCGTGTGATGAGAAATATGACAGCAGGCAGCATTGCGGAGGCGTCAGGGGGAATCCTTCTTCAGGGCTCCCCAAAGACGCCGGTGGAACACATCAGCCTGAATTCCAACATCATGGAGGGGAACGATTTGTTCGTTCCCCTTATTGGGGAGAAGGTGGACGCCCACAGATTTTTGCTGCAGGCGGAGGAGAATGGGGCGTCGGCGGTGTTCACCAGCGAACACGATGAGGCGCCTCGGGGGGCAAAGGCAGCATGGATTCGGGTGGAGGACACAAAAAAAGCCCTCCAGGCCCTTGGGACATACTGCCGGAGCCGCCTTGCCCTTCCCGTCATAGGAATCACGGGAAGCGTGGGCAAGACCACCACCAGGGAGATGGTGGCGGCGGCCCTCTCGGCGCAGCGGCAGGTGTTCAAGACGCCGGGCAACTACAACAGCCAGGTGGGCGTGCCGGTGACCATGTGGGAGATGGGAAGAGAGGATTATGATATCGCCGTGGTGGAGCTGGGGATGAGCGAGCCGGGAGAGATGACGGTGATCGCGAAGATCGCCGGCCCGGACATGGCGGTGATCACCAACATCGGCGTGACCCACATCGGACAGCTGGGAAGCCAGGAGAACATTTACCGGGAGAAAATGTCCATACAGGACGGGCTGAAACCCGGCGGGACCCTGATCCTCAACGGGGATGACCCGTGGCTGGCAAAAAGCAAGGCGAAGGAAGGATGCCGCGCCGTGTTTTACGGCACGGGAAAGAGCCATGACTACAGGGCGGAGGACATTCGCGTCACAGACGGGTATCCGTCTTTCACGGCTGTATGCCGGGGAGAGAGAATTCCCGTGGCCCTCAAGGTCATGGGAGCCCACCAGGTGGGCAACGCCCTGGCGGCTCTGGCAGCGGCTGATCTTAACGGCGTCTCCCTGGAAAAGGCGGCCAGGGCCCTGGAGACATATGAGGGATATAGAGGGCGGCAGCAGCTCAGTGAGAGAGGCGGGATACTCTTTATCGACGACACGTACAATGCCAGCCCGGCTTCCATGAAGGGGGCCGTGGATATTCTATCCTCCCTGGAGAAGCGCCGGCGCCGTGTGGCAGTTCTGGCGGATATGAAGGAGCTGGGTGAGGAAGAGGGCCGTTATCACCGGGAGGTGGGAGAATACCTGGGAGATCGCCGTGTGGACGTTCTTTTGACCCTGGGAGAGCTGGCGCGGGAAATAGAAAGAGGAGCCATGGGGCGGAATCCCAGCCTTGAGGCCGTCCATTTTCAGGAGAAGGAGGAGCTCAAAGCCTATCTTCTGGAGCGGCTGACAGAGGGGGACGCGGTTTTGTTCAAGGGCTCCAACAGCATGAAGTTAGGAGAGGTGGCACAGTATGTATGCCAACATCATCATTGATATCTCTCACGAAAAAGTAGATAAGACGTTTCAGTATCGGATTCCTCCCAGGCTGGAGAAGGAGATTGGAGTGGGAACCCGGGTGGAGGTTCCCTTCGGCGCAGGCGGCCGCCTGCGCAGAGGCTACGTGGTGGAGCTGACGGAGAAAGAGGAATTTGACAGGGAACGGATCAAGGAAGTGGCTGGGGTTTGTGCCGGAAGCGTGACGGCAGAGTCCCAGCTGATTCAGGTTGCGTGGTGGCTGAAGGAGAGGTACGGCGCCACCATGAACCAGGCTCTGAAGACGGTGCTTCCCGTAAAGCAGAAGGTGAAGCCCAAGCAGATCCGCCTGATCCGCCGCCTCATGACAGAGGAGGAGACCAGGAAGGCGGCCGAGGAGGCGGGGAAAAAGCATTACAAGGCGAGGGAGCGGCTTCTCATGGCGCTGACCCAGACGGAGGAGATCCCGTACCAGGTGGCTGTCAGCCAGATGAATCTGTCGGCGGCTTCCTTAAAGCCCATGGCGGAGAAGGGGCTGATCGCCCTGGAGTCTGAGACTGTGTCCCGCAACCCCAGGATACAGGAAAAACCGGGGGAGAGAGGGGTTTGCCTCAACCAGGAGCAGAGCCGGATCGCGGCTGATTTTTCAGAGAGGTATGCCAGGGGAATCAGAGAGACTTATCTGCTCTACGGGGTCACAGGCAGCGGCAAGACGGAAGTGTACATGGAGATGATCAGCCGTGTTCTGGAGGAGGGGAGGCAGGTGATCGTCCTGATTCCGGAGATCGCCCTCACTTACCAGACCGTGATGAGATTTTACCGGCGGTTCGGGGGAGTGGTGTCCATCATCAACTCCCGCATGTCTGCCGGGGAGCGCTATGACCAGATGGAGAGGGCAAAAAGCGGGGAGGTCCGCATCATGATAGGTCCCAGGTCGGCGCTCTTTACCCCCTTTTCCCGCCTGGGGCTGATCATCATCGACGAGGAGCACGAGACTGCCTACAAAAGCGAGACTTCCCCCAGATACCACGCCAGGGAGACGGCCGTGTATCTGGCGGGGCTGAATAAAGCATCTGTGGTTCTGGGCTCCGCCACCCCGTCCCTGGAGGCCTACTCCAGGGCTCTGGCAGGCCGGTACCGCCTGTACCGCCTGACGAGGCGGGCGAAACGGGACAGCCGCATGGCTGCGGTCCAGGTCATCGACCTCAGGGAGGAATTGAAGGAAGGCAACAAATCCATCTTCAGCCGCAGACTTCAGGAGGCCATGAGGGAGAGGCTTGACAAGGGGCAGCAGACCATGCTTTTTATGAACAGGAGAGGGTACGCCAGCTTCGTGTCCTGCCGCTCCTGCGGCGAGGCGGTCAAATGTCCCCACTGCGACGTGACATTGACCCTCCACTTCGGGCAGAAGCTGGTGTGCCATTACTGCGGCTATGAGGTCAAGTCCCCTGACCGATGCCCTTCCTGCGGTTCCCCCTACATCGCCGGATTCGGGACAGGGACGCAGAAGATCGAGGAGCTGACGAAGAAAATGTTTCCCCAGGCGAGAGTCCTGCGGATGGACATGGACACCACGTCCAAGAAGAACGGGCACCAGGAGATTCTGTCAGCTTTTGCCGACGGGCAGGCGGACATTCTCATAGGGACCCAGATGATCGTGAAGGGACACGATTTTCCCAAGGTGACGCTTGTGGGGGTGCTGGCGGCGGATCTGTCCCTGTACACGTCGGACTTCAGGTGCGGCGAGAGGACGTTTCAGCTGCTGACCCAGGCGGCGGGCCGGGCAGGCCGGGATGAGCTGTCAGGGGAGGTTCTGATTCAGACCTACAATCCGGAGCACTACAGCATACGGTGCGCTGCCGGCCAGGACTATGAATCCTTCTACAGCCAGGAGATGGTGTTTAGGGACATGCTGGGCTATCCGCCTTCCTGTCAGATGCTGACGGTTCTTGCCTCCTGCGGACGGGAGGCGGTTCTTTCTGAGGCCGTGGAGGACATGAACCGGTGGGCCGCGGAGGCTTCGGGGCAGGAGGAAATCCAGATCATCGGCCCTGCCCAGGCCCCGATTTACAAAGTTAATGATATATATAGAAAAAATTTATACTTGAAACATGAAAATTATGATATACTAATAAAATTAAAAAACCATATGGAAGAAAAAAGCCGTCAGGCGGCATGGCACGGATATGTGGCCGTCCAGTACGATTTCGCGTGAAAGAGAGGATAAGTAAACATGGCATTGAGACAGGTCAGGATCATCGGAGATGAGATCCTTTATAAGAAGTGTAAGCCTGTGAAGGAGGTGACCCCCAGGATACAGCAGCTTATCGACGATATGTTTGAGACGATGTACGAGAACTGCGGCGTGGGGCTGGCGGCACCCCAGGTGGGAGTCCTGAGACAGATCGTGGTCATCGATGTGGAGGACGGGGATCAGTATCTCCTGATCAATCCGGAGATTCTTGAGGAGGAGGGAAGCCAGACGGGCCAGGAGGGCTGTCTGAGCGTTCCGGGCAAAGCCGGCGTGGTCACAAGACCTGACCGCGTCAGAGTCAGAGCCTATGATGAGCACATGGAACCATTTATCCTTGAAGGCGAGGGGATGCTTGCCCGCGCCATCTGCCATGAGTGCGACCACTTAAAGGGCGAGCTGTATGTCTCCCATGTGGAGGGAGAACTCCAGGACGTGGAGGATCTGGAAGAGGAGGAGTAGAATGAGGATTGTATTTATGGGAACCCCGGAGTTTTCCGTTCCTGTGCTGGAGGCTCTCGTGGAGGAAGGCCACCAGGTTGTGGGGGTAGTGACCCAGCCGGACAAGCCTAAGGGGAGAGGGAAGGCGGTGCTTATGACTCCCGTGAAGGAGAAAGCGCTCCGGTACAATATTCCTGTGTACCAGCCCCGGAAAGTGCGGGAACCGGAATTTGTGGAGGTACTAAAGGGGCTTGGGCCGGATATTATGGTGGTGGTGGCCTTTGGCCAGATCCTTACCAGGGCGGTTCTGGATATCCCGGCCATGGGCTGTGTCAATGTCCACGCCTCTCTTCTTCCCAAGTACCGGGGGGCGGCTCCCATTCAGTGGGCGGTCATCGACGGGGAGAAAGAGACCGGGGTAACCACCATGATGATGGATGAAGGGATCGATACGGGAGATATGCTTGAGAAAGAGGCGGTGTCCATCGCCGAGGACGAGACCGGCGACAGCCTTCACGACAAGCTGAAGGAGGCAGGCGCCCGGCTCATCATATCCACCTTGAGAAAACTGGAGGCGGGAACTCTCGTGAGAACTCCCCAGACAGACCAGGGGACCTGCTATGCCAAGATGCTGAAAAAGACCATGGGGGACATCGACTGGACCATGGAGGCGGAGGCCATCGAGAGGCTGGTGAGGGGGTTGAACTCCTGGCCGGGAACCTACACCGGGTGGAAGGGAAAGACCCTTAAGATCTGGAAAGCCGCCGTGGTTGACAGAGAGCATGAAGGCGTCTGCGGCCAGGTGGTCTACACGGACAAGAACACCATCCTGGTGAAGACGGGGAAGGGGGCGCTGTCCCTTCTGGAACTGCAGCCCGAGGGAAAGAAGCGCATGGGAACAGACGCGTTTCTCCGGGGATACCCTGTGGAGGCAGGCACTGTGTTCGGAAGCCTGGGGTAGACGAACCGGCGGCGGATTTTGCCGGAGAAGCAAAAGATTTTGACGAGAGCAGAACAGTTGCATAGAAAGGAGCTGTGGGTATGTACGGCGGCTATTATGGAATGGGATTTTTTGATCCAACGATGATTCTTCTGGTGATCGGGACGGCGCTGTCCCTTCTGGCTTCAGCCAGGGTGAACAGCACGTTCGCGAAATATTCCAGGGTGCGGAGCACCACAGGCATGACGGGGGAGGAGGCGGCAAGAAGGCTTCTCCAGTCCCAGGGCATCTACGATGTGTCGGTGCGTCCCGTGTCAGGAAGCCTGACAGACCACTATGACCCCAGGACCAAGACCGTGAACCTGTCGGAGGACGTGTTCCGCTCTGCCTCGGTGGCGGCTATCGGGGTGGCGGCCCACGAGTGCGGCCATGCCATCCAGGACAACCGGGGCTATGTGCCTCTGAGAATGAGGGCGGCCTTTGTTCCGGTGGCCAACTTCGGAAGCAAATTGTCCTGGCCCCTGATTTTGCTGGGGCTTTTGATGGGCGGAAGCAACATGCTGGTCCGGATCGGCATCTGGATGTTTTTGATGGTTGTCCTGTTCCAGCTCATCACCCTTCCCGTGGAGCTCAACGCCTCCGGACGCGCGGTGAAGCTGGTGGACCAGCTTGGAATTTTAAGCGGTCAGGAGGTGGCCCAGACCAGAAGCGTCCTGGGAGCGGCGGCCATGACTTATGTGGCAGCGGCAGCTGCCTCCATTCTGCAGCTGCTTCGTCTGATTATACTGTTTGGAGGAAACAGAAGGCGTGACTAAAGGAAAAGACGGCAACGGCACAGACGCCAGGGAGCTGGCATCAGACGTGCTTATGGAGATACTGGAGAGAGACGGACTGAGCCATGTGGTACTGAACCAGGCTCTCGGCAAGTACCAGTATCTGGAGAAACAGGACAGGGCCTTTGTCACCAGGGTGACGGAGGGGACTTTAGAATACCTGATACAGATCGACTATGTCATCGGCAGGTATTCCAGCATTCCTGTGTCAAGGATGAAGCCTTTCATCCGCACGCTGCTGAGGATGTCCGTGTATCAGATTCTCTATATGGACCGGATTCCCGACAGTGCGGTGTGCAACGAGGCGGTGAAGCTGGCGGCGAGACGCCGCTTTCAGGGCCTCAAGGGGTTTGTCAACGGAGTTTTGAGAACTGTCGCCAGAGAGAAGGGGAAGTTTGCATTCCCCGACGATTCGGTGCGCTATTCCGCGCCCCGGTGGCTTGTGGACATGTGGAGGGAGGTGTACGGGGAAGACACTGTCCGCAGGATGCTGGAGGCGTTTCTGGCGAAGAAAAGGTTGAGCGTCCGATGCAATTTCAGCCTGGCGGACCGAAAGACCATAAGAGAGAGTCTGGAGGCGCAGGGAGTCTCCGTGGAGGAGAGCGGGTATTCCCGAAATATTCTGTATCTGGACGGAATCGATTATCTGGAGGCCCTGGAGGCTTTTGACAGAGGCTGGATCCAGGTCCAGGACTTAGGCTCCAGTCTGGCGGCCGAGGCCGCGGCGCCGAAGAAAGGGCAGTACTGCATCGACGTGTGCGCCGCCCCAGGCGGGAAGAGCCTGCATATGGCGGAGCTGCTGGGGACAGACGGGTTCGTGGACGCCAGGGACATAAGCCAGGCCAAGGTGAACCTTATAACGGAGAATATACGGCGCTCAGGGTTCTCCAACATAAGGGCCAGGGTCATGGACGCGCAGGTGCCGGACCGGGAGTCGGAGGAGAAAGCAGATATTGTCCTTGCGGACCTGCCCTGTTCCGGGCTGGGAATCATAGGGCGGAAGCCGGATATCAAGTACCGGGCGTCCCTCCAGTCTGTGGAGGCGCTGGCCGGACTCCAGAGGGAGATCCTGTCTGTGGTGTGGCGGTATGTGAAGCCGGGGGGAACCCTGGTGTACAGCACCTGCACGGTGAGCAGGAAAGAGAATGAGGAGAATGCAGCCTGGCTTGCGGGGAATTTTCCTCTCAGGCCGGTGAATATAGAGGAACGGTTAGACAGAAAACTGTGGTCAGAGACTATGAAGCAGGGGTATATCCAGCTTCTGCCCGGCAGCTATCCCGGGGACGGTTTCTTTCTGGCGGTATTTGAGAGGGTATGATGACAGAAAAGACGGATATAAAATCTCTGACAGTGGAAGAGCTGGAGCTTCGCCTGAAGGAACAGGGGATTCAGGGCTTCCGGGCCAGACAGATTTTTCAGTGGATACATGAGAAGCTGGCGGACTCCTTTGAGGAGATGACAAACCTGTCAAAGGATCTGCGCAGGCAGCTGGAGGAGGAGTATGAGCTGGTGGCCCTGTCCGCGGCAGACGTGAAGGTTTCCGCGGCGGACGGCACCAGGAAATATCTGTTCCGGCTGGGGGACGGACATGTGATCGAGAGTGTCCTGATGAAATATAAACACGGCAATTCCGTGTGCATCTCCTCACAGGTGGGGTGCCGCATGGGATGCCGTTTCTGCGCGTCGACCCTGGGAGGCCTGGAGAGGAATTTAAAGCCGTCGGAGATGCTCTCCCAGGTTTACCGGATTCAGAAGGACACAGGGGAGAGGGTGTCCCATGTGGTGGTTATGGGAACCGGGGAGCCTCTGGACAACTATGACAGCCTGGTCCGCTTTATCCGCCTGGTGACAGACGAGAGGGGGCTCAACTTAAGCCAGAGAAATATCACCGTGTCCACCTGCGGTATCGTGCCGGGAATCGAGAGACTGGCGGAGGAAGGATTGTCCGTCACCCTGGCTCTCTCCCTGCACGCGCCCAGTGACCAGGTGAGGAAAACCCTGATGCCGGTGGCCTGCAAGTATGCTCTGAAGGATGTGCTCTCGGCGTGCAGGCTGTATTTTAAAAGGACAGGGAGAAGACTGACCTTTGAGTACAGCCTGGTGAAGGGGGTCAACGACAATCTGGAGGAAGCCCGGGCCCTGGCGGACCTGATCAGAGACCAGCAGGGGCATGTGAACCTGATACCCGTGAATCCCATAAAAGAACGGGATTATGTGCAGTCCGACAGCCGTTCCATCGCTGCTTTTAAGGAATGTCTGGAGAGGAAGGGCATCAACGTAACGGTGAGACGGGAGATGGGCCGCGATATAGGCGGCGCCTGCGGCCAGCTGAGAAAAAGTTATATGGACAGGAAACAGGAGGGATGATTCATGGAAGCATATGCACTGACTGACGTGGGGCGTGTCAGAAGCCAGAATCAGGATTATATCTATTTTTCCTCGGACCCTGCGGGGAGCCTTGGCAATCTGCTTTTGGTGGCGGACGGCATGGGAGGCCACAACGCGGGAGACTACGCGTCCCGGTTCGCGGTGGAGAATCTGAATTCCTATATAGGACGGCACAGAGGCGCTTCTCCTGTGAAGATTCTTGAAAGCGGGATCAGGCAGGTGAACAGGGATCTGTACCGAAGGTCCATGGAGAGCCAGGCCCTGTCGGGGATGGGAACCACCCTGGTGGCCGCCACGGCGCAGGAGGATGTCCTCTTTGTGGCCAATGTAGGGGACAGCCGGCTGTACCTGTTCCGCAACGGCCGCCTTGTGCAGGTCACAAGAGACCACTCCTACGTGGAGGAGTTGGTGGCATTGGGCCAGATAGAGAGAAACAGCAGGGATTATCTGAGCAAAAAGAATATCATCACACGGGCCCTGGGAGCCATGCCGGAGGTGGAGGTGGATTTCTTCGAGCAGCAGCTTCAGGCGGGAGATCTGATTCTCATGTGCTCCGACGGCCTGAGCAACATGCTGGACAAAGAGGAGATGGAGTCTGTCCTGTCGGAACACGGGACGCTGAAAAGCAAGACGGAGAAGCTGGTGGACAGAGCCAACGAGCAGGGCGGTTATGACAACATCGCGGTGCTGGTGGCAGACCCTCAGATAAGTGAGGTGAGATCATGCTGAGAACAGGAATATATCTCCAGGACCGGTATGAGATCCTGGGGCTCATCGGTTCCGGCGGAATGTCAGATGTCTACAAGGCCAGGTGCCATAAACTGAACCGCCTGGTGGCCATCAAGGTTCTGAAGCAGGAATTCAGCGATGACCCGGCTTTTTTGGGCAAATTTCAGATGGAGGCCCAGGCGGCGGCAAGGCTGTCCCACCCAAACATTGTCAATGTCTACGACGTGGGGGACCAGGGAAGGCTTCACTACATCGTCATGGAGCTGATCGAGGGGATCACGCTGAAAAGCTACATAACCAAAAAAGGCATGCTGGACATCAAGGAGGCGGTGGGGATCGCCATCCAGGTGGCCCAGGGAATCGGGGCTGCCCATGATCAGAAGATCATACACAGGGATATCAAGCCCCAGAATATGCTCATCTCCAAGGACGGGAAGGTGAAGGTGGCAGACTTTGGAATCGCCAGGGCCGTGACCACCCAGACCATGACCTCCGAGGCCATGGGATCGGTCCACTACATCTCGCCGGAGCAGGCAAGAGGCGGGTACTGTGACGAGAGGAGCGACATCTATTCCCTGGGTATCACCATGTACGAGATGGTCACGGGAATCCTTCCCTTCGAGGGGGACAACACGGTGGCAGTTGCCCTGGCCCAGCTCCAGGAGCCTATCACCAGGCCCAGCCTTTACAACCCGGAGATACCCGTCAGCTTGGAGGGAATTATCCTAAAGTGCACGGAGAAGAAGCCGGAGCGCCGCTACAGCAAAATGGACGAGGTAGCGGCGGACTTGAGGAGGGGGCTGATGTACCCTGACGACGATTTTGTCCAGCCGGTCCCTGAGGTGGATATGGGCGCCGGAACGGTGGTCATCAAGAAGAACGAGCTCAAGGAGATCAAGCGGGCGGAAGAGTCGGATGACAGAGCCGTCGACTGGGAGTGGGAGGAGGAAGAGGAGGACGACTGGGAGAATGAGCGGGTTCCCAAAATGGGACAGAGAGAGAAAAGGCATGAGGGCGGCGGCGCCAACCGCCAGTTTGAGCGCCTGTTTGCCGCCCTGGGCGTCCTCATCGCCGTAGTCATCGTGGCGGTTCTGGTGGTGGTGTTCTCCAGATTGGGAGGACTGATTAAGTTTAACAGCCCGCAGCCCACTTCCACCACCATAGAGACAGAAGCGCCCTCCTCGTCGGAGGAGACGGTGAACGACATGGAGATTCCGGTTCCCGACGTGCTGCAGCTCCCCGTGGATATGGCGGAGGCCAAGCTGAAGGAGAGCACCCTGGTGATGAAAGTCAGCGGGTACGAGGATTCGGACACGGTAGATAAAGACTGTATAATCTCCCAGTCTGTACCGGAGGGAACCATTGTCCAGAAGTATTCCACCGTGACCGTGGTGGTCAGCAGGGGGACGGACCTGGTGAAGGTATCCGAACTGTCCCTGGACGGCATGGCCGGGGATGCGGCGAAGCTCCTTCTGGAACAGAATAAGCTGGTGGTTCAAATCCAGCCGGAGTACCATGACACGGTTCAGGAGGGGCTGGTCATCCGCTTTGAGCCGGAACAGGCCAGAGAGGGCGAGACCGTGACCCTGTACATCAGCGCCGGCCCTCTGTCTGCCATGAAGACGGTGCCCGACATCAGGGAAAGGCCCCGCGAGGAGGCAGCCGCCATGCTGGCGGAGGCAGGGCTGGTTCCGGGGGAGATAAGGGAAGAATATCACGAGACGATTCCCCAGGGCTATGTCATCGTACAGGACGCGGAGCCGGGAACCGTGGTGAAACAGGGAACCCCGGTGTCCTATGCCGTGAGCCGGGGTCCGGAGATAAAACGCTACGTGGCTGCCATCAACGAGACCTACAATATGGGGACCCAGATCGGCCCGGGAGCGCTGGCGGCAGATGTGAACGTGTCCATCAGGCTGAGGCAGGAGGTAAACGGGGAGACTGTGTACAGAACGCTCACCGAACCCACCACCGTGCCGGGGAATATGCTCCTTCCCGTGAGCTTTACCAACATCGAGGGAGCGCCGGGAGTGGACAGCGGCGAAGTGGAAGTGGTGAACGGGGACACCGGGGAGGTGCTGGTCAGCTATCCGGTTAAGTTTATCCAGACAGATTAATGATTCATAGGGAGGCTGGGGCCGGTTTGCGGGAGAACCGGTCCCGGCCTTACAGGGGAGAATCCGTGACAGGAAAGATTGTGAAAGGAATTGCAGGCTTTTATTACGTCCATGGGGAGGACGGGATCATCTACGAATGCAAGGCGAAAGGGATATTCAGGAACAAGAAGATCAAGCCTCTGGTAGGCGACGACGTGGAGATATCCGTCCTGAGCCGGGAACCGCCGGAGGGCAGCATCGACTTAATCCGGCCCAGATCCAGCGCCTTAATCCGTCCGGCGGTGGCCAACGTCCATCAGGCCATGGTGATATCCGCCATGGCGGATCCGGCGCCAAACTTAAACCTGCTGGACCGCTTTCTGGTTCTCATGGAGAGAAATCATGTGCCGGTCATCGTCGTGTTCAATAAGACGGACCTGGCCGGTGAGGAAGAGAGGCGGCGGTACAGAGATATCTACGAGCCTGCCGGGTATCAGGTGATGTTTTTCAGCGCGCTGGAGGGGGAGGGGCTTGACCAGGTCAAAAGCTGCCTGGCCCAGAAGACCACGGTTCTGGCAGGCCCGTCGGGTGTGGGCAAATCCTCCCTCACCAACCTTCTCATGCCTGAGGCCAACATGGAGACAGGGGCGGTGAGCGAAAAGATCCGCCGGGGCCGCCATACCACCAGGCACTCGGAGCTGTTCTGCCTGGGAAGGGACACATATCTCATGGACACGCCGGGGTTCAGCTCCCTGCTGGTGGACGACATGGGACCGGAGGAGCTGAAAGAGTATTTTCCCGAATTCCGGCCTTTCGAGGAAGAGTGCCGCTTTCTGGGCTGCGTCCACATGGGGGAGAGAGTCTGCGGGGTGAAAGAGGCCGCCAGAGGGGGGCGCATAAGCAGAAGCCGGTATGAGAACTACCGCCTGTTTTACAGAGAACTGAAAGAAAAGAGGAGATATTGACATGGCAATATTAGCACCTTCCCTGCTGGGAGCCGACTTTAAAAATTTGGAGAGAGATATCAGGGCCGTGGAGCAGGCCGGCGCCGGATACCTTCACTTAGACGTTATGGACGGGGCGTTTGTGCCCAGCATTTCGTTTGGGATGCCGGTGATCGCCGCGCTGAGAGGCTGTACGGGTCTTACCTTTGACGTTCACATGATGGTCGAGGAACCGGCCCGGTATATAAAGGACGTGAGGGAAGCCGGGGCGGATATTATCTGTGTCCACGCGGAAGCCTGCAGGCACCTGGATTCCACCATCAGCCAGATTCATGAGGCAGGGGCAAAGGCCGCAGTGGCATTGAACCCGTCCACGCCTGTATCGGCGGTGGACCTGGTTCTTCCCCAGACAGACATGGTTCTTGTCATGTCTGTGAATCCGGGCTTCGGCGGACAGAAATTTATCCCCTATGCCCTGGACAAGGTGAGAAACCTTAAGAAGCGGGTGAGAGAGCTGGGGCTGGACACGGATATACAGGTGGACGGAGGCGTGACGCTCCAGAATGCCCCCGAGCTTTTGGAGGCCGGAGCCAATGTGCTCGTGGCCGGCTCCTCTGTGTTCAGAGGAGATCCGGGGGAAAACGTGAAAGAATTTATAAAGATTTTTGAGAGGGCAGGACAGTGAAGACAGAGGGTGTGAAACGAGGCTTGATCATAACCGGCGGAAGGCTTGACATGGACTTTGCCGCCGGCTTCTGCTGCGGAGGCGGGGCAGACTTTGACTGTGTCGTGTCCGTGGACGGCGGACTGGAAAAGACAAGGGCGCTGGGGATCGTGCCGGATGCGGTGGTGGGAGATTTTGACACCGTAAATCCTCAGCTCCTGGAGGAGTACAGAAGGAATCCGGGGATTCTCTGGGATGTCCACAAGCCGGAAAAAGACGAGACGGACACGGAACTGGCTGTCAACACCGCCCTCAAGCTGGGGTGCGCCAGCCTGGTGATCCTGGGAGCCACAGGGGGAAGAATGGACCATGAGCTGTCCAACCTCCACCTGCTGAAGCTGTGCCTGGACCGGGGGGCAGAGGCGTATCTCTACGATTCCCAGAATAAAGTCTGCCTCCTGGACAAGGGAAAAACCTTCACCAGAGCCGGGCTTTACGGGAAGTATATCTCATTTATCCCGCTGACGGAACAGGTGCGGGGCATCACCTTGACCGGCTTTAAATATCCCCTGAAGGGCAAAGACATCTCCATAGGCGCAGAGGCCGGCCTGTGCGTCAGCAACGAGCTGGCAGAGGAGGAGGGATCTGTCTCCTTTGACAGCGGAATTTTGGTCTGCATAGAGTCAAGAGATTAAAACTGGACTGGTTAAAAATATAAAAACTGGCTATTTCAATCACTCCACTCCTGTGTTATGATTCCCACATCATAAAACACGAGGGAGTGAAGGCTATGAATGAAAAAAATGAAAAGGTTTATAAAATTGTGATCACAGGCCTTATGGCTGCTCTGTGCTATGTGGCGTTTACTTATCTGAAGATTCCCATCCCCACCTTCGGCGGGGACATGGTGGCTCTCCACATCGGCAACGCCTTCTGTGTTCTGGCAGCTCTTCTGCTGGGAGGGTTTTACGGAGGTCTGGCAGGGTCTCTCGGGATGACCATCGCCGATCTAATCGACCCCGCCTATGTCACCAGCGCCCCAAAGACATTTTTCCTGAAGCTGTGCATCGGCCTTATCGCCGGCCTGGTTGCCCACAAGATCGCCCATATCACGGACAATCACGACAGCAAATATGTGTTTAAGTGGACTCTCATCGCCTCCATAGCAGGCCTGGGATTCAACGTGGTCATGGACCCTATAGCGGGATACTTTTACAAGAATTACATCCTGGGCGTGGAGTCGTCGGCGGCGAAGATCATGTCCACATGGGCCGCCGGGGTCACCTTTGTCAACGCGGTGGCGGGAACCATCGTGGTGGTGGCGGTGTACATGGCCGTGCGGCCGGTGCTGAAAAAGGCGGGACTGTTTTTCCACGTGGCATAGAAGAGGCGCAGGCCGGGGGGCTTTCAGCCGTCCTGCCCGTCTCTCACAGGCCTGGCCAGCTCCCAGAAGGCCACGGCGCTGGCGGCGGCTACGTTGAGGGAATCCACGCCGTGGGACATGGGGATGCGCACCGTATAGTCGCAGCTTCTGATGGTGTCCGGCGACAGGCCGTCCCCCTCGGCCCCCAGGATGACCGCCAGGCGGGGCTCCCGCAAAAGGCAGGGATCGTGGATGGTGACGGAGCCGGGACAGAGGGCCATGGCGGCGGTTTTGAACCCCATCTGTTTTAAGAGAGGTATATCGGCGGGGGCGGCCCCGGCCCCTTCCCCGCCGCCCATGTAGGTCCATGGGATCTGAAAGACAGTGCCCATGCTCACCCGCGCGGCGCGGCGGTAGAGAGGATTGCTGCATCCGGGCGTCAGCAGCACCCCATCCATGGAGAGGGCTGCGGCGGAGCGCATGACGGCCCCCACGTTGGTGGGATTCGTGACATTTTCAAGGACTGCGATCCGGCGGGCCCGGGAGCAGACTTCCAAGACGGAAGGGAGGGGCATACGGCGCATGGCGCACAGCATGCCCCGGGTCAGCTTGTAGCCGGTGAGCTGGGTGAGCACCTGAAAGTCGGCGGTGTACACAGGGACATGGCTGCATCGGGCGATGAGCTGCCGGCCTTGTCCGTCTATGTGTTTTTCTTCCATAAGAAATGAGACGGGGCGGTATCCTGCGTCTAAGGCCCGCCCGATCACCTTGGGGCTTTCAGCGATGAAAACCCCTTTTTCCGGCTCATGGCGGTTGAGAAGCTGATTTTCGGTAAAACGTGCATAAATATCTAATTCGGGTGATGAGAAATCAGTGATTCTGACGACGGAAGACATGAAAAGACTCCTTTTTTATACAAACTTTGTGATTATACTACCATAAATCTGCCGGATTAACAAGAAAAAAGAGGCTTCAATGCGTTATTTTAGCACACTGTCACGAGAAAGCAGTTGACAGAAATTCAGATATCGGGTATACTAAAGAAATAACTTTATAAAAGACAGTAAATAGTGCATACAAAGGCGTATCAAAGAGCTTTTTGTGTGCATTTTTTATGTAATAGAACAAAAAGGAGGAACAAATATGAATGAGAAGAAAAAAGGCGGCGGCGCTCTGCTGGGAGCAGCATTTTTGATGGCGACATCAGCCATAGGACCAGGGTTTCTGACCCAGACGGCTACATTTACAGGCCAGTATCAGGCCAGCTTCGGCTTCGTGATTCTCACGTCCATTATCTTGTCGGCCATCGCGCAGCTGAATATATGGAGGGTGCTGTGCACCACCGGCTTAAGAGGACAGGACGTGGCCAACAAACTTCTTCCGGGCCTGGGGTATTTCGTATCGTTTATGATCGTCCTGGGCGGCCTGGTGTTCAACATCGGCAACGTGGGCGGCGGCGCTCTGGGGCTCAACACTCTTCTGGGAGTTCCCACTAAAGCCGGTTATGTCATTGCAGGGGCGCTGGCAATCATAATCTTCTTGTTAAAGAATGCCAAGGCTGCCATGGACACTCTCACCAAGGTTCTGGGCGGCGTGATGATCGTGGTGATCTTTGTGATGATTATCGTCGTGAAGCCTCCTGTAGGCGACGCGCTGAAGAATACGTTTATCCCGTCGGCAGGGGTCAACAACCTGGTTCCTGCCATCCTGACTCTGTTGGGCGGCACCGTAGGCGGCTACATCACATTTTCCGGAGCTCACCGTCTCATCGACGCGGGCATCACGGGGGCTGAGAACTTGAAGGAGATTAACAAGAGCTCGGTTATGGGAATCGGCATCGCCTCCATAGTCCGTGTGTTCCTGTTCCTGGCCATCCTGGGCGTGGTGGTGAAGGGCGTGGCTCTGGATTCCTCCAACCCGGCGGCAGATGCGTTCCGCCAAGGGGCCGGCGAGCTCGGATACAGGTTTGCCGGTCTGGTGCTTCTGTGTGCGGCCCTCACCTCCATCATCGGCGCGGCCTACACCTCGGTGTCATTTTTAAAGACTTTCCACAAGAGCATCGCTGACCACGAGAATCAGGTCATTATGGGATTTATCGCGGTTTCCACCTTGATCATGCTGATCCTGGGCAACCCGGCCCTGCTTCTGGTGCTGGCAGGCGCCTTCAACGGGCTGATTCTTCCGGTGACTCTGGGCATCTGCCTCATCGCGTCCCAGAAAAAGACCATTATGGGGGAGCACTACAGACACCCCATGGTTCTTCTCGTCCTCGGGGCAGTGGTGGTTGTGCTGTCGGCGTACCTTGGACTTACCACCTTCGTGAAGAATCTGGGCGGTCTTCTGGGGTAGAGAAAAGATTATCAAGCTTCTTATAAAGAAGAGCAGGGGGAGGTTACCATGCAGAATATCAGGATTGCGGCGGCTGGAGATTCCTCCCTCCTCATTGAGTTCGGCAACGAGATCAATGAGGAGATCAACCGCAGAATTACCACCATCGTGCAGCTGATGAAGGATCAGCAGATCGAGGGTGTGGTGGACATGATTCCGGCTTTCTGTTCGCTGCTGATCAACTATGATCCGAGGATCATCTCTTTTGAGAAGATGCAGAAGCGGATGGAGGCTCTGGCGAAAATGGATTTAAAAGGCGGGACCCAGAGAAAGAGGGTTTTTGAGATTCCCGTGTGCTACGGAGGGCAGTATGGGCCGGATATGGAGACCATCACTGCCCATTCCGGGCTGACAGAGAGGGAGGTCATCGAGATTCACTCCTCCCGGGATTATCTGATTTATATGCTGGGATTTCTTCCCGGCTTTTGCTACCTGGGCGGCCTGGATGAGAGGATTCACACCCCCCGCCTCGCCAACCCGCGGCTGAAGATCAGCGCGGGGAGTGTTGGGATAGGAGGCTCCCAGACGGGAATCTACCCTATGGACTCGCCGGGAGGCTGGCAGCTCATGGGCATGACTCCGGTGAAGACTTATGATCCGGAGCGCAAGAACCCTATCCTGGTGGAGGCCGGGGACTATATCCGGTTCATCCCCGTGGAGGAGGCGGAGTTTCTGCGTATCAGGGAGCTGGCAGAGAGAGACGAGTATCAATGTATAATCCATGAAGGAGAGATGTGAGATGGGAATTCGCATATTAAAGGGCGGTATGCTGACTACGGTGCAGGACTTAGGGCGTACCGGGTATCAGAGCCAGGGCTTCGGCGTGTCCGGCGTTATGGACGTGCGTTCTTTCCGGATTGCCAATCTTCTTCTGGATAACCCGGAAAACGAGGCGGTTCTGGAGTTTACCCTCATCGGTCCCACCCTGGAATTTACCGCCACCTCCATTATCGCCATCACGGGGGGGGATTTCCAGCCCACCATAAATGATGAGCCGGCTCCCATGTACACGGCGATCTATATGAAAAAGGGAGATATTCTGAAATTCGGAAGCGCCAGGACGGGAACCCGTGGGTATGTGGCGTTTTCCGGATACCTGGGGATTCCCGTGGTTATGGGAAGCAGGTGCACGAATCTCAAGAGCCATATCGGGGGCTTCAAGGGCAGAAAGCTGGAGGCGGGAGACTACATCAATTTCCGGATAAAACGGCCTTATCTTCCCTTTTTCCTGTCCAGGAACCTGGACTTAGACGAGTTTGACCAGGAGGAAGCGCTCCTCAGGGTGGTTATGGGACCACAGGAGGACCGCTTCAGCAGACAGGGGATCAAGACATTTTTAAACAGCGAATACGTTGTCACCAGCGATTTTGACAGGATGGGATGCCGCCTGGACGGGCCTTTTATCGCGCATAAGGAGACATCGGATATTATCTCTGACGGAATCGCCTTCGGTTCCATTCAGGTGCCTTCCCACGGAAAGCCCATTATTCTCCTGGCGGACCGGCAGACAACCGGCGGCTATGCCAAGATCGCCACGGTGGCAACGGTGGATATTCCAAAGCTGGTTCAGAGAAAGACCGACCACAGAATCCGGTTCCAGGCCATCTCCGTCCAGGAGGCCCAGAAGCTGTACATGGACGAGGTGAAGGAGCTGGACAGGATGCGCAAGAAGATTCATCAGCCGTGTAAGGAAGTGCTGGAGTGCCGTCTGGCGGCAAAGAGGCTCACCAGGCTTTTTACCATATAGTACAATGAAAAGGAGCGATGGAAAATGGATTTGGAGAAGATAGAGGGGTTAGTTAAGATTATCGAGAATTCATCTCTGAAACAGTTTACTTATAAAGACGACAGCGTGAAGATCACCATGAGCAAGCTGGACAATCCTCCGGTGGTGGCGGGAGGAGCGGCCTTCCCTCATCCGTTCCAGGCCATGGCGGGGGCCCAGGAGAAGGCGTTGGAGAATACAGAGGAGGAGGAGAAGCTGTTTATCACTTCCCCCATTGTGGGAACCTTCTACTCGGCTTCGGCGCCTGACGTTCCCGCCTATGTGAGGGTGGGGGACAGGGTGAAGCGGGGACAGACCGTGTGCATCCTGGAGGCCATGAAGCTGATGAACGAGATCCAGTGCGAGTGGGATTGTGAGATCGAGGCGATTTTGGTCAGCAATGAACAGAAGGTGGAGTACGGCCAGCCATTATTCCGCGTGAAACGTCTGTAGAGGAGGTCTGCCATGGGATTTCAGAAAATCTTGATCGCCAACCGGGGCGAGATAGCCGTGCGGATCATCAGGGCATGCCGGAACATGGGCATCCGCAGCGTGGCAATCTACTCAAAAGAGGATCAGAACAGCCTTCACGTCCAGCTGGCAGACCAGAGAATCTGCATCGGCGAGGGGCCGGCAAAAAACAGCTATCTGAATATGGACCGGATCATCACGGCGGCTATGAACGTGGAGGCGGACGCTATCCACCCCGGCTTCGGCTTTTTGTCGGAAAACAGCACATTTGTCCGGAAATGCCAGGAGAACGGCATCGCCTTTATCGGGCCGGAGGCTGATGTCATCGATAAGATGGGCAACAAAGCTCAGGCCAGAAAGACCATGATGGAGGCGGGGATACCGGTGGTGCCGGGGACCAAGGAGCCTGTGTACGAGGCGGAGGCCGGGCGGCAGCTGGCGGGAGACATCGGATATCCGGTGATCATCAAGGCCTCCTCCGGCGGCGGCGGAAAGGGGATGCGCGTGGCAAGGTCGGAAGCGGAGTTTGAGGAGCAGTTTAACCTGGCCCAGAGGGAGTCGGCCAACGCCTTCGGCGACGACACCATGTACATCGAGAAGTTTGTGGAGAATCCCCGCCATGTGGAGGTCCAGATCATGGCCGACACCCACGGCGCCGTGGTGGCCCTTGGGGACAGGGACTGCTCGGTGCAGAGGAATCACCAGAAGCTCATCGAGGAGTCCCCGTCCCCGGCGGTCTCGGAGGAGACCAGGCAGGCCATGAGCCGGTATGCGGTTCTGGCGGCGAAAACCGTGGGGTATACTAACGCGGGGACCATCGAGTTTATCGTGGACCCTCGGGGCGGCTTTTATTTTATGGAGATGAATACGAGAATCCAGGTGGAGCACGGGGTCACGGAGATGGTCACGGGCACAGATCTGATCATCGAACAGATCCGGGTTGCCATGGGGGAGCCTTTGAGCTTTGTCCAGGAGGAAGTGATCCCGAGAGGCCACGCCATCGAGTGCAGAATCAATGCGGAGATACCGGAGATGAATTTTATGCCCAGTCCCGGAGTGGTGGAACACATGCACCTGCCGGCAGGCAACGGGGTCCGGGTGGATACAGGGCTCTACACAGGATACAGGATTCCGTCAGAGTACGATTCCATGATCGCAAAGGTCATCGTCCACGCTCCGGACAGGGCGTCCGCCATCAGGAAGATGCTGTGCGCCCTGGATGAGATGCTGATCATGGGGGTGAAGACAAACCTGGATTTTCAGTACCAGATCATGAGGCATCCGGTGTTTCGCGAGGGGCGGGCGGACACGGGCTTTATCGAGAAGATGATGAAGGGCAACAGAAAGGTGTGAGACAGATGTATCGTGTGGACTTGAACAGTGACTTGGGAGAGAGCTTCGGGCGGTATGCCCTGGGGATGGATGACAAGGTGATACCCCTGATTTCTTCTGCCAACGTGGCCTGCGGGTATCACGCTTCAGACCCGGTGGTCATGGAGAAGACGGTGTCCCTGGCCAGGGATGCGGGAGTCAGGGTGGGAGCCCACCCGGGCTTTCCGGACCTGATGGGCTTTGGGAGGAGGAACATGAGCGTGACGCCAGGGGAGGCCAAGGCTTATGTTCTGTACCAGCTGGGGGCGCTGTATGGATTCTGCAAAGCCTGTGGGACAGAGCTGCAGCACGTGAAGCCTCACGGCGCGCTGTACAACATGGCGGCGAAGGACTATCAGCTGTCCCGCGCCATCTGTGAGGGCATCAGGGAGTTTGACCCACAGCTTATCGTCCTGGCGCTGTCCGGGGGACAGCTGGCGAAGGCGGCCATGGATATGGGGCTTCCCGTGGCTCAGGAGGTGTTTGCCGACAGGGGATATGAGGAGGACGGCACCCTGGTGGACCGGAGGAAAGAGGGAGCCATGATCACGGACGAGGAGGAGGCCATCAGCCGCGTGGCGCGGATGGTGAAGGAGAGAAGGGTGACGGCGGTTACGGGAAAGGATATAGCTATCCGGGCGGATTCTGTCTGCGTCCACGGGGACGGGGCGAAGGCCCTGGCCTTTGTGGAAAAGATCCGTCAGGCTTTTGACAGGGAAGGAATAGAGATCTGCCCCCTGGCTTCTCTGGACTTATGATATGGGCGTTTGAGTCGAAATACTTCATATAGGAACATTTCGTGGATATATCCTACACGGGGGTGAGAATATGAAGCTGGTAAATGGCGCCAATCCGGGAACGATAAAGCTGCTGTCGTCCAATAAGACAGACAAGAACCAGGCGGTGATACGCAGAAAGCTGGAGAGGATCAAGCGGAAGCTGAGAGCGGGCGCCCGCCTCACCGCCTCTGAAAAAGAGTTTCTCAGAAGGTACGCGCCGCAGCTGTACAGAGAGGCCGTAGCCATAGAGCGGGAGAGAGAAGCCTATGAGAAGAGGCTGAAGCAGTGCAGGACCAAAGAGGAGGCGGAGCGGGTCAAGACGGAGAAGATGGCGGAGATAGCGGCGTCTAAAGACGAGGACGTTGACACCAAGATTATGCGCATGGCCCAGACCAAGGCGGCGGAGGAGATAGCCGCCCCTGTAATCAGAAGAAAACCCAGTCTGGCGGAAAAGGAAAAGAGGCAGAGGGAGATTGCCAGAAAGCAGAGAAAAGAGCGGGAGAAAAAGGAGAGAGAAAGGATAAATAAAGAGAGACGGGAGAAAGAGCGCGAGGAGGATGAGTACTTCAAGGCCAAGCGGAGGCAGGAGGAGCAGAAACAGCGCTACTGGGCGAAGGAGGCGGGGATCATCTACAAGCGGCCTGTCCGGGAGATGGATGGGGACAATGAAGGAGAAGTCATCACCGCGGCGAACCTGGAGAGGGTCGATGAGCAGGCCGCCCGGGTGAGAGGCCGCGCGGTTTACCAGGCTGTGGCGTCCCAGGCGGGACAGCTCCAGGGGGCCGGCAGAACCGTCCCGGAGGGAGCAGGGCTGTTTCGGGGAACGGAGGCCGGAGATGCCCAGGCGGAGAGCGCGCAGCCCATGTCAGAGGAGACGGGGACTTTCCGGGAAGAACAGCCGGAACTTCTGAGAAGAACATAGAAGAAACATAAATACAGCACGAGAGGGCTGCCGGAAAGGGGGATTTCCGGCAGCCCTCTGTGTTGGCGGTTATCTGACCGCTATTTGTCCAGCACGGTGTCGGCCGCGATTGACTGCAGCTTCAGTGCCAGTTCCTGATCAAGGTCGCTGGTGTAAGAACAGTTTTCCGGCGATTCCTGGAAGATGATGGCATAGATGGTGCAGGCAGCCAGGTAGGAGCCTTCCAGGGAGGGGTGCTGTCCGTCAGGGTCCCACAGCTCGATATCGGGGTACAGCTCAGAGCACCGCATGAAACTGAACCCGGCAGGTATCACCAGATCGTTCAGCTCCTCGGCGATGGTCATGTAGGTGCCGGCTATGTCGGACTGAACCTGCTCAGGCTTCTGCCCCTTTATGCCTTTTTTGGGAGTCCAGGTCATGAGGAAGGCGGTCTGGCCGCCGGCCTTCTTGATCTTCTCGTCAAGAAGCCGGGAGGGGGGATACATCTCCTCTTCGGCCACGGAGGAGAGAGAACTGGTGGTGTGCTCCTGAAGTATGACAAAGTCCCAGGACTGCTCTGTCAGAGTTTTATCCAGCAGTTTGCCGCCCTGGTTTTCCGTGTCTGCAAACTGCTTCAGGGTATAGTATCCCGAGGACAGTTCCCGGACACTGCACTTGTGGCCGGAGGCATCGACAATGTTTACAAACATGGTGGAGAGGTTGTTGTAATAGGTGTGACTGTTTCCTACAAAGAGAATCTTTGGCTTTTGGCCAACGGCAGGGTCCGGTGACTTCCATTCCACTTTTTCCTGAAAATCCATGACAGGAATTGGGTTGGCCTTTTTACAAGAAGTGCTGCATCCGAGCAATGCGGCGATAAGAAGAAGAGATAACAGTTTGTCACTTTTTTTCATGGTGAGCCTCCATTATGTGCGATCAAATATGGGTAAACTTATGTGATATCTTAATTTTAACAACTTTTTAGCGTTTTGTAAATATAATTATTTGTCTATATCCCCTTTTTATTTGCAGCGTCATAAGATATTATATTAACAGGCTGTGCAGGACGTGATTTGGGAGTCCTGGGATGTCCGAAAAAGAAAGGCAATGGAAAGGAGCTATAAGTTTATGAAAGGAACCGCGTTGATCCTGGCAGGGGGAGGCGGGAAAGGCGCCTATGAGATAGGTGTGTGGAAAGCCATGAGGGAGCGGGGGGTGGAGAGAGAGATCGCGGCGGTGGCGGGAGCCTCCGTGGGAGGGCTCAACGGCGCGCTGTTTGCCCAGGGGGATTATGAGGCGGCGGAACGGATCTGGCTGTCCTTGTCGCCGGAGAAAATCCTGACATCGGACAGAAAGCCATTGCTTGAGAAGCTTGCTGACATGGCGGAGAGAGGGGTGCTTCTGGAGACGGCGGATATGCTGAAGGAGGGAATGTTCACCAGGGAAGGCCTGGTGGAGATTATACGCCGGGAGCTGAATGTGGAAAAGCTGAAGACCAGGCAGATGCCATGCTATGCCGCCTGTTTCAACACCACGGCGAACCTGGTGGATTACATCAACATGACCGGGATGACTCAGAAGGATATGGAGACCATCCTTCTGGCCACCTCGGCGCTTCCGGGAATCTTCGGGCCCATAAAGTTCGGCAACTGCCTGTACCTGGACGGGGGCCTCAGGGATAATGTGCCGGTGAAGCCTCTGTACAACGCGGGCTACAGGGATTTTCTGGTGATCCACTTAAGCGGCCGGGGACTGATAGACGAGACGGATTTTCCGGGCGCTGCCATAGCCCAGCTCGTCCCGTCGGAGGACCAGGGGGATTTCATGACAGGAACTCTGGATTTTTCCGTGGAGGGGGCGAGAAGGCGGATCAGCCAGGGATACGAGGACGGAAAAAAGTTTTTCGCTGAGACCGGTTGGTGATCTGGCCATATATTTATATTTTAGGACCATTTTTTGATAGAGAGCAGAGGAAAAATATATTACTATAATACGAGAAGATATGAGGAGGTACAGAAGAGATGGGAAAAATCATATTTATCGACGTGGACGGAACCCTGGTGGACTACGAGGGCAGGCTGCCGGAGTCGGCAGCAGAGGCCATCCGGAGAGCCAGGGGGAAGGGCCACCGGGTGTATATCAGCACAGGACGCAGCAAGGCGGAGGTGTATCAGAATATCTGGGACATAGGCCTGGACGGGATGATCGGGGGCAACGGAAGCTATGTGGAGGATCACGGCCATGTGGTGATGCACCAGCTGATCACCGCTGATCAGGCCAGAAGGATCGTGGACTGGCTTCACGGCAGAGGGCTGGAATTCTATCTGGAGAGCAACAACGGCCTGTTCGCCAGCGAGAACTTCGAGGAGGCGGGAAAGGCTGTGATGCAGGAGTACAGCAGGCGGAAGGGAAAGCCGGGGGCCGATAAGCTCACGGTCCGTCAGGCATTTCCAGACATGATATTCGGCGGGGAGCTGTACCGGGATGATTTAAACAAGGTCAGCTATATCCTGAGAAGCTACCAGGACTTTCTGGACACCCGGAGAGAATTTCCCGACATGCAGAACGGAACCTGGGGAGGCGCCGGGGAGACGGCCCTGTTCGGAGACCTGGGTGTGAAGGATATCACCAAGGCCAACGCCATCGAAAAGCTCCTGGAGCATCTGGGGGCGAAAAGGGAGGACACGGTGGCCTTCGGGGATGCCAAGATCGATATCCCCATGCTGGAGTACTGCGCCGTGGGCGTGGCTATGGGCAGCGGGGGAGAGGAGATCAAGAGCATGGCGGACTATATAACCGATGACGTGGATAAGGATGGCCTTTTTAAGGGCTTTGAGCATCTGGGACTGATCTGAGGGAGGATAGAGAGCGGGTGGAAGAGCTGACAAGCCTTCTAAAGTCCGACGGATACCAGGTCATAAGCGGTCCCAGGACTACGGGAGACGGATACTATGAGAGATGTATTCTGGACCTTGAGGGAAACCAGATCGAGATAACGGTGTAAAAGGCGCAAAAAAGAAGCGGCTCCTTTGCGGGGCTGCTTCCTTTTTGTCTTTTTGCCTGGGCGTCTAAGCCAGGACATCAATATGCTCTCCAAGACCTTGTACAGGGATGGAGTCAATCATCTCCGTCAGAACCTCGCCTGTTACCTCCGCCGTATCAAGAACCTTGGACATCATGGCAAGACTGATGTTGGTGTTGACGGAACACGCTGACAGAGAAAGGGACATGGCTGCAATATCCATGACTTTCACCTCCATTACAGAAATGTCTTCTGCTCGCTCTAAGTATAACAAAACCGGCATCGAAAATCAATACGGACGAGATGACATTTTCGATACCTTGTCCTACATAATCTGTCTTTTCCTTTTTGGGGTTATGGATTATAATAGGAATAAATTTTTATTTGGAGGGCCATGCTATGGGAATTATCTTTCACGAATCATCAAGAGAATTTCATTTGTATAATGACAGCGTCAGTTATATTATAAAGATTCTGGGAAACGGGCAGCTGGGGCAGCTCTACTTTGGAAAAAGGCTTCATGACAGGGAGAGCTTCGGACATTATCTGGAAATCGCCAACCGTCCTATGACGGCCCTGCAGCAGGATTTCGGGTTCTCCCTGGAGCATGTCCGTCAGGAGTATCCGGCCTACGGGACCACGGACTTCCGGCTTCCGGCCCTGGAGGTGCTTCAGGACAACGGGAGCAGGCTGACAAACTTTACTTATGAGTCCTGCAGAATTTTCGGAGGAAAGCCGGCGCTGGAAGGTCTGCCTGCCACCTATACGGAGGCCGAGACGGAGGCGGACACCCTGGAGATCACCCTGAGGGACAAGCTGTTAAACATAAAGCTGATTCTGCTCTACACCATCTTTGCAGGGGAGGCAGCCATCGCCAGAAGCGCCAGGTTTGAGAACCCGTCGGGGACGGCGGTTCAGATTACCAGGGCCATGAGCATGAGCCTGGATCTTCCGGACTGTGACTATGAATGGATTCAGTTTTCAGGCGCCTGGTCCAGGGAGCGCCATGTAAAGACCCGCCGTCTGGAGCAGGGAATCCAGGCGGTGAGCAGCGCCAGAGGGCACTCCAGCCACAACCACAACCCGTTTATCGTGTTAAAGCGCCCCACTGCAGACGAATTCCAGGGGGAAGTGCTGGGATTTTCCCTGGTGTACAGCGGCAATTTTCTGGCCCAGGCGGAGGTTGACACCTACAACGTCACCAGAGTGATGATGGGCATCAATCCGTTCGCGTTCACATGGAAGCTGGAGCCGGGGGAGACTTTCCAGACGCCGGAGGCAGTGATGGTCTATTCCCAGGAGGGCTTAAACGGCATGAGCCAGACTCTCCACCGTCTCTACCGCGCCCGCCTTGCCAGAGGAGTGTGGAGAGATAGGGTCCGCCCGGTGCTCCTGAATAACTGGGAGGCCACCTATTTTGATTTTGATGAGGAGAAGCTGGTGAATATCGCCAGGGCGGCCAAGGAGGACGGGGTGGAACTGTTTGTCCTTGACGACGGCTGGTTTGGGGAGAGGAGCAGCGATTTCAGCGGTCTGGGGGACTGGTATGCCAACACCCGGAGGCTGCCTGAGGGAATCAAGGGACTCTCCGAGAAGATTGAGGCCCTGGGAATGAAGTTCGGCCTGTGGGTGGAGCTGGAGATGGTGAATCCGGACAGTGATCTGTACAGGGCGCATCCCGACTGGGCGCTTCACGCGCCGGGGCGGACAAGCTCCCAGGGGAGGAACCAGCTGGTTCTGGATTTCTCCAGGAGAGAAGTGGTGGACTATATTTATGACATGATAGCCGGGATTCTGTCTGAGTCAAAGGTTTCCTATATCAAGTGGGATATGAACCGGTCCATCACGGAGTGCTACTCCCAGGCGTTTCCGGCAGACCGCCAGGGGGAGATATTCCACCGGTATATTTTGGGGGTTTACAGCCTGTATGAGCGGCTGATTCAGAACTTCCCGGAGATTTTGTTTGAGTCCTGCGCCAGCGGCGGGGCCAGGTTTGACGCGGGCATGCTGTTCTATGCGCCGCAGTGCTGGACCAGCGATGATTCGGATGCGGCGGAGAGAATCAAGATCCAGTACGGCACTTCCTTCGGCTACCCGGTGGTGAGCATGGGGGCCCATGTGTCGGCGGTTCCGAACCACCAGCTGTTCCGGTTCACGCCTCTTGAGACCAGAGGAAACGTGGCTTATTTCGGGGCGTTCGGATACGAGCTGGATCTGCAGAAGCTGACGGAAGAGGAGAGAAAGACTGTGAGAAAGCAGATCGCCTTCATGAAGCAGTACCGGGAGGTTCTCCAGTTCGGAACGTTCTACCGCCTCCAGAGTCCCTTCGAGCACAACATCGCCGCGTGGATGACCGTGTCCGAGGACAGGAAGACCGCCATTGTGGGTTATTATAAGATTCTCAACGACGTAAACTGCGAGTTCCGCCGGATGAAGCTCCGTGGTCTTCTTCCGGATGCCCGCTATCGGGTGGAGGAGAAGAAGGAGTGGTTCTACGGGGATGAACTGATGAACGCCGGCCTGGTTACCAGCGACGCCTCGTCGGGGCAGGCGTACCCGGGAGATTACTGTACCGATTTCTGGTCCAAGATTTACGTACTGAAGGCAGAGTCATAAGAAGCGCCATAAGAAGGCCGGCCCCTGCCCATCGCCCGTGCGGCGGACGGGCAGGGGCCGGCTTGCTTACTGTCTTATTTCGCCGATACCCGTGAGATTGACCTCTATTGCAGGCTCTCAAGCTCTCTCTTCAGTCTCTCCCGGTATGATGCCGACAGCTGGTTCCTGTACTGGGTGGGGGATACGCCCATGCGCTTGCGGAACAGGGCGGAGAAGGCAACTGGATTCGGATAGCCGCACTTGCGGGCGACTACTTCCACCGGCTCGTTGTCCAGGGTGAGAAGCTCCGTGGCTCTGGTCATGCAGAAATTGGTCAGATACTGCTTGGGGGACATGCCGAGAGTCTCGTTGAAGATCTGGTATAGGTATCCCCGGCTCACGGCCACATGGTCGGCCAGGTCCGACACTCGAAGCCCCTGGTGAAAGTTCTGCTGGATGTAGGAGATGGCTTCTCTCAAGTAGCGGTTTGTAGTCTCTCTGTCCCTGTCTAAATCTTCTTGCTGTCTGGGAGCGTTCTCGTCGATGAGGCATGAAAAAAATTCAAAAAATAATCCGTGGAGATAAAACTCGTTCTTCGGGCTGTTTTGGTTGGCCCGGAGCATCTTAAACACCAGGTTCCGGATTCGCTCCGACTCGGAACTCTTAAAAATCAGATGATTGTGGTTGAAACCCAGATAGGACAGATACTCCGGAGCCCGGGGGCCGGAGAAGCCCACCCACACGTAGGACCAGGGGTTTGCGCGGCTGGCCTGGTAGAAGGTGAGCATGTTGGGCTCGATGATGAAGCCCTGCCCCGCTGCAATATGAAAGGTTTCGTTGTCCACGTGATATTCTCCCTCGCCGTCCAGGACATAGTGGATCACATAGTTGGGCCGCACGCCGTATCCGGGGGTGTGGAGAGGTTCACATTTGGCATAACCGCAGAAACACAGATAGAAGTCCTGAATCTGGCGGCTGGGAAGCTGAAGTACAAGAGATTGTTCCATAATTCATTCACCTGTGGCTATGGGTTGCTTATATCAAGAAACTCGTTGGTAGAGGGCTGTTTGACGGTAAAACGGTCCATGGTTTCTTTGTGGCTGCGGTAATTTTTCGGGCTGAGGCCGAATTTTTTCTTGAAGGCTTTGGAAAACGCCAGGGAATCGTCATATCCGACCTCGGCGGACACCTCTGTCACCGGGAGATCGGAGGAGATCAGAAGGCTTGCGGCCTTGTGGAGGCGGAAATCCATGAGAAACTTCTGAGAAGATACGCCCAGCTCCTTCTGGAATACATGATTTAAGTAGGTCCGGCTGATTCCGATATAATCGGCGATGTCCGTCACATTGATTCCCCGGTTGTGGTTCCACTTGATGTAATCGATGGCCTGTTCCACATACACATTGCTCCCGTAATCATAGTGGTCTTTCCCGTTGGATTTCTGCTGGGAAAGATTGTTGTAGTTCTCCACAAGATAAGAAAAGAGCATCAAAAGGCAGGCATTTCTCTTCAGATCATTGGAGAGGGACAACTGGGTGGAACCGAGTATGTTGGAAATATGCTCCAGCAGGATATCTTCTTTCTTGAAAGGAAGGACATAAGACTGTTTTGAGAAACCGCAATTCCTGAGGGTGGATGACGCGCGGATACCGTTAAATCCGATCCAGGCGTAGGTCCAGGGCTCGTCCGTGTCGGAGCCGTAGCGGATCTCCTCTCCGGGATTGATCAAAAACATCTGGTTGCTGGATAAAAAGTAGGTAATCCCGCCTACGGTGTAGGTTCCTTTGCCCTCCAGAACAAAGTGGATGATATATTCATCGCGGACGGAAGGGCCGAGATACTGGGAAGGGTGACAGTGTTCGATGCCGCAGTGAACAAGATAAAGATCCATGAAGGCTTCCCGAAGGTGCTCGAGACATTGGAATTGCGCAGAATCTGTGTACTTGATATTTCTCATGATGTCATCTCCTTGGGTTTATGGATAAAGTACATGATTGTGTAAAATAATCAGGGGCGAAGCCCGCAGTGCAGCTTGATTGAGCTGCGCTGCATCTCGCACTGCTCATTTAGTTAACATTTTACCATATGATGATTTATTTTGCCATAGGATTCATGGAAAAAAAGAAATTACCTTACCATGTACAAAATGCCCATATATTTTTTATAATCTAAGTAACAATTTGACATGTGGCTATTTTTAGTCTGTGTCAAATCTGGCATTATAGCTAAAAAAAATAAGTCATTATGACGAAAACGGGAGGTAATGCAAGATGAAAAGACGTAACAAGGTTTTGGCTATGAGTCTGGCGGCGGCGGTGGCGGCTACCGGTTTGGCAGGGTGCGGAGGCTCTGGCGGCAGCAATGGCAGCGGTGATCCCAATGCTCCTCTTACCGTGGCCATCTGGGACGGCGGACAGCAGGCGGGTCTTCAGGAGATCCTCGACGCATTTACAGAGTCCACAGGCATCAAGACGCAGCTGCAGGTAATTGAGTGGAACAGCTACTGGACTCTTCTGGAGGCAGGCGCCAGCGGCGGAGACATGCCGGATGTATTCTGGATGCATTCCAATGAGGCGGTTAAGTACATGTCCAACGGCATTCTTCTGGATATCACCGACAAGGTGGCGGCCAGCACGGTTCTGGAGCTTGAAAAGTTCCCGGAGGATTTGAAGGCCATGTACCAGTGGGAGGGCAAGACTTATGCTCTGCCGAAGGATATGGATACCATCGCTGTTTGGTACAACAAGACTCTGTTTGACGAGGCCGGGATTCCTTATCCGGACGGAAGCTGGACCTGGGATGAGTTCTATGAGATCGCGCAGAAGCTGACAAAAGACGACGGAAGCGTGTACGGATTCGCGGCTAACCCCTCTAATGAGCAGGATACATGGATGAACATCGTCTACACCATGGGCGGATGCGTGCTCAACGATCAGGGAATGTCCGGTTTTGACGATCCCAAGACCATCGCCGCCATGGAATTTATAGATCAGATGGTACATACGGTTATGCCTCCTGCATCTACCATGTCCGAGACAGGTACGGATGTACTGTTCGGTTCCGGCAAGGTGGCTATGATCAGCCAGGGTTCCTGGATGGTTGCCGGATTCAAGGATAACGAGTATATCGCGGCCAACGCAGATGTGGCGAGACTGCCCAAGGATGCCGCAACCGGAAGAAGCATCTCTCTGTACAACGGTCTCGGCTGGGCAGCTTCCGCGGGAACCAAGAACCCGGAAGGCGCTTACCAGCTGATCGAGTGGTTCGCCACCAAGGATATGCAGCAGAAGCAGGCAGAGCTGGGCGTGACCATGGCAGCTTATGAGGGCGTATCTGATCAGTGGGTGAACAATACCGACAAGTTTGATCTGAGTCCGTATCTGGAAGCCATGGATGACGTGGTGTTCCGTCCCGCTACCAAGAGCACTCTGGCATGGTGGAATCCCATGGTAGAAGAGCTGAAGAAGCCGTGGAACGGGGAAGAGGATATGGCTACGGCCTGTGCCAACATTACGGCGATCATGAACGAGAAGATTGCAGAGGAAAACTAATTCTGAAATAACAGAAAAGGGGTGAAGTTGTGGGTACTATTAAAAAAGGAACTACCAGGGAACGCAACGAATTCATATGGGGATGGGCCTTTATCTTCCCCACCATGCTGGGACTGATCGTGCTGAACATTATCCCGATCTTCCAGACCATCTATCAGAGCTTCTTCAAGACAGGGGATTTCGGCAGAGGCAACATCTTCATCGGGCTGGATAACTATGTAAAGATGTTCGGCGACGCGGAAGTGTGGCAGTCCGTGATCAACACCTTTAAGTACGCCATCGTGGAGGTGCCCTTCTCCATCGCCATCGCTCTGGTTCTCGCGGTCCTCTTAAACCGCAAGATGATGGGCGTCTCCGCTTACCGTACCATCTTCTTCCTTCCCATGGTCGCGGCTCCGGCTGCCATCGCCATGGTGTGGAGATGGCTGTTCAACTCCGAGTTCGGCCTTTTGAACCATATCTTCGGGACCAGCATCAACTGGATCTCCGACCCTGCCATCGCGGTGTTCGCCATCGCGGTCATCGGAATCTGGTCCATCATCGGATACAACATGGTGCTGTTCCTGGCGGGCCTCCAGGAGATCCCCAGGGACTACTATGAGGCGGCCAGCATCGACGGTGCCACGGGCATCAACCAGTTTTTCAACATTACGGTGCCGCTGCTGTCCCCCACCATCTTCTTCGTGACCATCACGAGAGTCATCGGAGGGCTGCAGGTGTTTGACCTGATCTTCATGGTGATGGATAAGAACAACCCGGCCCTCTACAAGACCCAGTCCATCGTGTATCTGTTCTACCAGAACTCCTTCGTGGAGAACAACAAGGGGTATGGCTCCACCATCGTGGTGCTGCTCATCGCCATAATTATGGTAGTAACCGTGTTCCAGATGATCGCCCAGAAGAAATGGGTATACTACAACTAGGAGAGGAGAAGGGATATGGAACAAAGAGCAAAAATGATGCAGGCGCTGATCCATGTGATCCTGATTCTGGTGTCCGTCACCATGCTGGTGCCGTTTTTATGGATGATCCTGACGGCGTTCAAGAGCATGGGGGAGGCGACCAGCGTTTCTCCGTTCGTGATCTTTCCCAGTGTGTGGAGGACAGAGAACTTTACAACAGTCATAAACAACTTGAACTTTGTGGAGCTGTACGTCAACACCCTGCTGCTGATTGCGGGCCGGGTGATCGCGGCGGTGCTGACAGCCACGCTGGCGGGGTATGCGTTTGCCAGGCTGCAGTTCAGGGGAAGGGACTTTATGTTTTCGCTGATCCTGTTCCAGATGAT
>CAJTOT010000019.1 GCA_910577935.1 uncultured Hungatella sp. | reverse complement strand
GGTGTAGATCTGGGGCTGGTCCGGCAGATAGAGGATGATGCTGCCTGATGGGACCGTCTCCCACGTACCGTTGATGAGAAAATGTCCGCATCCCTTGTACATGTACAGCAGCTGGTAATCGGGCCGCCCGTCAGGCCGCCTGATGGAGAAGTCCTTGTTGAAATGGTACTGGTGGCCGCAGCTGACCACGAAGATGGGGAGCAGGGCGTCCTCGGGGAGAATATAATTGCCTGTGTTGTGGGAACGCGCAGCCACGCGGATCATAGGGGTTACCTCCTTAAGACAGTCCGCGGCAAATCGGAGAAGCGGTCGGCCGCGGGGGGCAGTAAAACAGAATCATCCATATAAATAGCATAATATAACATAGATTATCCATGTATTTATGGTATAATTTTACCATAAACACGAGAAGAATGCAAACACAGAAATGTATATATTTTTTATGTGTTTCTGCGGCGGATTTCCACAGGGCGGGAGATTTTTCACCAAAGGGAACGAAGGGGAAGGACGCAGGATCAGGAGGGATGCCTATGGAAGGCTGGGAAAAGACAAGGGAATGGCTGTTTAATATGGAAGACACGGATATTAAGATAGCGTCGCACCGGGGGAAATTTTCTTCCAGCGTCATCGAGAACACCTCGCTGGCTTTTCTGACTGCCGTGGGGGAGGGGGCGGATATGGTGGAGATGGACTTAGACCTGACGAAAGACGGTGTCCTGGTAGGCCATCACGACAAGACCATGAGGCGGCTTTTTTCTGTGGATGGCGAGATATCGGGCTACACCTGGGACGAGATTCAGAAGATGCCGCTGATTAATTATCTGGGGGAGATCAACGTGACCGGACTTGAGACCTTCCAGGAGATACTGGACAGCCTGAAGGGAAAGACGCTCATAGCCCTGGACAAGTGCTGGGATTACTGGGACGAGGTGTATGAGGCCCTGGCCGGAAGGGACATGCTGGGTCAGGCGATCTTTAAGTTTCCCGTCAAGAACAGCCGGGCCGCGGAGTGGGCGGAAAGACATGGGGACTGCATGTTTATTCCCATGGTGAAGGAGGCAGAGCACCTGGAAGCCGTAGACGGCTTAAGAAAAAGGGCAGTTATCCCGGCGGTGGAGATCGTGCCCCGGAAGGAGTCGGACAGCATCTACGCCGATTCCGTGTTTGTCTGGCTGAAGGAGAGACATATGAAGGTGTGGTGCAATTCCTTAAGCCTTGCCAGACGCCTCGTCTACGGGGCAGGATACGATGACCTTAAGTCCCTGGCCCTTGGCGGGGACGAGGGCTGGGGGGTGCTGGCAAAAAAAGGGGTGGACATTATCCAGACCGACTGGCCGGCAGAGGCGGCCGCGTATTTAAGCGGAATCGGCAGGCGGGGCCGGGAGGGACGGCATTTTTAAGTGTGAATAAAAAGAGGAGGAACTATCATGAAAAACAGAAAACTTTTATCACTTTTAACGGCAGCAGCCATGACGGCGGGAGCGCTTGGCGGATGCGGCGGTGGGGGAACTCAGACCACCGCGGCGGCGCCGGAGGCACAGGCAGGCCAGAAGACGGAGGCGCAGGCGCCGGATTCTTCCGGAGGAGGGGCGGACAGCGCCGGGGAGGCTTCCATGTATGAGGTGACGGAGCCTGTTACCATTGAGTACTGGTACAACAGCGCGGTGAACGAGGACTTCTACAACAAGCTGGCGGAGGATTTTAACTCGTCTCAGGAGTATGTGACGGTGGTGCCTGTCTGCGGCGGCGACTACAATTCCATTTCGGAGAAGCTGACGGCGGCCCAGGCGGCGGGAACCGGACTTCCGGGACTGTGTCTCATGAGCGTGGACCGGATCGCGGTGTATATGGACAGCGGGGTGTGCGAGCCTCTTGACCCTTACTGTGAAGCCTACGGCGTGGACACCTCTGATTTCGTCGACGCGTTCATGAACGGAGGGACTTATGACGGCGTGATATATGGTTTCCCCCACGGCGTCTCCGTGGCGACTTTCTATTACAACAGAGATGAGCTGGCCAAGGTCGGGCTGGATGCCTTCCCCGCCACCTGGGAGGAGTTTAAGACCTGGTGCAAGGAGGTTTACGATAAGACAGGCAAGACCGCGTACACCTGCGCCTGCATGCAGAATAATATCCTGTATAACTTCTCATACAACTGGGGCGGACTCCTGGTAAAAGAGGACGGGACCACAGGCTTTGACAGCGAGACCTTAAAGCAGTACATCAGAGAGATGAAGGAGCTGGTGGACGCCGGCTATGTGGAGTGGAGCCTGGAAGGCGTAGAGGCGGTGGGCAACAAGTTCCTGAACGGAGATACCATGTGCATCAATGTCTCCTGCACCGATTACAGCCACTATACGGACAACGACTTTGAGGTGGGCCTGGCGTGGAATTATACAGGAGAGCACGGCATCAGCTCCGTGGCAGGCTCCCTTATGTTCATCCCATCAGGCCTGGATCAGAAGAGCAAAAACGCTGCTTTCGTGTTTGCAAAATATTTAAGCAGCCCCGACGTGAATCTGGAGTGGGCGAAATTCTCAAGCTATCTGGCAACCCACAAGTCCACCATAGCGGACGAGTCCAAGATGGCGGAGATCTATGAGGCGCTTCCAGAGATGAAGATGGTGTACGAGAATTCCGGCAACTATATCGAGAAGATCAAAACCCCTTATTTCTCAAAGGCCATGAAGCCCTTTATGGAGGCCATCAACCAGATCATTCTGGAAAACGCGGACTTTGACGAGACATGGAACAACATGCTTGAGGAAGTCAACTATGTGTTAGCAGGCAACTGAGGACCCGGGCGATCAAAGGTTGCCGTTTGGGAAGGCGCAGCCGCCGGGAGGGTTCCCGGCGGCTGCGTCAAACCGGAAAGGAAGCAGTATGAAAACAAATACATCTGGGCAAAAGAAAAAAATAAAGCGTTCTGCCCTTGAGGAATTCCTCTGCGTGCTCCCGGCAGTGCTCCTGGTTGTGGTGACCACCTACTATCCTCTGGCAGAACTGATCCGGATCAGCTTTACGGACTGGAACCTGCTGCGGAAGGACTACAACTATGTGGGGTTAAAAAACTGGCAGTGGTTTTTTGAGAACGCGGCGGGAAACAATTTTTACAGGGATATGGGGACCACTCTGCTGTACACGGCAGGCTCCGTGCTCATCAGCCTGGTGCTTGGAATGTTTCTGGCTCTTCTTATGAACCGGATGACGAAAGGCTTCGGAGCCATGCGCGCCATAATCTTTCTCCCCAGATATGTGGGTATGTCATCGGCAGGCATCCTGTTTCTCTGGATTCTTAACAAGGACTACGGAATTGCCAACAATGTGCTGGAGCTTCTGGGAGGCTCCCGCCTTGCCTGGGTCACGTCAAAAGGGCTGGCCCTCGTGTCGGTTCTGATGCTGACCGGGTGGAATTCCGTGGGTTACGCCATGATGATCTATCTGTCGGCCATGACAGGGATTCCAAGCAGCTACCACGAGGCGGCGGCCCTGGACGGGGCCACCAGGAGTCAGAGATTTTTCCAGATCACCCTGCCCCTGCTGTCCCCCACTATCCTGTTTCTCCTGGTCACCACATTCATCTCTTCCATGAAAGTGTTCAACGCCATCGACATTCTCACAGGCGGCGGGCCTTACGGAAGCACGGAGGTGATCGTGTACCTGATCTATCAGCTGGGTTTTGTGGATTACCGTGTGGACAGGGCGGCGGTGGTATCTCTGGTGTTCTTTCTGTTCTTGCTGGCAGTCACCATCCTGACCATGCGCTGGTCGGAAAACAAGGTCAACTATGATATGTAGAGGGGATTTGGAATGAAAAAAGCATTTCATGGATATACGAAAAAAGACAAGGCAATCTACTGGGTTCAGACGGTAATCGCGGTGCTGGTCACCCTGATCATGCTCTTTCCCCTGTACTGGATGGTAGTCACCAGCTTTAAGACAGGCAATGTGGTTCTCACAAAAGAAATCCGCCTTCTTCCCGACAGCCTGAGCCTGGAAAACTACATAGAGGCCTGGAACCGTGTGCCGCTGGGAAGATATATTCTCAACACGGTGATCGTGACCGTCATCGTCATGACCATCAAGATCAGCGGCGGGGTGCTGGCGGCGTACGGGTTCGCCAGGGGAAACTTTCCGGGAAGAAATATTTTGTTCTATATGATTTTGGGCGCCATGATGGTTCCTCATCAGGTTACTTTTATCCCTCTGTATATCCTGTGCTCGCGGCTGGGCTGGGTGAACACCTACATGGGCCTTGTGCTGCCAAGCGTGGTGGCTCCCCACTTTATCTTCATGCTTAGGCAGGCATTTATGTCTGTTGACCAGAGCTACATTGACGCGGGAAAGATCGACGGGCTGGGGACACTGGGAGCCATCTGGTACGTGATGATTCCCATGTGCAAGGCTTCCCTGATCACCGTGTCTCTGACCACGTTCATCACAGAGTGGAACAGCTACTTCTGGCCTAAGATTATCACCCAGACCGACGCTGTCCGGGTTCTCACCGTGGGACTGGTGCACTTGAGAGAGTCCTGGAACGGAGAGGCCCTGTGGCTTCACACCAACGTGACCATGGCGGGGGCCGTGATCACCATGATTCCGGCGGTGGTGCTTTTCATTGTATTTCAGAAATACATGCTGACCGGCTATTCAAAGACTGCTATGAAATAGGCTTCGGCACAGCCCATCTGCCTGACAGGGAAGATGGGCTGAGTCTGTAGAGAGCGGGATGGGAGAGTATATGCTGAATCGAATGTTTAATATGGAAAATGACTTTTGGATGTTCGCCAACAAGGTGGCGGATATGGTGATCCTGGAGCTGGTGTGGCTGGTCTGCTGCATCCCCGTGGTCACGGCAGGTGCCGCGGGCACTGCTTTCTGGCATGTGTTTGTCCGCATGGCAAAGGACCAGGAGGGCCGTGTGCTGTCCAACTATTTTCATGTGTTTAAAAGCCGTTTCTGGACAGGAACGGGGATCGGGCTGATCAAACTGACGGTGGGACTGTTCTTTCTGGCGGATATCTGGGTGTGCCTCAGGATGGGAACAGCCCAGGCCATGTTCCTGGCGGGAGTTTTGGGCATGCTCCTTCTTTTCTGGCTGCTGTGCTCTATGTGGTTCTACCCGCTGGCAGGGACATTTCCCTTCTCCTTAAAAAAGGTGCTGGGAAACAGCGTCTATCTGACCATGAGACATCTTCCCTACGGGATGGCGTGTCTGGCGCTGTCCGGGGGCGCTCTGTTCCTCTCCGTGAAGATTCCTTACGGCATTATCCTCCTGCCCGCTTTGGCGTGCTATGTCAACGCCAAGGTGTTCGCCTGGATATTCTCCCGATATGAGGACGGCAAAGACGGGGCTTAGGAAATATGCCCTCCGGCACGAATAACTGAGAGGCAGCGGACAACTGCGTTATAAAGCAAAAGGAAAGAGAGAAGACGATATGGAAAGCAGAAAAAACAGACAGGTGATATTTCTGATGACAGATACAACCCGGAAGGATATGTTGGGGTGTTACGGAGACCCGAGGATGAAGACTCCCAACTTAGACAGGCTGGCGCGGGAGGGAATCCGCTATGAGAACGCCTATTCCTGCCAGCCGGTGTGCGGGCCGGCCAGAAGCGCCATCTTCACAGGGACGTTTCCCCACACCAACGGCATGGTCACCAACTCTGTGGCCATGGGGGATAACGTGAAGACCATCGGGCAGCGGCTGCAGGACGCGGGAATCCACTGCGGCTATATTGGCAAGTGGCATCTTGACGGGGGAGACTACTTCGGGCTGGGAAGATGCCCGGAGGGGTGGGACTCCCGGTACTGGTATGACATGCGCTGCTACCTGGAAGAGCTGACCGAGGAGGAGAGGCTTAAGTCACGGAGGCGAGAGACCTCCTACTGCCAGGACATGACAGAGGAATTTACATATGCCCACCGCTGTACGGACAGGGCTCTGGCTTTTCTGGAGGAGTGTGAGGGCCAGGATTTTTTCCTGACCGTGTCTTACGACGAGCCCCACGGGCCTTCCCTGTCGCCCGAGCCTTTCAACACCATGTATGAGGGGTTCCAGTACGAGGACAGCCCCGTGTTCCACGACAGCCTGGAGGGAAAGCCGTTTATGCAGAGACTGTGGGCGGGAGAGAACCTTGAAGCGCCGCCGGAGGAGCTGAGGAAGCCCAATCCTGTCATGTGTCAGCTGCTGGGCTGCAATTCCTTCGCGGACTACGAGATGGGAAGAATTCTGGATGTGGCGAGAGAGCGTTTTCCTGATGCCATGATCATCTACACCTCAGACCACGGGGCCATGCTGGGCGCCCACCGGCTTACCGCCAAGAACGCGGCCATGTACAAGGAGATCGCCAATGTCCCCCTCATCATCAAGGGCGGGGAGGCGGGGAAGGTGGTGGATGCCCCGGCGTCCCACATCGACCTGGCGCCCACCATCCTGGAATATTTCGGGGAGCATATCCCGAAGATCCTGGAGGGCAGGAGCATGCTTTCACAGATATATGACACCTCCGCCGCGGTCAACGACGTGGTGTACACGGAATTTACCCGGTACGAGGTGGACCATGACGGCTTCGGGGGGCTGCAGCTCATGCGGGCGGCTACGGATGGCCGCTACAAGCTGGTGATTCATCTTCTGGACACAGACGAGTTCTATGACACTCTGACAGACCCTCACGAAGTAGACAACCGGATCAATGACCCGGAATGCGCCGCCGAGAGAAACCGGCTTCACGACAGGATTCTGGAGCACATGAACGACACAAGAGATCTGTACCGGGGTTATCAGTGGGCCGTAAGACCCTGGCGGCCGGAGAAAAAGGCCCTGTGGGCCAATGACGGCTGCACAAGGCAGAGGGAAAATGAGGAATACGAGCCAAGGCAGCTGGACTATGACACAGGGCTGGAGATGACGGAGGCTGTCCGGGGAAAACAGGAGAAGGACTGAGTTTTGTTCCCCTTGGGCTTCTCATTTTGTTATTTGCGGTCAGGGCTTGTGGAAACAGACAGAACACGGTATAATGGGGCCAGACGTGCCGGAAGATGCCTGAACTGTTACATAAATTTCAGACCGGCAACAAAGAATAGTAACAGTTCAACACAAGGCTGGCATTGACTATGAATGACAAAAAGGAGTATAAAATTATGAGCGGAGCATATGAAGAGCTGCAGCCGTACCTGGAGCGGATTCAGGCTTTCCAGACGGCAAAGGTGCTGTTTGAGTGGGACAACGAGACACTGGCGCCGAAGGAGGCGGGACCCAACACCTCCAGGGTGGTGGGAACCTTGTCCGGCGAGTATTTTTCTGTCATCACGGACCCGAAAGTGATGGAGCTGGTGAAGCTGTGCCGGAAGGAAGAACTGGGGCAGGCGGAGGCCGCGGTTGTCAGGGAGCTGGCCGAGGAGATCGAGAAGCTTGAGCGGGTTCCGGCGAAGGAGTACCGGGAATTCGCGGAGCTGACTTCAGAGGGCAGCAGGATATGGGCCAGGGCAAGGAAGGAGAAGGACTTTGAACTTTTTGCCCCCACGTTGAAAAAGCTGGTGGAGTACACCAAAAAGTTTGCCTCTTACCGTGCAAAAGAAGGGCAGAAGCTCTATGATGTTCTGCTGGACGACTATGAAAAAGGGTTTGACATGGAGACTCTTGACGGTTTCTTCGGCGCCCTCAAGGAGCAGCTGGTTCCGTTTTTAAAAAAGGTGACAGACAGCGGCGTCATGATCCGGGACGATTTTCTCACAGGAGATTACGATGAGGCGGACCAGGAGGCCATAGGCCGCTTCTTCGCGGAATACGTAGGCTTCGACTTTCACAGAGGAGTCATGGCGGTCAGCGCCCATCCCTTCACCACCAACCTCCACAACAAGGACGTGCGCATCACCACCAGCTACAACAGCCATGTGGACGATTCCCTGTTCTCCGTTATCCACGAGTCCGGCCACGCCATCTATGAGCTGGGGATTCCCGATGAGCTGACCCAGACCCTGGTGGGGCAGGGAGCGTCCATGGGCATGCACGAGTCCCAGTCCCGGTTTTTTGAGAATATCATCGGGCGGAACCAGGCTTTCTGGGAGCCGGTGTACCACAGGCTTCAGGAACAGTTTCCCCGTCAGCTTGGCCATGTGACGGCGGAGCAGTTTGTGCGGGCTGTCAACAAGGTGGAGCCGAGCCTGATCCGCACTCAGGCGGACGAGCTGACTTACAGTCTCCATGTCCTTATACGCTATGAGATTGAAAAGATGCTCATAGAAGAGAACCTGGAGGTGGAAAAGCTGCCGGAGATCTGGGCTGACAAGTATGAGGAATACTTAGGCGTGCGCCCGGAGGATGTGTCGGAGGGGGTACTTCAGGACATTCACTGGTCCCAGGGCGCCTTCGGATATTTCCCGTCTTATGCTCTTGGAAGCGCCTTCGGCGCCCAGCTGTACAGATATATGAAAGGACAGATGGACTTTGAGGGGCTGCTCAGAAAAGGGGATATCAAGACTATCAGGGAATTCCTGCGGGAGAATATACACAGGCACGGAAAGCTGAAAACCAGCCGCCAGATGCTTTTAGATGTGACAGGGGAGGACTTTAACCCTCAGTACTACATCGATTATCTCACGGACAAATATGGGAAGCTGTACAATCTGTGATATAAAAATACCTATAGAATTGGCTTGGGGTGAGAAAAATGCCGCCGCCCCTGGTACATTGTCTCAAAATATGTTCAGACCCTACAATTTCCTTGATTTACCAAATCTAACTAAGTATAATAACAGTTACAGAGATACATGCCTGGTTTGCAGGTAAATAAAACTGTTATGGTATAAAGGAGAAGGAACATGAGAGTTCAAATTTATGACACCTATGAAGAGATGAGCAGGGCGGCGGCTGATCTGGTAGCGGCCCAGCTTCTGCAGAAGCCCAACTGCCACCTTGGCATGACGGCGGGGAATACGCCGGTGGGAATGTGCGCGGAGCTGGTAAAGCTCTACAAGGAGCACAGAGTTTCATTTGCCGAGTGCACCCTCTACAACCTGGAGGAGATGGCCGACGTGCCGCCGGAGGACCCGAAGAACCTGAGACACACGTTCTTCCATGTTCACCTTCTGGACCACGTGGATGCCGGCGATGAGCAGCTGATTCTTCCGGACGGATTTGCGGACGGCATCGATGAGGCGTGCAAAAAGTATGACCAGCTGATGGACAGCCTTCCCGACGGCCGCCTGGATATGCAGATTCTGGGAATCGGGGCAGATGCCCACATCGGCATGAACAAGCCCAACGAGACCCTTATTTCCCAGGCCCATGTGGTGTACAACAGGCTCGGCAGGCCTACCTGTGCCATGGGACTCCACCATATGCTCCTGGCAAAAAAGATCATCATGATCGCCAACGGCGAGGAGAAGGCGGAGGCGGTGGCCAAGATGATCAACGGCCCCATCACCACCATGGCTCCGGCTTCCATGCTCCAGATGCATCCCGACGTGGTGGTTCTTCTGGACAAGCCGGCAGCCTCCAGGCTGTAGAGACTGGGAACAAGATCTGGTTTGCCGCGGGCAGCCTCAGATATGTGCGGGAATTACGCCTGCAAAAGGACATCGCTGTATGATAGTCTGTCATACAGCGATGTCTTTTACCAGTAGTTTTCCATATGGTAATTCAGCTCTGCGCCGATGAGGAGAATGCAGATACAGATGTAGAGCCACAACATCAGAACCACAACGGCGGTCAGGCTTCCGTACATATAGGAATAGTTGCTGAAATTATTAAAATAGATGGAAAAAAGCGCGGAGAATATAATCCAGCCCAGGGTGGAGAAAAGGGCGCCGGGCAGCTGGCTCTTCAGGCTGTGCCTGTGTACCGGGACCAGGGTGTACAGACCTGTGAACACGATGACCAGAACCGCCAGGGCCAGGAATGACCGGAGGCTGATGACGCACCGGGTCAGGGCAGAGACCACGGGAAAGACTCTCAGGAGCAGCCGCTCGATGGAGGTTCCCAGAACCAGAAGCAGGAGGCTTGCCGCGCAGGCCACCACAAACAGCACGGTGTAACCCGAGCAGATGAGCCGGCGGAAAATATATCCCCGCGGCTGGGGGCTTTCATAGACCCGGTTGAGTCCCCGCTCGATGCCCATCATCCCGCGGGAAGCGGACCAGACGGCCACCACGGCAGACACGGACACCATGGTGGCGGGGGATTTCGCGTACAGATCGTCCACGATGCCGATGACCAGGGAGTCCAGCATATCCGGCATGATGGTTATGAGGAGATCCAGCAGGTCCGACTTGTTGACAGCCGGAATCCTCTGCACCAGGGTGAGGAGCAGCATGATAAAAGGGAAGAAAGAGATTACGATAAAAAACGAGGCCTGGGCGGCGTACACGGTAACCTCGTCTTTTTTATATTTGTCGAATATTCGTTTTCCTTCAACCATGAGAAAAAGCATAATGACAGCACCTTTTACTTTTATTTTTATGTATCTTATCACGAGTTGGAAAAAATGGCAAGGAGGGTGATAAAAAAGATGGATAACAGAAGATTGTTTAAAATGTCTCTGGTTCTGGCTGTTTTCTGGACGCTTTTTATGGGGCTGATGGTGGTTTTGGGATTTTTAATGGGAGATATAGTTCTTGTTATTATGTCGATTCCACGTTACATCATCCAGGGGATAGTCTGGTCCTGTTTCCCCTTTGGATGGGTCAACGCCGACAAATTCCGGGAAAAGATGGGAATAAGGCTTGTCCTTTCTCCCGTCGGCTGGGCTGCCTATTTCATTGTCAAACTGTTGATTGCCGCTTTTACAGGGTGGTTCTTCTTTTTAAAGGCTCTGAAAGACAGGGACGAAGAGTAGACAGACATGTATGGAAGTGTATCCTGGCGGGTATACTTTGCGGAGAGAACCTATGGATATAAGCTATGTTCCTGCCAAGACCATCGTGACGAAGACAAAGGATTCCAGGTGGTTTGGCATCGACTATAACATGAATATTTACAGAGGCTGCTGCCACGGCTGCATCTACTGCGACAGCCGTTCGGAGTGCTATCAGATCCGGGATTTCGATCGGGTGCAGGCGAAGAAGGACGCTCTCCTCATCATCCGCAACGACTTGAGAAGAAAGGTGAAGACCGGGGTGGTGGGCACCGGGGCCATGAGCGACCCCTACAACCCGTTTGAGAAGGAGCTGGAGCTTACCAGGCACGCCATGGAGCTGGTGGACGCCTTCGGCTTCGGCATGGCGGTGGCCACCAAAAGCGATCTGATGCTGCGGGATATGGATATTCTGGAGAGCATCAAGGAGCACTCCCCGGTTCTGTGCAAGGTGACCGTGACCACCGCAGACGACGCTCTGGCGAAAAAAATCGAACCAGGCGTCTCGCTGCCCTCCCGGAGGCTCGACATGATCGCCCGGCTTGGCGGGCGGGGGATCTTCGCGGGAATCCTTCTCATGCCGGTGCTGCCTTTTCTCGAGGATGACAAAGAACACATCCTGGCCGTGGTGCGGTCCGCCCATGAGGCGGGGGCCAGGTTTATATACGGGGCTCTGGGGATGACCCTGAGAGGCAACCAGCGAGAGTGGTATTTTGACCGTCTGGAGGAACTGTTTCCCGGAGAAGGGCTCAGGGAGAGGTATCTGAAGACCTACGGCGGGCGGTATGAGTGCGCCAGCCCCAGGGCGGGAGAGCTGTGGAAGGTGTTTACAGAGGCGTGCGGAAAGTACGGGATACTGTATGAGATGAAAGATATCGTCCACGCCTATAAGCGTTCCTACGAGACGACGCAGCTGAGTCTGTTTGACCTGTAGGCGCAGGGCGGAAACTGACACAGAGTCGAAGCCGATATGGAGCGGTAGCAGCGCGGCGGCGGCTCCCCAAGACGGGAGGAGGCGCGGATGGGAGAGAAGAGGAGGGAAGAAAAAAGAATGAAAGAGAAGATGACAAAACTGGAGAAGTACTGGATACTCTACGATGTGGGCAATTCGGCGTTCGTCCTCCTGGTATCCACGATTCTGCCCATCTATTTTAACGCTCTGGCAGGACAGGGCGGGGTGTCCGAGGTGGACGCTCTGGCATACTGGGGATACGCCATGTCCGTCTCCACCCTCCTGGTGGCTTTCATCGGACCGGCTCTGGGCGCCATAGCGGACACGGAAGGATACAAAAAGCCGGTCTTTACCGTATGCGTGGCTGCAGGCGCCGCAGGCTGCGGGGCCCTGGCGATGCCGGTTGGGTGGTTTTTGTTTCTCGTCATCTTTGTTGCGGCGAAGGTGGGATATTCGTCCAGCCTCATCTTCTACGACGCCATGCTCTCCGATGTGACGGAGCCCTCCCGCATGGACCAGATATCCTCTCAGGGGTACGCCTGGGGCTATATCGGAAGCTGTGTCCCCTTCATCCTGAGCCTGGTTCTTGTCCTGGGCAATGAGCGCCTGGGCATCACCGCCGAGACAGCCATGGGGGCGGCGTTCTTCCTCAACGCGGCCTGGTGGCTGGCGGCGACGGTTCCCCTGCTGAGACACTACAGGCAGAAGCACGGGGTTCCCAGGCAGAGCCATGTGGTCAGGGAGAGCTTTGGAAGGCTGGCGAAGGTTGTAAAGGACATAAGAGGCAACAAGAAAATCATGCTGTTTCTGCTGGCGTTCTTCTTCTACATCGACGGAGTGTACACCATCATTGAGATGGCCACCGCCTACGGAAGCGCCATCGGCCTGGAACCCCAGGGTCTTCTCCTTGCCCTTCTGGTGACCCAGCTCGTGGCTTTCCCCTGCGCCCTGCTGTTTGGAAGCCTGGCGAAAAAGTATAAAAATACCACGCTGATCAAGGTCTGCATCGTCTGCTACTTTTTTATCGCCCTGTTTGCCATCCAGCTTGACAGGCAGTGGGAATTCTGGTTTTTAGCGGTGTGCGTAGGCATGTTCCAGGGCGGAATTCAGGCCCTGTCCCGGTCTTATTTTGCCAGCATTATCCCGCCGGAGAAATCGGGCGAGTTTTTCGGCATCTTTGATATCTGCGGGAAAGGGGCGTCCTTTATCGGGACGGCGCTGGTGGGCGCCATGACCCAGCTCACCAGAAACCCGGGCAGCGGCGTGGGGATGCTGGCAGCGCTCTTTGCCGTGGGACTGGTTCTTTTCAGGAAGGCGGCTGCTCTTCCCAACCCATATACTCCTTAAAATAAGACACAAATTCCATGGCGATGGGGGAGACGTACCCGCTTTTTTTGTACACGGCCACCATCCGGGTGGAGGTGGCCCCGGAGAGAACCGGGTGCCTGGCCAGTGTGTCCCCGATAGAAAGGTTGCAGATGGTCTCAGGGACCAGAGCCACCCCCAGCCCGGCGCCGGCCCACAAAAGACAGGTTCTGGCATCATCGTTGCGGCAGAAAATATCCGGTTTGGCGCCGACATGCTCAAAGGCCGCAGAGATGATGGAATCAAAGCGGCGGTAGTAGATGAGAGGCTTTCCCACCAGGTCGGTGAGGCGGACAGGCTCCCCCTCCTCAAGGCGCTGGAAATACCGGGACACTCCCACGGCAACCAGGGGCTCCTCGGGTCCGCAGCAGCAGCAGAATCCCTCGCTGTTGAAGGGGGTGCGGAGGATAGCGCACTCGATGAGGCCGTTTTTTAAGTGGTCCAGAAGCTGGTAGGTGTTGCCCTCTGTCAGCTCAAAACGGACACTGGGGTGCTCCCGGCAGAAATCCTTTAAGAACTCTTCGGTGAGCATATGGCCGGAGGAGGAGATGGTGCCCAGACGCAGGATGCCGCCGGACCCGTTCTTGTAGCCCCGGAGCTGCTTTTCCGTGGCCTCCATGACAGCCAGAATGCTTTTTGCCCTCTCGTAGAGAAACACTCCCGCCTGGGTGGGCTCCGCCTTCCTGGAGGTCCGGGTTAGAAGGCAGACCCCAAGCTCCTCCTCCAGAGCCATGATCTGTTTGCTCAAGGGGGGCTGGGACAGGCCGAGGGCCTGGGCCGCCGCGGTGAAGCTGCCTGTCTCCACAATGGCGGCGAAATAGTGTAATTGTCTGGAATTCATAATAACCCTCTGTCAATCTTTGTAAGAATATCTCTTGCGCATATTATACCATAATGCTATAATAGCACAAGCTATTATTTTGAAAAAATATAAATAGGGAGGATTCCATATGAGAAAGCTCTTAAAATACTTTAAAGGCTACAAGCTGGAAAGTATACTGGGGCCTCTGTTCAAGCTGCTGGAAGCCAGCTTTGAGCTGTTTGTGCCTCTGGTCATGGCTCAGATCATCGACGTGGGAATCAAGAACGGCGATATGGGATACATTCTGCGCATGGGAGGCGTTCTTGTGCTTCTTGGGGTGGTGGGGCTTACCTGCTCTCTGACGGCCCAGTACTTTTCCGCCAAGGCGGCGGTGGGCATCGGGACCATGGTGAGAAACGATCTGTTCCGCCACATCAACACCTTGTCCTACAGGGAGATCGACACTATAGGAACATCCACGCTGGTGACAAGGATGACCAGCGATATCAATCAGGTCCAGTCAGGAATCAACCTGGTGCTGCGGCTGTTTCTGCGCTCCCCTTTTATCGTGTTCGGAGCCATGGTCATGGCCTTTACCATCAACGTTAAGGCGGCCATGATCTTCGTGGTGACCATCCCCCTCCTCTCCGTGGTGGTCTTCGGCGTCATGCTCATCAGCATGCCCTTGTACAAGAAAGTGCAGCGGCAGCTGGACCAGGTGCTTCTTGCCACCAGGGAGAACCTTCTGGGGGCGCGGGTGGTGCGGGCATTTAACCGCCAGAAGGATGAGGCGGAGAGATTTGACCAGGAGAACGCCCTCCTGGTCCGCCTCCAGGTGTTCGTGGGAAAGATTTCCGCCCTGATGAATCCCGTCACCTATGTGATCATCAACGGGGCCATCATCGTTCTCATCTGGACAGGGGCGTGGCAGGTGGAGGACGGGATCATCAGCCAGGGCGAGGTGGTGGCTCTGGTCAATTACATGTCTCAGATACTGGTGGAGCTGGTGAAGCTCGCCAACTTAATTATCACCATCTCCAAGGCCCTCGCCTGCGCCAACCGCGTCAGCTCGGTTTTTGCCCAGCAGACCAGCATCGCGGACAGGGGCTCCCTGGAGGGGGCAGCGGACGCCGGGGCAGAGGAGGCCGTCAAGGTGGAATTCAGAGATATGAATTTCTGCTACGCCGGGGCAAAGGAGCCCTCCTTAAGCGGTATTTCCTTCAAGGCCCTCAAGGGACAGACCATCGGCATCATCGGGGGAACCGGCTCGGGAAAATCCTCCCTGGTAAACCTGATCCCCAGGTTCTATGACGCCACTCAGGGGACGGTTCTGGTGGACGGGCGGGACGTGAAGGACTATTCCCTCTCTGCGCTGCGCCAGAAGGTGGGCATGGTGCCTCAGAGGGCGGTGCTGTTCAAGGGCAGCCTCCGGGACAATATGCGGTGGGGGAAGGAAGACGCCGCGGACCAGGAGATGTACGAGGCCCTGGACACGGCGCAGGCGAGAGAATTCGTGGATGACAAGGAGCAGGGGCTGGATCTGATGATACAGCAGGGCGGAAAGAATCTGTCAGGCGGACAGCGGCAGCGGCTGACCATAGCCAGGGCCCTGGTGCGCCGGCCGGAGATCCTGATCATGGACGACAGCGCTTCGGCCCTGGACTTCGCCACCGATGCAGCCTTGAGAAAAGCCATCAGGGAACACACCAGGGACATGACCGTGTTCATCGTGTCCCAGAGGGCTACCACCATCAAGAACGCGGATCAGATCCTGGTGCTGGATGACGGAAAGCTGGTGGGCCTGGGAACCCACAGGGAGCTTTTGGACCAGTGTGAGGTATACCGGGAGATCTGTCTGTCCCAGCTGTCAGAAGAGGAGGTGCGCCAGTGAAAAAGCACGGTTCGACTATAAAAAGGATTCTCGACTATATAGGCCACTACAAATGGGGGGTTCTTCTGTCCCTGTGTCTTGCCGCGGTGACGGTGATCACCACCTTGTACGCGCCTATCCTCATCGGAGACGGCGTGGACCTGATTGCAGGGAAGCAGGATGTAAACTTTACAGGGCTTATGGCGGTTTTAAGAAAGATGGCCGTGGTGATTTTGATCACCGCCGTGTCCCAGTGGCTCATGAACCACATCAACAACAAGATCACATACCGGGTGGTGAAGGACATCAGGACCAAGGCCTTCGAGCATCTGGAGGCGCTGCCTCTCAGATACGTGGACTCCCATCCGTCGGGGGATGTGATCAGCCGGATTATCGCGGATATCGACCAGTTCTCCGAGGGACTTCTCATGGGATTTACCCAGCTGTTCACAGGAGCGCTGACCATCGTGGGCACTCTGGGGTTCATGTTCTACGTCAATGCCTGGATCGCCCTGGTGGTGGTGTGTGTGACCCCTGTGTCCCTTCTGGTGGCCAGCTTCATCGCCAAGAAGACATACATCATGTTCAAGCATCAGTCGGAGACAAGGGGAGAGCTGACCGGGCTCATCGACGAGATGCTGGGGAACCAGAAGATCGTCCAGGCTTTCGGCCACGAGGAAGAGGCTCAGAAGAGCTTTGAGGAGATCAATGAGCGGCTGGGCAGATACAGCCTGAGAGCCACCTTCTTTTCCTCCATCACCAACCCTTCCACCCGCTTTGTCAACGGCTTAGTCTACGCCAGCGTAGGGGTGGCGGGAGCCTACGCGGCCGTCCACGGCCTGCTGTCCGTGGGCAAGCTGTCCAGTTTTTTGAGCTACGCCAACCAGTACACGAAACCATTTAACGAGATATCAGGGGTGGTCACGGAGCTTCAGAATGCCCTGGCCTCTGCTGCCAGAGTGTTCGAGCTCATCGACGAGGAGCCATTGAAGCCGGAGGACCGGGACGCCGTGGACTTAAAGCGCGCAGACGGCAGTGTGGAGCTGGAGCATGTGTATTTTTCCTATAATCCGGAGAACTCCCTTATCGAAGACTTTAACCTGTCGGTGAAGCCGGGGCAGAGGATCGCCATCGTGGGTCCCACGGGCTGCGGAAAGAGCACGGTGATCAACCTGCTGATGCGGTTCTACGACGTGGATTCGGGATGCATCAAGGTGAGCGGAAATGATATCCGCCACATGACCAGGAGGAGCCTGAGAGCAAATTACGGCATGGTACTTCAGGAAACATGGTTGAAATCCGGCTCCATTCGTGATAATATCGCATATGGAAAACCAGATGCCACCGAGGAGGAGATTATCCGGGCGGCCAGGGAGGCCCATGCCCACGGTTTTATCCGGCGCATGCCCCAGGGCTACGATACCATGATCTCCGAGGACGGGGGCAATCTGTCCCAGGGGCAGAAGCAGCTTCTGTGCATCGCCAGAGTCATGCTGTGTCTTCCGCCGATGCTGATACTGGACGAGGCCACATCTTCCATCGACACGAGAACGGAGATCCGGATTCAGAAGGCATTTGCCAAGATGATGGAAGGGCGCACCAGCTTTATCGTGGCTCACCGCCTGTCCACCATCAAGGAGGCGGACGTGATTCTGGTCATGAGGGACGGGCATATTGTCGAGCATGGCAGCCATGAGGAGCTGCTTGCCCATGGCGGATTTTACGCACAGCTGTACAACAGCCAATTTGCCCCGACATAAGTGTTTTCTATAAATATGGGCAAGAGGGAGATAAAGAGATGGACAAATCTAAGTTTATTACAGACGAGATATTATATGTGGGAGCGGAAGACAGGGATCTGGACCTGTTCGAGAGCCAGTACCCTGTTCCCGACGGAGTCACCTACAATTCCTATGTGATTCTGGACGAGAAGACGGCGGTTATGGACACGGTGGACAACAGGGCCGCGGCGGCGTGGCTGGACAACGTGAAGGAGGCCCTCGGCGGGAGAAAGCCGGACTATCTGGTGGTGTCCCACATGGAGCCTGACCACGGGGCCAACATCGCGAGATTCTCGGAGCTTTACCCCCAGGCGGTGATTGTGGGCAACGCCAAGACATTTCCCATGATACGGCAGTTTTTCCACATGAACCTGGAGAATCGGATGCTCACCGTGAAGGAGGGAGACACCCTTTCCCTCGGCCGCCACACCCTGGAGTTTTTCATGGCCCCCATGGTGCACTGGCCCGAGGTCATGGTGACCTATGAGCAGACGGAAAAGATACTCTTCTCCGCCGACGGCTTCGGAACCTTCGGCGTGAATTCCGGACTCGGGGAGGAGTGGACCGGGGAGGCTGCCAGGTATTACCTGAATATCGTGGGAAAATACGGCGTCCAGGTGCAGGCTCTCTTAAAAAAGGCGGCGGCGCTGGATATCCAGGCGATCTGCCCTCTCCACGGCCCTGTTCTCAAGGAAAATCTGGACTTTTATATAAAGAAATATAACACCTGGAGCAGCTATGAGCCGGAGGTTCACGGAGTCCTGGTGGCGGCGGCCTCCATCCACGGCAACACCCTGGCTGCGGCGAGAGAGATGGCCGAGATGCTTAAAAGACAGGGAGAGGAACATGTGGAAGTGGTGGATTTAGCCAGAACCGACGTGTCATGGGCGGTGAGAAAGGCATTTTTCTATGACCGGCTGGTGCTGGCCGCGGCTACCTATGACGGAGGCGTGTTCCCGTGCATGGAGGTCTTTCTGCAGCACCTTAAGTCGAAAAACTACCAGAAGCGCAAGGTGGCCCTGGTGGAAAACGGAACCTGGGCTCCATTGGCGGCGAAGGCCATGAAGGGGATGCTGGAATCCATGAAGCAGATCACCGTGGTGGAGCCGGCAGTGACTATCCGCTCGGTTCTGGACGACGAGGGGAGAAAGGTGATGGCGCAGGCGGTCAGCCGGCTGGCAGACTGAGGGGCCGGCAGGGCGAAGCTTCAGAGTGGGATGAAAGGGGGAGGGGTTATGCTGCACCTGATAATCGGCGGGAGCGGAAGCGGCAAATCCGGCTACGCGGAAAAGCTGATGATGGATGAGCCGGAGGGCAGCCGTGTCTACGTGGCCACCATGAGGCCCTGGGACCAGGAATGCCGCGAGAAGATCGAAAAGCACCAGAAGGCCCGCCGGGGCAAAGGCTTTGCCACCGTTGAGTGCTATGACAGAGTCAGGGGGCTTCTCGTCCCCTGGGGGTGCTCTGTGCTTTTAGAGTGTGTGGGCAACCTGCTGACCAACGTGTTCTACGATCAGAAGTACAGCGGGAAGGACATGGCCCAGATGGTAACGGAAGACATTCTGGACTTGCAAAATAGGACGCGAACCCTTATTATAGTAACAAACGACATTTTTTCAGACGGCTTGTTCTATGGAGTGCAGACAGAGGCCTACAGGGCAGTCTTAGGACAGGTAAACAAGAATCTGGCCAGGGCGGCGGACCGGGTGACCGAGGTGGTCTACGGCATCCCTGTGGCCGTCAGATAGCAGAGGAGAACAGATGGAACTGCTGGGAAGTCTCGTCATAGCCTTTTCCATGTACTCCCGGATTCCCATGCCACAGGTCCGGTGGACCAGGGAGCGCATGGGCCATGTCATGTGTTTTTTCCCGCTGGTGGGCCTGGTTATGGGAGTTCTCCTGTACGGTTTTGAAAAAGCTGTCCGGGCTCTCGGGCTGGGTCCCCTTTTTTACTGCGCCGGAGGCACGGTTCTGCCTCTGCTGGTGACAGGAGGGATTCACATGGACGGCTTTATCGACGTGTCAGACGCCAGGGCCTCCTTTGGGGAGCGGGAGAAAAAGCTGGAGATATTAAAGGACCCCCACACCGGAGCCTTCGCGGTAATCCGGACAGGAGTCTACCTGCTCTTATATATGGCTGTCTTCTCCGAATTTCCCAGGGAAAAGCTGCCGGTCATGGGGGCGGTGTACATACTGACAAGAGCCATGAGCGGTCTGTCCGTGGTGGCTTTTCCCAAGGCGAGAAAAGACGGTACGGCCGCCTCCTTCTCGGCCGGGGCCAAAAAGGGAACCGTCGCAGGTGCCATGGCAGGTTACATAGGCGCGGTGTTCCTGTTTCTGGCAGGTTACGGCGGATGGAAGGCGGGAATTGCCGTGGGCGCGGCGGCGGCGGCGCTGTACGGGTGGTATTACCGGGTTGCGGTGAAGGAGTTCGGCGGAATGACAGGAGACCTGGCCGGCTGGTTTCTCCAGACAGGGGAGCTGGTGTTGATGGCGGCCGCCGCTGCCGCCGCCAGAATATGAGGTTACAGTTTGCGGGGCGGGGAAAACCGGGCGGAAACAGGCGTCAAGTTCCCTTGTAAGACAGTTTTTGCCCGGTTTTCCCCATCGGGAGGATGCCTGATGCTTCTTGTGGGCGCAGCCGGGGCAGGAAGATCCCCCCATGGACAGTAACGACAGACAGAAAGGGGCGCGTATGATTCTGGTAATAGGCGGAACATTTCAGGGAAAAAAGGAGTTTGCCAAGGAGCTGGCCGCGGAGAAAAAGCTGCGGGTGGTGAATTTTTTCCATAATCAGATCCAGGAGCTGCTGGAGGCCGGGGAGAATGTGGATGAATATATCCGGAGATTTCTGGAGAAGAATCCCCGCACCGTGATCGTCATGGACGAGGTGGGAGCCGGGGTGGTGCCGGTGGAGCGGTCGGACAGGGAATACCGGGAGGCCATCGGCCTGGCAGGACAGCATCTGGCGAGAGAGGCCGAGGAAGTCTACCGGGTGGTCTGCGGCATCGGGATGAGAATCAAATGATGGGGCAGAGAGCAGCGGTGATGGCGGCGGCATTTTTGCTGGATATGGTTCTGGGGGATCCTCACGGTTTTCCCCACCCGGTCCGGTGGATGGGCTCCTTCATCGCCGGCCGGGAACAGACGCTGCGGAATCGGTATCCGAAGACAGACAGGGGGGAGGAGGCGGCGGGGGCCATGATGACGGTCCAGGTGCTTTTAGTCACCTTTCTCTGCTCCTCGGGAGTGCTGTTTTTGGCAGGAAAAGTCCACAGATTTCTGTATCTGGCAGCGGAAACCGTCATGTGCTGTCAGATGCTGGCTGCCAGGTCCCTCGTGACCGAGAGCATGAAGGTGTACCGGGCTTTCAGGGAAGGGGATGTGGAGAAGGCCAGGAAGGCGGTTTCCATGATTGTGGGAAGGGACGTGGAGCCTTTGTCGGAGGAGGGGATTGTCAAGGCGGCGGTGGAGACCGTGGCAGAGAACACTTCCGACGGGGTTATCGCCCCTCTTTTTTATATGGCCCTGGGAGGGGCGCCTCTCATGTTCCTCTACAAGGCGGTGAACACCATGGATTCCATGGTGGGTTACAAGAATGAAAAATATCTCTGGTTCGGGCGCTGCAGCGCGAAGCTGGACGACTGGGCAAACCTGGTTCCATCCCGGATTGCCGGCGTCCTCATGGTGGTGAGCGCGTGGATTCTGGGCATGGACGGCCGCGGGGCCTGGAGAATTTTCTTGAGAGACCGATATAGACACAAAAGTCCCAACTCGGCTCAGACAGAGGCGGCATGCGCCGGGGCTCTGGGAGTGGAGCTGGCGGGGGACGCCTGGTATTTCGGAGAGCTGTACAAGAAGCCTGCCATAGGCGACAGGACGAGGGAGACGGTGAAGGAGGATATCCCCAGAGCCAACGCTCTCATGTACGGGACGGCAGGGCTTATGCTGATTTTGTGCTGCGGGATTTTATGGGTGATTTGAGAGGAGAGGATAAGATGGCGAAGACATTGATGATTCAGGGAACCATGTCCAGCGCGGGAAAAAGCCTGCTGACCGCGGGGCTTCTTCGGATTATGCGGCAGGACGGCTATCTGGCGGCTCCCTTTAAGTCCCAGAATATGGCCCTCAACTCCTACGTCACCAGTGAAGGGCTGGAGATGGGGCGGGCGCAGGTGGTGCAGGCGGAGGCTGCCGGGATTCGGCCTGTGGCGGATATGAATCCCATTCTCTTAAAACCCACCAGCGACCAGGGCTCCCAGGTGATCATCCAGGGAGTCCACCAGGGCAATATGACGGCGAGGGAATACTTTGCCTTCAGGAAGACATTGATTCCCCTGATTATGGAGTCCTTTCACAGGCTGGAGGAAAAGTACGACCTGATCGTCATAGAGGGGGCCGGCAGCCCGGCGGAGATCAACTTAAACAAGGATGACATTGTGAATATGGGGCTGGCGGAGCTGGTGGATGCTCCGGTGATTCTGGCGGGGGATATCGACCGGGGCGGGGTGTTCGCCCAGCTTTACGGCACGGTCATGCTCCTGGAGGAGGCGCAGAGAGGGAGAATCAAAGGGCTTGTCATCAACAAGTTTCGGGGGGACAAGACCATCCTGGACCCTGGAGTCGCCATGATCCAGGAGCTGTGCAGGATTCCCGTGGTGGGAGTGGTCCCTTTCATGAACGTGAATCTGGAAGCCGAGGACAGCCAGGGGCTGGAGCCGGAAGGCAGAGAGGGGAAAGGGCTGGTGGACATCGCAGTCATAAGACTGCCCCGCATCTCCAATTTTACGGATTTCCAGGTGTTTGACACCGTGCCTGAGGCAGGCGTCAGGTATGTGGGAGGCGCCTGTGAACTGGGGAGGCCTGACATGGTAATCCTTCCGGGGACAAAAAACACCATAGACGATCTGCTGTGGATGCGGGGAGAGGGGCTGGAGGCTGCCGTTCTCAGGCTCGCGTCGGCAGGGGTTCCCGTGCTGGGAATCTGCGGCGGATACCAGATGATGGGGATGACCCTCAGCGACCCTGCCCATGTGGAGAGCCTTGGGGGGAGGGTGAGAGGCATGGGACTTCTCCCGGTGGACACGGAGTTTCGCGAGGAGAAGACCAGGAGCCAGGTAAAGGGCGTCTTTGGGCAGGTGGGAGGCGTGTTGAGTCCCCTGTCAGGTCTGCCGGCGGAGGGCTATCAGATCCACATGGGCGTGACGGAGAAGAGAGGCAGCCCTCCCGGGCTTGCGCAGGCCGGGGAAGAAGATGGGAAATGGATGCCGGAGGGAACGTGGCAGGGCAGCTGCTACGGCACTTATATCCACGGGATATTGGACGGGGAAGGGGTGGCAGCTGCCGTGGTGAAGGCCCTTTTGGAGGCAAAGGGGATAGACGGGGCGCCGGAAGCTTTCACAGACTACCGCTCCTACAAGGAGAGCCAGTACGATCATCTGGCAGAGGGGCTGAGAAAGCATCTGGACATGTCTGCCATATATAAGATTATGGGGGTGAAACGATAGATGGAGCTGGAGCAGATTCTTCCAAAGGACATAGAAGCGCGGAGCTTCGAGATTATCACCCAGGAGCTGGGAGAACGCCGTTTTCCCCAGGGGGAAGACTTGGTCGTCAAGCGGGTGATCCACACTACGGCTGATTTTGACTACGCGGACAACCTGGTATTTTCTAAAGACGCCCTGCCCCAGGCCCTGGCCGCCCTGCAGGAGGGGGTTCCCATTGTAACCGATACAAACATGGGAAAAGCGGGAATTAATAAAAATGCTTTAAAAAATTTCCAAAATGAAGTATACTGTTTCATAGCAGACGATGACGTGGCCCAGGCGGCCAGGCTGGAGGGGACCACCAGGGCGTGGGCATCCATGGACAAGGCCGCGTCCCTGGGGCGGGACTGTATTTTTGCCATCGGGAACGCTCCCACCGCTCTGGTCCGCCTCCATCAGCTGGTCAGTGAAGGGAGGCTGCGCCCCCGCCTGGTCATCGCGGTCCCGGTGGGGTTCGTCAACGTGGTCCAGGCCAAGGAGCTGATTCTGGCTCTGGACATCCCCTATATCGTGGCAAAGGGAAGAAAGGGCGGGAGCAGCGTGGCGGCGGCTGTCTGCAACGCGCTTTTGTATCAATGCAAACCTCCGTGCGTCCGGCAGCGGACCCACACCGCACATGAAAGTCCGGCGGGCGCACTTGGCATCCCTGAACACATGCCGCCTGTTCGGCGGCGGGATTTTTAAGTAGACTTTCAGAAAGGACAGACACATGATTATTCTGGAACGCACCGCGGTTATGAATCTTGAAAATGCCATGAGGGGCGCGAGAAATCCCATGAACAGCTGGGCGCGGATGGACAGCGGCTACGACCAGGAGGGGAATTACTGTCTGGGGCCCAATGACCTTGACCTGGCAAAGAGGCTGAGAAAGGCAGGGAGCGACCACAGGAAATTCATCCGCCAGATTTTCGTCTCTGTGGATATCACGGCGCCTATATACTGGTGGAAGGAGTATGACACTTACAAGGTGGCGACGGTGGCAAATTCCACAAGCACCATGCACAAGCTCCACAGCAGGCCTTTTGAACTGGAGGATTTCAGCCACGACCACCTGACGCCCAGGGGACTTGAGGCGCTGGAGAACCTTATAGGGACTCTCGAGGAGATACGTCTCAGCTATATAAAGGACAAGAAAAAAGAGGATTGGTATGACCTGATCCAGCTTCTCCCTTCAAGCTACAATCAGATGCGCACCTGCACTATGAACTATGAAACCCTGGTGAACATCTACTGCGGGAGAAAGAACCATAAGCTGGAGGAGTGGCATGAGTTTTGCCGGTGGATTGAAGGTCTTCCCTACGGGGAAGAGCTGATACTGGGGACAGACTGACCGGGGCGAAAAGCCCTGTAAACCTCCATGCGCCCGGAGGCGGACGCGCTACCACCCATGAAAATCCGGCGGGCGCATTTGGCATACCTGAATGGATGCCGCCTAATCGGCGGCGGGACTTTCAAAGTAACCTGTGAGTGAAATATATGAATATAATCGTTGCAGTTGATAAGAACTGGGGAATCGGAAAGAGGGGAAAGCTGTTGGTGAGCATTCCCGAAGATCAGAGGTTATTCCGCCAGGAGACCCTTGGCAAAGTGGTTGTCATGGGGAGAAAGACGCTGGAGAGCCTGCCGGGAGGGAAACCTCTCTACGGCAGAACCACCGTAGTCCTGTCCAGGGAGCCAGGTTATCAGGTGAAAGGGGCACAGTGCTTTTCGGATGTGGAGTCGGCGCTTAAGGCGCTCTCCGCCTGGCCTTCAGAGGATGTGTTTGTGGCGGGAGGGGAAGAGATATACAGGGAATTCCTGCCTTTCTGCGCCACGGCCCATGTAACCTATATCGATTACGCCTATGAGGCGGACACCCATTTTCCGGATCTGGATAAGGACCCGGAGTGGGTTATGGACTTAGAGACAGAGGAGGCCACTTATTTTGACCTCTGCTACACCTTCCGCAGATATGTGAGAAGGCGCCAGACATAACCTTTCAGGTGAGCTGCGCAGGGAAGCTGCGAAGAAATGTACAGGTTGATGAAAGGAAGACGGATCACTGATGAAAATGAAATGGAAAACATACAAAACCGGAATCCGGCGGGCAGGCCTTGTGGCGCTGACGGGAGTTATTCTGTGGACACAGCCGTTCCATGTGTTTGCCACCGCCAAGGCTGAGAGGGAGAAGCAGGAGGCCCAGCAGGGTCTTGACGAGGCCAACCAGAGGGCCGACGAGGCCCAGCAGAGGATAAACAGCGCCCAGTCGGAGGTGGCCGCGCTGTCCAACGACCTGTCGGCCCTCATCGCGGATATCACTCTGCTGGAGGCGGATATTGATTATAAAAATGAACAGATACACCAGGCCCAGGAAGAGTACGACGCGGCGAAGACGAGAGAAGAAGAACAGTACGAGGCCATGAAGAAGCGGATTAAGTACATGTATGAGAGGGGAGAAACCGAGTATCTGGATATCCTCCTCCAGGTAAAAAGCATGACAGAGCTTCTGAATAAAAGCGAATATATAGAGGCTCTTTACACTTATGACAGGCAGAAGCTCAACGAGTTCCAGGAGACGAAGCTGGCGGTAAAGCAGTACAAGGGGCAGCTGGAGACAGAGAAAGCCGAGATGGAGGGCATGCAGATCGAGTACGAAGAGCAGCAGGCCAGGCTGGAGAGCACCATCGCCCAGAAGAGGACCGAGATCGCCGACTTTGACCAGGAGCTGGAGCAGGCGAGGGCGGAGGCGGCGGCCTACACCGCTGCCATAGCCAAGAAGAACGAGGAGATCCGGAAAGCCGAGGCCGAGGCCAGGAGGCGGGCTGAGGAGCAGCGGCGGGCTGAGGAAGCGAGAAGGCTGGCGGCAGAGCAGCAGCGCCAGCAGCAGGCCCAGGAGGCCAGCAGACAGGCCGCTGCAGCCAGCAGCGCGGCGGAGGGGGCAGGCCAGCCGTCTACTCTGGCGGCGGCAGATCCCGGCGCCGGCCTGTCTGACCCCGGCAGCGTCCAGACAGGAGCGGCCCCCACGGTCATGGCGGCAGCCACCACGGCGGCTTCCCAGGGTAAGGCTCTCGGGCCGGGAGAGACAGAGGCTCCCACGACCGCGGAGGTGAAGCAGGTGTCCTCCGGCTCCGCCAAGGGGCAGGAGGTGGCCAGTTTTGCCCTGCAGTATATCGGCTACCCGTATGTGTACGGCGGCACCAGCCTGACCAACGGGGCAGACTGTTCGGGATTTGTCCAGAGCGTGTACAAGAATTTCGGTGTCTCTCTCCCCAGGACGTCTTCTCAGCAGAGGTCCGCGGGGACAGCGGTGGATTACGCCAGCGCCCAGCCGGGGGACATTATCTGCTACGCGGGGCATGTGGGCATCTACATCGGAAACGGACAGATTGTCCACGCCAGTTCCCCCACCACGGGAATCAAGGTGGGCAACGCGACCTACAGAAGCATTCTCAGCGTCCGGAGGATTTTCAACTAACATTTGGAGGGTATCATGACAAAAGAAGAAAAGTATAAACAGATGCTGGACACCCCGGTGGAGAAGCTGATCCCCAAGCTGGCGGTTCCCACGATTATCAGCATGCTGGTGACATCTATCTACAACATGGCAGATACGTTTTTTGTAAGTCAGATAGGCACCAGCGCTTCAGGGGCCGTGGGGGTTATGTTCTCGGCTATGGCCATGATTCAGGCGGTGGGGTTTACTCTCGGGATGGGAAGCGGAAACTATATTTCAAGGTCTTTGGGAGACCGCAATGAAGACATCGCTGCCAGATCTGCCGCCACGGCATTTTTCACGGCAGGGATCATCGGAATCCTGACAGCTGTTTTCGGGACCATGTTTTCCAGGCAGCTGGTATATCTTCTGGGAGCCACGGACACCATCGCCCCTTACGCCCAGGACTATGCCAGATACATTCTCTTCGCGGCTCCTTTTATGCTCACGTCCTTTGTCATGAACAACATTCTCAGGGCGCAGGGCAACGCCATGTTCGCCATGATCGGAATCACCACGGGAGGGATTCTCAACATGTTTCTCGACCCCCTTCTGATCTTCGGGTTTCACATGGGAATTTCGGGAGCGGCTATAGCCACCATGGCGAGCCAGATGGTCAGCTTCTGCATTCTGCTGTATCAGTGCAATATGCAGAAGGGGTGCATCAGCATCCAGTTCAGCAAATTCACGCCGACTCTGAAAATGTACGGAGAGATCCTCCATGCGGGCCTGCCCTCTTTCTGCCGCCAGGGTCTGGCAAGCGTGGCCACGGTGGTGCTGAATTTTGCCGCCGGGCCTTACGGGGACGCCGCCATAGCCGCCATGTCCATCGTATCCCGGTTTATGATGTTTATCAATTCCAGCCTTATAGGTTTTGGACAGGGCTTTCAGCCGGTGTGCGGCTTTAATTTCGGCGCCAGGAGATATGACCGGGTTCTGGATGCCTACTGGTTCTGTGTAAAAGTGGCGGTGGCCATGCTCACCTGCTTCGGCGCGGCGGCGTTTATTTTCAGCGGCTCAATTATCGCCATGTTCAGACGGGAGGATGCGGAGGTTATCAGGATCGGCACTCTGGCGCTCAGGCTTCAGCTGCTGACCATGCCTTTCCAGGCATGGGTGATCATGGTCAATATGCTGACCCAGTCCATCGGCTACGGCTTCAGGGCCTCCCTGGTGGCCATGGGGCGGCAGGGCCTGTTTTTGATTCCTTCGCTGCTTGTCTTTCCCGGCATGTTTGGCCTTTTGGGACTTCAGACAGCCCAGCCTGTGGCGGACATGCTCACCTTCGTGGTGGCCACGGTGATTGTGGCGGGAGTCTTAAAGGAACTGAAAGAGATGAGGGCCGGACAGGCAGTTGAGAAGCCGGGCGCTCCCCGTCAGGCCGACGGGGCATAGGACCTGCGCCGCCGCAAGGCGGGAGGGGCGGAGAGGATGGCCTTTCCTATCGGCCGGCGCCTGGAGCCGCTGCCCTCGGGAAAAAATATCATCAGGAGTCTGGAGATGCGCCATAGAAGAACGGAGAATAATTACAAATGGGGTATATGAATAAAAAAATAGCAGCTTTTTTTATATCGTTTGCCATACTTGTGAATCTGGGAACCATGATAACATATGGGAAACCGGACTGGCCGTCGGACACGGGTATCATGGCGGAGGCCGGGATCGTCATAGATGCCGATTCGGGGGCGGTGCTTTTCGGACAGCAGATCCATGTTCCTTTCCCGCCGGCCAGCATCACCAAGCTTTTGACGGCTCTGGTGGTGGCAGAGCACTGCGCCATGGACGAGATCGTGACCTTTTCCCATGACGCGGTATACAATGTGGAGTCGGGCAGCGGCAACAAACTGGCCCTGGATGAGGGAGATCAGATATCGGTGGAGGACTGCCTTCACCTTCTTCTGCTGCTCTCAAGCAATCAGTCCGCCAACGCGCTGGCAGAACATGTGGCAGGCAGCCGCGAGGCTTTTGTGGAGATGATGAACCAGAGGATTGCGGAGATCGGCTGTGCGGAAAGCCATTTCGCCAATCCGTCAGGGCTCAATGACGACAATCAGTATGTCAGCGCTTACGACATGGCCCTCATAGCGGCTGAGGCGTTCAGGAATGATACCGTGCTGCGGATCAGCTCCACAAAGCGGTACAGAGTAGGTTCCACCATCAACAACCCGGAGGGGGCCAACATCAGCATGGAACACAGGATACTGATGGCGGAGAACAGCAGCAGCGAGTACTACTGCGAAGGCGCAATGGCGGGAAAGACAGGTTACACCTCCATCGCGGGAAACACTCTCGTAACCTATGCCCATAGAGACGGCAGAAATCTGATCTCCGTCATTCTGCGGGGAAGCCAGCCGCAGTACTATATAGACGGCAAGACGATTCTGAATTTCGGATTCGCCTCTTTTAAAAATGAATCTATAAAAAATCTGGAGACCTTCATGCAGGAGCAGGAGGAGCTGGAGATTCAGGGAACCACTTATCCCATGTCCCGGCTCCGTCTGGAAGACGGGGTCATCACTCTGCCGACGGCGGCGGAATTCTCTGACGCGGAGAGAGCGCTGGCGACGGAGCTTCCCGCCAACCACCCCGGAGGGGCCGTGGCCATGCTTGAGTACATTTACAATGAGCGAAGGATAGGCACTGCATATATATATGACACGGAGCTGGAAGCAGAGCTTGCGGCCCAGGCCAGCAGGGAGGCAGAGGAGGCCTCCGGAGACATGGAGACAGGTGAAGACCATGGAGGGGAAGGAACCCCGGAGGTTTCAGACCCCGAGGAATCTGCCGGTGATCAGGAAGGCAGCTCGTCCCGCCAGGGCGGAGGCTTTTCCCTGGCAGCAGGGCAGGCGGCAGTTGTGGCAGCTGCTCTTGCAGGCACAGCAGCCGTGGGAGGCGCCGCGTTCCTGGTGGTGAGAAGGAAGAGGCAGGAGAGGATTCAGCGGGAGATCCGCAGGGAACGGCGCAGGCAAAGGCTCTTGGAGATCGGCTACAATGAAGAAGAGTTTGAGGAGCTGATGCGCCGCCGCCGTGAAAACGGCCAGAACGAGAAAAATGAGTAGCGGTTCAGACGAGCGGCTTTTTGTCTGCTTGTGTCAGACAAGAAGCTGACATGTGTCCGCCTGATAGAGAAAGCCGGTATGAGTCGTGCCCTCCAATGGAGCCTGGCCCCCAATTCCTGCCGGCTTTCCCATCTGTTTGAACTTTAACAGGGAAATTAATAAAAAAATACTGGACTATTTTGGCATTTTGTGAGAAAATAATATCAAGTATGATGTGATAATTTTAACGAGCAAAGTACTTCACAATTATTACTTAATCGAAAGGAGTTTTACAATGATTTATTCACATGAAGTAGAAAAGATGTGCACAGTGGCACAGGGCGTTCATCACGGCGCGGCTCCGATTCCGGAGGAAGCAAAATGGGTAAAATCAAAGCAGGTATCGGATATTTCCGGTTTGACCCATGGTATCGGCTGGTGCGCTCCCCAGCAGGGCGCCTGCAAGCTGACTCTGAATGTTAAGGAGGGTATTATTCAGGAAGCCCTGGTAGAGACCATCGGCTGCTCCGGCATGACTCACTCCGCAGCTATGGCATCTGAGATTCTTCCGGGACTGACCGTTCTGGAGGCGTTGAACACCGACCTTGTATGTGATGCGATCAACACCGCTATGAGAGAACTGTTCCTGCAGATCGCCTACGGCCGCACCCAGAGCGCGTTCTCCGAGGAGGGTCTGCCCATCGGCGCCGGTCTTGAGGATCTGGGCAAGGGTCTGCGTTCTCAGGTGGGCACTATGTATGGAACTCTGAAGAAAGGTCCTCGTTATCTCGAGATGGCAGAAGGATATGTGACAGGAATCGCTCTGGATGCAGAAGACCAGATTATCGGCTATCAGTTCGTAAGCCTGGGCAAGATGACTGATTTCATCAAGAAAGGCGACGACCCCAACACCGCATGGGAAAAGGCAAAAGGCCAGTACGGACGGGTTGCAGACGCAGTAAAGATCATTGATCCACGCCAGGAATAAAGCAAAATTTCACGCGAAGCGGGAAATTTTGCGCTACGCAAACGGAGCGAAGCGGAGTTCGCGTTTCCCGAAAAGACGCGAAGCGGGAAATTTGCATTATATTTCTGTATAAATATTCAGGAGGGAAATACATATCATGGCATTATTTGAATCATACGAGAGACGTATCAAACAGATTAATGAAGTATTGGCAAGCTACGGCATCGCTTCCATCGAAGAAGCAGAGAAGATCACAAAGGATGCCGGATTAGATGTATATAAGATGGTAGAAGGCATTCAGCCTATCTGCTTTGAGAACGCGAAGTGGGCATACACTGTAGGCGCGGCTATTGCCATCAAGAAAGGCTGCCGCAAGGCTGCCGACGCAGCCGCAGCCATCGGCGAGGGTCTTCAGTCCTTCTGTATCCCCGGTTCCGTGGCTGACCAGCGTAAAGTAGGCTTAGGCCACGGCAATCTGGGCAAGATGCTTCTGGAAGAGGAGACAGACTGCTTCGCATTTCTGGCAGGCCATGAGTCCTTCGCGGCAGCTGAGGGCGCTATCGGCATCGCCGAGAAGGCCAACCGTGTTCGTCAGAAACCGCTGCGTGTTATCCTGAACGGTCTTGGAAAGGATGCTGCTCAGGTTATCGCCAGAATCAACGGTTTCACCTTTGTCGAGACTGAGATGGATTACTACACCGGCGAGGTTAAGGAAGTATACAGAAAAGCATACTCCGACGGCCCCCGCGCGAAAGTTAACTGCTACGGCGCTAACGATGTAACAGAGGGTGTTGCCATCATGTGGAAAGAGGGCGTAGACGTATCCATAACCGGAAACTCCACCAACCCAACCAGATTCCAGCATCCTGTTGCAGGAACCTACAAGAAGGAGTGCGTGGAGAAGGGCAAGAAGTATTTCTCTGTTGCATCCGGCGGCGGCACAGGCCGTACCCTGCATCCGGATAACATGGCGGCAGGTCCTGCTTCCTACGGCATGACAGATACTATGGGACGTATGCACTCTGACGCGCAGTTCGCAGGTTCTTCTTCTGTTCCGGCTCACGTTGAGATGATGGGACTCATCGGCGCAGGCAACAATCCTATGGTCGGGATGACAGTCAGCGTTGCCGTGGCTGTGGAAGAGGCGGCAAAGGCAGGAAAGTTCTAAGTAAAAGCTGAAAAACCCTTGATTTCAGGGCACTCCAGGCGATCTCGTTTTGTCTGGTTTGCCCTGATTTTTTGCCATGCATGCCGCAAAGCCGCCAGTGACGGGTTTGCGGCTGTGCTACTTGACATTACTTGACATACTGCTTGACATGAAAATCACGTAAGCGCCTAATTGGATTCGTTATATAATTCAGATATGATCTACACTCCGGGGGTGACAGTGCTTAAGTCAGACACGATCAGCCCAGTTACGCTTGACCAGAGGGACTGGTGCAGCGTGGATGTGGTGACCTGCGCCGCACCTAACACTTCAAGATACAAGGGCAGGTTAAAGAGTTCTGACATCCAGAAAATTTTTGAGGAGCGGTTTGAGAGGGTGGTCCTGGCGGTGTTAGGCTTCTTCTGCGAGGTACTGGTATTGGAGCTTTCGGGTGCGGAGCGTTTGGGAACAGCCCCAGTGTAGTTGAGGCAGCAGCCTATATAGTGATGGAAAAGTACAGGTACTGTTTTGAAACGGAGGAGTTTGCGGTTTATTGTAAACCTGGTGATGAGAGTAATTATCGGGTATTCAGGGCAGGGGGGCGTATGCGGTTACCTCATTTTATACTGCCAGAGGATTATATGATTGTTTGCGGTGACTTCAGAATATTGCGGGCAAAGGACAGGACTTTTGAGTACAATTTAAAACGGCTTTCAAAACTGCCGTTTACAGTTTTATGGGTACATAGAAGGGAAGAGCCTCGTCACCTTTGGCGGGGCCTCCTGCCATGACTTCCCCTGTTTTGTTGGTCTTTCTGTTGATGAAGTGAGAAAATTGAAAACAGATGAGAATGTGTTTATGGCATTGATAAGCCGGGAATCTAAAAACAGGTTTCCGGCTCTGTTTTTAACAACATGTTCTTGACTTTACCTAAAGATATTCTTATAATTAAACAAACATCATAATATATTTGGAGGAAAAACATGGGACAGGAAATGTATGATATTTTCAAATTAATTACCACAGTTGCATTTGTTGCGGTGGCGGCATATGCCATCGGCAAAAACATCTTTAAGAAAAAGTCGGACAAGAAGGATTGACCAGAACCTGGCCTGCTGTGAAGTCTGGGGCGGCACGGCAGAAGGCACATGTCAAAAATCAGCGGCCTGCCGGAAAATCAAGGAAAGTGCAGACGAAAGCCCTAAGAGGCGGTGTGATCGGGCAGACCACACCGCTGTTTTTTGGCAGCGAGGAGATAAATGTACAAGAGGAGGAGCAAGATTATGAGAGTACGGGGATCAGCCAGGCGGCTGCTGGCCGCCGCGCTGGCAATGTGTGTTGTCGGCTGTGCCGCCTGCGGCCAGTCCGGCCTTAAAGCGGCCACCATGTTTCTGACAAAGTTTCTGGGCACAGTAGCCATCACGGACGGAGACGGAAAGACTGTGCCTGTCTCCCAGGGGCAGGGGCTCTACGGCGGGTATCAGCTGGCAACAGAGGATGCCAGCTACGCGTGGGTGGACTTGGACATGGTGAAGCTGGCCAAGATGGATGAGGACAGTGAGGCCCGGATTCAGAAAAATGAAAAGGAGCTGGAGATTATCGTCCTGTCGGGGAGCTTTTTCTTTCATGTAACAGAGCCATTGGAAGCGGACGAGACCCTGAATATCCGAACCTCTGACATGATAGTGGGGATCCGGGGCACCTGCGGCTGGGTGGATGCCAAAGACCCGTCCCAACCCCGGGTCTATATTTTGGAGGGAACCGTGGAGTGCGCCGCAAAGGATTGGGAGGGCAATGTGTCAGTTCCTGTTTTTGTCACCCAGGGGGAGGCGGGGATTTTAACCCGCGAAGAGGATGGGAGCGTCGGAGTCACGGTGACGCCCTTTGGCTCTTCAGAAATTCCGGAGTATGTGCTGGAGGAAGTGACCCAGGCTCCGGAGCTTCAGGAACCTATGTCCCAGCTTCCGGAAGTTTATGAGCCGGAGACACCAGCGGAGACACCAGAAGAGGAAATTCCCAGATACGGCTCCGCTTCCACCTTTGCCGCCAGCGGGATTTACAGCGGGTCGGTGGTAGATGACAGCGGAAGGCTGTGGAAGTGGGGGTACGACATGTGGGGGAACAATGTGCCCTTTGAGACCCGTCCCCAGTATTCCGAGACACCAATACAGGTGATGGAAAACGTGTCCTCTGTCAGCGTCACCGCGCCCAGAAGCGGCGGTGCTGATGTGCCTAATATGGCCACTGCCGTGGTGCAGACCGACGGTTCCCTGTGGGTGTGGGGAGATATCAGCGTGGGGGATGGCAGAAATTATTTCGAGTCCGCGAGCGGCACGCCGGTAAAGGTTATGGACGACGCCGCGGCAGTCAGTCTGGGAACGGATTATGCCGCGGTGATCAAAACCGACAATTCCCTGTGGACCTGGGGGACAGACGGGTCCGGCCAGCTTGGAAACGGCGGTCAGGCAGATTATGACAGCGGGTGGGGCTGGAGAGAGCAGACGGTTCCGTTAAAGATCATGGATGATGTGGCCGCGGTCAGCACCGGCGAAAGCACTGCCGCTGCCATCAAAACTGACGGGACTTTGTGGATGTGGGGAAGCAATGCCTACGGCCAGCTTGGTATTGGTTCCACGGAAGATTCCAATGTTCCGGTGAAGGTCATGGACGATGTAGCCGCGGTCAGCGTCAGCAACAGAAGCGTTGCCGCCATCAAGACCGACGGGACTCTGTGGATGTGGGGAAGCAACAACTATGGCCAGCTGGGCAACGGGAGGCAGGCCAATGAATCGTTCGCTGAGGAATACTACGACTACGATCTGTCCGGCAACGAAACTCTTTATTACACGGATCATCCTTATCAGACCCTTCCTGTCCAGATCATGGAAGATGTAACGGCGGTCAGCGCCGGCAACAGCGGAACAGCCGCCGTGAAGGCTGACGGCTCCCTCTGGGCCTGGGGCGATAACAACCTTCTGTCAGGGGGAGATACCACCGCGGTGTGCGTCTGGACCGATGACAGGGATTATGGTGATGACCTGGTTATCCAGACCGTTCCCCTGAAAGTGACAGAAGGGGTGGCCGCCGTGGCCGTGGGGCAAGGGAGCGCCACATTTGCCAAAACCGACGGTTCTTTATGGACAGCGGGGGAAGGCGGAAACTTAGAGCCTCTTATGACAGGAACCACTGTGCTGCTGCCGGCCCTTTCCGAAGAATCCTGATTCCGCTTCCAACCGGCCATATGATTCTTTTGGGAGACTTAAATGAAAATCCATGGAAGAAGCTTTAAGAGGAGGAGATATGAAAAGTAAGTTAGCGGGAAAGAAAAGCCGGATCTTGTTGGGGGCAGCGTTGCTCTGCTTAAGCGGATGCGGGAATCAGACAAGGGCCACCACCATGCATCTGGTGAGGACGGAAGGGACCGTGGGGGTCACGGACCAGGATCAGAAGGACGTGTCTCTCATGGATCAGCTGGGCCTCTACAGCGGCTACCAGGTTGGAACCCAGGCCCGGAGCTATGCCTGGATTGATTTAGACGATGTGAAGCTGACAAAAATGGATGCGGACAGTCAGGTGGAGATCCGGAAGACGGGAAAGGATCTGGAGATTCTGGTGAATTCCGGAAATCTGTTTTTTAATGTGACACAGCCGCTGGAGGCGGACGAGACCATGACCATCCGGACTTCCGACATGATGGTGGGAATCAGGGGAACCTGTGGCTGGGTGGAAGTGGAGGACCCGGATCATATGAAGATCTTTCTGCTGGAAGGAAGTGTATCCTGCACCGTCACGGACCCCGGTTCAGGACGGGAGGTGACCGGGACTGTAAATGCCGGGGAGACAGGGCTTTTGACGGCATGGTCCCCGGAGGAAGAGGGGAGCATCCAGGTAGAAAAGCTTCCATATCAATCCGTGCCGGACTTTGTGATGGAGGAGCTGGAGGAGTCCATGGCTCAGGAGGTGGGTGACAGGGCAGAGGAAGAATCTGAGAAAACCAGGGAATCCCAGGAAGCCGAGGAGGCCAGGCTCAGGGAGGAAGAAGAGTTAAAGAAGCAGGAAGATGACAACAGGCGCATAGCCCTTGTCAATGAACTGCTGGCTGCCCGGACTGACGGCAGGGCCATGTATGCCATGCTGGCGGACTTAAACCATGACGGGATGGAGGACCTGCTGTTCTTTGGGGCTCACACCTACACAGGAAGGGTTGATTGGGGATTCAGCGCCTGTCTGTGGGAGGGAGGGCAGACCCGGCTGGTGGATCTGACCAATACGCCCAACAATTTTATAGATATATTTGGAAGCAGTGATTACAAGATCTATCGGGAGAGGGCTACAGGAGATATCTATGGAGAGTACAGCTTCAGCATGGATTCTACGGTAAGCCGCGCCTTTGTGTCCGTGGATAATTCAGCGGATTTCGGATACGAATATGAATACTGGACCGAGGAGGGACTCGCTGACGGGGAAGTAAAGCAGCGGCAGATGGAGGAAGAGATTGACAGGCGCTTCGAACTCATCGAGCCTCTGGATTTCTCAGAAGACGTAAATGACAACGGCTATGCCTGGTCATCCTATTGGAACGGACAGGGAAATCGTCCGGAGGAGCCGGCCTTCAGCGGCACTTTGGATCAGGTAGAGCAGGAGCTTATCCCCGAGGGCATGGGAGGTTTCAGCCTGTAGACACCAAGGGTTTTTGAACTGCATGCTTTATGATGTTATAAAACATATGTCTCCGACGTGAGGCTGGGAGAGAAAAGATGGGATACGCAGATAAGATCAGGCTCTTTGTGTCCCGCATAGGGCAGACAGAGAGAAGGAGAGAGAAACCGGGGCTCAAAGAGACGGCTGTTTTTGGGGCAGCGGCGGCAGGTCTTACCCTTCTGGCGGCCAGCGGACTCTTTTACAAGACAGAACAGTCCCTGGCGGATTCCTGGTATCAGAGAAGCCAGGCTGTTTCCGGCGATATTGTGCTGGTGGGGATTGACCAGAAGGCTTTAGATTCCATAGGGCCTTATCAGCAGTGGGGGAGGGATGTGATCGCGGAGGTCGTGGAGACATTAAATCAGTCAGAAGACTGCCATCCGGCGGTGATCGGCATTGATGTGCTCTACTCCGGAGAGACCCGGGCAGAGGCAGACGCGAGGCTGGCCGGGGCCGCGGGAAAGTACGGCAATGTGGTGGCGGCCTGCGCGGCTAAGTTTGGCAGCGGCCTTGTGCCTGACGGGAACGGAGACTATCGCATGGACCGTTTTTTTGTCCAGGCTTTTGACGAGCCTTATGAGGCCCTTAAAAATGTGGCAGAACAGGGACATATCAATGCCATGATGGATAAGGATGGCATCCTGCGGCACCATCTCCTTGAGATCCGCCTGCCGGATGGAAAGACTGTGCCCTCTCTGGCCTTGATGGCGGCGAAAAAATACAAGGAGTCAAAAGGTGAAGAGCTTTCAGAACTTCCGCCCACGGATTCCAGAGGCTTCTGGTATCTGCCTTTTAGCGGAGCGCCGGGCCACTTTAATGAGTCCATCTCCATCGCGGATGTGATCTCGGGGGAAGCGGCGCCAGATTATTTTAACGGAAAGATCGTGCTGATCGGGCCCTGCGCGACAGGGCTTCAGGACAGCTACCTGACAGCCATCGACCATGCCAGGGCCATGTACGGGGTGGAATACCAGGCAAATGCGGTCCAGGCCCTTCTCTCCATGAACTTTAAAAAAGAGGCCGGAAAAAGATGGCAGCTGGCGGCTCTTTTTGTGACCCTCATAGGCGGGGCAGCTTTGTTCTGGAAATGTTCTGCGGTTTTTTCCACCACGGTCTGGATACTGGTGAGCGCGGGCTACCTGATTCTGTGCCGGTGGCTGTACGGTCACGGCCAGGTGCTCAATGTTCTGTGGATTCCGGCAGGCATGACGGTTCTGTACGGGGGAAGCCTGGCGTTCAACTATGGGCAGGAGCTTCTGGAGAAACGGCGGGTGGTGCAGACCTTTAAACGGTATGTGGCTCCGGAGATCGTCAACGAACTTATGAAGGAGGGGAGCAAGGCCCTGAACTTAGGAGGCAGGATGACGGAAATTGCGGTTCTTTTTGTGGATATCAGGGGATTTACTTCCATGTCCGAAGCCCTGGAGGCCGACCAGGTGGTGGAGATACTGAACCAGTATCTGTCCCTGGTGTCAGATTGCATCCTGAAAAACGGTGGCACCCTGGACAAGTTTGTGGGCGACGCCGCCATGGCGTTCTGGGGAGCGCCCCTGGCCCTTCCCAGAAAGGAGTGCGCCAGAAAAGCCGCCAGGGCGGCTATGGATATGGTGGAGGGTTCCAGGAACCTTTCAGAGAGAGTGCAGAGAGAGCACAAACAGACCGTGTCCTTTGGGGTGGGGATACATATGGGAAATGCGGTGGTGGGAAACATCGGATCTCCCAAACGCATGGATTACACAGCCATCGGCGATACTGTCAATACGGCGGCCCGGCTGGAGGGCAAAGCGCCGCCGGGAAAGATCTATATATCCAGAGAGGTGGCAGATACCCTGGAAGGGGAGATCGACACCACGTCTCTGGGACACAGTGTTAAGCTGAAAGGGAAGGCGGCAGGTTTTGAGGTTCTGACACTGGATAAGATCAGAAAAAGATGAGCGCGGCAGGTACATATATGGAAGGACAATGGAAGATAGAATTTTGGGGAACCAGAGGCTCTATGCCTGTGCCGGGAAAAGATTTTCTGAAATATGGAGGGGATACCTCCTGCGTCCTTTTGGACTGGGGCTGTGGGCTGGTGATCTTTGACGGAGGCAGCGGCCTGGCCAAGCTTGGAAAAGCCCTGGCCGGGGAAAAACGGAGGATTGATATTCTTCTGAGCCATATGCATATGGACCATATTGTGGGGCTTTTGGGATTTAAACGGTTTTACGACAAGGAGGCAAGGATTCATCTCTACGGCGAGGCAGGAGATGGAGGCAGTTTCCGAAAGAGGCTTGAGACGGTGGCGGGAAGGCCCTACTGGCCTGTGGGATTTAAAGATTTTGCCGGAGATGTCCGGCTACACCAGATTGAGGCAGGGCAGAGCTTTTCCATAACAGAAGGGCCGGGAAGCATTAAAGTCAGCACGATCCGGGGAAAGCATCCTGGGGAGAGCATCCTGTACCGGATAGACGGGCCGGGGAAAAGCGTCGTCTACGGGCTGGACTGCCAGCTGGACCAGGAGATGTTTGAGAAAATGGCAGAGTTCTCCCAAAATGTCCAGGTGCTGATATGGGACGCCAATTTCACGGAGGAAGAGCTGAGGCGTTACCGGGACTGGGGGCATTCTTCATGGAGGCAGGGGATTGCCCTGAGAAAGGCCGCCAACGCGAAAAACGCGGTGATGACCCATTTTTCGTGGGAATATACAGATGATTTTTTGACAGAGCAGGAGAGTCTGGCGGCCATGGAGGATCCGGCCAGCTTTTTTGCCAGGGAAAGGATGGTGTTATGGGTATGAGACAAAAAGACGTTGACAAGATTCTGGAGCTCGGAGTGCTGCTGTCCTCAGAGCGGGATTTAAACCGGCTGTTGGAGAAGATCTTGTCCAGCGTTATGGAATTGACCCGGTGCGACGCGGGGACTCTTTATCTATTGGACGGCGACAGCCTTCGGTTCAAGATCATGCGGAATGATACTCTTGGAAAATACGAGGGTGGAGACGGCAGAGATCCCAACCTCCCTCCTGTTCCTCTGGACAGAAAGCATGTCTGTTCCCTGGCTCTTCTGGAAAACAGAACCATTGTGGTGGGAGACGTGAAAAACTGCCGGGAATATGATTTTTCCGGCCACCTCAACTATGATAAAGAGATGGGCTATGATACCAAGTCTATACTGGTGGTTCCCATGCGCAACAGAGAAGGGGAGAGGATCGGAGTTCTCCAGATGATCAATGCCATGGACAGTCAGGGAAATGTATGTCCTTTTCCGGAAGATACAGTTCTCCTTGTGGAATCAGTGGCCTCCCAGGCGGCCATCACCATCCAAAACGTGCGCTATATTCGGGCGATCAAGGGATTATTCCAGTCATTTGTGCGTGTCATGTCCTCAGCGGTAGACGAGAGAACGCCCTACAACGGAAATCATACCCGCCATATGGCGGCCTATGGGGAGAAATTCATTGATTATTTAAATGAGAATGCCAGGGCAAAGGGGGAGAAGGAGCCTTTTTCCCAGGAGCACAGGGAAGAACTTCTCATGAGTATATGGTTTCACGATATCGGGAAGCTGGTGACTCCTCTGGAAGTGATGAACAAGGAATCCAGGCTCTCCCCCATGGAGCGTCAGGAATTCCGCCACCGCATGGAGATCGTGAGACTGCTGGCCAAGCTTGAACATGCCCGGGGGGAGATGACAGCGGAAGAACATGAAAAGGTCATGGATCAGACCAGGGAGGCGGAGGCATTTGTGGAGGATATGGACAAGGAGGGGTATGTAACAGATGAAAAGCTGGCCAGGCTCAATGCTTTGAGAGAGAGGACCTACACAGGAGAGGATGGGAAAGCTTATCCGTGGATTTCCCGGGAAGAGTATGACATGCTTTCCATCAGAAGGGGAAACCTTTCACAAAAGGAGCGGAAAATCATGGAAGATCATGTGGTCATCACGGATAAGCTTCTGTCCCAGATCCAGTTCTCACCTGATCTTTCCCATGTGAGAGAGTGGGCGGCAGATCATCATGAGGCCCTCAACGGCACCGGATATCCCAGGGGAAAGAAGGGACAGGAGATTCCGCCGGAAGTGAGAATCATAACCATCCTGGATATTTTCGATGCCCTTGTGGCGGAAGACCGGCCCTACAAGAAGGGGAAAACTGTAGAAGAGGCTTTAAAGATCCTCATGGATGGAGCGGAAAAAGGGCGGCTGGACCAGGAACTGACGCAGCTGTTCGCGGAAAGCCGGTGCTGGCAAAAATAAGCAAAGCCAAAAGAGGAGAGAATTATGTCGGCAAAGGAAAGCATAAAAGAGAAGATAAGGAGCCGGGTAAAGCCTCCTGACCATTACCAGGTTCTGATTTATAATGATGATTTCACCCCCATGGATTTTGTGGTGGAGGTGCTTATGAACATTTTCGAGAAGGAAGAGTCGGCGGCGGTGGCCATGATGATGAGCATCCACAAGGGAAGCTGTGCGGTGGCCGGCGTCTATCCGAGAGACATCGCCCAGACAAAGGCGGCGGAGGCGGTCCAGTGGGCCAGGAGCGAGGGATATCCTTTGAAGGTGGAGGCAGTCCGGCAGCCGTGAAGGGGCGCCGGAGAGCGGCGGCAAGGGCGGCAGAGAAGAGGGACGATTATGGAATTTACCAAAAATATGCAGCAGGTGATGGAGAGGGCGGTAAGGCTGGCCAGGGAGAACAGGCACCGCTACTTTATGCCGGAGCACATGATTTATGGCATGAGTTTTGACCAGGAGTTTGTCAGGGAGTATGAAGCGGCGGGGGGCGATGTTGAGAGGCTTCGGCAGAAGCTTGCAGGCTTTCTCAAAGAGCAGGCGGGAAAGACGGAAGGGGAGAATGCGGTTCTCACCGCCGACACCGACAGAGTGCTGCGCATGTCCGAGGGGCAGGCCAGGGCCAGCGGCAGGGACGCCATCGGGGTCAGCCATTTTCTGTCTTCTGTTCTGCGGCTGGAGGACAGCTACGGAGTCTATTATCTGGCGGAGCAGGATGTGGACCTGATTGAGGTTATGGGGGAGATGTCCAGGGAGAGCCTGGGGGAGGAGAGAGACCAGGAGGTCTGGGACAGCCCGGAGAAAGACGGGGGCGGTTTGGCAGACCAGGAGCCGGAATATGCAGGCGGGGAGGAGGCTTCCGTGAGAAGCCGGAGGTGGAGGTCCTACCTGGAGGACATGAACGAGACCTGCGGGGACAAGAATCCTCTCATAGGCCGAGAGGCGGAGATGGAGAGGACTATCCAGATCCTGTGCCGGAAGGATAAAAACAACGTGCTCCATGTGGGGGAGCCGGGGGTTGGCAAGACTGCCCTGGCCTACGGGCTGGCAAGGAGAGTGGCAGGCGGGCAGGTTCCGGAGCCCTTGAAAGGAGCCAGGCTTTATGCCCTGGATCTGGGAGGGCTGCTGGCAGGCACCCAGTACAGAGGCGATTTTGAAAAGCGTTTTAAGGAGATCATGGACGGGCTTTCCGGCGAGACCAGGCCTGTGCTCTATATAGATGAGATCCACAATATCGTGGGAGCGGGGGCGGCGGGAGGCGGCAGCCTGGACGCGGCCAACCTCCTAAAGCCCTATCTGGCAGCCGGGACCATCCGGTTTATGGGGGCCACCACCTACGAGGAGTACAAAAAACATTTTTCCGTCAGCAAAAGCCTGGCGCGGCGGTTTCAGAAGGTGGATATCGGTGAGCCCTCAAGAGAGGAGGCAGTGGAGATATTAAAGGGCCTGAAATCAGGATATGAAAGATTTCACGGCGTGAAGTACAACAAGGGAGTGCTGGAGCACGCGGTGGATATAAGCAGCAGGTATATCAATGAGCGGTTTCTTCCCGACAAGGCCATCGACCTTATGGACGAGGCGGGGGCGTGGCGCAGGCTCCACCCGCTGGAGCAGAAGAGGCAGACCGTGAACAAGGCCCTCCTGGACCAGGTTCTGTCCAAGACCTGCGGCATTCCCATGGGAACCATGGAGAAAGGGGACATGGAGAGGCTCGCCGGCCTGGAGGAAGATCTGAAAAAGCAGATTTTCGGTCAGGAGGACGCGGTGAAGCAGGTGAGCAACGCGGTGAAATTTTCAAAAGCGGGGCTGAATGAGGAAGGGAAGCCGGTGGCCTCCTTTTTGTTCGTGGGAGCTACGGGCGTGGGGAAGACGGAGCTTGCCAAGGCCCTTGCCTCGGAGCTGGGAATCTCTTTCATGCGGTTTGACATGAGCGAGTACGCGGAGAAGCACACAGTGGCAAAGCTCATCGGCGCCCCGGCAGGGTATGTAGGGTACGAGGAGGGAGGCATTCTCACCGAGGAGATCCGCCGCCATCCCCACGGCGTCCTTCTCCTGGACGAGATCGAGAAGGCCCACCCGGATATTTTCAATGTGCTTCTCCAGGTCATGGACTATGCCACCCTGACGGACAACCAGGGGAGAAAGGCAGATTTTCGGAATATTATCCTGATCATGACCTCCAACGCGGGGGCGGACCAGGTGGGAAAGGGGCGCATCGGCTTCGGCGGCGGACAGTACGACGCGGAGGCGCTGACGGACGCGGTAAAACGGACGTTCCAGCCGGAATTCCGCAACCGCTTGAGCCGGATTGTCCTGTTTCGCGGCATGGACGATGATATGGCAGGAAAGATTACCGAGAAGAAGCTGGGGGAACTTGGGGAAAAGCTGCTTTTAAAGAAAGTGGAGATGTCCGTCACCCCCCGGGCCAGGGAACATGTGAAGAAGGCGGGAATCACCATGGAATACGGGGCGAGAGAGATAGACCGCGTCATCTCGGGGGAGGTGAAGCCTCTTCTGGCAGAGCTTCTGCTGTTTGGAAAGCTGAAAAAGGGCGGAAAGTGTATGTTGGACGAGAAGGACGGGCGGCTGGTGATTCGGTGAAATTTCCTGTTGACAATAAGAACAAATGTTCGTATAATATAATCAGAACAGATGTTCGGAATAATGTTCAGGAGGAAATGGAACATGATGATAACAAAGACCAATCTGAACCGTGTGACATTTGAGAATGAAGACGCCAGACTTCTTATTCTGGATGTAGTGACTCATACCAGCGCCTGCCTGTACTACTACGACACAGAGATCGAGATTACGGTTTTTATGGCACTGACGATCCGTGACCGGGCCTATAAGGCGGATCGGCAGACTTCCATATACAGCGTGTCCCTGATGGACTCATCCAGACTTCCTTTCCGGAAGCCGTCCAGGCGTTTGGCTGCCCGTTTTTGAGGAGGGAGGACTCCCTGTTTCCCGCTGCGGGCCATGATTTTGGCCGGGGAGTTTCCGTCTGCGGAGTCGGACGCTCCGGAGAGCCTCCGACCGCCTGTCCGATAAAGGGCGTCCGGACGGAAAAAATTTTCTTTTTTCCTTGTGTAATGAGTGAAAGTCGAATATAATTGACATGAAAGTCAGAGAGCTATGTACGATGAGCATCATCTGAAGAACAATAGAATCAGGCTCCCGGCAGGGAGCGGAGGAGGTAACATGGAGGAAAGAAAAAGAGTGATGACGGCTGCCGGCGGGATGACAGACAAGGCGCAGGGAGGACAGGCGAAGGAGTTCAGCCTTCCCAGAACCATCCATCTGGTTCCCATGGACCATATTGCGGGGTTTGACGTGCGGCCGGGCTTTTATGAGATCAACGGGGCTACAGCCATCCCCGGCGGAGTGAACTTTACTGTGTATTCTCACGGGGCGACTTCTATAGAGCTGCTGCTTTTTAACCGCATGGAGGAGGAGCCTTTCGCGGTGATCCCCTTCCCCGGACACTATCGGATCGGCAATGTGTATTCCATGATCGTCTTTAAACTGAATATCGAGGAATTTGAGTACGCATACCGTGTGGATGGCCCCTACGACCCGAAAAAGGGCCTGATTTTTGACAAGACCAAGTATCTGCTGGACCCTTATGCCAAGGCGGTCACGGGACAGAGCCTGTGGGGGGATTCGGCTCCCCACAATCAGCACTATAAGGCGAGAGTGGTGAAGGATGATTTCGACTGGGGCACATCCAAGCAGCCGCTGCTCCCCATGGAGGATCTGATTATCTATGAGCTGCACGTGAGGGGGTTTACCAAGGACAAGTCTTCCGGCGTGTTCCACCCCGGAACCTTCGCCGGCCTTATGGAGAAGCTCCCCTATCTTCTGGAGCTGGGAGTGAACGTGGTGGAGCTGATGCCTATTTTTGAGTTCGACGAGATGCAGGATTACCGGGAAGTGGATGGAGAGAAGCTTTATAATTACTGGGGATACAACACGGTCAGCTTTTTTGCCCCAAACACCAGTTACACAGCCAGCGAGGAGTACAACCGGGAGGGCAACGAGCTGAAGAATCTGATCCAGGTCTTCAACCAGCACGGGATAGAAGTGTATCTTGACGTGGTGTTTAACCATACGGCCGAGGGGAACGAGGACGGGCCGTTCTTTTCTTTTAAGGGCTTTGACAACAATATTTATTATCTTCTCACGCCGGAAGGCTACTATTATAATTTCAGCGGATGCGGCAACTCCCTAAACTGCAATCACCCCATCGTGCACCAGATGATTCTCAACTGTCTGCGGTACTGGGTGACCACCTACCGGGTCAACGGCTTCCGCTTTGATCTGGCCTCAATTATGGGGCGCAATGAGGACGGAACGCCTATGAACAAGCCGCCCCTTCTCCAGTCTCTCGCCTTTGACCCCATTCTGGGGGATGTGAAGCTGATCGCGGAGGCGTGGGATGCCGTGGGCTTATATCAGGTGGGCACGTTCCCGTCCTGGAACCGGTGGGCAGAGTGGAACGGAAGATACCGGGACGACATGCGCCGCTACCTGAAGGGCGATGCGGGCATGTCCCAGGCGGCAGCCCTGCGCATAGCCGGCTCCAGGGACATCTATGAGGTCAGCACCAGGACCAACGCCTCCGTGAACTTTATCACCTGCCATGACGGTTTTACCCTGTACGACCTGTTTTCCTACAACGAGAAGCATAACGAGAAGAACGGCTGGAACAACACGGACGGGGCCGGGGACAATTCCAGCTGGAACTGCGGGGCGGAGGGGGATACCGATGACCCTGAGATCAACAAGCTGAGACACCGGATGATGCGCAACTCCTTCGCGATCCTCATGTGCAGCCGGGGGATTCCCATGTTCCTGGCGGGAGACGAGTTCTGCAACACCCAGTTCGGCAATAATAACGCCTACTGCCAGGACAACATCACGTCGTGGCTGGACTGGAACCGGCTTGAGGAGAACCGGGACATGTTCCGTTTTTTCAGCCATATGATCCATTTCCGCAAGGAGCACCGGATTCTGAGAACCAATATCAGCGACGGGGCGTGCGGTTTTCCGGATATCAGCTTTCACGGGGTAAAGCCCTGGAGAGGACAGTTCGCCGAGCATGAGAGATATGTGGGAGTCCTCTTCGCGGGCCAGGAGAAGGGAAGAGAACCGGAGATTATCTATCTGGCCTCCAACGCCTACTGGGAGGAACTGGAGGTGCTGCTTCCGGAGCTCCCTGAGACTATGTGCTGGAAACTGGAAGTCAATACATGGAATCCTGACAAAACCGGGGACAAGTGCAGGCATAGAGGAAGATTTGCCATCAATCCAAGGAGCGTGATGGTCTGGAAAGGCGTGACAAAGAAGTGAGAGGCAAGAAAAAGTGAGAGGCAAGAGAATTTGTATTCTGATATTGGGCGCGGCCTTGCTGCTTGTTTCTTTTGACGGCAGGAAAGAGCAGCCGGACTATAAGTCCCATGCCGTCCAGGAAGAGATCCTGCCGCCTGCATCGGGGAATTCTTACTATGAGTCCCAGTGGGCGCTGAGGAATGACGGCAGGCTTCAGAGAATCACGTCAGTGTGCCTAGACGGTCAGGCAGGAGAAGAAAACGGCCCGGGAGAGAGCGGGCCGGCTGCCGGCAGGGGCTGGGATTCCTGGGAGAAGATAACGGACAGCGTGGAGGGAGTGGATATCCGGGCGGAGGCTGCCTGGCAGGTGTATGAGCAGACCGCCGGGCGGCGTCCCGTGACTGTGGCGGTGATTGACACGGGAGTGGATATCAGCCACGAGGAGCTGGCAGGTTCTCTCTGGGTCAACCAGGATGAGATCCCCGGAGACGGCATAGACAATGACAACAACGGCTATATAGACGACATCAACGGGTGGAATTTTTATTCCGGAAACAGCCAGGTATATACGGGGCCGGAGGACGACCACGGCACACACGGAGCGGGAATCATAGCCGCTGCGTGGGACGGACAGGGGGTTACGGGAATCGCGGACAGCGGTTATGTAAAACTCATGATATTAAAGGTTCTGGGCTCACAGGAGGGGACAGGTGTGGCGTCTAATGTAAAACTGGCTATCCGCTACGCTCAGGACAACGGGGCTGACATCTGCAACTTAAGCATCGGCAGTCTTGTCTATGACGAGGAGATGAGAGCCTTAATCAGGAATTCCCACATGCTTTTTGTGGTTTCCGCCGGCAACGGGGATGCCGGAGGGACAGGGGGCGACATCGACAAGGTTCCCATGTATCCGGCGTCTTTTCCGGAGGAGAATATCATCGCCGCGGGCAATCTGATGTTTGACGGGACTCTGGACGAGAGCTCGAATTATGGCCCGGTCAGCGTGGACATTGCGGCTCCGGGGACCCATATTCTCAGCTCCATACCCGGCGGATACGCCTTTATGACAGGAACCTCCATGGCGGCGCCTATGGTGACGGGGACGGCAGCCCTGGTGTACTCGTGCAGAACGGATTTGAGCCTTATGGAAGTAAGGGAGGCTATCATAAATTCAGCCCGTCCCATGGAAGGCCTTGAGGGAAAGGTGGCCTCCGGCGGGATGCTGGATGCCTATGGGGCCATCACTTACAGACCGTGATTTTTCTATATTTAGCAGACAAAAATCTATTTACAGAATATTTTCCGTGTTATATGATTGGAAATCATATAAGTGATGACAGATTCAGACTGGAGGATGATGTATGATAGCAGCAAAGCCGCCTATGGGGTGGAATTCATGGAATACGTTCGGGAAAGATATTGATGAGAAGCTGATTTTTCAGATCGCGGACACCATGGTTCGGGAGGGATACCGGGATGCGGGGTATGAGTATCTGGTGATTGATGACTGCTGGTCTCTGAAGGAGCGGGACAGTGACGGCAATCTGGTGCCGGACCCGGAGAAGTTTCCTCACGGCATGAAGGCCGTGGCGGATTATGTCCACGGGAAAGGTCTCAAGTTTGGGATGTATTCCTGCGCGGGGATTCTCACCTGCGCAGGATACCCATCCAGCTACGACCATGAGTATGAGGATGCCAGGCTGTTTGCCCGGTGGGGAGTGGACTACTTAAAATATGACTACTGCAATTTCCCCAGGAATGCAGACGGGGTCAACCGCTATCACACCATGAGCATGGCCCTCAAGGCCACGGGGAGGGAGATCTGCTTCGCGGCATGCAACTGGGGCCACCAGCAGTCGTGGAACTGGATGCGGTCCATCGGCGCCCACATGTATCGGTCCACAGGGGATATTTTTGACAATTTCCGTTCTTTCATGGGCATCTTCCAGTCCCAGCTGGAGCATCTGTGCCAGTCAGGGCCTTACTGCTTCAACGACCTGGATATGCTGACTGTGGGTATGTACAACCAAGGCAACGTGGCCATCGGAAAGCCGTGCACGGACGGGGAATACAGGATGCAGTTTTCTCTGTGGTGCCTTGCGGGAGCGCCGCTGATGATAGGGGCTGACATCAGGAATCTGGTCCCCCAGATGAAGAAGCTGCTGCTGAATAAGGAGCTGATCCGCATTGACCAGGACTTGGAGTGCCGTCCTCCCTGCCTGGTGGGCAGGAGAAGCGTCATGGTCCCGGAGGAGGACAGGGAGAACGCCGTAGAGCCGCTGCGGGCGGTGAAGGACCAGCTGTTTACCTTTATAAAGCATCTGTCAGACAATGAGTTTGTCATCGCCTACTACAACCTGTTCACGGAAGAGAGGGACATCAGCTTTATTTTTGCCGATGCCGGCGTGCCCTATTCGTCGGGCTATGGGTTTGACATGAGAGATGTGTTCACAGGCGAGGAGCTGGGCGTAAAGCGGGATTACTACACCGTGTCTGTCCCGGGACATGACTGCAAAGTGTTCCTCTGCCGCCTGGCGCCCTTTCACAGTTAAAAAACGGCATGGAGAGGGACAAGGAGTACTGCAGGCTCTGTAAAAAAGAACTGATGCCGGATGAGATCGGTCTCACGAAAAAGCTGGTGAACCGGGGCAGTGAGACGTACTACTGCCTGGACTGCCTGGCGGACAGCTTTGAGGTGGACAGAGCGGATCTGGAGAAGAAGATACAGTATTTTAAGGATATGGGATGCACATTGTTTCCCCAGGGATAACAACCTGCAGGAGAAGTGGATGATCAGGAGGAATTTATATGCCATTTATCGATTCTAAGATTACAGTACCGGTTGCGAAAGACAAGAAGGAGGCCATCAAGTCCAGGCTGGGCAGGGCCGTTTCGGCCCTTCACAAGACAGAGAGCTATCTCATGGTGGGAATTGAAAGCGATTATGATCTGTGGATGGCGGGGGAGAAGCTGGAGAGAGGGGCATACGTGTCTGTGAGCCTGTACGGCAGCGCCTCCCCGGCGGACTATGACCGCATGACCGCCAGCATATGTGAGATTCTTGAGGATGAGCTGGGAATTCCGGGGAGATCCGTCTACGTCACATATCACCCGGTATCTGACTGGGGCTGGAACGGGAGCAACTTTTAGTAATTTCAGAAAAACATGCAGGAGGAATACAATCCATGGAACTGTCAGTGTATTTTAAGAGCATCGTCGACCAGGATCTGTGCCCTGTGGTCATCTGCGGCCTGGACCATGAGATCATCTATATGAACCCGGCGGCGGTGTCCCGATATGCGGCCAGAGGCGGCGCGGATCTTGTGGGGAAGAGCCTTATGCTCTGTCACGGCCCCAAAAGCCAGGAACGGATAAAGGAAGTCGTCTCCTGGTTCGGCGAGAGCACAGAGCATAACCGGATATACACATCTTTCAATCCGAAAGAAAATAAAGACGTGTATATGGTGGCTCTCCGCGGCCAGGACGGGAACCTGATCGGATACTATGAGAAGCATGAGTACCGGGACAGGGAGACGGAAGCTTTTTATAAATTTGTGTAAAAGACAGCGGCGGCATCAGGCCGTGGGAAGAGGATTTCCATGGACAGATGCCGCCGTCGCCAGTCGGGGCCGTTCCGGCAGGGGCGCTCAGTCTAAGTCCGGATCAGGCCAGGCCCCGCCCCGCGCAGGTGTTAGGTTTTGCCGGCTTACATGCAGATGTCTGCCTGGTATGTTCTCAGCCAGTAATCGATCTGCAGTACGTATGCCATCATCTGCGGCGCCGCCATGAGCTGTCCGTACCAGGGTTTTCCGTAGTCGGACGGGCTGGACAGGAAGCGCAGAGTCTTTTCCCTGTCTATAAATCTCAGCACGGGCGCCTGGCTGTCTTCCAGCATCTCCCGGACTTTCCCGGCAAGAATCGCCTCATAATTTCTGTCATAGGTTTTGGGATAAGGGGATTTTCTCCGGAAGAGAATCTCCTTTGGCAGTCTGCCTCTTCCCGCTTGGCGGAGAAGGTTTTTCACCACTCCGTCCTTCGCCTTCATCTCCCACGGCACATTCCACAGATATTCGATGATCCGGTGGTCGGCAAAAGGAACCCGCGCCTCCAGGCCGCTGTACATGCTGGCTCTGTCCATGCGGTTTAAGAGAGTCTGCATAAACCAGCACAGGTTCAGGTAGGAGATCTCCCTTCTGCGGGCTTCCTCCTCCGGTTCCCCGTGAAGGGCGGGAACCTGGGCCAGGGAGGCCTCGTAAGCCTCCTGGACATATTGCTCCATTCCCAGTTCGCGGAGAAACTCATCTTTCAGAAGCACCTGTCTGGCTTTCAAGTCCATGGTCCACGGAAAAGTGCGGGCCGCGAAGCATTCTGCTCTGTGAAACCATGGATACCCTCCGAAGATCTCGTCGGCACATTCGCCTGTGAGAGTCACCTTGCAGAAAGGCCGGACTTTCGAGCAGAAGTACAGCATAGAGGAGTCCACATCCGCCATGGGAGGCAGGTCATGGGCCAGCACAGAGTCTTTTAAAAGCTCGGCCTGGTCTTCTGTGGAGCACTCCAGGAAATGGTGGTCAGACCCCAGATAAGCCGCCATCTGTTCAACGAAAGGACGGTCCTGGGAGGGCTGGAAGGAGCTGGCCCTAAAGTTCTCCTTGTTTCCCACAAAATCAAAGGAGAAGGTCATGAACTGCCGGTTCTTTTTTTCCAGTTCCCGGGCGCAGATGGAGGACACCAGGCTGGAATCCACGCCTCCCGACAGGAAGGTGCAGATGGGAACATCGGAGACCATCTGCCGCCTGACAGAATCCTCCACGAGAAAACGGGTTTTTTCCACAGTCTCCTCATAGCTGTCCTCGTGGGGGCGGCTCTCCAGCTTCCAGTAGCATTCCTGGCGGACGCCGTCCCCTGTGCATATCAGATAATGTCCCGGAAGCACCTCCGACACTCCCCGAAACACTCCGTTTCCCCTGGTTCTGGCGGGGCCTATGCTGAAAATCTGATTGAGGCCGTCTATGTCAAGAACAGGCCGGAGACCGGGAAAGCAGAAAAGCCCTTTGATCTCCGAGGAAAAGATCACCGTATCCTCTGCAAATCCGTAAAACAGAGGCTTAACCCCGGCCCGGTCCCGGTACAGCACCAGACGGTCCTTTATCGGGTCCATGATGGCTATGGCGAAGATTCCGTTGAGCCGTTTTACGAAATCAGGCCCGTATTCCATGTAGGCGCAGAGGATTACTTCCGTGTCGCTGGTGGTGCAAAAATCATGTCCCAGGGTTTTCAGCTCCCGGCGGAGTTCTTCTGTGTTATAGAGTTCTCCGTTGTATATGATTCCCCAGGTCCGGCCTTCCTTCTTTTTCAGCATAGGCTGATGGCCTGTGACCAGGTCGACGATGGAGAGCCTTACATGGGCCAGGCCGAAGTGGGAGGACAGAAAAGTTCCCTCATCGTCTGGACCCCGCCGTCTCAAGGCGAGATTCATAGAGTCCAGGATCTGACGGTAAAATGCTTCCTTCTGCAAAAAACTCTGTTTTTGCTGGAAGAATCCGGATATTCCGCACATATTGAAAACTCCTTTCTGTCACAGAAGAAGACAGGCCGCCCCGAAAGCGCAGGCGAAGCCGATGACCACAGGAAGAAAATTTTTTCTGGCCAGCTCCAGAGGGCTGATGTCGCAGATGGCCGCCACGGGGATAAGCCCCCAGGGGACGATGGTTCCGCCGCCTACAAAGATGGCCGTGATCTGACCTAAAGCTGCCAGGACAGGGACGGACGCTCCGGTGGCCGCGCCGAAGGTGCTGGCGAGAGCGCCTGTGAGAGGGAGGCCGGAGAATCCGGAGCCGTCCAGGCCTGTCAGAGCGCCGGCAGCCATCTGTATAACGCCGGTCAGATATTTGTTCAGGGGGGCGTGGGAGGCCAGCCACACGGCCCAGTCGTTCATGATGCCTTTTGTGGGGATATCGCCCATGATGGAAGAAATCCCTTCCCCGCCCAGAAAGAAAAAGGCTCCGATGGCGATGACGGGAGCAAAGATCCGGATGGCAAAGAGAAAACCGTCGGTGAGATAACCGGTGATTTTCTCCAGGCAGTTCTTTTTAAAGGCTGTGGCAGCCCCAAGGCACATGAGAAGAACGGCAGTGCCGGAGACGATGCTGGTGGCGTCGCCGCCCCGGAGATCAAAAGCCAGCATAGCGGCAATGTCTGCCAGGAATGCCAGGGGAGTGGCCACGGCCAGAACCAGGGCAGGCCGGGAGATTTTGGACCTGGGGGAACTCATCGCGGGGGCGCCGGGCTCAGAGGTATTATCCGGCGCCGGCAGGAAACCGTTGGTTCCGGGCTCCATGGGAGCTGACAGAGACTTTCTGTTCAGAAGAAAGGCGGCAGTCACCGTGGCCGCGCCCATGGCCAGGAAGACGGGCCGGCCCTCGGTGAGGACCTGGCTGGTGGTGATTCCCGCGGCGGAGGCAGAGATGGCAGGGGCCCCCTGGATCACCACGTCGTAGCTGAGGGCGATGCCGTGTCCGAACAGGTTCATGGCCATGGCTGCGGCGAGGGGCTTTAAACCAGTCTGCACCGCGAAGGGAAGCATGATAGCGCCCACCAGAGCCACCGAGGGGGAGGGCCACAAAAACAGGGAGAACAAAAGCATGGTCAGCCCCAGAATCCACCAGGTGACAGAAGGTGTTCTCATGAACCGGGACATGGGGCGCATCAGCAGGCGGTCGCTGCCTAAGTCGCCTAAGGTTTTCGAGAGAGCCGTCACCAGAGCGATGGTGGCGATGACCTCCATAAACTCCCTGGCGGCGTAGAGCATGGCGTTGAATACGGTCTGGATGCCGCCGATGACATTGCCTGTTCCGGCGAGGCCTAAGAGAAATAAAAAGCCGATACACACGGCCGGAGTGTCTTTGCGCATGACCATCACGGCGAGAATGACCATAACCCCTGCCAGATACAAACAGTGGAGAGGTGTCAGAACAGCTGCGGTTTCTAACATATAATACTCCTTTTGCCAAAATATACTTTAGCATATGAAAATATGTCTGTCTGGTTGACATTTTCATACAGGCGGAGCCGGATGTCCCTTGTCCTGCGCAGCCAGGCAGGAATGAAGATGCCCTCGCGGCCGCTGGGGTTTCGTACGGTCAGCTCGGTGAACCCGCAGACCTGTCTGAACTGCCGCCCGTGAACAACAGAAAAAACAAAAACAAAAATTTTTGAAAAAAGGGGGATACAAAATGAGAATCTTGTGATATAATCTCATAGATTTGGACAAATGAGTACAGGAGGACGTATATGGTAAGGAAAAAGAAGCAGCCAGCCGGTTCGCTGGCAAAGAAGATGGGAATCTCTCTCGTATGCGGCATCGCAGCCGGGTTGGTGTTGATGTTTCTGAGAGAGTCTCTTAACGGTTCCGGCCACGAGGCGGCGTGGAACATGATCAACAGTCTTTTATTTCAGGATGTCACGGCACAGGGAGCGGAGAGCGCTCTTGGAATTTTTTATTTGATCGGACAGCTGTTTATCCGTTCTTTACAGCTTGTAATCGTGCCGATGGTATTTACCTCCATCACTCTTGCGATTGGGCAGATATCAGATACCAGAACCTTGGGGCGCATTTCCGCGAAGACCATCGGCTGGTTTCTTATCTGCTCTTTTTTTGCGCTGGCGCTGGCGTGCGGGGCGGGGAGCGCCGTATACCACGCAGGTTTTTTTAACACACAGGTGGAGGGTCTGACGGGGAACGCAGGGTCCACGGGGGCCAATCCCATGAACGTGATTCTCAACGTGGTCCCGGCCAACATCATCAGCGCCTTCGGAAGCAACACTGCGGTTCTGGCGGTGGTGTTCGTGGCGGCCTGCCTGGGACTCTCCATGAACGCCCTGGGGGAGGAAAAGACAAAGACGCTGAAGACCCTGATTCAGGAGGTCAACGACGTGGTGGTGGTATTTCTTAACTATGTGGTCACCCGGTTCGCCCCGTTGGCGGTCTTCGTCCTTCTGGCGAGAACCTTTGCCACCTACGGAATCAACTATCTGAAACCGGCCCTGGCCTACATGGTGGTGGCCGTGGCCATGCTTTTCGTGTTCCTGCTCGCAGGATATCCCCTGGTGGTGGCGCTGGGGGCAAAGCTGAACCCTGTTATTTTCCTGAAGAAGATAAGCAACGTGGCGGTCTTCGGTTTCTCTACCTCCTCCAGCGCCGCGGCTCTGCCTCTCAATTACCAGACCTGCACAGAGGGCTTCGGCGTGGACGAGACCATCGCCTCCTTTGTGCTGCCTCTGGGAATGACCATCAATATGAACGGAACCGCCATCATGCAGGTGATCGCCACCGTGTTCATCGCCGGATGCGCAGGCTATGAGATCAGCCTGACCCAGCTGGTGGTGGTCGCCGTCCTTGCCCTCATCGCCTCGGCGGGAACTCCGGCAGCTCCGGGAGCGGGGGCCATCGTGCTGTTTACCATCCTGTCCGGCGTAGGCTTTGTCAACGAAGGAGCCCTGCTTGCCTACTCCCTGATTCTGGCGATCAACAGACCCATCGAGATGCTTGTGACGGCCCTGAACGTGGTGGGGGACGCGGTGACCAGCATCTGTGTGGCGAGAAGCGAGGGCAAGCTTGATGAAGAGATATACAACCGGATGGCATAAAAACCGGGTTGAAATACGGGTATGTTTTATGAAAGATGACAAATGAAAGGTGAATGCGGTCTGCGGAATGATTAAATATACATAAAAAGCAAAAATATTCATATAAACTCTTTACAAAAGAATATTTATGCAATATAATCCATGCTATGATGTTGGGGTCAAAAGTTTTTTTGCCCCCTGATGCCTGCGGGTCCCAAAGTCATGTATTGACATGCAAGCATGTCATACATGACCTTTTGACCCTGGCATCATGTTATTAAAATAGCAGCGGTGTGAACTGCTGCGAAAAACTACATGGAACCGCGGCCTGCGCCGCGAAAAGGAGAGGATATTATGAAAAAGAAATTTGTATTGGCAGCAGCGGCAGCATTGACTTTTGCGGCATTAACCGGATGCCAGGGAAGTTCTTCCCAGACGGCATCGGACACCGCAGCGGCGGGAACGGAAACTGCAGCGGCAGTATCGGACAGCGCAGCGGCGGCAGATGCTTCCCAGGCCGAGGCAGGCTCTTCCCTGGCGGGGGACTTTGCTCCCGACGGCGCCGTCGCCAAGATCAAGGCGGCGGGAAAGCTGGTGATGGGCACGGCTCCGGACTTCGCGCCGTGGGAGTTCAAGGATGTAAGCTCCGGAACCACAGAGTATGTGGGGTCCGATATTGAGCTTGGAAAATATATCGCCCAGCAGCTGGGAGTGGAGCTGGAGATCAAGCCCATGGAGTTTTCTGCCATTCAGCAGGCTCTGGCTTCCGGGACCATCGATATCGGAATTTCCGGTTTCGCCTACACGGAGCAGCGGGCCGAGGCCCTTGGCCTTTCCGACCGCTACAACGTGAACTCCGCGGCAGGACAGGGGCTTCTGGTGCTGAAGGATCAGGCTTCCGACTACGACAGCGCGGAGAGCTTCGCGGGCAAGAAGATCGCCGCCCAGAACGCTTCTCTGCAGCATACCCTGGTCCAGGAACAGCTTCCGGGAGATGTCCAGATTCAGATCGTGACCCAGGTGACGGACGGAGTCATGATGCTGACCACGGGAAAGGTGGACGCGGTGGCGGTGTCCGGGGACAACGGCGAGTCGCTGGTAAAGACCTACCCGGAGCTGGCCATGGCGGAGTTCAAGTTTGCCTATGACAGTGACGGCAATGTGGTGGCGGTGAAGAAGGGCAACGACGAGTTGCTGAACGCTGTCAACGAGATTCTCGCCCAGGTCAACGAGAGCGGCCTCTATGAAGAGTGGAAGACGGATGCCAAGGCGCTGGCGGATTCTCTGGGAATTGAGACACACTAGAGAGACATACTAGAAGGGAGCTTTAACTGAATGGAATTTTTCAGTGTCATGTTTAAACTCTGGAACCAGTACTGGAAGCTGTTTCTGGAAGGCTTGGGAATGACCCTCTTTATGGGCTTTCTCACGGTGCTGTTGAGCACGGTGTTCGGCGCCGTCATGGCGCTGATGCGCCGGAGTAAATGGGGAATCGGGAGGTTCCGCCCTCTGGGCGCCATAGCGGCGGTTTACGTGGAGGTGATCCGTGGGACTCCCATCCTCCTTCAGCTGTATTTCTTTTATTTTATGCTGCCCCAGTGGGTGCCTTTTCTGGAGCTTACAGAGTTCCAGTGCGTGCTCATCGCCTGCTGCGTCAACTCCACGGCCTATGTGTGCGAGATCATCCGCTCGGGAATCCAGGCGGTGGATTTCGGGCAGACCGAGGCAGCGCGCTCCCTGGGACTCAACGGGAGGCAGACCATGATCCACATCGTGCTTCCCCAGGCGGTGAAGAACATTCTTCCGGCTCTCTGCAACGAGTTTGTGGCCATTGTCAAGGAGACATCCCTGGCCTCCACCTTCTTTGTGGGAGAGCTGATGACCCAGTTTAAGACCATCCAGGGAATTACCTACCGGGTGTTAGAGCCGCTGACCATTGTGGGCATTATCTATTTCCTTGTCACCTTTGTCATGTCCAAGCTGATCGCCCTGCTTGAAAGGAGGATGAACGCAAGTGAACGATGAAAACCAACTGATCCAGGTAGTGGACTTACATAAATCCTTCGGCAGCCTCCAGGTGCTTCAGGGAGTGACGGAGCATATTTCAAAGGGAGAGGTTGTGTCCATCATCGGCCCTTCGGGGGGCGGGAAAAGCACGTTTCTCAGATGTCTGAACCTTCTGGAGGTGCCCACCGGCGGCCATATCTACTTTGAGGGGACGGATATCACGGACAAGAAGGTGGACATCAACGTGCACCGCCAGAAGATGGGCATGGTGTTCCAGCATTTTAACGTGTTCAACAATCTGACGGTGGGAAAGAACATCACCCTGGCGCCGGTGCTCCTGGGAAAGAAGACCCAGGCGGAGGCGGACGATATGGCAAGAGAGCTTCTGGAGCGGGTGGGGCTTTCCGACAAGATCAACCAGTACCCCAAGAAGCTGTCCGGAGGACAGAAGCAGCGTCTCGCCATCGTCCGGGCGCTGGCCATGGAGCCGGACGTGATGCTGTTTGACGAGCCCACCTCAGCCCTGGATCCGGAGATGGTGGGGGAGGTGCTTCTGGTTATCAAGGACCTGGTGAAGACAGGGCTTACTACGGTGATCGTGACCCACGAGATGGGCTTTGCCAAGGAAGTGTCCAACAGGGTTCTGTTTATGGACGGGGGAATTATCGCGGAAAAAGGGACTCCCGACGAGGTGTTCAACCATCCTCAGAACCCCCGCACGAAAGAATTTTTGAGCAAGGTGCTGTACTAAGAGCCTGGAAGAGGCGGGCGGGAGCTGACCGAGAAGCAGAAGAACCGCCTCCGGCGCAGCGCGCCGGAAGCGGCAGCGGATATGGAGAAAATGAGAGGATAAACATGACTGAGAACAAGAAAAACATATTGTCGTATATTGACGAAAAGGCAGATGTGATCATCGACACGTCGGATCGGATCTGGGAGTTCGCGGAGCTTTCCTTGAGGGAGTTTCAGTCGGGAGAGCTGTATGCCGAGGTGCTTAAGGAGGAGGGCTTTCAGGTGGAGCACCCCTTTGCCGGCATTGATACCGCGTTTCGGGCCTCCTATGGCTCCGGAAAGCCGGTAATCGGGATTCTGGCGGAGTACGACGCCCTCACAGGACTCTCCCAGGAGGCAGGGGCCAGCGTGAGAAAGGAGCTGGTGGCGGACGGCAACGGCCACGGCTGCGGCCACAACCTCCTGGGAGCGGGAGCCATGGCTGCCGCTTTTGCCGTGAAAAAGTATCTGGAGGAAAAGGGGGAGGGGAGCGGAAGAGTTATCCTCTACGGCTGCCCGGGAGAAGAGGGGGCGGCCACCAAGGCGTTCATGGCCAGAGACGGAGTGTTCGACGAGTGCGACGCGGCCCTTACCTGGCATCCGGGCAATGTGAACCAGGTGACTTCCGGAACCTGCAATACCTGTATCCAGACGGAATATAAATTTACCGGGGTGGCTTCCCACGCGGCGGGGGCGCCGGAGTTCGGCCGCTCTGCCCTGGACGCGGTGGAGCTGATGAACATCGGCGTGCAGTTTCTCAGGGAGCACATGCCGGATACGGCCAGGATTCACTACTCCATCACCGACGCAGGGGGAGATTCCCCCAACGTGGTCCAGCCCAGGGCTCAGGTGCTCTACATGGTGCGGTCCATCTGGGCGAGGGACGCCATAGCCCTCCAGGAGAGGGTGGACCGGATAGCCCAGGCGGCCGCCATGATGACGGACACCACCATGGAAAAGCGGTTTATCGACGGGTGTTCCAACACGGTGCCCAACAAGGTTCTGGAGACGCTTCTGTGGGAGAATTTCAGCCAGGCGGATATGCCGGTGTACACGGAGGAGGAGATGGCCTTTGCCCAGGCCCTCTATGATTCTGTGGAGGTGAAAAATAAGGATCTGCCGGGAGCCGCCACAGATGAGGACGATGACATCTATCAGTTTGTTGATGAGAAATCCTGCCACGGCACCAGGCCCATGAACGACTTTTTGATTCCCTACCTGTATTCGGAGAAGCCCCGCATGGGCTCCACGGATGTGGGGGATGTAAGCTGGTGCGTGCCCACGGCCCAGATCAACACGGCCGCCTACCCGGCCCAGGCGCCGGGGCATTCCTGGCAGAACGTGTCCTGCGGGAAGACATCCATCGCCCACAAGGCCATGCTCCTGGCGGGGAAGGTTCTGGCGGCCGCGGCTGTGGATCTGATAGAAAAGCCGGAGATCTTAGCGGCGGCGAAGGAAGAGTTTGAGAAAAAGATGAAGCGGTATCAGGGGTATTTCTGTCCCGTGCCCGAAGGCGCGGTTCCCGTGGTGCCGGGAGAAAAGATGTAACACGCTTATGTCTCCGTCAGACTTTCAATCAAACGTTGGCATTCCTCCAGATGTTCCGTATTGGAGATGATGACTGCGTATAAGGGCTCCGGTCCGGTTTCTGTCTGATTGTACAGCTCCCCGAAGGCGCTGTCTGTCAGATCGACGGCATAATATCCCTCTGCCCTCTCCTCAGGGGCGGCAGGGATATTATGCCCTTCGGTGAGCCCGGCGGTGCCGCGAACCAGCTTTCCCCCGGCAGACAAGGCTTTGTACAGCTCCTCCGGAAGGCCCTGGTCCAGGGGAAGGCAGGCGTTGAGCTCCAGGAGATAGCGGTACATGTCCTCGCCGCAGACTGCGGCATCCATCTGCCCGGAGGAGACGAAGGACATGATTTCCAGCTGCTGGACCTGATGGAAGTCACTGCTGCAGTCGAAGGTCTGGTCAAAATTAATGTCCACGGTTCCGGCTTTTCCGTCGGCCTGGAGCTCCCCGATAAACGAGGAGAACCATTCACTGCAGTCCGCCGCGGTATTCAGCGCCACGCAGACGCGCAGACGGCATGGCTTCTGGCCCTCCCACAAGATTGAGGCAAAGGTTGAGACCGCCGCTATGGCGCAGACACACGCGATGACCCTCCATTTATAGTAATCCCACAGAAACTCCAGTCTCTGCTTTCCGTGAAGTCTCTTCAAGGTGCGCCAGTCCCGAAGCAGCTCCTGCCATACAGACGCGTGCCCGTCTTTTTTGCAAGCCATTTTTATCTGTCCCCCTCTGAAAAATTTGAATAAGCGGATTTGCTTCATTTTAAAAAGGAACCGGCCATGTGTCAATAGATCTGATTTGTTTTGCATGTATGTACCAGAGATTGCAGGATTATTATAGAAAACAAGGCTGAGATTTGTTATATTCTTCAATGAGGAGTCCAAGCTTCCTGTGCTGAATCAATAGGGGACGAGCTGGATCGTCTTACTTCTTCATCCCTGTATGGGAATCTTGGATTACCTCCCGTTTCTTGAAATTTTCTTACATGGATTCATATCTTTTGCACAAATGTGATAAATGTTGCAGAAATATTATCGAATTACTCCCCATATATTTGTTATATTTTTATACATAATTCTGGTTTTCTCAGTGAAATCACACCAAAATAAGATAAATAAAAGGCTTTTTGCACAAAAGGGGTGAACAGACAGCAGAAAACCTGAATGACAAAATATTTTTCATTAAGGAGGAAATTCGATATGAAAAAGAGGTTACTTGCAGGGGCGCTTGCAGCCGTCATGACGGCATCCCTTACAGCATGTGGCGGTTCTGCCGCCGACAGCGGCGCGGGGGCGGACAGTAAGGGGGTATCAATCACCATTTTCAACTCAAAGATTGAGGTACAGGCTCAATTTGAGGAGATGGCCAAGGAGTACAGCGAAGCAACCGGCGTGGGGGTGGAGGTTTACTATTCCAACGACACGGTGGCGGCTCATCTGGCCACCAAGTATTCTTCCAATGATCCCTACACCCTTTCCATGGTGGACGCCAAGGATGTGTATTCTCTGGCGGAGGACCATGCCATTGACATGACCGGTGAGAAGTGGATCGACAATACCAATTATGCTCTTTCTGTAAACGGCAAGGTTGTGGGCTTCCCTGTATGCGTGGAGGCCAGAGGACTGATTTATAACGGGGAGGCAATCGAAAAAATCACGGGAGAGCCCTTTAATCCCGATGACTACTCCACGCTGGACGCGTTCCAGGGACTTTTGGAGAAGCTGGCAGCCGGCGGCATGGAGACTCCCACTGGCATCATGAAGGAGGACTGGTCCCTGGCAGGCCATTTCCTGTCGGAAGTGTATGAGACGCAGGATGACGTAGACGGATTTATCAGTTCCCTCCACGCGGGAACCGCCGACCTGGCCAACAACGCCAAGTGGAACGGGAAGATGGACTACTTTGACACCATGATGAAATACAATTACGCGGCAAATTCCGCCATCGCGGCAGAGCGCGAGGTTTCCGAACAGAAGCTGGCGGAGGGTGAGATCGCCTTTATGTTCGGCGGCAACTGGGACTGGTCCATGATCAACGCCTATGAGTACTCCGAGAATATGGGAATCATGCCGGTGCCGGAGAACACCTCGGACGGAAGCAACAAGAAGCTGGTGGGCGGCGGCTCCAAATATTTCTTTATCGATTCCTCGGAGAACACCTCGGACGAACAGCGCCAGGCGGCGAAGGACTTCTTAAACTGGCTGGTGTTTGACCAGGCCGGCAACTCCTTCCTGACAGAGAAATGCGCCCTTGTTCCCGCCTACAGCAACATCGACGCGGCAGGACTGGACCCGCTGTCTGTCTCTGTAAAGTCCTACGCGGACGCAGGAAATCTCATCGACAACTACAATTACCTGCCTGATGACCACTTCTCGCTGTGCGGAGCCGCCTTCCAGAAATACTTAGCCGGCCAGATAGACCGCGCGGGGCTGGCTGCGGAGATTGAAAATTACTGGTCATCCACGACTCCTGTGGAACACTAACTATGAACCATGCCTGACAGGTTCAGGCGGTGGTGGCAAAATGAAGGGGGAACATTCAACTATGAAGACAAGTACCATGTCCTATAAATGCAAACAGTTTCTCATGTTTGCCGGAGTGACGACGGCGGTCTTTGTCGCCGTGGTTATCGTGCCGTTTATCTATGGTATCTATCTGACGCTGACAAGCTGGGACGGCGTCTCGAGAGAGAAACCCTTTGTGGGACTTGCAAACTATGGGGCTACGTTTGCTGACGGCGCTTACTGGCAGGCGATGGGGAGGACGTTTTTGTACTCCGTCATCGCGGTGATTCTGGTGAACGTGGTGGCGTTTATCCTTGCTTTTTTGGTGACAAGCGGCGTGAAGGGACAGAATTTTTTCCGGGCAGGCTTCTTTACTCCCAACCTGATCGGAGGTATAGTCCTTGGCTATATCTGGAAATTCGTGTTTAACCGCGCCTTTGTGGCTCTGGGAAATTCCTTTTCCATCGGGCCCCTGTCCACTTCCTGGCTGGCAACCACAGGGGGAGCCATGCTGTGCCTGATTATCGTTTCGGTGTGGCAGTATGCCGGCTATATGATGCTCATCTATGTGGCGGGCTTCATGAGCGTGTCGGAGGATGTGCTGGAGGCGGCCAGGATCGACGGCTGTACCAATACACAGTCCATCGTGTATGTGTCGGTGCCCCTTATGATGTCTTCCTTTGTACAGTGCTTGTTTTTGACTGTCACCAGATGCTTTATGGTCTATGACGTGAACCTTTCCCTGACCAACGGCGAACCCTTTAACAGCTCGGTCATGGCGGCAATGCATGTATACAATCAGGCGTTTACATATAAGAATTTCGGAGTCGGCCAGGCGGAGGCCCTGATCCTGTTTGTGGTCTGCGCCGTCGTAGGCGTGATTCAGGTATATGTAGGTAAGAAAGGGGAGGTGTCGGCATAATGAGCGCAAATGAAAAAGCTGCCCGCAATAAAAAGATTAACCATGGGATTAAGATTATAATCCTCATACTCCTGTTTGTGTGCTTTATCTTTCCGTTTGTCCTGGTGGTGATCAACGTGTTCAAGACAAAAGCGGATATCACCTCAGACCCATTGGCTTTCGTGGGAGCCCACGGCTTTACCATGGCAAACTTTCCCGAAGCCATGAAGAAGATGAATTTCGGCCGCTCCTTCGCCAACTCCGCCATCATCACCGTCTGCTCCACAGTGCTTACCATTTTGTTCGCCTCCATGACTGCCTTTGTCATCGTGCGCAACAACTGGAAAGCCTGCGGGGCGCTGATGGGAATGATGATCGCGTCCATGGTGATCCCTTTTCAGGTTCTCATGATCCCCATGGTGTCCTTGTACGGAGGCGTTCTGGGTATCTTGAACCACAGGGCCACCCTGATCTTTATGCACGTGGGCTTTTCCCTGTCCATGGCGACCTTCATGTTCCATGGAGCCATCAAGACCAATGTTCCCGTGGCTCTTGAGGAGGCGGCCACCATCGACGGATGCACCCGCTGGCAGACTTACTGGATGATCGTGTTTCCGCTTCTGAAATCCACCATTGCCACGGTGGCCATCATTGACGCCATGGGCTTCTGGAACGATTATCTTCTTCCGAGCCTGGTGTTGGCGAAGAAGGAGCTGTACACCATACCCATCGCCACCCAGGTATTCTATGGAACCTATTCCACGGATATCGGACTGGTCATGGCGGCTCTGCTGCTGGCCATGCTGCCCATCCTGATTTTGTATATGCTGCTGCAGCGCTATATTGTGGAAGGCGTGACTTCAGGAGCGGTGAAATAATTGTATCTGGAAAACGCGGTGAGACTGGGGACATTCCAGTCTCATTGCGTGTTCATCGGAAATGGAGGTTTAATTATATGACTAGTCAGACATTGCGGGAGGCCCGAAAATACGAGGAGGCCTCCGAGAGCATGATCCGCCGGGAGGACAGGCCGGTGTTTCACTTGTCCACCCGCGTCGGCTGGATGAACGATCCCAACGGATTTTCCGTGTACAACGGAACCTATCATCTGTTTTACCAGTATCACCCATACAGCTCCCACACAGGGCCTATGCACTGGGGACACGCGGTGAGCAGAGACCTTCTCCGGTGGGAGTATCTGCCGGCGGCTCTGGCGCCGGATTCCTTCTATGACAGGGACGGCTGTTTTTCCGGAAGCGGAGTCACCCTTGCGGACGGAAGGCACCTGTTAATGTACACCGGGGTCCTGAGAGAGAGAGGGGCAGACGGGGCAGTCAGAGAAGTACAGACACAGTGTCTTGCCGTGGGTGACGGAACAGATTATGAAAAGTACGAGGGCAATCCGGTGCTGGATGAGAAGGATCTTCCAGAAGGGGGCAGCAGAATCGATTTCAGAGATCCCAAGATGTGGAGGAGGGAAGACGGAAGCTACAGCTGCGTGGTGGGGAACCGGTCGGCGGACGGAAGCGGTCAGATTCTTCTGTACACAAGCCCTGACGGATTCCGGTGGAAGTTCAGAAGCGTTCTGATTTCCAACAGAAATCGCTTCGGAACCATGTGGGAATGCCCGGATTTTTTTGAGCTGGATGGAAAGTGGGTGCTGCTGGTCAGTCCCCAGGACATGCTGCCTGAGGGGTTTGAGTATCACAACGGGAACGGAACCCTATGCCTCATCGGCAGCTATGACCAGGAGACGGACACCTTCAAGGAGGAACAGGATCAGTCCATTGACTATGGAATTGATTTCTATGCCGCTCAGACTGTGGAGGCTCCAGACGGGCGGAGAATCATGGTCGGCTGGATGCAGAACTGGGACGCCTGCGGAATCAGGACGCCGGAGGAACCCTGGTTCGGCCAGATGAGTCTTCCCAGGGAGCTGTCTGTCAGGGACGGAAGGCTGTACCAGAAGCCTGTGAGGGAACTGGAGGCCATGAGGAAGAACAGGGTGGCATACGAGAATGTGCCTGTGTCAGGGGAAATCCGTTTGGACGGGATACAGGGGCGGAGGGTGGACCTGGAGCTCACGGTCCGGCTTCAGGAGGAGGAGAGACCCTACCAGAAATTTGCCCTCCGTTTTGCCCAGGATGCCCGGTATCGGACCTCCCTCAGCTTCCGCCCCCATGAATCCGTGTTAAAAATCGACAGAAAATTTTCCGGTTCCAGAAGAGCTATTGTCCATCAGCGCCGGTGTCTTGTGAGAGGCGGGGGCAGAGAGCTGAAGCTGAGAGTCATCCTGGACTCCTTCAGCGCGGAGATTTTTGTAAACGACGGGGAGCAGGTACTTTCCGTGACCATGTACACGGATTTGTCCGCGGACGGCATCTCGTTCTTCGCGGACGGCCAGGCGGTGATGGATATCACGAAATATGATCTTGCGGCGGAGTGAGTCCGGTTCTCAGACGGGGCTGTCCTCTGTGGACTCCCGAAACACCAGCCGGGTCTCCGTGTGGACGGTGCGGAAGTTCATGGAGGGGTTCTGGATGCGGGACATGAGCAGATGCACGGCGCACAGCCCCATGGTCTCCCCGTGTATGTGGATGGTGGTCAGGGAGGGTGTCACCATCCTGGATTCCGACGCGTCATCGAAACCGCACAGGTATACATCCCCGGGAACAGAGATTCCCGATTTTCTCAGGACCTGCAGAAAATCCACGGCTACAAAATCGTTGGCGCAGACAAAGACCTCAGGAAGTTTTTTCAGATTCCGGAGCTGCAGACTTAAGTATTCCTGATAATCGGAGGAGTCCGGATTTTTCACCCCCTCTTTGTTTCCGAGGATGCAGTACTCCTCCATAGAGGGGAGGCCCGAGAGGAGCAGGGCCGTCCGGTAGCCTGTATACCGCTCAAAAAAGGACTGGCAGTGGCGGCATTCGCCGACAAAACCGATGCTCCGTTTGTTTCTGCGGACCATTTCTGTTACAAATGCACAAATATCAGACTGGTTATCAGGCAGGAGGCGGTCTGCCTTCAGGGGCCTGCCCAGGCTTTCAGCAGGCGCGTCCACGAAGAGGGCAGGGATGCCAAGGCCGCAGAGCATCCGGCAGTAGCTGTCGTCAAACATCTCAAAGCACAGGAGTCCGGAGATTCTGGCGGAATCCAGGGAATCGGGTAGCTTTAAGTCCTCAACCTCCCGGTCCAGGACCCGGTGCATGGTGAGGCGGTAGCCAAAACGGGAAAGCTCCCTCTGAAATGTGTCCACAATCGTAGATATAAAGTAAGATTTTCCCCAAAAAACCGTGGTAAGAAGGGCAATTTCACCTGCTTTCGCGGAATTCTGAACAAAAGCTTCCTGCTTATCAAGGTTGGCGGCGGTGAAATAGGAGAACTGTTTATATCCCATTTCTGCTGCCTTTTTTAAAACTTTTTCTCTCGTGGCGTCTGCCAGGACTCCTGTATTGTTAATGGCCTTGGAAACGGTGTTCCGGGAAATGCCAAGGGCGTTGGCGATATCTTGTATCGTAACCTTGTTTGCCATAATGTGTTCCCTTTCGCTAATGTAAAATGATGCTCCCGTGACAAGGGGGGAGTTACGACTATTATAATGTACCCTTTGGAGGGCGTCAAACATAAAAACAGCCGTAACCGATGATATTTGTAACACAATGTATCAAAAATGTCAGAACCGTCCTGTCTCCGGGCGCGGCGAGAGATTTGGACTGTAACAGCCCAGTCCCTGACTGTCGCAGTATTTGTGCAGAAGTAAAATCAAGAACGAAAAAATAATTGACATAAAATAAGATAAGTGATATATTATTTGGTGCAAATGTAAAATATGATTGGCATATGAACAACTCGAAACAACAAAATACTAGTTTCCGCAAGAGGTGTCCCGATGAAAAGTTCCGGAAATGAGATAATGGCATACTTTGATTCAGACAACAATCTATTTGATTTCTGGCTTGAATGTGTCCGCCAGGGCAGAGCGGATATTATTCAGAATTACTGCAGCGAAGAGGAGAAGAGGGCGGTGTGCAAGCAGCTGTTTATGGAAGACAGGGCATACGCGCTTAGGGTATGTATGGTGTCATGGGTAGAGGCGGTGAAGATCGCGGAGAAGGTGGAGGTGCCGAACATAACCATCGACAAGGCATTTGAGAAGTGCATCATCCGATCTCAGAAGGCGTCCACGCCATGGATGCTGGTTAAGCTCAGTGAAGAATACTTAGCGGATTTTGCCCGGATGATCGACGACACAATGTGGGATGACTCCCTGTCGCCGGTTTTTACAAGGTTTCGAAAATACATAAAGGTTCATATCTGCGAGCCATTGAATATTCAGGATATCGCCGATGCCCTGTGCATCAGCAAAAGCCATCTTTCCCACACCATCAAAAAGGAGACGGGGGAGACCGTCCACAGATGGATTTTAAAGGAAAAGATCAACCATGCCCGGCTCATGTTGTCGAGGAGAGGGTACTGCATGAATGAGATATGGAGTTCCCTGGGCTTCTGCTCCCAGAGCCATTTCGCCAAGTGTTTCCGTCAGATCACAGGGATGACTCCTTCTCAGTTTCAGATGAAGCCAAACCTGCCGGAGGGAAGGACAGCAGGGCGGCGGTGAAGGATTTGTGTATTACAGAATATGATGAAGGGGAGACCCTGCAGATGATACGTGAGGAAGGTGATCTGAAATGTTAAAAAAGAAAAAAGATGGCTGACAATAACCATCTTTTCTCCTCCTGAGAGAATTATATGGAAGACCCATTTGGCTGAATATAATCCGGACAGTACACTAATCCGTCGTCCCCCTGCGTTTCAGAACAGGAGTGACCACCTGGTGAATCGGTTCCTTTAGGGGAACCGGTTTTCTTTTTTTGCGCTCGTTCATCTGCGCCACCAGAAGCTCCATGGCCTGGCCCGCGATGGTTCCGATCTGCTGTCCCACGGTGCTGATGGGAACGATGGCGGAGCTGGCGATGGGAGAGTCGTCAAACCCCACGATCCGGTACTCCTCCGGCAGTCTGCCGTATTTCCGTATGATCAGGTTTAAGAGAATGTTGGCGTGGGTGTCGTTGGACACAAAAATCCCTTTCTTTTTGCCTTTATAGTCTTCCTCCAGCTCCTGAAGGATTTCTCCGATCCGCTTTTCATTTTCCCTGTAGGTTTTGCCGAAGGCAGTGAGAATCAGCCTGTGGGGCCAGTCATGTTCCCGGCAGGTGTCCAGAAATCCCTGGATTCTCTTATAGCCGGGGGTTGTCCGCGACACCTGCTGATTTAGGTGGAACAGGATGTCGCAGTTGTTCTTGCACAGCAGGCTTGTGGCCTGCACGGCCCCCATATAGTTGTCCGTGTTGACGCTGCAGGTATATTGATCCTCCCGCTCAATGGTGACGACGGGGAGGTTGCAGGAGGCAAGCTCCTTTGAGGGGATGGTGTGGCTCAAGACGATGAGCCCTTCGATCTTGTAGGCCAGCAGCTCCTGAATGTACTGCTGCTCGACGGCTTTGTCCTGACTGCCCTCAAACACCAGGAATTTGTAACCGAATTGTTTGTAGGTGGCCAGAATCTCCGACAGCATGTGGGCATAGTAGTGCATGTACAGGTCCGGGACGATGATTCCCACAAACTCGGTTTTTCCGTTGGCCAGGATTCTCGCCACCTTATTCTCCTTGTAGTTTAAGGCTTCCAGGGCGTCGGCGATGATCTGCTGGTTCTCCAGAGTCAGGGAGTCGGGATTGTTGAAATACCTGGAGATGGTGGTTTTTGAGAAGTTGGTGTACTTTGCGATGTCATCGAAGGTTACGTTCTTTTTTCCCATAGCTTCTTGATTCCTTTGCTTCTGTCTTGATGTGAACAGTTTACCATAAAATGAGGAAAAATGTAAGAGTAACCGGTAATGTCACGGGTTTTGTGAGAGTTGCACAGAAAACAGGCTTTGAGTTCGTGGATTCTGCCAAAACGGAAATGGGACATTGACAATGAGGGGAGGCAGTGATAAAATATGAACCATAAAGTTACCGGTTACTTGACTAGTAACTTAACTGATTACTTTCAGGAGGACAGAGTATGGAAAAGCCAGTGAGCGCGCAGCTTTTAAAGGTCAGGAGAATGGAGAGAAAGCAGATACACGATATCTCCAGGGAAGAACGTCCGGTTTTTCACATGTCATCCCCCACAGGCTGGATCAATGATCCCAACGGTTTTTCTGTGTTTCAGGGCCAGTACCACCTGTTTTTCCAGTATCACCCCTTCAGCAAGAAGTGGGGGCCCATGCACTGGGGGCACTGCACAAGCAGGGACCTGATCAAGTGGGAGTATCTTCCGGCAGCGCTGGCGCCGGACGAGTCCTACGACGAGGGGGGATGCTATTCGGGAAGCGCCATCGAGGCGGACGGGAAGCATGTGCTCATCTACACGGGAGTCATGGACAGGTATCTGGATGACGGGTTTCACTATTACAGGCAGGTGCAGTGCGTGGCCAGGGGGGACGGCGCAGACTATGTGAAGAGCGGGAGGAATCCCGTGATTACAGGGGAAAGCACCCCTGAGGGGAGCAGCCTGGAGGATTTCCGGGATCCCAAGGTCTGGAAGGAGGAGGATGGCTATTACCTGGCAGTGGGGAGCCGCGCCGGGGACGGAAGCGGACAGATTCTGATGTACCGTTCCAAGGATCTGGAAGAGTGGGAATATGTGACGGTACTGGATCAAAGCGGGAACCGGTACGGAAGGATGTGGGAGTGCCCGGACTTTTTCCCGCTGGGCGACAGGCAGATTCTGCTGGTTTCCCCCCAGGATATGAGGGCCGAGGGACTGGAATTCCACAACGGGAACAACTCCATCTTCATCTACGGGCAGTATGATAAGAGCGCCCATGAGTTTCGGCGTGAGAAGGTCACTTCCGCGGATTACGGACTTGACTTTTACGCGGCCCAGACTCTGCTGGCGCCGGACGGCCGGCGGATTCTCATCGGCTGGATGCAGTCCTGGGACGCCAACATCACGCCGGCCGCCTTTCAGTGGTCGGGGATGATGACGATTCCCAGGGAGCTGACCATGGAAAACGGGCGGATTTATCAGAGGCCCGTGAGGGAGCTGGAGGCGTATCGGAGAGACCCTGTAAGGCATGACCATGTGACGGTTGCAGGTTCCACGAGTCTGGAGGGAATCCGGGGCCGGGTGGCGGAGCTTCTGGTGGAGATCACCGGCTTTGACTTTGAGCATTTCCGGATTCAGTTCGCCAAGAGTGATCAATATGAGACCTTTGTGCAGTACAGCCGCAAAAAGAGATGCCTGACCGTGGACAGAACCCATTCGGGGATCGACCGGGATGTGGTCTGCCGGCGGAAGATGGAGCTTGCCCCCATGGAGGGGGAGGGCGGCGGGGAGGTGCTGAAGCTTCGGATTCTCCTGGATAAATATTCCGTGGAGGTGTTTGCCAACGACGGCGAGAAGGTGATGTCGTCTCTGTTCTACACGCCCCTGGAGGCGGACGAGATTGTCTTTGACTGTGACGGGGCGGCCTGCATGAATGTGGTGAAGTACAGCTTATCCGGGGAAGAAGCGTAAAGCATGATGCCAGGGTGACGGTTCAGATACCCCTGAACGGTTCATGCCGGGGACAGAGGGCTGGGGCGGTGATGCCCGGACAGGCGAGTCTGCCCCTGATGTCTGCGGTGAACGACAAACACAGACATGTTTGCCGCTCACTATAAAAATATATCCGGCAGCAGGCGGCTGCCGGTGAGACGAGGAGGAAGAACGTGGAAGACAACTATTTAAAAACAGCGCGGGAGATTTTAAACTGTGTGGGAGGGGAGGGCAACATCGTCAGCGCCGCCCACTGCGCCACCAGGCTGAGACTTGTTTTAAAGGACGATTCCAGGATTGACTTGGAGGCCCTGGAGAAGCTTGAGCTTGTGAAAGGCAATTTTAACAACGGCGGCCAGTTCCAGATCATCTTGGGGACAGGGATCGTCAACAAGGTGTACGCGGAGTTTATCCAGATCGCCCACATCACGGAGATGACGAAGGAAGAGCTGAAACAGCAGGCGGCAAAGAAGATGAACCCTGTCCAGAAGCTGCTGAAAACCCTGGCAGACGTGTTTGTCCCGATCCTGCCTGCCCTTGTGGCCTCCGGTCTCCTCATGGGCATCAACAACATTCTGACTGCCCAGGGCATGTTTGTCCCCGGCAAGTCCCTTGTGGAGGCGTTCCCGGCTATCAGGGATTTCGCGGAGATGGTGAATCTGTTCTCCAATGCAGGCTTTACCTTCCTGCCGGTGCTTATCGGCTTCTCCGCCGCCAAGATTTTCGGCGCCACGCCTATTCTCGGCGCGGTTATGGGAGCCATCATGATTCACCCGGACCTGCTCAACGGCTACGGCTACGGCCAGGCGCTGCTGGATGGGACGGTTCCCTACTGGCACATGTTCGGCCTCTCCGTGGCCAAGGTGGGATATCAGGGGACGGTTCTTCCGGTTATCGCCTCCTCCTTCTGTCTGGCGGTCATCGAGAAGAGGCTGCGGAAGGTGGTTCCCGCCATGCTGGACAACATTGTCACGCCGCTTTTGTCAGTGCTTCTCGCCGGAGCCCTGACCTTCCTGTTCATCGGTCCGGTGATGAGAGGCGTGGGCGATATGATGACCAACGGGGTGATGTGGCTGTTCTTTGACCTGGGAGCGCTGGGCGGCCTGATCTATGGGGTTACATATCCGCTTCTGGTTATCACGGGCATGCACCACAGCCTGGTGACGGCGGAGACCCAGATTCTTGCCAACATCGGGACACTGGGCGGATCGCCTACCTTCGCGGTGGTGGCGGCGGCCAACTGCGCCCAGGGCGCGGCGGCTCTGGCGGTGATGTGCAGGACTAAGAACGATCCGAAGATGAAGAGCATGGCTTCCGCGTCAGGCGTCTCTTCTCTGCTGGGAATTACGGAGCCGGCTATCTTCGGAGTGAACCTGAAGCTGAGATATCCCTTCTACGGGGCGCTCATCGGCGGCGGCATCGGGGCTGCCTACGCCACGATCATGCATGTGTTGTCCGTTTCCCAGGGACCCTGCGGAGTCATCGGCGTCATCTGCATCCGTCCTGACTGCATGCTGCAGTTTATGGTATCCATGGCTGTCGCCATGGCCTGCGCCTTCGGGGCGACTATGCTTCTGGGAAATGTTTTTGGACAGAAGGAGAAAAAGGAGAATGAGAAAAGGGAGAAGGGGAAAGACGGCAAGACCGCGCCGGCCGGAGAAGAAAGCCCCGTGCTGAGAATCGAGACAGAGCCTGGCTGCATCTACGCCCCGGTGGAAGGAAGGGCAATTCCCCACACAGAGATCCAAGATCCCACCTTCGCGGCGGGAGTCGTGGGAGAGGGAGTGGGAATTATTCCGGCCAAGGGGGAGGTGGTCGCGCCCTTTGACGGACAGATATCCATGTTTTTCGACACCAAGCACGCCATAGGGCTTGTCAGCGACGACGGGGTGGAGATCCTGATCCATGTGGGAGTCAACACGGTGGAACTGAACGGAAAGCATTTTACGCCTCTGAGACAGTCCGGCGACAAGGTGAAAGCGGGGGACCGCCTCCTGGAGTTCGACATGGAGGGAATCAGGGAAGCCGGTTACGATCTGACCACGGCAGTGCTTGTGCCTGCCCCCAATCATGTGGAGCTGGTGAAGACAGGAGAGGTGAAGCAGCTGGATAAGATTTTGACTACCACATAAATGTGGAGGAAACAGGAGGAACGATGGAGATTCAATATTTGGGGACAGCGGCGGCGGAAGGCTGGCCGGCTCTGTTCTGTGACTGCGCCCTCTGCCGGAACGCGAGGAGGGAGGGGGGAAAGGAACTCCGGACCAGAACCCAGTCGTTGATTGACAGGAAGCTTCTCATAGATTTTCCGCCGGACACCTACACCCACGCGCTCAACCATTCCCTGGAGCTTGGGAAGGTTCAGCACCTGCTGATCACCCACTCCCACATGGATCATTTTTTCCCGGTGGAACTGATTCACCGCCACGAACATTTCGGACACAACGCCAGGGGGATGCTCCATGTGTACGGAAATGAGGCGGTGGAAAAAGGATTTTATGACGCGGTGCTCATCGATCGGTTTAAGGTTCATCCTCTTGACGGCAGCGTGAAGTTTGTCCGGCTGCGCCCCTTTGGCGATTTTGAGGCAGACGGGTATCACATAATCCCTGTGCCCGCGGACCATGACAAGCGGGAGACCTGCCTGATCTATATCATTGAGAAGGATGGGAAGTGTCTGCTGTATGGGCATGACACGGGGTTAAATCTGAGCAGAGAGGCATGGGAGTGCATCTACAGCCGCAAATATGATCTGATTTCCATGGATGCCACCATGGGAAGGCAGAAGACAGAGGGCTATCACATGGGGCTTGAGGATGACATAAAATTTGTTCGGCTTTTGGAGGAAAAAGGGTGTGTTGATGAACATACAGTGAAGGTGATCAATCACTTTTCGCACAATGGAGGGATGACCCACAGGGAGCTGGAGCGGTTTGCGGAGGAGCACGGCATGACCGCTGCCTATGACGGGATGAGAGTGAATTGTTAGGCCGGGGCAGGCAAAAATCCCATCGCCGCAGGCGATTTTCATGGATTTATCCGAGGTCATGTTCGGTGTGGTCTGCGCCCATTATAAAGAGCATGGGCGGATACCCGCCGACGCGGAACTGGAGAAGCTGGCGATCAAGCGGGCCGCCCGGAAACGGAAAAAGGCAAGGCTGGCGGCGCAGGAGCAGCAGAAACTGCTGGAGCAGGATGACCGCTTCTTTTATATCGTCGGGTACACCTCCGGGGGCGCCCCCTATGGCGTCACCTGGGAGGAGATGGGGCTGGAGCCCTGGGAAGAACCGGAGTAGGAGGTGCGGATATGGGCCGCTACACGGAGCAGGAACAGCAGATTTTAGATTATTACAGCACCACAGACAAATATATCCGTAGCAAGACACATTCCAATGCGCATCAGACTGTATTTGCCAAAGAAAGCGGTAAATACCAGTGGCTTGTGTTGGAGCAGAAAAGCCAGTGCGAAGTTGAGGTAAGGCAGACCGACAGTCATGGAACAATCACAGCAAGGGATAATTACGAACTGACAAGAAATATCCCTAAGTGCGTGGGCGTGGAGCGTTTATGTGAGGGCGCAAATTTTCAGATACCTTTTAACGCTGATGAAGTCAATCTGATTTATCAGTTTGGGGAACAGAGCAAAGCGGAAACGTGTGCCAGTCTGTCCGCTATTCTTCCGCAGATAAAGGACAGCGACACAAAGCAGATAGTAAGCGGCACATTGAAGAAATTAAATGCCTTGTCCGAAGAAACGTGTGCGGAACTGACCGCCACCACCAAAAGATGGAAACTGACCGAGCGTGACAACTCCATAAAGACAAGGTTAGCCAAAGCAAAGGAACAGGCGAAACAGCCGACAGTTGCCGAGGGAAAACTGCACAGAACCCACAGCAAAGGAAAGGGGGATATGGCGCTATGAAACTTTCACGATACGAGCAGGAAACGATTGTCAATTATAACGCAGGAGAACAGACCGCCACCCTCTACACAAGAGATAAAGCAGTCATGCGGAAACTTGACACACTTGTTGCCGATTATCCAGACACATACAAGCTGACAGGGCAGGACGAGGTATCTAAGACCTATTCCTTTCCGAAGTCACACGTCAGTTACCGAAAGCCGAGGACAGTCAGCACCGAGCAGAGGGAACGGGCAAGGCAGATGATGATTAAGAGAAATAAAGGAAAAAATATTAAGGATTTTTTTATAGAAATATAAGTGGGTATATGATAATATGAAAAAGTTACATAGCAGTTGGATATATAAGAGGAGGTAACATGAAAAAAGCCAAAGGTATAGTGATAGTGCTATTATCTGTTATGCTTGCAGGTTGTTCAAAGATGAATAGTGAACAGCAACAGGATAATGCTATTACGGCAGAACAGCAAACAGAAGAAAACCAAAGTATACAGAGTACGGAAACCGTTAAAGAAAATGAAACACCTATTGTGACAGATAATATTGTTGATTATTCTGATTACTTTCAAGGAATTAGCGGTTGTGCTGTAATGTATGATGAATCATCAGACACATATTTTCTTTACGGCAAAGAGAAATGTGAAAAGCAAGTTTCGCCGTTGTCAACATTCAAGATTATATCTGCATTGGCAGGTTTGGAAAATAATGTGCTTGAAAACCAAACTTCCACAATGGAATATAGTGGTGTAAAATACCCCATTGACACATGGAATTCAAATTTAACCTTAAAAGAAGCATTTGAAACTTCATGTGTATGGTATTTTCGGCAAGTTGTAGATATGGTTGGTCAAGAAAATATTCATGCTTTGCTGAAAGAAATACAGTATGGAAATTGTGATATATCCGAATGGAACGGAAGTGAAACTAATTCATTGCCAGAGCTTAATGGATTTTGGTTAGAATCATCGTTAGAAATTTCTCCAAAACAACAAGTAGTTATGCTGAACTATATTTTTGGCAGTAAGAATAATTTTAGTACTGACAATTTGGAAGAATTAAAAAATATTATGTATATAGCAGAACTTGATAATGGTTCTTTGTATGGAAAAACAGGTTCGGGAACTGACGGTAAAGCATGGTTTGTTGGCTATATTGAAAAAAGTGATAATAAAATTTACTTTGCAATTTATCTTGATGATATGCAAAATAGAGAAGTAGTATCAGGAAATAAGGCAAAGGAAATAGCAATCAGTATTTTAAGTAATGAGGTATAGAAAATAATAAATTTATACAAAATGTAATATTGTTTACCTTTAGGTAGCGATTATCTTAACAGACAATCAGCTACCTTTTT
>CAJTOT010000018.1:73347-76718 GCA_910577935.1 uncultured Hungatella sp. | reverse complement strand
TGCTTATTAATCTTTATCCAGAGCCTTCTGACTCTGCCTGCCCGGCAGACCAATCCGCCCCCATGGGCTGTGTTCCCATGCCTCTCTTATCCGTGACTGCCGCGCGGGCCGTGCTCTCACGCCTCTCCTCAGCCACATGCCGCCGCCGGCTGCTTTCTCACGCCTCTCCTCAGCCACGTGCCGCCGCCGGCTGCTCTCTCACGCCTCTCCTCAGCCACATGCCGCCGCCGGCTGCTCTCTCACGATCCACGCCTTGTACAGCTCTCCGTCCTTCATGGAGCAGGTAATCCCGTCTTTGTATTCCACCGGCGCCAGCCCCTCCGGCGTCATCTCTTCCACACTGACAGGGTTCACGCCCTTAAGCCGTATCCTGAGATTTTCCATGTCATAAGGCTTAAAAAACGTCATCCCGTTGTACCCGGTGAGGTTCAGCAGCTGCAGCATGTACACCGACGGCCCGCACTCCGCAAAGAACATCTCCACCATCTCCGGAACATTGGTCTCAAACACTCTTGGAAGCTCCCTGACCGCCGCCATCAGGTCAAGGAAAATTTTCTTGAACTCATCGTAGCCCAGCTTGTAGTACAGGGTTCCCGGAGTCCAGGGGAGGTACACATTTTTTTCTTTATATATAACTGCCATGTAATCTTCTGTGTCCTCGTGGCCGTAACACCTCTCCGGCGGGCCGAACATGGCTTTTTTCACTCTGGGGAGCACACCTCTGGCCCCCTCCGACAAAGCCGCGCTCCTGTAAGGCCCGTCCAGGAACACCCACTGCTTCTTCACCTGCGCCAAGTCGCCGAACACCTCCTCCGGCCAGGTCTTTAAGTAGGTTCCCCTCACGTCCGTCACTTTTTCTCCCAGCCTTGTCCCGAACAGCTCCTCCATCTTCTCCTCGTCATGGTCTATGGTCATGCCGCTTGCCACCACAGAGGCTTTGGTATTTTTAAGGGCCTCCCACACCTTGTCCGGCAGCCTGTGCACCTCCGGCAGAAGGATAAAATCATAGTCGTCAAATTCGCCGATCTTGCTCTCCAGAGCCCCTGCCCCCACGATGGTAAACGGAATATGCTCTTCCTTCAGCATGCGGAACACGCCCCGGTACTCCGCGCACAAAGCCTTTCTGTTCCCCTCCTTCACCAGCATCACCTTGGTCTTGGGATTAAAATGACCGTAGTACTCTTCATACATCTTGTGGTGTTTAAAAATCTTCCTGACGGAATCAAAATTCTCGCAGTCCGGATAGTCGTCGAAATTGCCGATAATGCACCAGTCCAGCCCGCCGCCGTTGGCCATATCCCCGTAGAGGCGGATCTGGTTCAGCTGGTCCGACACTCCCATAAACCGATATGGCAGGTCCACCGCGTTGATGCAGCAGTTGGACGATACCTTGTCGTCATAGCTCCCCTCAATCTCCCCTACATTGTCGGAACTGTTGTAGATCCAGAAGGGCAGCGGCCTGTCCACCGCCGAGTTGGACTCGTTGCGCACGATGTCGATTCCTGTGGTGGCGTAGGTGCTCACCGCACACTCCGGATTGATGCTCCTTGCCAGGTCATGAATCTTGGTGAGCATCTCGTCCACGGTTCTGTTTTTAAATTCTATGTACTTGTTAAATATCGGGTCCTCTAAGTCCTCCTTTACGGGAAGCTCCTCCCCGTACATCTCCCGGAATCTCCTCTTACAGTTGTCACACTGGCAGATTCCCACATAGTTGCCGCTGTAGTCGAAGGTGATATATCCGAACATGTTGAAAAAAATGCCATCCACCGGATATTTCTCCAAAACCTCCCGGAGAATATCCAGGGAGCGCTCCCTCTGATACCCGCCGTTGACGCAGGTGGCCACCGTGTCATGATATCTCACCGGCTGCCCGTCCAGTCCCTTAAAATACCACTCTTTATGGTTCTCATAGAAGCTCTCATGGGTCTTGCTGAAATCAAACCGGGCGATGACCCTGATACCGTTGGCATGGCATTTCTCCAGCATTTCTCCAAAAAAATCTCCGGTCATGTAAGGGCTCTTCCACTGGAAATCCAGCTTCGACGGGTGAAAAGCCGTGATGCCCCCGCATCCGATCTGCAGCGTGTTCACGTCAAAGCTCTTCAGCCACTCTATATGTCTGTCAATATCGATCCTGGCATCTATATCCCGTATATTGTTCTGAATCATCCGTATATTATTTTCAAGCCACCAGGCCATAGTTCACTCTCCTTTCACACACAAATCCATCTATGCCCCATCAATTCACTTTCTCAGCCCCCGCCACCTCCACAGAAGCCTCTCACACTACCAGGAAGCCCCTTTTTCAGGGCCGACAGAATTGCAGTCTGGCCTCTCTTCTAAAAATTCCCCGCCATATGGCACCTTGCAAAATGTCCCTCCGACACCTCCTTAAGCTCCTGGGGCGCCTTGCATGCCTCTGTGGCGTACTTGCATCTGGAGGCAAACCTGCATCCCGGCTCCGGGTTCACAGGATTACCCACCTCCCCCTGGAGCAGATGCCGCTCTCTGTTTCTCCTGCTTAAGTCCGGCGTGGGGATGGCAGACAGGAGCGCCACGGTGTAGGGGTGGCACTGGCGGGCGAACAGTTCATCCCTGTGGGCATACTCCACCACCTGCCCCAGATACATGACCGCGATGTAGTCGCTGATGTGGCGGACCACGCACAGGTCATGGGTGATGAACATGTAAGCCAGCCCTCTCTGGTCCTGAAGGTCCATGAGCAGGTTGATGATCTGTGCCTGGATGGACACGTCCAGGGCGGACACAGGCTCGTCGCAGACGATAAAGCCGGGGTCCAGGGCCAGGGCTCTGGCCAGACCCACTCTCTGCCGCCTTCCGCCGTCCAGCTCATGAGGGTATGTGTTGTAGTAACGGTCCGGGAGACCGCACATGTCCATCAGCTCCTGGACACGGTTTTTCATGGCCCCTTTCCCCTTCACGTTCCGGGCCACCTTCATGGGCTCGGCGATGATCTCCCCGATAGAGAGACGGGGATTCAGGGAGGTAAAGGGGTCCTGGAAAATCATCTGCATGCTGGTGTGCATTTTTTTCATCTGCTTCTTGTCATAATCCAGGATATTTTCCCCTCTGTACAGCACCTCCCCTTCCGTGGCGTCCAGAAGGCGCATGATGGTTCTCCCAAGGGTGGATTTGCCGCAGCCGGATTCTCCTACGACTCCAAGGGTCTCTCCCTCCCCGATGCAGATATTCACGTCGTCCACGGCATGGAGAAGCCCTCTGGGAGTGTTAAAATATTTTTTCAGGTTTTTTGTCTCGATCAGGGGTATCTGCGCGCCCATGCTCATTCTCCTCCCTTCTCATCATACAGATAACAGCGGATGCTGTGGCTGCCTTCCGTGTACACA
>CAJTOT010000018.1:40297-73323 GCA_910577935.1 uncultured Hungatella sp. | reverse complement strand
TCCATGCAGCGGCTGCACCGGTCGGCAAATTTGCAGCCTGCCGGAAGATCCGTGGGGTCTGACATGAATCCGGGAATGGGAATCAGCCTTTCCACGGTGCTGGTGAGATCCGGGATGCTGTTGAACAGCCCCTGGGTGTAGGGATGATTTTTCTTTCTCGTAAAGATATCCTCCACCGTTCCCTGCTCGATCACCTCTCCTGCGTAGACAACCACCACCTTCTCGCAGAATTCCGCCACCACTCCTAAGTCGTGGGTGATGAGGATCATGGCGGTGTTGTATTTTTTCTGAAGCTCCTGCATCAGCTGCAGAATCTGCGCCTGGATGGTCACGTCCAGGGCCGTGGTGGGCTCGTCTGCCAGGAGAAGCTCCGGCTCCGCCACCAGCGCCATGGCGATGCCTATCCTCTGCTTCATGCCGCCGGAAAACTGGTGGGGATACTCGTTCTTCCGCGCCTTCTGAATACCTACCAGCCCCAGTATCTCATCCACCTTCGCCTCCATCTCTGCCTTGCTCATCTGGGGGAAATGGAGCTCCAGCACCTCGTAGATCTGCTCGCCGATGGTCATGATAGGGTTGAGGGAACTCATGGGGTCCTGGAAAATCATGGCGATTCTGGCTCCCCGTATCTCCCGCATCTTGTGGTTGTCCGCCTTTATGATGTCCACGCCGTCGTAGGTGATGGTCCCTTCCGTGATCTCCCCCACCTTTGGCGGGAGAAGCTTTAAGATGCTTAAGGCCATGGTGGATTTGCCGGCGCCGGTCTCCCCTACCACTCCCAGAGCCTCCCCCTTGTCCAGAGTCAGGCTCATCCCGTTCACCGCATGGACCACCGCCTCGTCTGTATTGTACTGTACATAGAGATTTTCTATTTCAAGCAAATGTTTCGCCATAATATCCTCCTTTAATTCTTGGTTCTGGGGTCCAGGGCGTCTCGCAGTCCGTCACCGATAAAGTTCAGGCACATGACAGAGATGGCGATAAACATGCCGGGCACCAGGCCCAGGTATGGATAGTAACGGATATTGGTGCGGTTCTCCGAGAGAATGGTGCCCCACTCGGGGGTGGGGGACGCAACGCCGATGCCCAGAAATCCCAGGGAGGCGATGGCCAGTATGGTTCCGCCCAGGCCCAGTGTGGCGGACACGATCACAGGCCCCAGCCCGTTGGGCACCACATGCTTGAAGATGATGCGGGCCGGGCCGGTGCCGCAGCACTTGGCCGCCTCCACGTACTCCTGGTTTCTCAGAGTCATGATGGAGGCCCGAACGGTCCTGGCGTAGCCGGGAAACGCGGCGATGGAGAGAGCGATGAGCATCTTGAAGGTTCCCTGTCCCAGGGCCGCCACCACTGCCATGGACAGAAGCATCCTGGGAACCGCCATAAAGATGTCGCAGATTCTCATGATAATGTTGTCCACTCTGCCTCCGAAGTACCCGGCGATTCCGCCCAGAGTGACCCCAAGGGCCAAGGCGATGACCACCACCACCAAGCCTGCCAGGAGAGATATCCGTCCTCCGTAGATAATCCTGGCGAACAGATCCCGCCCGAACTGGTCGGTTCCCAGCAGATGCTCCGCGCAGGGTGTGATAAACCGGTCCGCCATGCTCTGCTTGTACACAGACTCATAGTCAATATACAGAGGGGCGGTCACGCACATGATGATCATGACGGTTATGACAGCCAGGCCGAACATGGCCAGTTTGTTCTTGCTGAACCGATAGGCGATCATGCCCAGCTGGCTTTTGTTTGACAAATTTCTCTTTTTCTTCATGTTCTGCCCTCCTCTAACCGTTCAGCTTCACTCTCGGGTCTACCAGCGCATAGGTTAAGTCTACCAGCAGGTTAATCACTCCCACAAACACGGAGATGACCACGATGATTCCCATAACTACCGGCACGTCCCGGATCTTTACCGCGTTGATCATAAGGCTGGCCACTCCGGGGATGGCGAACACGCTCTCCGTGACGATGGCTCCGCCCACGATGGTGGCGATGTGGCCTCCGATGCTGGTGATAACCGGGAGAAGGCCGTTTCGCAGCACATGCTTCAAGATGATGCGGCTCTCGGAACAGCCCTTGGAGCGGGCGGTTCTCACGTAATCCAGCTTGTTCACCTCCAGCATGCTGGTGCGGGTCAGGCGGACCTGGCCGGCGAGGGAGCCGCTTGCCAGGGTGAGGGCGGGCAGGATAAAATGTTTCATGCTCTCCGCGCCTGTGGCCGGCAGCCATCCTAAAGTCAGGCAGAAATATATCTGAGCCATGAGCCCGAACCAGAAGGCCGGCATGGACGAGAACAGCATGGCAAGAACCAGGGTGCTGTAATCGATGACGCCGTTCTGCTTTACCGCGGCGATGATACCCAGAGGGATGCCTACGATGATGACGATGAGATTGGACAAAAGCCCGAGAGTCAGAGTGTTGGGAATTCTGGAAAGGAACTCGGACATCACATTGTATCCGTTGTACCAGGAAGTCCCAAAGTCTCCGCGGAGAACGCCGGCCATGTACTTGACGTAGCGCACCAGCACCGGGTCATTAAGGCCCAGCTCCTGCCTCTTGGCAAGAATCTCCTCCCACGTGGCGTCGGCTCCCAGAATCAGGGTCGCCGGATCGCCGGGCGCCAGGCTCATGATGACATAGATAAACAGGGTGATACCGAACACCACAGGTATCAGCATGAGAATTCTTTTCAATATGTATTTTGCCATAGGATACCTCTCTAAAAGAAGAAGGGGCAAATCTGAATAGCTTCATTTGCCCCTTTCGGTTAATTACTCATGTTCAGGCTTTTAAGAAAGACCCGTCCTACTGCCAGCTCCAGTCATTGAAGAAATACAGACCTGTCAGGGATCTGGGAACCACTCCTGTCAATGCCTTGTTGTAAGCGCAGGCGTTGACATCATAGTAGATACATGCGCCATAGGCATTGTCTGTGATGATATCGCAGGCTTCCGCGTAGATGAGTTTTCTCTTCTCCGGGTCGACCTCCACACGGGCCTCCTGCAGCTTGCCGTCCAGTTCGTCGGAGCAGACTCCGGCGTCATATTTTCCGTTTACAAGAAGGCTCTTGGAGTGGTACTGATAGAACAGCCCGTCCGCATCCAGAACCGACACGCCGCCGAATCTTAAGCTTGCCCCGAAATCTCCGCTCTGCTCTACGGTAGCCGAATAGGAAGACGAATCCACCGCGTTAACCGTGCAGTTGATGCCCAGCTCGATGAGCTGTCCCTGGATGATCTGAGCCGCGCTCTCGTCCTTCGTCCCCGCGATGGTGACGATCTTGAACTCTTCACCGTTGTAGTTGGAGGCCGCCAGATATTCTTTTGCCTTCTCCGGGTCGTACTCTACCACCTTAAAGGTTCCGTCGTCCGGCCTGCCGGAGAATCCGGGAGCGATCTGGATATCGCCGATGGTCGCCATGCCCTCGTACACGCCGATATTCACGTCTTCTTTATTGATGCCGCACTGAACGGCTTTTCTGAAATTGATGTCCGCTGCCGGCCCTTTGTTGCAGTTGAACTTTAAGTTGTCGATGGATGAAGCGTTCTGGGTTGCCCATGTCACCTTGTCGCTCTGCAGCTTTGACAGGGCTCCTATGTTTCCGTTGATCAACACGTCGATATCTCCGTTCTCCAGGGAGATCATCTGGGTGTTGGTGTCGGAGAGCACCGCGAAGATCACATTCTTGATGGCCGGAGCGCCGCCCCAGTAGTCCTCGTTGGCCTCCAGGGTGATGCGGTCGCCGGACACTCTGGACACAAACTTATAGGGGCCGGTTCCCACGGGAGCCTCATTGTAGGCGTCCTCGCCGATCTCCTCATACAGAGACTTGTTCACAATAAGGGCAAATCTGCCGCAGAGGGCGTTGAGGAAGGGGCCGTAGGGGTCAGTCAGGTGAATCGCCACCGTGTTCTCATCGATAATCTCCGTGTCGTCATAGTTTGCCAGCTGCGCCATGCCTGCTGACGTGTGGCCGGTATTGTCCAGGGTAAACTCCACGTCCTCCGCCGTCATTTTGTCCCCGTTGTGGAAGTAGACATCATCTCTCAAGTGGAGGGTATAAGTGCAGCCGTCATCGGAAATCTCCCAGCTGGTGGCCAGCAGGGGCTCATGGCTGTTGTCCGGTCCCAGCTTGATGAGAGATTCGTATACATTATGTAAAATGGGGACCTCGTCCATGTTGGTGTTCAGAGAACTGTGGAACGGGAAGAAACAGTCCGGCTCCGCCGCGCATGCCACGGTAACCGTATCCTTAACCGTTCCCGCAGCCGCCTGGGCCTCGCTTCCTCCTCCGTTTCCGCTGTCTGCGCCTGCATTCTGGCTGTTTCCTCCCGCTGCCGCTGTCTGGCCGCCTGAGGAAGAGCCGCCCGCCGTCTGGCCGCCCGCGGAAGCTCCGCCGCCGCAGCCTGCCGCGGATACCAGCATACATGCTGCCAACACACCTGCTGCCAATGCTCTTTTCTTCATAATTTTACCTCCGTTCTCGTATTTTGGGGTTTGCTATTTGTAAAATATGCACAAATTATAACATCTGTTTTTCATCTTTCCTACGTTTGTATTTCCAAAAATACGGCTGTTTTTTGTGTCAGTGATACAAAAAACTGACCCCGTATCTCCCGCCGTATTCTATCAGCCTGTCCGCCAGGGTGTCGCTTAATACTATCTCCCCCTTTTCCTCCAGCTCCCTTTTGCTCTGCCAGGAGGCGTCTCCGGGGATATGCACTTCCTCTGCCCTGGCCCTGATCCGCTCTGTCAGCTCCCGGCTTCTCCTGTCGTACTCCTCCCTGGACATCAGCCCGTCCGCCTTCACGGCGATGGCCGTATGGGAGGTGGAGCGGGCCTTGATTCCCGGCTTCTCCTCGTCCTGGTCCAGAATCAGGCCGCCGGACAGAACGCCTGTGAGGAGTTCGCACAGAATCGCCAGACCGAAGCCTTTATGCTCCCCAATTCCGTATTTTGTGCCTTCTGCCAGGGCCTCGGCGCTGTCTGTCTCCCGCCCGTCCCTGTCCACTCCCCACCATCCGGGAACGGTCAGCCTGTCCGCCGCCATGCGTGCCAGCTGTTCCCCTGATACATAGGCAAGGCAGATATCCAGCATCACCGGGTCTGCGCCTCCTGCCGGAAAGGCATATCCTATGGGGGACTGCCCCACCACCTTCCCCTTCGCCCCAGGCACTCCCATGGTGGGAACTCCCTTGGCGATGATAAAACCTATATACCCTCTCCTGGCCGCCTGGAGCACATAGGGGGCGCTGCACAGGTAATGATTAGAGTTTCTCACCGCGCACAGACCGATGCCGTGGTCCTCCGCGAGGGCGATGGCCCGCTCCATGGAGTGATGGCAGACCAGCTCCCCCAGTCCGTTGTCCCCATCCCACTGTTCCAGGGCGCCGAAGGAAGATAATCGCTTAAACTCCGGCGCAGAATTCACCGTCCTCCTCTCAAGTGCCTCCAGGCGGGAGGGGAGATTGTAGATGTCATGGTGCCCAACTCCCCTCTTGGTCGTCTCCATGTAAATATCCGCCATGATTCTGCTCTCCTCTGCAGTCAGCCCCATCTTCTCCATGATTTCCTGTACATACCGTTCCAGGTCTGTCAGCCTTATATTCTTCATCTTTTCCTCCGTTTTCTGTACATGTTTTCTTTCCCGCTATTTCTTCGTGTCATTTCCTCACGCCATCTCTCTGCGCCACCTCTTCACGCCATGCCTGTATACCGCGCCGATTCCATGCCCTCCCCTCCCCTATCCCTTCCTGGTCTTCGCCAGATAGTCACATAGATTTGCCATAAACTCCCGGTCATTCTGGGCAAGAATCGGATTCAGGCCGAACTCCTCCCGCAGCTTGTCCAGCCGGTAAACCAGAGTATTTTTATGGACATGCATCAGCTTGCTGGCCTCCGTCAGGTTATACCCCGCCGCCTGGAGAGCCGCCATGACCGACACATAATTTTCTACCTCCTTCTCACCCATCTCTTTCTCAAAAATATCGTAGATGCCCCGCACCTCCTCAAACGGCACGAAGGAATGGAAATATTCATCTACATAATCATAAAAATAGTAACTCCGCCCTTCTGCCTTGCACCGATTCCGCAGCCATCTGCAGTGGCTGTAGCCGATGCGGTAATCCACATACCGGTTCTGGAAGGACCCTACATAGATGGTGTAGGCGATGCTCCGGCTTTTCAGATACCGCAGAACCGGGCTGATGCTCTCCGCCAGCAGAAATTTGTACTCTCTCAGCAGCTGCATCAGGCTCTTTTCAAAATGCTTGAATATGATCATGTCCTTGTTTCTGGTGACGCTGGTGATATCCTGCTTTGAAAGATAGTGGTATTCCCGCACGTCAGACAGTACTTTTTCCGTAAACTCCGCGCTCTTGTTGAACCGGAGAATAATGGGGATTCTCACGTACTTCTCCTCCAGCTGCAGCCGCCTTGCGTACTCGCTCAACTCTTCCTCAGTCACATTTTCCCCGTACATCACCCGGCTCAAAAGCTGTTCCTTCAAGTTTTTCCTCTGAAACCGCTCCTCCTTGTAGAGCTCATATTCCAGCATAGTTTCTATGGACATTCTGAGAATCATGGCAATAGGCCTTACCTTCTCCGGCTCCCCCGTGATCCCGATGACGCCTATTTTCTTATTCTTATAGTAAACGGCGATGTTCACCCCTTCCCTCGTGCCGATATAATTCTCGTCTTTATCCACCACGATCTCGTCCTTGTCCCCATGAATGATCCGCTGGGCAATCTCATGAAATGTCCCGATCCTCTCCCTGGTCAGGCTTGCTACAATAATCCCTCTCTCGTTCATAATATTGATGTTGTAATCCGTGTACTGCTTCACCTTCTCAATAATCTGTGTCGCGAATTGTGTGTCCAGTGTTATCATAATCCACCTCTTTCTGTACTCCTGCAGTTGTCTGTCCTGGTAACTCGTGCCCTCTCCAAGAACACATTTTCCGGTGGTACTCTGTGGGTTACTTCAAGGTTATCCTTTATTATAGATAATATCTATCCTGGTTATCCACCAATCCCATTCCAAAAAAAGGCCGCTGTTTTGTATCAGCGGCACAAATCTTAAACAGGAACAGTATTGACGAAATTTTCCCTCTCTGATAATATGCAGATAAGACGATTACGGAGGTATGATATATGAGAATTCTTCTGATTCGACACGGAGATCCTGACTATGAACATGACGATTTAACTGAAAAAGGCCGCCGGGAGGCAGCTCTTCTGGGCCGGATGGCCCCTTCTATGAATATTGACGACTGTTATGTATCCCCCTTAGGCCGCGCCCGCGCCACCGCCTCCTATTCCCTGAAGGCTATGGGAAAAGAGGCAGCGGTTCTGGACTGGCTCATGGAATTCCCGGCGAAAGCCGATATCAGCCTTTTCCCGGAGCTGGCCCGGGCCTACCCCGACGCGACGAAGGAGGATATCCGCTGCGCAGCCTCCAGCGTCGTCTGGGACATGGTACCCTCCTACTGGACAGAACATCCCGAATACATGGAACCGGAGGGATGGCGCCGGTCGGCCGCAGCCAGAAGCGGCGACTCCGCCCAGGTCTATGACCGCGTGTGCCTGGAACTGGACCGGCTTCTGGAAGGCTACGGGTATGTCCGGGAGGGACGCCGCTACCGTGTAGTCCGGGAGAGCACCAGGACCGCGGCCTGCTACTGTCACTTCGGCATCATATGCGCACTCCTCGCCCACCTGTGGAACACCTCCCCCTTTGTCCTGTGGCACGGTCTCGCCCTGGCCCCCACCTCCGTGACGGAGCTGGTATCCGAAGAGCGCCAGCAGGGCATCGCCTCCTTCCGGGCCCTCCGCGTGGGGGATATCTCCCACCTGTACGCCGGGCAGGAGCCCCCCTCCTTTGCGGCAAGGTTCTGCGAGGTGTTCAGCAATGAAGAGCAGCGGCACTAAGACAAAAACTCTTCCGGCAGCGTCACATGAAAGTCCACGGCCAGATCTCTGAAATTCTGCGGGGAGATGGTCTGCAGCTTATCCGGTCTGATGGAGAGCACCTTCACCAGAATCTCTGCCGACTTTTCCACCGTGTGCATCAGGCCGAAGGTCAGATCGAAGTCCTCCCCTGAACAGAAGCACCCGTGATGGGCCCAGATGGCCACGTCATATTTTTTCATCAGTCTGCTGGTGGCCGCGGCGATATCCCGTCCCCCCGGAACCATCCAGCCCACGACGCCCACGCCGTCCGGGAACACCACCGGACACTCGGTGGCCATCTCCCACAGTTCCCTGGTAAACACCTTGTCCTCCAGCGGGAGAACAAAGGTCAGGGCGATGATGTTGGCAGGGTGGGCATGGTAGATAACCCTGTGCCTTCCTCCTGAAGCCTGCTTTTTCACCTCATGGTTCATCAGATGGGAGGGGAGTTCGCTGGTAGGCCGCCCGCCGTTCACCAGCCCCCAGCAGATCCGATAATTTTCCCCTGCCCTGTCCACCTCCACAATGCAGATGTTGGCAGCCGGGTCCAGAATCACGTTCCGGAAATATTTTCCGCTTCCTGTCACCAGAAAATACTCTCCGGCCAGCCCCGGAACGCTGGTTCCTATAGGCTGCCAGGGGTTATCCCAGGCCAGCTCCTCCTTCACGCTCTCTATCTCCTCTTCCCTGACGCGGTAGCTTAAGTTTCCGCCGTTTCTCTCATGCCAGTTCTGGTTAAATCCGTCATCGCACATGCGGATAAACCCCTGGACAAATGACGCCTCTAATACTTTCATGTCCTTTCCTCCTCGTTGATTCTTTCCGGCAGTTTCGCCGTCCTGTTATATTCACCTGCCGCGCTTGCCTCCCGGCCCGCTGCCGGCTTCGCATGGTTCGTCGGCTTCACCGCCCCTGCGGTTAACCATTTCCCGTGCCTTGCTGTCTCCTGCTCAATACGTCCCTCTCATATTCCATCACGCTGTCAAACCACGCCTCCTTCACCGGAACGCCGTTAAGCCGGCAGAAATAATCCCACACGTCCCCGAAGGGATAGCATTTTAACTCTTCCATCACCATCATCAGCCTGGTAAAATTCCTCTCCTCCTGGAGCTTTGCCAGCTCTTCATTTGGCTGGAGAAGGGCAAACAGCAGGGCCTTCTGCATGTTTCTCATGCCTGTCACCCACGCTGAGATGCGGTTGATGCTGGCATCGAAGAAATCCAGTGCCAAAAGCACACGGTCAGCCCCGTTTCTCACTATCTCCTTTGCGATCTCCCTGGTCTCGTCGTCAAACAGCACCACATGGTCGCTGTCCCATCTCACGGATCTGGTCACATGGAGAGCCACCTTGTCAAAGAACAGAAGCATGGAGGAAATCTTGTCGGATACCGTCTCTGTGGGGTGATAATGTCCGTTGTCCAAAAGGCACAGAATGTCATTCTTAGCCGCATAATTCATGTAGAACTCATGGGAACCCACGGTACAGCTCTCCATGCCGATGCCGAACACCTTGGACTCCACCGCCACGTACACCTTGCTTCTGTCATACCCACTGGCCAGAATCTGGTCCAGAGAATCTTTAAGCCTTGCCCTCGGCGCGGTCCGGTCTCCCGGAACATCTTTAAACCCGTCGGGAATCCAGATATTCATGGTCACAGGCTTGCCAAGCTCCTCAGCGATATACTGGGAAATCTTCAGGCAGGCGACGCAGTGGTCGATCCAGAACCTGCGGATCTCCGGAATCTCGCTGGAGAGAGTTCCGTTGGCCGCCTTTGGATGGGAAAAGCAAGTAGGATTAAAATCGATTCCCATGCCCCTCTCTTTGGCAAACTCCACCCACCTCTGAAAATGCTTCGGCTCAATCTTATCTCTGTCAACCTCCTCGCCCTTCTCAAAAACAGCGTAGCTGGCGTGAAGATTGATCCTGTGCTTTCCGGGAATCAGACTCAGCGCCTTGTCCATATCTGCCATCAGCTCCCCGGGTGTCCTGGCTCTTCCCGGATAGTCCCCCGTGGTCTGAATCCCGCCTGACAAAGCCCCTGCCCCGTCAAACCCGACCACGTCGTCCCCCTGCCAGCAGTGCATGGAGACAGGGATCGCCTTCAAAGCCTCCAGCGCTCTGTCCGTATCCACTCCCATAGCCTTGTATATTTCCCTCGCCGCCTCATAACGCTCCTTTACTGTCATAATGTCCTTCTCCTCTCATATTTTTCTTGGCCGCCGTATTTTTTATGACGTTTCCCTTTCCTAATCCAGGTGAAACACCGGCGTCAGATCCACGCACACCGGGCTGTTATCCTCATTGGTCTCCATAATATCCGCCATGTAGTCCCACCACTTCCTGTTGACGGCCGTGTCGGCAGACTTTGCCCACAGCTCTTCATCCTCTACCTCCAGGTATCCGTAGAGCACATTGGTCTCCTGGTCCAGATAGATGGAATAATTGTGTCCTCCATGTTCACGGATCATGTCCTTCATCTCATCCCACAGCTGATTGTGCCGTCTCTCGTACTCCTGGGCCATGCCCGTATACAAAAACATCTTAAAGCCTTTTCTTACCATAAAATCTTCTCCTTCTGTTGTGCCATGTCATGATGTTGGGGTCAAAAGGTTTTTTCGGGTCCCAAAGTCATGTCATTGTTTACGGGGCTCGAACCGCCGGATTTCGAAAGAGTTAAATATCCCCTCTCTGGCCTCCTTAAGGCTCCCGTACACCCCTGCCCGAATCATCTGGACCGCCAGGTTTCCGATAGCCGTGGCCTCCACAGGTCCCGCAAACACCGGACAGCCGGCCGCGTCAGCCGTCAGCTGGTTTAAGAAATCCGCGTTGGCCCCCCCTCCCACGATATGTATCTGCCTGTAAATCTTTCCCGTCGCCTGCTCCAGCTCCGCCTTGGTCTTTTTGTAGCAGTCCTCCAGACTCCTGTAGATCACTGCCGCCAGCTGGGCCGCTGTCTCCGGAACCTGTCTGACCCGACCTTCCGCAGAAATCTTTCACCGCCTGGATCATGCTGTCCGGCGCCAGAAAGCAGTCGTCATTGCAGTCCACCAGGGACTTGATGCTCTCCTCCTCTGCCATCTGGCACAGCTGCGCGAAGGAGTAATCCTCGCCGGCCCGGGCCAGCTCTTTTTTCACCGACTGGATCATCCACAGCCCCATAATATTCTTCAGATACCGGAACCTGTAAGCATAGCCGCCTTCATTGGTAAAATTGTGCTCTCTGCTGGTCTCGGAACAGTCTGCCTCAAGCCGCTCCGTTCCCATGAGAGACCAGGTTCCTGAGCTGATGTACAGCACATCCTCCTCATTGGACGGGACCGCCGCCACCGCTGAGGCCGTGTCGTGAGTGCCTGGAAGCACCACCTGGCAGGAGAACCCCACTTCCTTTTCCACCGCTTCTGACAGCTCTCCCACCAGAGTTCCCGGCATGGACAGATCTCCAAACCATTTTTTCGGGTATCCCAGCCTCTCGATAAGGTCATAATCCCAGGCCTTGGTTTCCGGACTAACCAGCTGCGTGGTTGTCGCGTTGGTGTACTCCTGGCACTTGTTCCCTGTCAGACGGTAGTGGAGATAGTCAGGAATCATCAGCATGGTCTGGGCCTGCTCCAAATACTCCGGATTCTCCTTCTTCACCGCCATAAACTGATAGATGGTGTTGAAAATCTGTTTCTGGATTCCCGTCCTCCCATACAGCTCCTCCGGTGAGATCAGCCTGCCCACCTCCTCGTCCATCCCCTGGGTTCTGCCGTCCCGGTATCCCACAGTCTTTCCTGTCACCTTGTCTTCCCCGTCCAGAAGAACGTAGTCCACTGCCCAGGTGTCGATGCCCATGGCGGCAGGAATCTTCCCAAGCCTGCCGCACTCCTTAAGCCCCTGTACCATCATGCCCCCACAGTTCCTCCACATCCCAGCACAGCGTTCCGTCCAAATTCTTCATCCCGTTGGGAAACCGGTAAATCTCCTCCAGGGCAATCTTCCCGTCCTCCGCCTTTCCCAGAATGTGGCGGCCGCTGGAGGCCCCGATATCCACTGCAAGAAAATACTGACCCATTTGTCTGCTCCTCTTCTCCAAACCGTTGTCTTTGGGGCGCCTTTTTGTTCCCCCTGGGCGCCTCAGCCTTCATGCCTCCATTCTAACCTGCCTTCCCCCGAAAAGATAGGACGTAGTTTTACCAAAACTACGTCCTTATTTGCACATGGCAGAGCTGCAGTTTTGCCTTCCAAATATCTTGCAGCGCGCCCTATACCAGTGATATAATTCAGAAGTACAACCTTATTTTCTACTATTTCCATCTGTCAGGGGGATACGTTTTCATGAATAAAGACCTGATTGCCCTTTTAAGCGTCATCACCGACGAGGAACAGGAGATTCTCTCCGGCCGAAGCGAGATCGACCGCGCCCGCTACACCGAACAGTCCCAGCTGATCATAGACAGCAAAAAGATGCTGGACCAGGGGAAATTGATCCAGATCCGCCCACACACGCGCTTTGTCCATTTCCCCAAACACCGCCACAACTATGTGGAGGTCATCTACATGTGCCAGGGACAGACCACCCACATCGTCGACGGAAACCAGGTGGCTCTGAGGGAGGGGGAGCTGCTGTTTCTAAACCAGAATGCCGTCCAGGAGATACTCCCCGCAGGCAGGGAGGACATTGCCGTGAACTTTATTATCCTTCCCGAATTTTTCGATACCACCTTCCGGATGATGGGCGAAGATGAAAATATTCTCCGGGACTTTCTCATAGACTGCCTGCGCCAGGACAACAGCTATGGGCGCTATCTGCATTTTCGCGTGTCCGACGTTCTTCCTGTCCAGAACCTGGCGGAAAATATGGTCTGGACCCTTTTAAACAGCCAGCCCTCCAAGCGGAGCATCAACCAGTTTACCATGGGGCTTCTTCTCCTGCAGCTGACACACTGTACCCATCGTCTGGGAACCGGCGCCCAAAATTTTGACCAGAAGCTGATCTTCCAGGTACTCCGGTATATCGACGAAAACTACAGAGAAGCCCGGCTCCAGGAGCTGGCGGACCTTATGGGATACGATATTCCCTGGCTCAGCCGCGCCATCAAGCGGCTCCTGGGCCGGACTTACAAGGAACTGCTCCAGGTGAAGCGGCTGAACCAGGCAGCTTTCCTTTTACAGACCACCCGCCTGCCCATCACCGACATCTGCGCCGCCGTGGGGTATGACAACACCAGCTATTTCCACCGTATCTTCCGGGCTTACTATGGCATGTCGCCGAAAGAATACCGGAAACACGGCGTTTGACAGGAAAGCGCTGAACAACCCGTTTTGTCTTTAAATCATGTTTTTATGTGTTAAAAGATATGTCTTTTTATTATTAAAGTATTGACTTATAAATCATATTGTTATATACTCATATCAACTCATGAGGGAAAAATATGTTTTAGGAGGGTACTTTTAGATGAAACTTTCTGATCAGTTTACAGAGAAGGCGCTGACATTTGCCAGCAAGGTTTCTTCACAGAAGCATATGTGCGCCATCAAGAACGCATTTACATCTTTAATGCCGGTTATCATCACCGGTTCGTTTTGTACCTTGATCACCAACGTTGTCTGTGCCACCGAGGGGAACGGCATCAGCCTTGGGAAGCTGCCGGGAATGCACTGGCTTTCCATGTTCACCGACTGGTTCAGCGCAGCCAACTACGCGACACTCAACTTTTTCACAGTGGCGGCCGTGGTCCTCATCGGCCTGGAGCTGGGCAGGCTCAACAATCAGAAAGGTTTTATGCCCGGCATCATCGCCCTGTGTTCCTTTATCAGCTGCCTGCCCACAGTGGTTCAGATCACCCACGACGATGTGGTTATCGATGTGGCCAACGTCATCGGAAAAGATTACACGGCCTCCAGAGGCTTGTTCTTAGGCATTGTCATCGCCCTGGTCTCCGTGGAGATCTACACCAAGCTGGTGAACAGCGGGGCCTTAAAGATCACCATGCCCGACTCCGTCCCCGGCAATGTAGCCGAGTCCTTCAACGTGTTGTTCCCGTCTATGGCTACGGTTCTCATCTGCGGTCTTTTCAACTTTATTACCACCAAGGCCCTGCACATGAGCCTTTATGAAATTATTTACACCTTCCTTCAGACACCTCTCGAGAAAGTCATGCAGGGACTTCCGGGACTTCTGATTCTTATGCTGGTGGCACAGCTGTTCTGGGCTATCGGCATCCACGGCAACCAGATTATCAAGCCTGTCCGGGACCCCCTTCTCAATGCCGCCATCCTGGCCAACACAGACCTGGTTGCCCAGGGCATCACAGATGCTTCCAGGCTGAATATCATCAACATGTCCTTCTGGGACACCTACATGTCCCTGGGCGGTTCCGGCTGCACCATCGGGCTGCTCATCGCCATCTTCCTGTTCTCCAGGCGGGGAGATTACCGGGCCATCGCCAAGCTGGAAGTCGCCCCCGCGATCTTTGAGATCAATGAGCCTATGACCTTCGGACTTCCTATTGTGCTGAACCCCCTCCTGGTGGTTCCCTTTATCATCACCCCGCTGGTGACCGGAACATTTGCCTACTTTATGACCAGGATCGGCTTCGCGGGAGTCTGTGTCTACGCTATGCCATGGACCACGCCGCCTATTTTAAGCGCATGGCTGTCCACCGGAGGAAGCATCGGGGCCATTATCACACAGCTGATCTGCATCCTGATATCCATAGGCATCTACATGCCCTTTGTCGTTCTGGCCAACAAGGCTGAGGACGCCCAGGCTCAAGCCTAAGCAGTAAATACGCGATCATGAGAGGAGAAAGATTATGACAGAGACAATATATCTTCCCGAAGATTTCTTTTTGGGAGCCGCCGCCAGCGCATGGCAGACAGAAGGGTGGAAAGGGAAAAAAGAAGGCCAGGACTCCTACATGGATGCCTGGTACAAGGAGAACCGGGAAGTGTGGCATGAGGGTTACGGCCCTGCCGTGGCCACTGATTTTATCAGCCGGTATGAGGAAGATTTCTCTTATATGAAGGAAATCGGTCTAAACTGCTACCGCACCTCCTTAAACTGGTCCCGTTTCCTCACCGACTACGAGAATGCCGTGGTGGACGAAGATTATGCTGCCTACTACTCCCGCATGATCGACGCATGTATCCGAAACGGCGTGGAGCCTATGATCTGCCTGGAGCACTATGAAGTGCCCCAGGTGCTGATGGAGCGCTGCGGCGGCTGGAACTCCCGCCATGTGGTGGATCTGTTTGTAAAATACGCCGCCAAAGCCTTTGAACGGTTCGGCAGCCGTGTAAAATACTGGTTCGCCTTCAACGAGCCGGTGGTGGTCCAGACCAGAGTTTACTTAGACGGCCTCCGTTGGCCTTTCCACCAGGACTCCAAAGTCTGGATGCAGTGGAACTACCACAAAGCCCTGGCCACTGCCGCCGTCATGGATGCCTACAAAAAAAGCGGCATGAGACGGTCCGGCTGCAAGTTCGGCACCATCATCAACGTGGAAACCGTGTACCCCCGCACCGACTCGGCGGACGACATGAACGCGGCGGACAAATACGATCTGTTCTACAACCGTCTGTTCCTGGACCCGGCAATCAGGGGGGCTTACGAAGACGGCTTCTTTGAACTTTTGGACCGCCACGGAATACTTATGGAATACACCCCCGGCGATCTGGCTCTCATAAAAGCCAATCCCACAGACTGGGTGGGTATCAACCTCTATCACCCAAACCGGGTCAAAGGGCGGATGAACCCAATCCGGGAAGGCGCTCCCTTCCACCCCTGCTGTTATTATGAAGAATTTGACATGCCCGGCAAACGGATGAACCCTTTCCGCGGCTGGGAAATCTACCCCAAGATTGTCTATGACTTTGCCATGCGCATGAAACACGAGTACGGCAACAAGGAGTGGTTCATAGCGGAGAACGGCATGGGCGTTCAGAACGAGGGACAGTACCGGGATAAGCAGGGAATGATCCAGGACGACTACCGCATCGATTTTTTCAGGCAGCACCTGTACTGGGCCGTGAAAGCTGTGGAGGACGGCTCCAATTTAAAAGGCTACATGAACTGGGCATTTACCGACAACGTATCGCCTATGAATGCCTTTAAAAACAGGTACGGCCTTGTGGAAATCGACCTGGAACACAACCGTGACCGGCACCTGAAAAAATCGGCGCTCTTTTTCCGGGACATGATCGCACAGCGCTCTTTTTCTTATGAAAATGACACAGAATACAGATAGGGGAGGAGACTATGAAACTTGCCGACAGACAGCCGGTTTCTCCCAAAACCACGGAGACCGAAACCCAGGCCCGCATACGGAAGCTGCGTGAACAGCTCAACAGCCAGAATCAGGAGGATTCACGCCCTTTTACCTCCTACAAAATCATCACCTACCTGTGTACCCTGTTTTTCCCCCTGGTTCCCTTTGCCCTGTACCGAATCTGGTGTCCCAGGACAGAGTTTTCCCCCAGGGAACAGCTGGTGTGGACAGGGGTAATCGCCGTCATCGCCCTCTACGCCGTCTCCATGTCCCTGTAAGAAGAGCAAGGGTCTTGAATTTCATTTTAAGTTAGGATATACTATGGTTACTACTAACCGCCCCGCGCCTGCGGGCCCCGGCGGTTAAATCAGGAGCCTACCATACCATGACAAAATATGAAGTGATCAGCAGCGATATCCGAAAAAAAATACACAACGGCACTTTTCCGGTCAACACCCAGCTGCCCACAGAGCCGGAACTGGGCGAACAGTACGGCGTAAGCCGCATTACGGTGAAGAAAGCCATCGATCAACTGGTCTCGGAAGGTCTTGTCATCAAGCGGCGGGGCTCCGGCACCTTCGTCAAAGGCCTGTCTGAACAGGAAGGCGGCCTGACCTCTCAGAGCAACGGCCTTTTCAACACCCTGGACAAGTCAAAGATCAAATCCGAGGTACTTCTCTTTGAGATTATCCCTGCCCAGGACCTTATCGCCGGAAAGCTGAACATCCAGCCTGACGATTTTGTGTATCACATTATCCGCTACCGGCACGGAGACGACAACTGGCGGACTCTGGATTTCTGCTACATGCCGATCCTGCTGATTCCCGGACTGAAAAAAGAGCATCTCTACCACTCTATCTACGAATATATAGAGCATCAGCTGGGATTCCGTATCCAGAGCGCCCACCGAATCATCACAGCCACACGCCCTGACCAGTACGACAGGCAGTATCTGGGGCTCACCGACACCGACCCGGTACTGTGCATCGAACAGGTGGGATATCTGGACAGCGGCGTCCCATTCGAGTACTCCACCCAGCACCACATTGGAGACCACTACGAATTCAAGACCGTCAGCCTGCGTTAGCGAAACCGTGCAGAAGATGCCCCTTGAACTGTTACCTTAGCTCCACAAAATATTTTCAAAATTTATCTTGGGGTATTGATTTTGAAAACAAGATATGGTAGAATGTCTCTTGTCATCAGATGATGGCATTGCAGGTGTATAGGTGAATGCACGAGTGGCTCAGTGGTGGAGTATCGCCTTGCCAAGGCGAGGGTCGCGGGTTCGAATCCCGTCTCGTGCTTTTTGTTTTTGTAAACGTCAGGCCTGAAGATATCAGGCTCCTGACGTTTTTTGTGTGTCTTCAGGCTGCAGACAGAATATAAAACTAAATAATCATACCGGATTTCCGCAACTTATTGCCGGACTTACCCCAGCATAACATCCAGGAGCATCATCAGGGCAAACCCCGACACGATCCCCATGGTGGCAAGATAAGGCTGGGCCTTCTGGTTCCTCTGGCATTCCGGAATCAGCTCGTGAACCGCCACCAGAATCATGGCCCCTGCCGCGAAGGAGAGAGCGTAGGGCAGAATCGCCTCAACGGAAACCACCAGCAGCGCTCCGATGACCCCTGCCACCGGTTCCACCAGGCCGGAGGCCTGCCCCAGAACAAAGCTCTTCTTCCTGGAATACCCTTCTCTTCTTAAAGGGACAGACACCGCCGCCCCTTCGGGAAAATTCTGCAGCCCGATTCCCACCGCGATGGTGATCGCCCCGATAAGGCTTTCCGTTGTGCACCCGTCCCTTCCGAGAGCTCCGAAGGCGACGCCCACCGCCAGCCCCTCCGGGATATTGTGCAGGGTGATGGACAGGACAAGCATGATAATCCGGTTCAGCCGCTCCTGACATTTTCCCCGGGAGCTGTCGGCATTTCTCCTGGCAAAGGACACGATTTTGTCCGATCCCCACATGAACAGGGCGCCGAACAGAAAACCCACAGTGGCCACAACATAGGCAGGCAGGGAAGACGACACCTCTGCCCGCTCAATGGCAGGCTGTAACAGAGACCAGAAACTGGCCGCAATCATTACCCCCGAGGCAAAGCCCAGCATAAGGTTGAGGGCTTTCTGATTCGGAGATTTGAAGAAAGCGACTGTGGCAGCGCCCAGGGCAGTGACAAACCATGTGCCCAGAGTCGCAGCCAGCGCCATCAAAACAAACTGATTCATATCGCACACCTCCTATATCCATCATATCCCGCAGTGATGACAGGTGTGCAGTGTTTTTTCTATTTTTTATCTCCAGTCATTTCCCGCCTTTTCCGCGAACCCCAGAAAGTCATGAAACTCCAGAACAGTCCCGTCATACAGCACCGCTCATCTGTCCAGCGCTCCAAAACATAGTTCGTCCCAAAAGGCTCCGAAAACAAGGCTCTCAGCGTGTGCTCCAAATTGATCCGGGCCGCCCGGCCCCGGCCGAATCCCAGAGGTTTTCCAGAATCCGGTTTTTATCTTTCTGAGAACTTGCCTGGATCATGCCGATTCTCAGCGGCCGATCCTCTCTCATAGCTTCTCCAGCCCCGTGTACTCCAAAAATTCGTCAATCACCGCTTTCTGCAGAAGCCTCCTGGTCTCCGGGTCCTTGCCGCCGGCAGGCGCGCCGTCCACCATGGTGGCGTAGCGGTAGAAGTTGGAGGAGGAAGTGACGAGAATCTCGTCTGCATCCATCAGCTCCGCCAGGGTGAAGGGCTGCTCCAGCACCTGGATGCCCAGGCGGTAGCACATGGCGATCATATGAGTCTTGGCAATGCCCCTCAGAATCAGGTTGTCGTTGGGGTGAGAGATGAACACGCCATCCTTCAGTATAGAAATGTTGCTGTGGGAACACTCGGTGACAATGTCTCCCCTGTGAAACACCGTCTCCCCCACGCCTGCCCGTTTCGCGTCCTGGGAGGCCATAACAGACGGAAGCAGATTCAGGGTCTTGATGTTGCAGTGATAAAAGCGGGTATCCTCTTTCGTGATCAGAGCGATGTCTTTTTCCGGGTCCTGCATGGCGTAGGGGCGGATGGAGACCCACAGTTTTCCAACCATGTCATCGTTGTAAGTGTGGTTTCTCACGTCCACGCCTCTGGTCACCTGCCAGTAGATGAAGTGGGTGGTTCCCTCCACCTTCCCAAGCAGTTCTGTCAGCAGGCTTCCCAGCTCCTCTTTTTCCATGGGAATCCGGATCTCCAGAGCCTTCGCGCTGCTGTAAAACCGGTCTAAATGGTCCTGGAGCAGAAACACCTTATGATTTCCTCCCAGAGTCGCCTCATAGACTCCGTCTCCAAAAAAGTGAACCCTGTCATTAAAGGGGATCATCACGTCCTCCGGAGTCCCCACCTGGCCATCGTAGTAAGCTAATTCTTTCATATTCTCTCCTTCGCCTCTGCGGCTTTTTTTCTTTCTCTATAAACATAGTACTCTCCGGGAATTTTGTCCAGATGTTTTAAAAAAATCATATTTGTTATTGCTGTTGTCCTGCTGTCTTCTGAATTCCTGCCAAAATTCCCTCTCCTACTTCCCATCTGCCGCGTTCTGCCCCGCCACACGTCCGTTGGACAAAGCATCCGGCACCGCATTGGCTCCCAGCCGGTTGCTGCCGTGGATTCCTCCGGTAACTTCGCCCGCCGCATATAAGCCGGGGATCACAGACCCGTCCTCGGCGATAACATGCATGTCCGCATCAACCTTTACGCCGCCCATAGTGTGGTGGATAGCCGGAGTGCGGATAGAGGCATAGAACGGCCCCTCGTCAAGCCACACGTTCTCCGCGAAGCTGGTACGCCCAAATTCCCCATCCACTCCGGTGTGACAGGCCTCCTGCCATTTATCGAAGGTCTCCTGGAGCACTTCCGGGCTGACTCCGATTTGTTCCGCCAGTTCCTCAACTGTATCCCCTTTAAAAACCTGTTTTGTCTCAATGAGGTCTTCAACCTTTTCACCAAATTTATTCCGGCCGTTTTCATCGATAATCGCGTTTTTCTCACAGGTCACTATGTAGAACATGCCTTCACTCTGGGCCAGGGCCGCCGCGGTCAGCTCGTCCCTCCGCATGTACTCATTGACAAACCGTTTTCCTTCAAGGTTTATGTACATGCCGGCGCTCTCACCTACATATCCGGGACTGGAACCTGTGAAGGGGCTGGACGTGGGAAGAAGCTGAATCTGGTCCATATCCACCAGAGCCGCTCCCACGGCTTCTGCCATAACTATGCCGTCTCCGGTAATCGCCGCGCTGTTGGTTGACTTAAGCGTGGGAAGAAGGCTGGGCTTATATTTCATACACATCTCATTGTTAGCCGCAAAGCCGCCGCTGGCCAGGATAACGCCCTTATTGGCAGTGAGTACATACTCTGTGCCGTCTGTTCCTGCTGCCTTTACCCCTGTGACAGCTCCGTCAGTGACCATAAGCTCTGTCCCCTCAGTTTCCAGAAGGATCTCAACGGGATAGGAGTTTTCTTCAATCACGTTGACAAATGTATCGATAAATCCCTTGCCGCTTTTATAATCCTTCGCCTCGTGAGAGCGCATCCAAAGGGCTCCCACATAGGTTGTCACTTTATCTTTCCAAACCAGCCCATAGTCCTCCAGCTGTCCCAGCATATCGCTGGCCCTCATACACATGGCCAGCACCAGCTCCGGGTCTGCAAGATAATCGCCTCCGTCATATGTCTGAAGGGCATGGTACTCGACAGAGTCAAACAGTTTGGCGGACCCGGAATTTTTGTATTCGTCCAACTGCTCTTTTACCTTATCCATAAGCATTTTATGAGTGTCATTCAGCGGTTCTTTCTCAAGCAGCTTCTCAATGGTCTCCAGCTGGACCGGGTTCATCTCTTCATTGCCCTGGCGTTCCGGGTCATAGGCGTTATATCCTCCGCCTGCCAGAATCGTATTGCCGCCCACAGCCGCTGTCTTTTCAATCACAATTACGCTGGCGCCGTTTTCACTGGCAGCCACAGCGGCTGAAAGGCCGGCTCCGCCTCCCCCGATGATCACTATATCAGCTGTCTTTTCTACAACCTCTCCGCTGTCAGCCTTTTCAACACTCTTGTTCTTAAGCGTCTCAACGTCTCCTCCAGCCTGTGCGACACAATCTGCGACAGCCGCGAGAATCGCGTCAGATGTCACCGTTGCGCCGGATATGGCGTCCACTGCCAGAGACTGGTATTCTACGACCTGAGCCGGAATACGCTCTATAGGTGTCTCGCAGATGCCTTCTGTCTCCTTGTGGTCCACTACGAGGACGCTTTCTATGACATCTCCTGAAAATACAACTTCAACTTCCACATCGCCGTTTTTCCCCGGCGCGGCGGCCTTATAAGTACCTGGGACATAGTTTCCCGCTGTGCCTGTCTTTGCCGCTGTCGCCTCGGCCGGAGCAGAAGTCCCGTCTGCTGAGCCTGTCTCGGCCGTCGCCGCAGACTTGGCCGCTGTTGTGGACTCAGCTGCTGTCACCGCAGAATCCCCAGACCCGCATCCCGTCAGGGCTGCCGTCACGGCAGCGCACAGCGCGAACGAAAGTAGTTTTTTAATAGATTTCATAATTTGGGAACCTCCTTTTTCTTATAGAAAAAAGATACACCCTCATAGACTTTGAAAGTCAAGGAATTTATTCGACAGGTTTCACCGGCAGCCAAATCTGGTGATACCGCTCTCTGGTAGTTATGGCATGGGTGGTGGCAATGGATTTTCCAACTGCATCCCCACATGGACAATAACCATTTTTTTCTGCAAAAGAAAGCAGTGGCTCAAGGCAGTCCGCGCTCATGGCCTCATGCCCCTTTATCTCAAGAACCATGGTCACGCAAGTCTGAGACGGCACGCTGATAACGGGGGAGCTGACATCCAGACGGAAAAGCTCCGCCAGGCTCTGTTCAATAACCAGCCCGAACAGATATCCCCCGCCCGTTTTTATATTCTCCAGGGGAAACAGAGGCCCTGCGTTGACACAGGGCATGACCTCCAGCCACGCAGGCATCTTGCTGCCGACCTTTTTATCAGATAACAGCACCTCCGTATCCCTGTAGGCAAGATAATAAAAAGCCGGGCTGGTGGTTATAGCGCAGCGGCCCAGCACCTGTGCCAGATTTCTCACCCCTTCAGAGGCGCGGATGGCTGCCTCCAGCTGAAATTCCGCCTGCCGGATTCTGTCCCTCGCCCGTTGGATCTGCTTGTCCAGCGCCTGCTGCACCTCCTCCGCCTCATAAGCATTAATCATCTCGCCGCACTCTTTAAGCGAAAATCCTAAACTCTGATAGTATTTTAACCTTATAATCACAGAGACATCAAGGGCCGAATAATGCCTGTACCCGCTGCTGCTTCTGCGGGGCCGGATAAGTCCCTGTTTTTCATAATAGCGGATGGTCTCCCCGGAAATCCCCAAAATTTCTGATACCGTATTGATCGTGTAAGTTTTCATAAGGCTTTGATTTATTCTCATACTCCTTCCCCAAGATTTGCAGCAAATATCATGATAGCATGATGCCAGGGTTTTTAGGATTGCGGGATCATGAAATGCGGAGCAATCCGCAGGCATCAGGGGGCAAAAAACCTTTTAACCCCAACATCATAGCATTCTTTTATTATTGGGTCAAATAGTTACTGTTCACGGGCCAAAAACCGGGGCGTTCGCCGGATTCCCCGCCCGGCGGACTGTAGCGGCCCTATTGCCGCAGCAGCTTCTGCCGGACAATTTCCCATTGAAAAAATCCTGCCTTTTAGCTATAATTAATTTATTATATGATATAACAACTGAGAGAAAGGATTTATGCTATGTTCAAATATGAAGCCGTCGCCGACGACATACAGTCAAAGATTTTCTCCGGTTTCTACAAGCCGGACGAGAAGCTTCCCCAGGAGACGGAATTATGCAAGCAATACGGCACCAGCCGCATCACCATCCGCCAGGCCATGGAACAGCTGGTGGGCAGGGGACTGATCACCAAGCGGAGAGGCTCCGGGACCTTCGTGAAAGCTATCACCGGAGGATACATCCGCCAGGAAGGCTTTGCCAAATCCCGGCAGTGCAGCGGATTCAGCAAGGACAATGAAGGCCGCAAAGTCACCTCTGACGTTCATGAGCTTTCTCTGATACCTGCCTCCAAAGATATCGCCGAAAGGCTTCAGATCACGGAGGGAGCCTTTGTGTGCTATATCTGCCGCACCCGGCTGGCAGACGGCAGCCCTCACCTGGTAGAGTACACCTACATGCCCACCGACTTTATCACCGGCATAACCATGGAAGTGGTTCACAGCTCCATCTATTCTTATATTGAAAATACCCTGAAGCTGAAGGTTCAGAGCGCCCACCGGATAGTCCGGGCTTCTATGCCCACAGATGACGAGCGCCGGTGGCTCAATATCAACGACAACCCTATTCCCATCTTCGAGATCGAACAGATCGCTTACCTCAGCGACGGACGGATATTCGAGTATTCCAAATCCAGATACCGGGCTGACTGTTTCGAGCTCCACACGGTCAGCGTCCAGTAGCCTGCCCGCTGCGCTTTTTCAAACGCTGATCTTCCGGAGCTCTTTTATCCAGGTCTTTGTCTTCCATGGCAGAGACCTGTTTTTTGTCTCTGCGCTCTCCCGCCGCTGCCTTTATTCCTTCCTCATCCTCCCGGGATGTTTATAAAAAACTGAAAAAAATATAAAAAAAATCTTGCATTTTATAAATATTATGATATTATATAAATATGTTATAACTTATTTATAAAACATCATGATGTTAAAAGGAAAATGTAGAAAGGGGTAAATGCTATGCAACTCACACTTCCAAGGAATTTCTTCATGGGCGCTGCCATGTCAGGTCCTCAGACGGAGGGCGCCTACAAGAAAGATCACCGGCTGGAGAGCTTCTGGGATACCTGGTCTGATCTCTCCATCTCCGACTTTTACAACAAAGTAGGCAGCTATGTGGGCAACAACTTTTACGAGAAGTACGAAGAAGATATCAAGCTTTTTAAGAGCATCCACCTGGACTCTTTCCGCACCTCCATCCAGTGGACCCGTCTTATGGACCAGAATCAGAAGCTGAATCCCGAGGGGGCAGCCTTTTACCACAAGGTCTGCGCCTGCGCCAGGGAGAACGATATTGAGCTGTTCATGAACCTGTATCATTTTGACATGCCGGCTTACCTGTTTGCCAGAGGGGGATGGACCAGCAGGGAAGTAGTGGAAGCCTATGCCGCCTATGCCAGAACCGCGTTCAGAGAGTTCGGCAAGGAGATCCGCTGCTGGTTCACCTTCAACGAGCCCATCGTGGAGCCGGACCAGGAGTACCGCCACGGCGCATGGTATCCCTTTGTCAAAGATGCCAGACAGGGAATGCAGGTGCAGTACCACATCTCTCTCGCCCACAGCCTTGCCGTCCGTGAATTCAACAAGGCAAAAGAAGAGGGCTACATGCTGCCCGATGCCCAGATCGGACTGATCAATGCGTTCGCGCCGCCCTACACCAAGGAGAATCCTTCTCCGGAGGACCTGGAAGCCGTCCGCATGACAGACGGCATCCAGAACCGCTGGTGGCTGGATCTGTGCATGTCGGGGACGCTGCCTAAAGATGTTCTTGACACCCTGACAGAGTACGGCCTGGCTCCGGAGATGAGACCCGGGGACGAGGAGATATTAAAGTGCGGCCGGGTGGACTGGCTTGGCTTTAATTACTACCAGCCCAACCGCGTCCAGGCTCCCCTCACCAAGACTGACGAGGCCGGGTATCCCAAGTTCGCCGATCCCTACATCTGGCCGGAGCGGAAGATGAACATCTACCGGGGCTGGGAGATCTACCCCAAGGGAATCTACGATTTCGGAATGAAGATGAAGAACGAGTATCCTGATATGAAGTTCTTCATCTCGGAAAACGGCATGGGCGTGGAGCATGAGGACCGCTTCCGCAGCGAAGACGGGGAGATTCAGGATGACTACCGCATCGAGTTCGTGGAAGATCACTTGAAATGGGTCATGAAGGCCGTCGAGGAAGGTGCCAACTGCGTGGGCTACCACTACTGGGGTGTCATCGACAACTGGTCATGGAGCAACGCTTTTAAAAACCGTTACGGTTTTATCGAAGTGGATCTGATGAACAACTATACACGGAGATTAAAGAAATCTGCTCACTGGATCAAGAGCCTCATCGAGCAGAGAGATAAGGGGGATAATTAATATGGGTGATTCTTTGGAAAATTCAAAATTCGTAGACAAATTTACTGAGTTCGCGGCAAAGCTGGGAAGCCAGATTCATCTAAGCTCCCTCAGAGACGCCTTCGCCACAATCATGCCTCTCTACATCCTGGCAGGCGTGGCCGTCCTTTTCAACAACACCATATTCCAGTGGATCTTGAGCGGTTCCGCTTTGGAGAGCGCCCAGTATTGGGGAAATATGCTGGTAAACGGAACCTTAAACATCAGCTCCCTGCTGATCGCCACCGTCATCGGCTACTGCCTGTCCCGAAACAGGGGTTTTGACAATCCCATGGCCGCTTCCCTGGTATCCCTGGCTTCCCTCATCGTCATGATGCCCGGCTCTGTCAGCGTGATCCCCGACGGGGCTTCCGATGCCGTGTCCGTGTCAGGCGTCCTGACCTTCAACAATGTGGGAACCCAGGCCATGTTCGCCGGCATCCTCATCGGTCTTGCGGCGACGGAACTTTTTATCTATGTGTCCAACATCAAGAAACTGCAGCTGAACATGGGGGACAGCATCCCTCCCGCAGTAGGAAAGTCCTTCTCCGTCCTGATCCCGTTTATTCTGGTCATGACCCTGTTCGGTATCATTTCCGCTGTCCTCAACAACGTGTTCCACACCAGCCTGATCTCCATCATCACCACCATGATCCAGGAACCGCTGAGGGGCGTCACCACCGGACTGTTCGGCTGCGTACTCATCTACTCCTTAGGCAACCTTCTCTGGCTGTTCGGCATCCATCAGACGGTGCTCAACGGCTCTATTCTGGAGCCCCTTCTGATGATCAACATGACTCAGTGTATGGCAGCTTACGCCGCAGGTGAGGCGATTCCCAACATCATCAACGCCGCCTTCGTCCCCACCTTCGGCATGATGGGAGGCTCCGGCTCCACCATCGCTCTGATCATCGCCACGCTGGTTTTCGGACGCAACAAGGCCACCAAGGCCATCTGCAAGCTGTCCGTGGCGCCGGGATGCTTTAATATCAATGAGCCTATTATTTTCGGCTACTCCATTGTTTACAACATCACCATGATCATACCTTTCGTGCTGCTGCCGGCTATCGGCATCATCATCGGCTATGCCGCCACTGCCCTGAATTTTATGAACGAATGCGTCGTCTACATACCCTGGACCACTCCGCCGTTACTCAGCGGTTATCTGGCCACCAGCGGCGACTTCCGGGCAGTGATTGTCCAGTTGGTCATCATCGCCATCGGCGTGGTGCTGTATCTGCCATTTGTAAAAATCAATGACAAGCTGATGGAGAAGACCGCTTCTGACAACAACTAACTTTTTTCCGCTCCCCTGTACCCGGAAGACGAACCCTCCTCCTGTACAGGGGATTATTGCGATTGCAGGCAAAGTATGATATATTTATAAAAACGGAGGACTACCATGAATGAACTGATTTTCTTCAAACCTTTCTTTAAACAGGTGTTGTGGGGCGGCTGCAGGATGAGAGATTATTACGGATACCCCATTCCGGGAGACGACACAGGCGAGGCCTGGGTGATCTCGTCTAATCCCCACGGACAGAGCACGGTTCTGGGCGGAACCTACGACGGCAAGACCCTGGGAGAGCTGTGGGAACAGCACCGAGAGCTGTTCGGCGGCGCAGCGGGGGAAGAATTCCCTCTCCTGGTAAAAGTGATCGACGCCGACGACCATCTGAGCATCCAGGTTCATCCGGACGACGCCTACGCCTTTGAACATGAAAACGGCAGCCGGGGAAAGACCGAGTGCTGGTACATCCTGGACTGCGACGAGGGCGCGGACATTATTATCGGGCATCACGCCCGGACACGTGAGGAACTGGAGCAGATGATCCAGGAGGGGCGGTGGGATGACCTTCTTCAAAAGTTCCCCATCCACAAAGGAGACTTTTTCTACATTCCCTCAGGCACGGTTCACGCTATCCGCAGAGGAACCCTCCTTCTGGAAGTCCAGCAAAACAGCGACACCACATACCGGCTGTACGACTACGGGCGCCTCCAGGACGGAAAGCCCCGCCGGCTCCACTTAAAACAGAGCATGGACGTGATCGTCTGCCCCCACCAGGATCAGAACACCCAGGGACCCACAGAGGACCACGGCGCCTATGAGACCTGCACACTCGTGGAGAGCGGGTATTTTACCGTAGACAGATGGAATGTGAAGACAGAAGTTTCCATTGCCCAGAACTATCCGTTTATGCTCATGGATGTCACCGCCGGGAAAGGCACCCTCAACGGAGCCGCCGTGAAGGCAGGGGATCATCTTCTGGTTCCTGCCGGCTGCAAGACTGTAGATGCCAGAGGTGAACTGGAGCTGGTAACTACACATATATAAGCGACACACATATAAGCTTCTGTTTCCGGCAGCTCCCTGCCGGAACTGATTGAAAACACAAATTTCAGGAGGTAAATCACATGTTATTTGGAGCGCTGGAAGCCGGCGGCACAAAGATGGTGTGCGCCGTGGGAAATGAAAAAGGTGAAATTCTGGAACGCATCTCCATCCCCACGGAGACGCCGGAAGCGACTATGCCCAGAATGGCAGAGTTTTTTGCCGGTAAAGGCATCGCCGCCCTGGGAATCGGCTGCTTCGGGCCCGTGGACTTAAACCGGGCTTCCAAAACTTACGGCTATATCACCACCACCCCCAAGCTGCCCTGGAAAAATTACGATATATGCGGATATTTCAGAGACCGCCTCCGCATCCCCGTAGGCTTTGACACGGATGTAAACGGCTCTATGCTGGGGGAGGCCACCTGGGGCTGCGCCAAAGGTCTGGACACGGCCATCTACATAACTGTGGGAACCGGCATCGGCGTGGGCATCATGGCCGGCGGAAAACTTCTCCACGGCATGCTTCACCCCGAGGCAGGCCACATTCTCATGCCGGTCCGCTCCGACGACACCTACGGCGGCAAATGCCCCTATCACGGTACCTGTCTGGAGGGCCTGGCTGCCGGTCCTGCCATCGAAGCCCGGTGGGGCGCTCCCGGAAAGGAGCTGGCGGACCGCCCGGAGGTGTGGGATCTGGAAGCCTACTACTTAGCCCACGCAGTCACCACCTATATCATGATCCTCTCTCCGCAAAAAGTAATCCTGGGCGGCGGCGTCATGCACCAGACACAGCTTATGGAGCGGATACGGGGCTATGTAAAAGAGATGATCGCCGGTTATCTGGTGACAAAGGAGCTGGAAGATCTGGACAGCTACATCACCCTCCCCTCCTTAGACGACAACCAGGGGATACTGGGCGCCTTAAAGCTGGGTATCGACGAATTTGAAAGACAAAAACAGTGACCTTACAGAACGGCTGCCGCAAATGCTTGCGGCAGTTGTTTTCATGTCACAGAAATATCTCCTCTGGAAACATTAACAGCAATCTGCTAATCTAAATTTCTTTTTTCCTTCACATACTACCATTGCCGGCAGCATCATGAATCCGTAAAATTTGCTTTGTGAAGAAAGGAGAATGCCATCTATGAATCATTCCACGCCGCCAGACAAACCTTGTCCCCAACTGCCTCTGGCCATCACATCTGTTCCTTCCCAGCCCTGGGAAGAACCTTATCCGGCCTGCAAGGCATTAAAACAGGGAACCATTTTCCCGTGTCTCGATCTCCCCTTTTATGTGATGGGAGGTGTCTGCCATGAGTGACCGCTGTGCTCTTTTAAAAGAAATCGATGAAGTAAGCTTCTTTTTAGACGATCTCAGACTGTACCTGGATACCCACCCTCTGGAGACCGCCCCGCTGGAGCTGTACCAGGAAAAACACCAGAAACGGCTGGAACTTCTGAAAAAGTACGCCGATGAGTTTGAGCCTCTCACCTGCCACTGCGTCGACCTGCGCTCCAACGGAAGCTCCGCCTCCGACACCTGCTATCCCGGCCAAAAGCACTGGACCTGGAGCGACGGCCCCGTTCCGTGGGAAGCGGCTGCCAACAACTGCTCCCTACTGCAAGGAGGTGTGTAAACTATGTGGAGTTACGAGAAACGTCTTCAATTTCCGGTGCACATCACCAAAACCTGCCCCAAGACCGCCTCTCTGATTATCAGCCAGTTCGGCGGTCCCGACGGAGAGCTGGCCGCCTCCATGCGTTATCTTTCCCAGAGATATACGATGCCATGCAAAGAAACAGGAGGGCTTCTCACGGATATCGGCACCGAGGAGCTGGCGCACCTGGAGATGATCTGCGCCATCATCTACCAGCTTACAAAAAATATGAGCATAGAGGAAGCCAAGGCCTGCGGTTTTGACGCCTACTATATCGACCACACCGCAGCCCTGTGGCCCACGGCCGCGGCCGGGGTTCCCTTTAACGCCTGCGAATTCCAGTCAAAAGGCGACGCCATAACCGACCTGACCGAAGATCTGGCCGCCGAACAGAAAGCCCGGACCACCTACGACAATCTGATCCGCATCATCGACGACCCCGACGTGCGAAAGCCCCTGAAATTCCTGCGCGCACGGGAAATCGTCCATTTCCAGCGGTTCGGCGAGGCCCTGGAGAAGATGAAAGACAGCTTGGACGAGAAAAATTTTTATTATTTTAATCCGGAGTTTGATAAACAGTTTGTGAAGAAGTAGGAAAAATGCCCGGAAATACGGGAAAGTTTGAATGTATCCTACTGCCGAAGGAATAATCTTGCCTCGACTTTACCTCAATACAACAGATTTTCGTGAAAAGGCCCTCGCTGTTTGTCAGTCAGCGGGGCCTTTTGATGGGAACTGCCCATACTGCGGAGCCCATGGCTGAAAAGGATTGCGGAGGAACAAAAGGTAAATCCTGTGTCCGGCAGAAGTGATTCCCGCCTTTGCCTGTGTCCTCTTTACATTACACATAAAAACCCGAAAACGCCGGATGCAAGCGGCAAGTCCGGTATTTTCGGGAAAAATAAAAAGCGGGTGATGGGAATCGAACCCACGTATCCAGCTTGGAAGGCTGGTGTTCTACCATTGAACTACACCCGCGTAATCTGATTATTCAATTATATGCTTCAGACTTGATACAGTTTACACCATTTTGAGGCAATTGTCAATCACTTTTTTCTCTTTGTCAACTTTCTCCTCCTGTGGTATAGTAGAGTGGTACGCCAGACCAGAATCTGGCAGCCCCCGCACGGCCTGCTGCCTGCGGGAGCCAGTGTCACAAAACAGCCCGCAGGCGCGGACAATCCTGCGCCAACACGGATACGAGGAGGTATAACATGAACAAAAAAGAAGTTGCGGAGATCCGCAGACAGTATACACCGGAGCGCTGCACCATCACCAGGATCTGCGGCTGCTACATAGATGCCGAAAAAAATATTAAGACAGAGCTCAAGGACGCTTTCCTGGCGCTGCCCGAAGACGATGCCTTCAAATATTTTACTATTTTCAAAAAGACTCTCTCCGGCACTCTTGGCCGCAATCTGTTGAACCTGGACTTTCCTCTTGAGGAAGAAAAGGAAGGCGGCGCCCAGGAATTCCTGCTGAAGCTCCGGGACAGCCAGCTGAAAGACGACGACCTGATTCACGGCTTTTACACCAAGATCATCGATACCTACAATTACCCTGAAAACTACTATATCATTCTGATTCACGTGTCCTACGATGTCCCCGGCAAGGCCTCCGACGGCATGGAGATGTACGATGCCTCCGACAATGTATACAGCTACATACTCTGCAGCATCTGTCCGGTCCATCTGTCCAAGCCGGGGCTCGGCTACAACCCGGAAAAGAACTGCATCGAAAACCGTACTCAGGACTGGGTGGTGGACCAGCCCATAACAGGGTTCCTGTTTCCCTGCTTCAACGACCGGTACACGGACATCCACAGCATGCTCTACTACACCAAGAATGCCGCTGACCTCCAGGAAGATTTCATTCAGAAGATGTTCGGATGCCGCCATATCCCCCTGTCCGCCGACGACCAGAAAGAGACTTTCAACACCCTCATCTCAGACACCCTGGGGGAGGACTGCGATTATGACGTGATCAGAAATATTCACGAAACCCTCAATACCCGCCTGGAAGAATTCAAGGACGAGCCGGAGCCTCTGGAGCTTGGAAAGCAGGAGGTCCGCCGCCTTCTGGAGGACAGCGGCGTGCCTGATGAACGGCTGGAAGAATTTGATCAGCGATACGACGACTGCGCAGGAGAAAAAACCTCCTTCCTTGCCGCCAATATCACCAGCACCAAGCGCCTCAACATCGAGACCCCCGACGTGGTTATCCAGGTAAAACCAGAATCCGCCAGCCTTGTGGAGACCCGGTTCATCGACGGCCGCCAGTGCCTGGTCATCGCCGTCAATGAACATGTGGAGGTCAACGGGGTCAATGTCCGAATTCTCCAGAGCCCTGATGAACCTGACGGAAATGACGACGGCACTATGTAAAGAACCAAAAGCGCTGCCCGGCCATCAAAGCAGATAACCGGGCAGCGCCCTGAATTCTCAGCTTTAGTTCTGAGATGACATATATCTGTCATATGCTCCCTGGAACACTTCCAGAAGCTGCGGCAGCCCTGCCGCGTCCAGTTCTGCCAGATACTGATCCCAGGTCTCGTCAGCGTCACCGTCCAGAATCCACTGCATACGGTAGGAGTTGACGATATTTTTGATCTGCGGCTGAATCTGGGAGATGGCAGCCATCTCTTCCGCCGTCTTCAGCATAGGCGGAACACAGGTAATTTCCTCAAGATACTCTTCCTTGCCGTTTACTCTCTGGAATGCCAGCAGATCCTGAGCGGCGAAATCGTACTCTACCTTGTCATCATAGTAGCTGTTGAAAATAGCGGTAGGGCCTTTTGACCCTCTGGTGTTGTTGCTCACCTCCGAGATGGTGCTCCAGGGTTCCGGAACCACCACGTTGCCGTCCACGATCTCAAACACCCATTTTCCCGTCTCGTCAGCATGGTACACATAGCCCTCCGGACTCCAGTTGCAGCTGATGGACATCTCCGGGCTGTACATATAATCTACCATACGGGCCAGCACTTCCGGATACTCGCACGCGGAGGTGATGGCGAATCTGGCTGCCCTCTGAAGCTCGGAAAAATTCAGAGCCTCCCCGATTTTTCCCTTCGGCCCTTCCAGGCGGGGAAGAGGTTTATACTGGGCGCACACAGACGGATTGGAGATATCGTTCTGTGGAGACCACACACCGAAGCATCCGTAAATCGCCGTGTCGCCTTTAATCTGATCCCAGTACAGGGCATAGCGCGGATTGGGAGCAGGCGAGAAGGAATTGACATCAATAAGTCCCTCGTCATACAGCTGATGGAAGAACTTAGCCGTGTCTCTGTAAGCCGGGTCTGCCGCTGTAAACACCACTTTTCCGTCCACGATTCCCATATTATCATCAGATCGGTTATCGCCTGCGGTCGTCGCCATGCCAAATGCCATACAGAAACGGTTGAATGTATCATAAGAGTCAAATGTATCCGTTGAGGCCAGCCCCAGGGTAAATGGTATCTCATCGTCAATGCCGTTTCCGTTAAGGTCTCCATACTCTTTAAATGCCCTCAGACAGTCAACCCACTCGTCGATCGTTGTGGGCATATCTTTTCCGACCTTGTCCAGCCAGTCCTGGTTGATGAGGAAG
>CAJTOT010000018.1:29051-40198 GCA_910577935.1 uncultured Hungatella sp. | reverse complement strand
TCCTCGTAGATTTTGGTCAGATTCGGCATATACTGCTCCAGATCATTGACCGGAATCAGGAGATCCTGCCCCATATAGATACTGATCATGTCATTGCTGATGCAGTCCCAGAAAGCGTCAGGGAGATCGCTGCCTGTGAGCATCAAGTTCACCTTCTCTGTCAGGCCTACAGAAGGCACTTCCTCCCACTCGATCTTTACGCCGGTGTCCTCCTCCAGCTTTTTCACCATCGGAAGCTCTCCGATCTCCACAGTCTGCAAGGGATCACGGTTTCTCGCGATTTTAAACACCGGGGCATTGTCCGGATCAATGACTACAGGCAGATTGCCTGGAGTCAAGTCAAACACCGACGACATATCTGCTCCGGCTCCCCCGGAAGCGCCGCCGCCCTGGTTTCCGCCGGACTGGCTGCCGCCGCTCTGGCTGCCGCCTCCCCCGCCTTCCAAGGCGTTGGTTCCTCCGCCGCATCCTGCCAGCGCCGTAACTGCCATAACTGTTGACAACATCAGTGCCAATACCTGTTTTTTCTTCATTACCTGTGTTCCTCCTTATTATGATTTGAATTTTAACAACAATTTCTCATCCTTTCACGGCTCCCACAGTGACTCCTTTAACAAAATATTTCTGAAGGAAGGGGTAGACGCAGAGCAGCGGAACCGCCGAAACCACAATAATGCCGTATTTCATCTGCTCTGCCATCTTCTGCCTCATGGCTGCGTCCAATGCGTCCGCGCTCATGGATGCCGCCTGGTTTGACAGTACCAGGTTTCTCAATACAACCTGAAGGGGCATCTTATTGCCGGAGCGCAGAAACATAAGCGGATTCATGAAAGAATTCCATTGAGCTGTCGCGTAGAACAGGATCATAACCGCGACGATGGTGGCGGATATAGGCATCACCACCCGGAAAAATATCTGAAACTCGTTGCAGCCGTCTATCCTCGCCGCCTCCAGAATCTCCGTGGGAATACTGGACTCGAAAAACGTGCGGCACACGATAAAATTCCATACTGACACCGCCGTGGGCATGGTGACCGCCCAAATGGAGTCGTAGATCCTCAGGTTATTGATCACCAGAAACAGAGGAATAATGCCGCCCTGGAAAAACATGGTGAAGGTAAACAGAAACATGATCTTCCGCCTTCCCATCAAGTCTCTTCTGGACAGAGCGTAAGCTCCCGGGATGGTGCAGATGATGGAGAGCGCCGTTCCGATCACCGTATACTTGATGGTATTCCAGTATCCGCTCCACAGATCCCGGTACTCGAATATTTTCTTATATCCGTCTAAGTACAGCTGTTTGGGATACAGCAGAAGCTGTCCCGTGTTCACAATATTGGGGTCCGTAAAAGATGCCACCAGCACGTAATACAGAGGATAGAGTATGACAACGCACAGGGCGATAAGCACCGCCATGACCGCCAGATCAAATCCCCACTCTCCTGAAAAAAATGACTTCTTTTCTCTGTTCATACGCTCACCTTCCTAGAAAAGACTGATATCTGTGGACTTTTTGGCCACAAAGTTGGTCACTGCCAGCAGAATAAAGTTGACTACTGAGTTAAAAAGGCCTACCGCCGTGGCAAAGCTGTACTGAGCCTTCAAAAGACCGCTCTTATATACATAGGTAGAAATAATCTCGCTGGTAGCCAGATTAGAACCCGCCTGCATCAGATAGGCCTTCTCGTATCCGATGGTCATCAGCTGCCCCACCGCCAGAATCAACATGATGATGATGGTGGGAAGAATCAGCGGGATATCAATGTACAGTATCCGCTTAAGCTTGGAAGCTCCGTCCATGATGGCCGCTTCATAGTAATCCGGCGATATTCCTGCCAGCGCGGCGATATAGATGATAGCGTTAAAGCCCATGGTCTGCCAGATTCCGGAAACAATGTACAGCGGCCTGAAATACTCCGGCCTGGACATGAACATAACAGGGCGGCTTCCCATATTCTGTATCAGAATATTGACAAAACCTGTTCCGGGAGCAAGGATTACCTGCATGATAGACACGATTACCACTGCCGACACAAAGTAGGGCGCGTAGGATATAGTCTGGACAATCTTTCTGAATTTCCCCTGCTTCAGCTGATTGATCATCAAAGCGAAGATAATGGGAATGGGAAAGGAGAATACCAGCTGCTGCAAACTCAGCACCAGGGTGTTGGTGATCACCTGTTTCGCGATGTTGGTGGAAAAGAACTGTTTAAAATACTTCATTCCCGCCCACCTGCTTCCCATAATCCCTTCTGCCGCCTTGTAATCCTTAAAAGCGATCAGAAGGCCGTACATAGGTCCGTACATAAAAACCGCCAGCCAGACAAGCGCCGGCAGAAGCAATACATACAGCTGCCAGCTGTGCCTCCAGCCTCTTTTTATGGATACCACGCCTGCCTTCTGCTTTTGTTTTGCAACACCTTCTCCTTTCATGTATATCCCTCCTCTGAAATCAAATCGCGTGTTCCGCCCTGTTCTCCAGGAAATCCGACGGATTTTTCAAAAAATAATCTGTGGCTATGGCGCCTGCCCCGTATAAAACCGGGTCAATTTTAAAACCTGTAAACTTTATGGACAGTTTCTCATAGATCTCCGGCAGAATCCTTTCTTTTACCACCTTTTTGATGCTGTCCATCAGAAGTTCTCCGCCTCCTGCCATAGTGTTGCCGATGATGATCACCGACGGGTCATAGGCATTGACCAAGGTTACGATGCCGTACCCCAGATACCGCCCGGCGCGTTTCACCATATTTACAGCCAGCTCGTCGCCTTCCCCGGCGGCGTTGAAAATATGGGCGGCGGTCAGGCGGTGATGAACTGTCAGGGAACTGCCGCACCGGGAAGCCAGCAGCTCTCTCGTCTTTTTCACGAATGCAAGAGAGGAACAGTATCCTTCCAGACATCCGTAATTGCCGCACCGGCACCGCGCGCCTGACACATCCACGCTGATATGGCCGATCTCTGCCGCGATTCCGTTGACTCCCCTCAGGACACTGCCGTCTACCACCACTCCCGCCCCGATTCCTTCATCTGCCAGAAGATATATAAGAACTCCCTGGTCTCTGGCAAAATCTCCGAACCACCATTCCGCGATGGCGGCGGAATTGGCGTCATGTTCGATGAATACAGGCAGTCCTCCCAAATCCGTGAACTCCTCCTTCAGATTCAGGTAATTCCACCCGTTGGTTTCCGTCATCACCGCAATTCTGGATTCCGCCTTCAGATAAGGACCCGGAACCGTAACTCCCACGGCCACGATATCCTTGTTTCTCTCAATATGGTTCTCCGCCACTTCCCTGATCTTCCTGATGCTTGTCCTGGGCGCCTGCCCCTCGGGAATCGCTTCCGTGTAAATGTCATAATCCCGTCCTCCGATGTCAAACAGACCAACACTGAAGGAGCGTCTGGAAATTTTGATTCCAATGACCTTAAAGCCTGCGGCATTTAAGACTATCCCCCGCGACCTCCGCCCCATGCCTCCTGCCATAAAGCCTGTCTCCCGGACTATATTCAGCCGGATCAGAGATGAGACAATCTTGGAGACCGATGCCTGGGTCAGCCCTGTCTCTTTCGCCAGATCAGCCCTGGAACAAACACCTGTCCGCTTAAGTTTCTGAAGTATAATTGCCCGGTTGGAAGCCAGCAGGTCCTCGTTGTTCAGGCCTTTGACATTTTTGCGCATTTTTATTTTCTTTTTTCCCTTCTTTTGTATTTCTTTCACAATATGTTAACACAGTTAAGTCATAATAGTCAATATATAAAATCAAATTTATTATTTAAGACACTATTTTATCCTTTTTGCATAAATTTTTTTTGTTTTTTTGGGTAATACCATCATTGAACTGCCCATTTTTTTCTGTATAATGAATTAAAAGGTTTATGTAATTGAGTTTATGTAAACCATTTTGGCAGTGAAAATTTATCAGTGAAGAAAGGAATTATGCCCATGAAAAAGGTCTATGAAAGAAAGTTTATATCTAAAATCCCCAAAGAGACTTATCGGGGCACCGAGGCGCAGCAGAGGGAAGCCCTGAAGCAGAGTCCGCAGCTGGAGGCATTCCGCCAATATCGTGAGGCGCTTAAAAATCATCCCTATATGCCTGCATTCCACTTCTGGGCTCCCGACGGGAAGATCAACGATCCCAACGGATTATGTTTTTGGAACGGCCAGTGCCACCTCTTCTACCAGGCCTATCCGCCGGAGGACTTCCGCCAGCACTGGGGGCACACGGTCAGCGACGATATGGTTCACTGGAAGGACCTCCCTCTTGCTATCTACCCCGACCTGGAGTACGCGGTGTTCAGCGGTTCCTCACTGGTGGAGGAAGACCGGGTCATCGCCATGTACCACGGCAGAGGCATCGGCAACATGATCGCCACCAGCAGCGATCCTCTTCTGCTCAACTGGGAGAAGGACAGCGGATGCCCTGTTATACCTCTTACCCCTGACAGCTCCGACGGGAAGCCTTACCGGGTATTCGATCCCTTTATCTGGAAAGAGGAAGAAGGCTACTACGCCCTGTCCGGCTGTTATTATGGGGAGGAAGAGGCCCGGCATACAGGCTACAAGAACAAGATGGTTGAACATCTGTTTTTTTCCCAGAATCTCTCAGACTGGACCTACATGGGAGAGCTGACAGAAGACGGGTTCCCCCAGGAGGAACTGGGCAATGACGGGGCCTGTCCCTATTTCTGGCCCATAGGCGATAACGGTAAATATCTGCTTTTCCATTTCAGCCACAGAACCGGCCCCCACTGCCTCCTGGGAACTTATGACAAAGTGCTGCACAAGTTTTATCCAGACAAGCACACGCGTTTTAACTTTGGTCCCATCGGCTGTTCCAGCTATCAGGCTCCATGCCTCACTCCTGACGGAAAGGGCGGCCTGTATCTGATCTACAACACCACCGACGCCAATTTAACCCTCACGAGGCAGGGGGCTATGACAGTCATGCACCATGTAACTCTTGACGAAGAGGAGAATGTCCATATTGAACCTGTGGAGCAGCTTGACAGCCTTCATGTCTCCCACTATGAATCAGAGTGCCGGCTGAAGGCATTTGAAGAGACTATCCTGCAGCCTCAGGGAAAAGAACTGGACATAAAACTGGATATCTGCCTCACCGACGCCAGAGCCGTCACCCTCAGCGTCCTCCGCTCACCCGACGGAAAAGAGCACACGGATATCACTGTTTACCGCTCCAGAATGAAACGTCTCGACCACATTGCCTGCGAATATTCTGTGGCTGTGGACACCACACACGCCTCTTCCACCCCGGATGCGGAGGGACGGCAGCCGGAAGTCATGAAGCTTCCAGATGTCAAGGATGGCCATATCCGGCTCCGGGTTCTGGTTGACCGGTGTATGGTTGAAGTCTTCGTAAACGGCCGGATTACTATGATGCAGATGATGTATCCCTCCGAGGACAGCCGCCAGATCTCCCTCACCGCCCTGGGCGGCCCGGTTCATATCCCGTCGGTTCAGGTTTGGAATATGGCATCTATCTACGAATAATTATCAGGAAAGGAAAATGCTTATGAGCACTCACGGCATCCGCGATTTCAGACCCAGGCTCCACTTTACTGCCCCGTCCATGTGGCTCAACGACCCCAACGGGCTGGTGTACAAGGACGGCGTCTATCATCTGTTCTATCAGTACCACCCAGGTTCTACCGACTGGGGGCCCATGCACTGGGGGCACGCTGTCAGCAGAGATTTGATCCGCTGGACCCACCTTCCCATAGCTCTGTACCCCGACAGCCTGGGAACCATATTTTCCGGTTCCGCTGTCTGGGACGCGGACAACACCTCCGGGCTGGGAGCTATGGGCCAGGCGCCTCTGGTGGCTGTCTACACCCAGGACCTTCAGGGACCCGCGCGGCGTGTGGGGAGAAAGCAGCACCAGAGCCTGGCCTACTCCCTGGATGGCATCAATTTTATAAAATACCAGGAGAATCCCGTCATTCCCTGTCCTGACAAGCCCAGGAAGCGGGAAGATGAGGAACCGCTATTTGATGAGTCACGGCCGGCGGATCTGCGCAGCTTCGACACAGCCGCAAATAAGTCCTCCAAAGAGCCGCTTTTCCAGCCCGGACAGATAGACTTCCGGGATCCAAAGGTATTCCGCAGCTCCACGGGGAAGTCCTGGGGTCTGGTGCTGTGCAGCGGCGATTACGCCGAGTTTTTCAATTCTCCTGATCTGATACACTGGACCAAGTCGGGAGAATTCGGCCCCTTCAAAGACGGAATTCTCTCCAAGGGCGTCTGGGAATGCCCTGATCTCCTGGAGTTTGACACCGGCGAGGGGATCAGACATGTGCTTATCCTCAGTCTGGCTCTCCCGTCGGAGCTGGGCGGAAGCAGGACTGTATATATTCTCGGCTCCTACGACGGCAGCGCCTTCAGGGCCGACCCTGATGAGGAACCCATATGGCTGGACTGGGGCTTTGACAACTACGCCGGCGTCACCTTTGACAACGCCGACGACAAAATCTTAATCGGATGGGCGGGCAACTGGAAATATTCTGCCCTCACTCCCACCACCGACTACTGCGGAGCCATGACCCTGGCCCGAAAGCTGGAACTTAAAAAGACTCCCGCCGGCTGGCGGCTTTTCTCCGCGCCTGTCGGCCTTGGCTCCTGTATCCGCGGTCTCAGGAATCTCAGGAATCAAGATGTGATTACTTCTGAAGTATTTGGAATCGCTCTGGACGGAGACGGAGACTGCCGCGCCGCTTTCGCCAGCCCCGCAGGCCAGACCCTCTCCGTAGAAATCAAAGACGGAATGCTCTATTTTGACCGGTCCAACGCCGGCGATACCGGCTTCTCGGAGGAATTTGCCCAGGACTATTTTTCCAGGCGCAGCGCCCCCCGCTGCTTCTCCGGTCCGTGGCATATGGATATAATATTCGATGTGTCCCATGTAGAGATATTCCTGGACGGCGGGACCATAGCCATGTCCGGAACTGTTTATCCTGACACGCCGTACACCCGCATCAGCCTGGAAGGATGCACAAACGCCAGATACATGGACTTTATATAACTTCAAAAAAACGGCAGCCTCCGCTGCCGTTTTTTGCCTGTTTCATAAAATTTCATAAACCATCCAAGGTACTCACACTTTTTCAGTCCCTACGATGCTGCTTCGCTCTCCAGTGTGGTGGTTTCGTACTTATCCAGAATCACTCTCTGAATCATGTCTCTTGTCTCAGAGTTGATCGGATGCGCGATATCCCGATATTCCCCGTCCACTGCCTTGCGGCTGGGCATCGCAATAAACAGGCCCTTCTCCCCTTCAATCACCTTGATGTCATGAATCACGAATTCATTATCCAACGTGATCGAAACAATAGCTTTCATTTTTCCCTCTTTCTCAATTTTTCTTACTCTTACATCTGTAATCTGCATAGCTTTCCCCTCTCTGTTGCTCCCCTGGCCCCCGCCAGAGGTATTGCCTTTGTTACCTGTGTTGCTTTTGTCGCCTTTGTTACAATGTATAACGCTCGTTTTTCTCCACCACGATCTTTATATTCTCCGGTGTTCCCAATATACGTGGTGTTGGCGCGGATAGTATCGCGGCTCTCCACAATACAATTCTCGATCACCGTGTTGTCGCCTATATAAACATCATTGAGGATGATTGAGTTTTTAATTACACAGTTATTTCCCACATAAACCTGTTTAAATAAAACCGAATTCACTACTTCGCCGTTGATGATGGTTCCGCTGGACACCAGGCTGTTTCTCACGTCAGCGCCGGGATTATACTTGGCGGGCGGCAGATCGCCTACCTTTGAATAGACCTCCGGATACTGGCGGAAGAAATAATCTCTCACCTCTGGTTTCAGGAAATCCATGTTGGTCTTGTAATAGGATTCCACGGAAGCGATGTTGCTCCAGTAAGTCGCCAGCTCATAGGCGTAAATTCTTTTTATATTCTTATAGCGTATCAGTATATCGTTGACGAAATCATACCGGTCTTCCTGAGCGCAGCGCTCCAGCAGCTCAATGAGCTGGCGGCGGCGAATGATGTAGATGCCGCAGGAGATGGTGTTGGACTCTGCCATCATGGGCTTCTCCTGGAAATCCATGATCCTGCCGTCATCGTTGACCTTGACAACGCCGAACCTGGTCACGTCCGTCTCCGCCGGCATGGTCTTGCAGACCACGGTGATATCCGCCTTCTTCTCGATATGGTACTCCAGCACCTTGCTGTAGTCCACCTTGTAGATGCAGTCACCGGATGTAATGACCACATATGGTTCATGACTGTTCTTCAAAAATGTCAGATTCTGATACAGCGCGTCCGCGGTGCCCCGATACCAGTCGTTGTGCTCCGCCGTGATGGTGGGCGTGAACACGAACAGTCCGCCCTGTTTTCGTCCGAAATCCCACCACTTGGAAGAATTCAGATGTTCGTTGAGAGAGCGGGAATTATACTGGGTGAACACTGCCACGCTCTGAACATGGGAGTTGGACATGTTGCTCAGGGCAAAGTCGATGCCCCGGTAGCTGCCTGCGATGGGCATGGCCGAAATGGCCCGCTTGTTGGACAGTTCCCGCATCCTCTTGCTGTTGCCGCCTGCTAAAACGATACCGATTGCTCTCATCTCGCGCCACCTGCCTTCATAATGTAGTCTCCGCTGGCCAGTAAGCCGTCCGGGTAATCTTCTGATGTGGTCTCTCCGGAGACAGCCGTGTTCTTGCCGACCTTTACATTGTCGGGAATGACGCTGTGCTCTCCGATGGTAACCAGGTCTGACTGATACACCTTGGGGTCATACTTGTTGGGAGCAACCTCTCCCACTCCCAGTTCCACATTGCTTCCGATGACTACATCCTCGGCCACGATAACTTTTTTGAGGATACTGTTCTCTCCTACCGTGCTTCCCCTCATGATGATGGAATCCCGGACAACCGCGCCTTTGCCTATAGTCACTCCCGCGCCGATTACAGAATTGCTCACCTTGCCGTAGATCTCTGCTCCCTCGCCGATAATACTTCTCTCAATCACCGCGTCCGCGGCTATATACTGAGGCGGAATGATATCGCTCTTGGTGTAGATCCTCCAGTACTCTTCATAAAGGTTGAATTCCGGAATGATATCGATCAGTTCCATATTGGCTTCCCAGTAGGAACTTAAGGTTCCCACATCCTTCCAGTAGCCGTTGTACTCGTAGGCAAAAATCCGCTGCCCCTGGCCGTGGCAGTGGGGTATGATATGCTTGCCGAAATCGCAGCTGGGGACTTCGGAGAGCTGAACCAGGGCGTCCTTCAGCACTTTCCAGCTGAATATATAGATGCCCATGGATGCCAGGTTGCTTCGTGGATTCGCTGGTTTCTCCTCGAATTCCGTGATCCGGTTGGTATCGTCAGTGATGACGATGCCAAAACGGCTGGCCTCTTCGATGGGCACAGGCATAGCAGCAATGGTGACATCTGCGTTGTTGGCCTTGTGGTATTCCAGCATGACTTCATAATCCATCTTGTAAATGTGGTCTCCGGACAAGATCAGCACATATTCCGGATTGTACTGTTCCATGTACTCCAGATTCTGATAAATAGCATTGGCTGTTCCTGTGTACCAGTCGCTCCCCTTACTCTTCTCGTAAGGAGGAAGCACAGTGACTCCGCCCACATTCCTGTCAAGGTCCCACGGAATTCCGATTCCGATGTGGGTATTCAAGCGCAGCGGCTGATACTGGGTCAATACACCTACGGTATCGACACCGGAGTTGATGCAGTTGCTCAGGGGGAAATCTATGATTCTGTATTTCCCGCCGAAAGAAACTGCTGGTTTCGCTACTTTTTGGGTTAAGACTCCAAGACGGCTGCCTTGTCCCCCCGCCAAAAGCATGGCGATCATCTCTTTCTTGATCACGTTATCACCTCTTGCTGTGTATTTTCTGTCCTGCAGTGGGTTTGGGGCGGCTGATGTCTGAAATCCCTGAAGTGTGAACGAGGGTCCGTCCTGCATCACCGACGGCTTGTGAGACCGTAATGAAATGCTCGGATTCCGCAGATGAGAGATAGATTAAGAAAACCGCGGAATCTATAACGGGCTCGCTGGCGTTTTGCCCGGCCTTTAAGATTTACTGAAAAGAAAATCCCGGCAGTGAACCTCACCTGCTCTTAGCTCCAGTTCGGTCACGGGCATCGCCCTATGCACTGCGTTTTTGTTTACATCGCCATTATAACACACATTTGAAAAATAGTGAACCAAATCTTCGCAGATTCTGCGTATTTTCCTTGTATTTCCCGGCTTTTTCTCCTCACTGACACGTTTTTTTATATTTTCCGGCATATCCTGGGCATTTTTAACGGTTTTTGCATTTTAAAGGGGGAGAAAGCCTTGAATCGCCGAAGAAAATAAAGTATAATTATGAACGTGCATTTTAACAGTGAAAAGGAGACCATTATGGATTTAGTGACAGTTCGGGAAATTTACAGAAATAGAGAACTTTATCTGGATAAGCAGGTATCCGTAGGCGGCTGGGTCCGCAGTATCAGGGATTCCAAAGCCTTCGGTTTTATCGTCCTTGGCGACGGCTCTTATTTTGAGCCTCTCCAGATCGTATATCATGACACCATGGAAAATTTTGATGACATAAGCCGGCTGAACGTGGGCGCCGCGGTGATTGTCACAGGCACTTTAGTAGCCACTCCCCAGGCCAAGCAGCCTTTTGAGATTCAGGCCGCCCGGGTCATGGTGGAAGGTCCTTCTGCGCCGGATTATCCGCTCCAGAAGAAGCGCCACAGCTTCGAGTACCTGCGCACCATCTCCCATCTGCGGCCCAGGACCAACACCTTCCAGGCGGTGTTCCGCGTGCGCTCCCTGATCGCCTACGCGATTCACCAGTATTTCCAGGAGAGGGACTTTGTCTATGTGCACACGCCTCTTATCACTTCCAGCGACTGTGAAGGCGCCGGGGAGATGTTCCAGGTGACTACCATGGACCTTGACAATGTCCCCAAGGCCGCGGATGGCTCTGTAGATTTCTCCCGGGACTTTTTCGGGAAACCCACCAGCCTGACCGTAAGCGGACAGCTCAACGGCGAGACCTACGCCATGGCCTTCCGCAACATCTACACCTTCGGCCCCACCTTCCGTGCGGAGAACTCCAACACCACCCGCCACGCGGCAGAG
>CAJTOT010000018.1:24242-28808 GCA_910577935.1 uncultured Hungatella sp. | reverse complement strand
GACTACAAGGTATCCTGGGGATGTGATCTTCAGACCGAGCACGAGCGCTACTTAACCGAGCAGGTGTTCAAAAAACCGGTGTTCGTCACCGACTATCCCAAGGAGATCAAGGCGTTCTACATGAAGCTGAACGAGGACGGAAAGACCGTGGCCGCCATGGACTGCCTGGTTCCCGGCATCGGCGAGATCATCGGCGGCAGCCAGCGTGAGGACAATTATGAGAAGCTGTCCGCCCGCATGAGGGAACTGGGACTGAAAGAAGAAGATTATGGTTTTTATCTGGATCTGCGCAGGTATGGCTCGGTCCGTCACTCCGGCTTCGGCCTGGGCTTTGAGCGGTGTGTCATGTACCTGACAGGGATGTCCAACATCCGCGACGTGATCCCCTTCCCCAGAACCGTGAACAACTGCGAACTGTAAACACTGAATTGTCTTTCAAGGAGGAATCCGCATGAAGTTTATCCACACTGCCGATGTCCACTGGGGCATGACTCCCGACAGTGACAAACCCTGGTCCAGAGAGAGGACCCAGGCCATCAAGGATACCTTTTCCCAGGTTGTCACGAAAGCCAGGGAGATGAAGGTGGACTTTTTGTTCATCTCCGGGGATCTGTTTCACCGGCAGCCTCTGCAGAAAGATTTGAAAGAGATCAACTACCTGTTTACCACCATACCGTCGGTCCACATCATCATCATTGCGGGCAACCACGACAGAATACGCAGCAACTCGGCTCTGCACAGTTTTTCCTGGTGTCCCAACGTGACATTTTTCATGAAGGACGAGATGAGCAGCGTGTTCTTCGAGGACTGCAACGTGGAGGTCCACGGCTTCAGCTACACTTCCGCGGAGATTCGAGAGAACCGGGTGGATCACCTGTCGGTTCCCCTGGACGGACGTATTCACATATTGATGATTCACGGGGGAGATGCCAGCCATCTTCCCTTTGACAAAAATGCCCTGGGCGCGTCGGATTTCTCATACATCGCCCTGGGACATATACACAAGCCCGGCGTTGTGGTTCCCGGCAAGATGGCGTATCCCGGTTCCCCGGAGCCTCTGGACAAGACAGAGACAGGTGTTCACGGCGTCATCACAGGGGAGATCAGCAATTCCACCAGAAAAGTCACTTCTCTGGAGTTTCTCCCCCTGTGCCGCTGCCAGTATATACCTCTGGCAGTGAACATCACCGCCGCCACCACCAACATGGAACTGGAGATGAAGATCGCCCAGGAGATCGAGCGGCGCGGACGCCATCACATCTATCGTTTCCGAATCCGGGGCATGAGAGATCCGGAGACGGAATTTGATCTGGAGAACCTTCTCTCCAAATTCCGCATCGTGGAGATCACGGACGAATCAGAGCCGCAGTACAATTTCAGCGCTCTTTTCGCAGAACACCCCAGCGACATGATCGGTTTTTATATACGGGCGCTGCAGAAGCCTGACATGAGCCCTGTGGAGAAGAAAGCTCTCTACTACGGAATTAACGCCCTGCTGCGGACTACAGATGAAAGGAGTTAATCATGAAATTTATCGAACTTCAAATGAAAGGCTTTGGAAAATTTCATGACCGCTCCATCTCATTTCACGACGGTCTCAATGTGGTCTACGGAAAAAACGAGGCAGGCAAATCCACCATCCACACATTCATAAGAGGCATGCTCTTCGGAATCCAGCCCCAGCGCGGGCGCGCCGCGAAAAACGATCTGTATACAAAATACGAGCCCTGGGAGAACAGCGGCACTTACCAGGGGGCTTTGCGGCTGGAGCACGGCGGACATATCTACCGGATCGAGCGGAGTTTCCAGAAGAGCAGGAAGGAACTCCAGGTCATAGACGAGACTCTGGGCAAAGCCCTGGAGCCCACCAAAGCCCTCATGGACCAGCTTCTCTGCGGCTTAAGCGAGACTGCATACAACAACACCATAAGCATCGGACAGCTGAAGAGCGCCACCGAGGCCGGCATGGTGTCCGAGCTGAAGAATTATATTGCCAACATGAACACCACAGGCAGCATGGCCCTGAACATTACCAGGGCCACGGATTACCTGAAAAAGCAGAAAAAACAGCTGGAGGCCCAGCTGGTGCCTGAGGCCGCCCGCTCCTACACGTCCCTTCTGGGAGAGATCAAGACTCTGGAGAGGGAGATTTCCTCCCCCGAATACGAGAACCAGCTTCCCGCTTACCAGCAGATGCGCACAGACGCCAGGTCACTCATCGAGGATAAGCAGGCCAAGAAGGAGGCGCTGCTCCAGAAAGCGGCTGCCGAACGCCAGGTCTTGGCCCAGAACCAGTTTTCCGACGCCAAGTCCATCGGAGATTATCAGAAAAAAACCCAGGACGTGTACAATGACTACCTTGGGATCAAAAGCGCCTGTGACAAGAATTCACGGCGTTTTTTCCGCGTACTCATGTTTGTCCTGGGGACCTGTTTTCTCTCCTGCGGTCTGTATTTTTATTTCCTGGATGAGTGGAATCCTGTCACCAACTTTTTCCTTGGCCTGAATATTGATTTCCCTGCCGCCGCCGTCCTGGCGGCCATGACAGGGGTTGCCCTCTTATTTTTCCTTGCCGAATTCCTGTCTCTCTGGAAAGGGAAACGGCTTCAGAAGGAGCTGGCCCTGTCCTCCCGCGTACTGGAGGAATCATTTACCAGATATCTGGGGGATGGAACCATCTCCCGGCAGGCCATGGATGCCTTTGGAGCGCGGATGGACGAGTTCCGGCGGCTCAACGACGACATAAACAGTTCTGAGGATGACATTTCCAGGCTGGCCCAGGAGATCTCTGCTCTCCAGGAGAAGCAGAATTCCTGCAGTGAAGTCATTGAAAAACAGCAGAAACTCCAGTGGGAACTGGAAAAGAAGCTGGAACTTCTGTCCAACTATAAAACACAGATGGAGGTTCTCCGGCGCACCCTGGCTGAAAACGACCGCCTGGCCCAGGAGATTGCCGCCATCGACCTTGCCCGGGAGACTATGACGGAGCTGTCTTCTTCTATCCGGGACTCCTTCGGTCTTTACCTGAACAAGACAGCGTCAGAGCTCATCGACGGAATCACCGGGGGAATCTACAAGAGCATCAGCATCGACGAGAATCTGAACGCGTTTATGAACACGCCTTCCCGGCTGGTTCCCTTAGAGCAGTTGAGCAGCGGGACCATGGACCAGATTTACCTGGCCATGCGCCTGGCGGCGGCGAAGCTGATCCAGAGCGAGCAGGAAGAGCAGATGCCGCTGGTATTTGACGACAGCTTCGCTCTTTACGACGAGGACAGGCTGAGGAGCGCGCTGAGATGGCTGGCGGGGGCTTATGACGGGCAGATTATCATATTTACCTGCCATCAGAGAGAAGCGCAGATGCTGACGGCGAACCAGGTGGCATATCATTTTATCAGCATTTAAAGAGGAGGAGATTTCTTTGGAAAAGGCAAAGAGCGGCGAGGAGCTGAGGCTGGAGAAAACCGTGGAGGATGTACGGCAGGTTTTGGCCCTGGCTCAGGAGGGAAGGACTGTTAAGGAGATTGCCCGGAGTCTTGGACTTGAGGAGCAGTATGTGTACGATATCCAGGTGACGGCTCAGGGGTTTCGAGAAGATGACGAGATCGCGGTGGCGCATATGATGTGCATGTAAAGCGCATGTGACAGAACTGAGGCGGTGTGTCGTGAGAAAAATTCTTGCTTATTATCTGAAACCCTATTATGGGCGCATGGCCCTGGGGTTCGGCATCAAATTCACAGGGACTGTCATGGACCTGCTTCTCCCGTGGACCCTGGCTCATATGCTTGACCAGGTGATCCCCACGGGGCGGCAGGGGGAGATTCTTATGTGGGGCGGTTTTATGGTGGTCTGTTCTGTTCTGGCTGTGGTGTTCAATATCATGGCAAACCGCATGGCCTCCAGAGTGGCCAGCGATGTGATCTACACCGTCCGGGGAGACTTGTTTGCCAAGGTCATGTATCTTTCCCACGAGGAGGGGGACAGAATCACAAGGCCCTCCCTGATTTCCAGGCTTACCAGCGATACATATTATGTTCACCAGATGCTTGCCAGAGTTCAGCGGCTGGGAGTCCGGGCGCCTATCCTGCTCCTGGGAGGACTGGCCATGACCCTGATTCTGGACCCGGTTCTGGCGTGTGTGCTTCTGGCTGTCATGCCTCTTCTGGCCGTTGTCGTGGTGGTGGTGTCCAGGAAGGGAATTCCTCTGTTCGCGGCTCTTCAGGACTGCGCGGACAGGTTCGTCCGACTGGTCCGTGAGGACATTGCCGGCATACGGGTCATCAAGGCCCTGTCCAAGGAGGACTATGAGAGGGCGCGCTGCGACTCGGTGAACCGGGAGATGGCCGACGCGGAGCTGAAGGCAACCATGACTACCGCCGTCAGCAACCCGGCCATGAATATTTTCCTCAATCTCGGACTGGTGGGCGTGATTGTCGCAGGGGCGTACAGGGTCAATGCCGGCACGTCCCAAGTGGGGAAAATCCTCGCTTTTATGACCTATTTTACCATCATCCTCAACGCCATGATGTCCATATCCCGCATGTTTGTCATGATCTCCAAGGCCG
>CAJTOT010000018.1:23077-24042 GCA_910577935.1 uncultured Hungatella sp. | reverse complement strand
ACATTGGGGATTATCGGCTCCACAGGGTCGGGCAAAACCACTGTCATAAACCTTCTCATGGGATTTTACCGCCCCGACGCCGGAACCATCCGCATCGGCGGACAGGATATCATGGACATGGACTTGAGGCAGCTTCGCAGCCGCTTCGGGGCCGTCTTTCAAAATGATGTGATTTTCGAGAACACGATTTTAGAAAATATTACCATGGGGAGAGCCCTGGGCCGGGAGCAGGCCGGGCACGCCGTCCGCCACGCCATGGCGGAGGAATTCGTGGGGGAAAAGGGCGGACTGGAACAGCAGCTGGATATCCGCGGCGCTAATTTAAGCGGCGGGCAGAAGCAGCGTCTTCTCATCGCGCGGGCTCTTGCCGGCAATCCTGAGATTCTGATTCTGGACGATTCCTCCAGCGCGCTGGACTACAAGACAGACGCGGCTTTGAGGCAGGAGTTGAGAGAACATTTTCGGCGCACCACATGCATCGTCATCGCCCAGAGGGTCAGTCATGAGCGCAGACCACATTCTGGTGTTGGAGGAAGGGCAGGCCATCGGCTATGGAACTCATGAACAGCTGATGGCAAGCTGCGCTGTCTACCGCGAGATCAGCTCCTCCCAGATGGGGGCCTGAGATAAGACGAACAGGCAGCGGGCCGTCTGCCGGGCGAAGCATGTGTAGAATGGAGTAAAAAATATGGCGGAACGAGGAAGAACGCGCAGCGACGCGAGTATGATTCCAGATGAAAAGGCGTTAGAAACCATCAGAAACAGGAAGGGCACGATTCTCCGCCTGGGAGGTTATCTTTTTAAGTACTGGCCGCTTCTGGGGCTGGCCCTGGTCATGAACATAGCCGGCAACGGGCTGGCTCTCCTCGGGCCTATGCTCTCCGGGCGCGCCGTCGACGCCATTCAGCCGGGTCCGGGACATGTGGATTTCTCCCTGATGTTTCACTACGCGGCCCTGATGGCCT
>CAJTOT010000018.1:21899-23046 GCA_910577935.1 uncultured Hungatella sp. | reverse complement strand
TGGTCTCACCGTGGTGATGATCACGGTCAGCCGGAAAGTATCATACCAGATGAGAAAGGATGTCTTTGACAAAATGCTCTCTCTTCCCGTGGGATACTATGACATGCATCAGACCGGGGATATTATCAGCCGGATCTTTTATGATGTGGACACTGTCAACGAATCTCTGTCCAACGACCTGATACAGATTCTGGGCACAGTCATCACGGTAGCCGGCTCTCTGTACATGATGGTGCTTATATCTCCGGCGCTGGTGCTGGTCTTTCTCTTCACAGTCCCTTTATCCGGACTGATCACCCGTTTTATCACCTCCAGAACCAGACCCCTGTTCCGGGAAAGGTCTGCCAGGCTGGGACATCTCAACGGTTTTGCCGAGGAGATGGTCAGCGGCCAGAAAACCATACGCGCCTACTGCCGGGAAGAAGACACCATCCGCAGGTTCCAGGAGAAAAACAGGGACGCCGTGGAGGCCTACTACCGCGCCGAGTACTACGGGAGCATCGTGGGGCCTATGGTGAACTTTGTCAACAACCTGTCCCTCTCCCTCGTCAGCGTCTTCGGCGCTCTGCTGTTTATGCTGGGAAAAATGTCCATCGGGCAGATTTCCTCTTTTGTGCTGTATTCCAGAAAATTTTCCGGTCCTATCAACGAGGCCGCCAACATTGTCAGCGATCTCCAGTCCGCCGTGACAGCCGCAGAGCGGGTGTTTAAGCTGATAGATGAAATTCCCGAAGCCGGCGACCGGCCGAAAGCCGTGGAACCGACGCATATCAGCGGGCGCGTGGAAATTTCCCATGTGGATTTCGGCTACACGCCGGATAAGACAATCCTTAAGGATCTGTCCCTCAACGCCGCCCCCGGCAGCCTGACAGCTATCGTCGGCCCCACAGGAGCCGGAAAAACCACTGTCATCAATCTTCTCATGCGTTTTTATGATGCTCAGTCGGGAGAAATCCGATTGGATGGACGGGAAATTCATGAACTCACAAGAAAAGGACTTCGTCAGTCCTATGCCATGGTGCTCCAGGACACCTGGCTGTTCTCCGGCACCATCTTCGAGAATCTGGCTTACGGCCGGGACAGCATTTCCAGAGAGGAAGTGATCCAGGCCGCAAAGGCCGCCCACATCCACAGCTTTATCATGAGC
>CAJTOT010000018.1:17124-21842 GCA_910577935.1 uncultured Hungatella sp. | reverse complement strand
CAGAAGCAGCTCCTGACCATCGCCAGGGCCATGGTTCTGGACGCAAAAATGCTGATTCTGGACGAGGCCACCTCCAACGTGGACACGCGGACGGAAGTTCGCATACAGCAGGCCATGCGCCGCCTGATGGAGGGGAAAACCTGCTTTGTCATAGCCCACCGTCTGTCCACCATCAAAAACGCGGACCTCATCGTGGTGGTTGACCACGGCCGGGTTGTGGAACAGGGCAGCCATGACCAGCTGATGGAAAAACAGGGAGTGTACTGCCAGATGTATCGGGCGCAGTTTCAGTAATGATGGATTTATTCCCCGGTCCTCTTCAGAAATATCTCCCTCACAAACCTGCCGTACTTCTCCTTCACCATCACCGGCTCATAGCCCCGGCTTATGACGTTGTTCCGGCTGTAGCGGTTATCCGGATGGACGGTGCACATGAGAAACTTAAATCCGCTCTCTGTCAAATCCTTCTCGGCGGCCTCCATCAGCCTCCGCTGGAGTCTGTGTCCCCGGTATCCCGGCAGCACTGCCACGGAATCCATGTGGGCCACCAGGGGAAGTTCGTCCTTTGATAGTCCTATGTCATATCCCAGATTGTCCTCTTCCAGGCCGGGCGCGGCGGCCATGAACACTCCGGCCACGTCGCCCGTGGCCATGTCCACCGCCTTATACCCTCTCCCTTTTCCCGTGGACAGCATCCGGTATGTATAATCTGCGTTGTCTGCCATAAACCACTCCTTCTGGTCCATGGCCTCCCACGCCGCCTGGATCACGTCGGCAAATATCTGATAATCTTCGGCAGAAGCCTTTTCAATCTTAAATTCCCTGTTCTCCATCTTGTCACCTCTTCCAGTTCAGACGATGCAGGTCCCCCTCTATGGTCATCTTCTCAAACCCGTTCTGCCTCAGGGCCTCATAGAGCATAATGGACACGGAATTAGACAGGTTCAGGGAGCGGATATCTCCCCACATGGGAATGCGCACACATGTGTCCTGGTATTCCAGCAAAAGCTCCTCCGGAATTCCCGCGCTCTCCTTTCCGAACATCAGGTAGCAGTCGGGCTCATAGGAGGGCTCTGTGTACACCTTCCGGGCTTTCGTCGTAGCCATATAAATTTTCGCCTTGGGATTCCTCTCCAGAAAATCTTCAAAATCACAATATACAATCACATCCAGCCGGTCCCAGTAGTCAAGCCCGGCCCTTTTCAGAGCTCTCTCGTTGAGCTTGAAGCCCAGGGGTTCTATCAGGTGGAGCCTGGTGTTGGTGGCCACGCAGGTCCTTCCGATGTTGCCGGTGTTGGAGGGCATCTCCGGCTCAAACAATACTATATTCATTCTTCTTATGCCTTTCCATCCAGACGCTTCACAAAACGCTCCATACGGCCCAAGGCCTCCTTCAGACTCTTCAGCGAGTAGGCGTAGGACACCCTCAAAAAGCCTTCTCCGCAGGCGCCGAAGGCGGTTCCCGGCACCACGGCCACCTTCTCCTCCCGGAGGAACCGGTTGGCAAATTCATCGGATGTCATGCCGAACCGCTTGATGCTGGGAAAGGCGTAGAAGGCTCCGTTGGGCTCAAAGCACTCCAGATCCATCTCCTTAAAAGCGTGGAGCACGAACCGCCGTCTCTGATCATAGGACTCCCGCATCATCGCCACATCCCCGTCTCCGTTTTTCAGAGCCGAAACCGCCGCATACTGGCTTGTGGTGGGCGCGCACATGATGGCAAACTGGTGGATCTTCAGCATCTGCTCCAGAATCACATGAGGGGCAGCCCCGTATCCCAGCCTCCACCCGGTCATGGCGTAGGATTTGGAAAATCCGTTGATCAACACGGTTCTCTCCTTCATCCCCGGCAGAGACGCGATAGACACATGGGGCTGGGACCCGTAGGTCAGCTCACTGTAGATCTCGTCGGACAGCACAAACAGATCATGCTCCAGGATCACTTCTGCGATGGCCTCAAGATGCTCTCTCCTCATAACCGCCCCTGTGGGATTGTTTGGGAATGGCAGAATCAGGATCTTTGTCTTGTCTGTAATCTTCTCCCTCAATTTCTCCGGGGTCAGCCTGAACTGATCCTTCTCCTCCAGCTCAATGATCACGGGAGCGCCGCCTGCCAGCACCGTACAGGGCACATAGGACACATAGCTGGGCTGGGGAATCAGCACCTCGTCCCCAGGATTCAACATGGCCCTCAGGGCGATGTCAATAGCCTCGCTGCCTCCTACAGTCACCATAATCTCCGACGACGGGTCGTAGGCCGCGTTGCAGCGCCGCTGCAGATACCTGCTGATCTCTTCTTTCAGCTCTTTTAAACCTGCGTTGGAGGTATAGAAGGTCCGCCCTTTCTCCAGAGAGTAGATGCCCTCCTCCCGGATATGCCACGGGGTGTCGAAATCCGGCTCCCCCACGCCGAGAGATATCGCGTCTTTCATCTCACTGACAATGTCAAAAAATTTGCGTATCCCCGACGGCTCAATGGTGACGATTCTGTCTGATAATGGGTTTCTCATGGGGTAATCAACATCCTTTCATCTTGAACCTCCTGTACCAGTATGGTTCCGTGGTCCTTGTATTTTTTCAGCACGAAATGGGTTGCCGTGCTAAGTACCGACTCCAGAGTGGAGAGCTTCTCCGATACAAACAGCGCCACCTGGCGCATAGTCTTTCCCTCGATAAAGACTGTAAAATCATATGCTCCCGACATTAGATACACGGCGTTGACTTCGCTGTACTGATAGATTCTCTCCGCGATTTTGTCAAATCCCATGCCTCTCTGGGGTGTCACCTTCACCTCGATGAGGGCCACCACCTTCTCGTCGCTGGTATTGTCCCAGTTGATCAGGGTGTGGTATCCGCATATAACATGCTCTTTCTCCATGTCGGCTATCTCGTTAGCCACCGCAATCTCGCTCTCGCCCAGGAGAACCGCCAGGTCCTTGATATCTATCCTGCTGTTCTTCTCCATGACCGCTAAAATTTTCTCTCTCATAATAATTCCTCCTGTTTCAGTACTTTGTACAGTTCATCTTGTCTGGGCCGCTCCAGAAATCCTTTGACCCGGCCATAACGGATCTCTCTTCTTATGTCTTCCCTGACCACACCGATGACAGCAGCCGGGATTCCCTCTCCGGCCAGACGCCGCGCCAGACGCCCGCCGTTATCCGCCGCCGCGACGGCGCAGTTTCCGCTGTACAGACGGTAAGGGTTCAGCTCATACCGCTCACACACCTCTATGGTCTCCTGCCTCACAGGTATCTCGCAGAGGTCAACCTCAAATCCCAGCATGTATGCCCCCGACAGATTCCAAAGGGCGGTAAAAATACCGCCCTCCCCGGCTTCCTCCCACTCCGCCGCGCCGTACTCCCGCCACGGTGTAAGATTATCACCTATTATAAATGTTTCTTTCTCCTGTATCTGCCTTACATAATCCTGGGAAAACCAGCCGAGAAGCTCCTTTTCCCGGACCAGGGCTATCCGCCGGGCGCCCTCCATGCCTGCGTATCCCGCCGCCACCAGCTCCTGTCCCGGCTTCATGACTCCCTTGGCTTCTCTCTTGATCAGTCTCATGTAAATCTGCCTTTCTCCCCGTTTGTTTGAATCTGGCGAAGCTTCCGGACTCCCCGGATCTCAGGGCTGGGCTCCCCCAGGTCCCGCCTGCTGTGCGTCTGCCGGCTGTGCGTCCGGCGGCTGCGCATCTGCCGGCGGCGTTTCTGCCGGCGGAGGAATCTGGGGCCATGTCTGTTCTCCGCCGGAGGGCGCCCCTGAGGCCCCCTGGTCTTCTCCCGCCCCCTCAGAGGGAGTCGGGAGAATCTCCTGGCCTCCGGCGCTTCCGTCAGAAGTCGGAACTTCTGCGGGGACTTCCGGGGGCAAAGCCTCTGCCGGAGGCGCGGCAGGCACTTCCGGCGCGGCGGGCCCCACCCGGTAGACCGCCTTGGAGGCATTGTAAGTGTCTGTGTGGAGAAGGGTTCTCTCGGTCTCCACCCCGTCTATATATACACATTTCCACAGCCTTGACTTCAAACCCTTGTGAGCGGCCTGGACCCGCACCCTGGCTCCCGGCGCCAGAGACGGGTCCACCCTGGTGATCGGTTCCCCCGGGTCCTGGACGCTCAACGTCTCCGACTGAAACTTCAAAGTCCGGTTGGCAGGCCTGGTCTCCTTCCCGTAGATGGTGAAGGTCAAGGTTCTGCCCCTGGTTCCTCCCTCCACGTAGACAGGCGTGTCATAAGGGTTGGTTATCTTTATATCCTTGTATGTCCCTGCAATGGCCGCGTCGTTGGACGGCGGCACATAGCCTACGACCATGGAATGATTTTGTCTCTGGGTAATCTCCATCTCCGCGAACAGGGCTGCATTGTAGAGGGTGGTGGCAATCTGGCACACGCCGCCGCCTATGCTGTCCACAACCTGGCCGTTCTCATAGGCCGCCGCCGAGGCATATCCGTTTTCTCTGGTAAATGGCTGCATGCACTCATACCCCGACAAGGTCTCGCCGGGCATCAGCACATGGCCGTTGATCTTAGAGGAGCCCACCTGGAGATTGGTGGATCTGGCCTGACCGCTGCTGCTGAAATCTGTGGAAAATGTCCCCAGCACATCCTGAATCTGGGCCAGCATCTCCGTGGTTCTCACCGGCTCGGTGACAGTCACCGCCGCCGTCACGGACACCGGCCCGTCGATCATCCCGTCTAACGCCGACAAAACAGCTTCTTTCGTCC
>CAJTOT010000018.1:3516-17083 GCA_910577935.1 uncultured Hungatella sp. | reverse complement strand
ATAAACTGGCCGTTCTCCCTGACAATCACGGCATCCTGCGCCTCGCGGTTCATGGGAGAGCACTGTTCTTCCACAAATCTTGCCACCGTCTCCCCGTCGGCCTCCAGCTCCAGAGGCACATCTACCGGATTCCGCTGAAGGTCTTTCTGCTTCATATAGCGCTGTATCACATTGCCTGTGTTGTATTCCTTTACAGATTCCTCCACCACGTCAGGATTCTTCCAGGAGTAGCCAAGCTCCCCCGCCGTGGTCTCCACCCGGACGCCCTCCACGTCCAGACTCACGGTCTGCCCCGACATGTCAGCCACATAGTCTTCCAGCTTCTGCTTTGCATCTTCTGTATCCAGTCCTCCCAGGTTCCGGCCTCCCACCGATAATCCGTCGGGAATCACCGCCCCCTGGGCGTTCAGAGGCGCCGCTGCCGCCAAACCAAGCCACAGAGCCGCCAAACTCGCTGTCCACATCCAATTTCTCATATTCTCTCCTCAAAATCCCCTGCCGGCCTTAGTAGGTCAAAGCGCTCAGCACCATAGGAGCCACCATGGCCAGAACCAGAAGGATTACAATAATGGAAGACACAATCTTCCTGTTCTTTTTATTATTGAAATCAAACATCATATTATTCACCTCTCCGCTATTCTTCCGTACTGCGAGATAATTTTATCCGTGATCCTGGAAACTTCATTTCTTGTCATATAGTCTATCTGCACAGTTAGATTTATTTTATGATATTTTAGTAATTCCTGCAAGACTTCTTTTTGTCTTTTTGTTGCCGGTTGTTCCCTTTTTATCTTATAAATTAAAGGTTTGGGATAAAATACTTCTATATTTTCCAAGATATGTCGTTTTTTCAGTTCTTCAAAAAGCCGGTGGGCGCTGCAGGCATCCCCCAGCGCCCTGTGGGCCTTTTCCTGATTCACTCCGTAATAGGCGCAGGCGGAAGCCAGATTCTTCTTTACATCAGGGGGCATAAATTTCCGGCACAAGGTCAGGGTATCCACCCCTTCTTTCTCAAATGGGAAACCGTGGTTCACCGCAGCCCGTTTTAAAAAACTGTAATCAAACAAAATCTTGTGCCCAACTAAAGGGTAGCCCCGGCAGAATTCTTCATATTCACCGATGACCTCCTCGATGCCCGGCGCATTTGCCACCATGTCGCCGCTGATTCCTGTCAGCTCCATAATCCTTTGGGACAGCTCTCTTCTCGGATTGACCAGAGTGGTTTTCTCTTCTGTCACCCTGCCCCCCTCCACCTTCACCGCCCCTATCTCGATAATCTTCTCCAGCTTCGGGTCAAGGCCTGTGGTCTCCACATCCACAGCCACATAACCGGACACTCTGTCTGTCATCTCTCTAACCATGCTCCAACCGTCCTATCTCCACCGTCCTGGCGTTGTGATTCAAAGGGTTCCGGTTCTTGTAATCAAACAGCACCATCCTGCCGTCCCCCATAATCTCCACATGAGCCATATGTCCCGTCTGCCTGGAATCGTACCCCTCGCAGCCTGGAAGATGCCGGGGATTTTTATGCTCTTTTATAAAAAAATCCCTGATCACGGTCTTGTAGGCGCTCTGATCACCTGCAAAACCCGGGCGGCTTTTTACGTTTTCCCGGAGATACAGATCATACATCAGCAGATCCCTGTAGATTCCCATGCGCCCCGGCTCCCTCTCTGCCAGAAAATCATAGAGAAACTCATACCTGGCAAGACGGTTATGGCTGACACGGTTTAAGTCTCTCCTTTCATAATATTCCCCCAAAGCCTCGAACATGGCGAACGGGGATTCCCAGTGCTTATCCATCTCCCTCAAGGTGTGCTGAAACTGTCCGCTGTTATAGTACACCTCCACCATCTCCTCCACCGCTTTCAGCCGGAGCACCTGCCCGTAGTCCAGCCATCTGGTGGACATGACCTCATAAGGCGGTTCCTCGCGGCAGATCAACCCGTACTCCTCCGTCATCTCCGCCATATAGGAGCCCTTCAGAACCTTCAGAAACCCCAGCTGCAGCTGATCCGGCCTCATGTTGTAGACCCGGTCGAAGGAACGGCAGAAGCTGTCAAAGTTCTCATGGGGCAGTCCTGCGATGAGGTCCAGATGCTGATGGATATTGCCGAAGCCCTTGATCTGCCCCACCGCCTGTTCAAGCCTCTCCAGATCCATTTTCCGGTGTATCTCCCTGATGGTCTCCTGGTTGACTGTCTGCACCCCGATTTCCAGCTGAATTAGTCCGGGCCTCATCTGTCTCAGTATATCCAGCTGTTCCCCGCCTATCAAGTCGGCAGATATCTCAAAATGAAAATTCGTCACCCCATTGTCATGCTCCAGAAGATATCTCCATATCTCCATGGCATGGTTTTTATTGCAGTTAAATGTTCTGTCTACAAGCTTCACCTGGGGCACCTTGTTCTCCAGGAAAAATGAAAGCTCTTCCTTCACCAGGGACAGGCTCCTGAACCTGACTGCCCTGCTCTCTCCGGAGAGGCAGTAGGTGCAGGAATAGGGACAGCCTCTGCTGCTCTCGTAATATATAATCCGGTTGTCCAGCCCCTCCAGACTGCCGTAGGGAAAGGGAATGCTGTCCATAGAAAGAAGAGGTCTCTGGGAAGAAGCCCTAATCCGCCCCTCCCGGTTCCGGAACACCAGCCCCCCTATGGATTCCAGGGTTCCCTGCCCCGTTCTCTCCATACAGTCATAATATTCCGCCAGTTCTCCAAAGGTTTCCTCCCCTTCTCCCACCATAACGCCGGTCACCGCCGGTTCCTCTTCCAGCACCTTCCGGGCATCATAGGACACCTCCGGGCCGCCCAGCCAGATTGAGGTCTCCGGCAGCACCTTCGCCAGATTCCTCACCAGCTGCCTGACATGCTGTATGTTCCAGATATAGCAGGAAAAACCCACCAAATCCGGCTTCCTCCTGTAAATATCCTGCAGGATTTTGTCCGTCTGGTGATTGATCGTATACTCTCCTATGTGGATATCGGTTCCCGGAAGATGGCCTTCTGCTTTTCTCCTGTCCGCCCAGGCTTTCAGACTGTAAACTCCCAGATTAGAATGAATGTACTTGGCGTTGACCGCCGCCAGCAAAATTTTCACATCAGCCACCTCCTATACCTTCAGGACATGATAACCCGCCGCCTTGGTCAGACGGTTCATAATCGCCCGGCCAAGATGTTCCTCAGAAAAACTCTCCGAATAGATTCTGTCCACGCTGAGATCGTCAAATTCCCTCAGCACCCCAAACAGATTGCGGGCGATGGTCTCCTCCCTGTGCCGCAGTCCCAGGCTGCGCACCCTGGCATGCTCTGGATACCGGTCTCTCGTCTCGTCGGTGCAGATAATTCCCACCTCCATTCCCTCCGCCATATCCTCCAAGGCCTTCCGGCATATGGTCTGAATCACTTCAGGACTTACCCCGGCAGGCTTTTCTCCCGTTTCGCCTCCTGCCGTCTTGTCTTTGGCCGCCTCTGCTTCCACCAGAACAAGTTCCGCCTTCGGCGCGTAATGGCGGTATTTCATTCCCGGAGCTTTCGGCTTCACGTTATCTCCCACAGGTCCCGCTATGGCCGGGTCTATCTCCACCTGCCCAAGGGTCTCGCGGAGCATCTCCGTGGTAATGGCTCCCGGCCTCAAGAGCGCCGGCGTCTCACCGGTCACATCCACGATGGTGGACTCCACTCCGATTCCCACCGGCCCTCCGTCCAGGATCATGTCGATCCGCCCGTTCATATCCTGGTATACATGGGCGGCTGTGGTGGGGCTCGGCTTCCCGGAAGTGTTGGCGCTGGGAGCCGCCACAGGCACTCCTGCCAGCCTGATCAGCCGTCTTGCCACAGGGTCGTCCGGCATTCGCACAGCCACCGTGTCAAGCCCGCCTGTGATGCCATAGGGAACCTTGCTGCTCTTGGCAAAAATGATGGTCAGCGGCCCCGGCCAGTATGCCTTCATCAGCCGCCCTGCCGCCCCGGGTATCCCGGCCACAAGTCCTTCCAGCTCCTGATATTCGGCGATATGGGCAATGAGAGGATTATCTGACGGCCTTCCCTTGGCCGCGTAAATCTTTTTTGCAGCCTCCTCGTCCAGAGCGTTGGCTCCCAGACCATAGACCGTCTCCGTGGGAAACGCCACAAGCCCCCCTCTTCTCAAGATCTTTGCAGCCTCCAAAAGCTCCTCATCTCTTATATTTGTCTTATCTATCACCACTACTTTTGTCTCCATATGCAACCTCCCGCTGTTCTTTTTTTCTCTTTTTTCAATATATTTAAACCAAGTATCTCTTTTGGGAGCAGGCTTGTGAATATAAAAAAACCGACCTTGTCATCTGGCGCCCAGTTTTTGATGACCATACTTCTTCTGTTCCTGATCTATCATCTCGCCCGGCAGGCCGCCATGCTGACCTCGGTCTCCTCATCTGCCGCTGCCTCACCGGCAGCTTCCCCTGTCGTCGTTCTCGATTCCGGACACGGCGGCTGGGACCCGGGCAAAGTGGGCATTGACGGCAGTCTGGAAAAAGACTTAAACCTGGCGATTGCCCTGAAATTAAAAAATTATCTGGAAGCCTCCGGTGTGACGGTGATTATGACCCGTGACGGCGACTACGGACTGTATGATGAGCGAGACAGCAACAAAAAGTCCGCCGACATGGCCAACCGGTGCAAGCTGATCAATGACGCCGCCCCTGCGCTCACCGTCAGCATTCACCAGAACAGCTACCACGAAGAGCCCATCCACGGAGGACAGGTATTCTACTACAAAAAATCCCAACAGGGACAGCAGCTGGCTGAAATCATACAAAAACGCTTCGATTATGTCCAGGGCCAGGCCAACACCAGAGTCGCCAAAGCCAACGACAATTACTACCTTCTTCTCCATGTCCGCTCTCCCATCGTCATAGTGGAATGCGGATTTTTGAGCAACGCCTCCGACGCTGCAAACCTAAACTCTGAGGACTACCAGGACCGGCTGGCCTGGACCATCCACATGGGAATCATGGAGTACCTCAACACACAGTGATTGTATCACCTGCCTGACGCTACTGCAAGCCTCTTCGTTGAGCTGCCCCGTCTAACGGTCATCAACACATAATTTTTCCACGCAAAAGAACGGCATAACCATAAAGCTATGCCGTTCTTCTTCCGCCTCAGCAGGCCCGTCGGACTCGCCAAGGTCGTCAAAACAGTCATTCCGCCGCCTTTACGGCCTTCTCCGCTCATTGTAATCCACAACCGCGTCGTCCAGCAGTTCATTCAGATACATGCACAGGATACTGTCCCGGTCATACTGCTGCCACAGCTCATATCCATATTCTGCCATCATTCCCTCCCGGACTTTATAAAGCGTTCCTCCCACAGCCTGAACATTGACGATGGCGTACAATTCTGCCATGCTCTGCATCTGCTCGTCGTCCAGTTCCTTCTCCTGCAGTTCTTCCATCGCCTCCCGATAGAACGATTCCTGCAAAAATTCATCTGCGTACCACTGGAAATCCTGGAGATTCCTGTCCGGATTATTTCTTTCTGTCCGCCCACGCCGACACGTCTGTGGTCTCCGTGGTGTAAAAATAGTGGTCAGGGCCAAAAAACTGCAGAATGCCGTACTGGCACGGAGAGATGGACAGCGCCGAGGTGACAATCTCATCGACGGCGTAATCAGCCGAAGTCTTGTGGTGCTGTACATGGAGATGTCCGCTTAAAAACAGCCCCACTCCCCACTCTTCCAGAACTCTGCTCAGTTCCTCACCGTGTTCGATGGTACAGTTCTCCTCATACACTTTGCTCTCATCTAAAAGATTGTGGTGGGCCACGGCAATTACCTGCCGCTCCTCCTCCCACGCCTTCTCCAGCTGCTCTTCCATCCACTGGTATGTGCCTGTCCGGATCATGCCGCCCACCTGGGTCCCGTCCTCGTACTGGCAGCTGTCCAGCATCAGCAGCCAGGTGCCGTCCGGAAGCTGGTATGTATAGCTGAGAGACACAGGGTCCCGGCTCAGGGCTTCCCCGTAGCCGAAATCTTTATATATCTCGGCAAACTGCTCCGGGGTTGTGGTCTCCGCCGGAACCGCCTCGCCTGCTCTGTAGGAAGCGGCCTGGGGATTATTGATGTCATGGTTTCCCGGAATCACAACCACACAAATTCCGGCGTCCTCCACTCTTTTAAGCTGCTGGGCCAGCGCTTCCTGGCTGACCCGCTCCCCGCTGAGAGTCAGATCTCCGGTGAGTATCAGAGCCTGGGGGCGCCTGGCAATCACCTGGTCCAAAAATGCGTCCGTAATCTCCCATATATACGAGACCATCTGGCCGCCCCTGTCCGAGGCCATCTCCCCAAAGGCGCTGCCAAAATCTGTCAGCTCCTTGGCAAGATAGTGGATATCCGAGGCAATGACGATCTCAGGCTTTACCGTCCGGGTCTCGGTGGACAGTTCCGGCAGCTGCAGCGGCTCTATGGTCGTCTCCTCGCCGGGAAGCCATGGGGAAGTAGGCCCTTCCTCTGTCTCCACCTCTGTATTCCTTTCTATAATAATATCCGTTCCCACCGCAGCGTCCCCGTGGTCCGGAGACAGATAAGAACACCCCCCAAGCATCAGCGCTCCCGCGCCCAGCCACACCATCAGTATCCTCTTCATGCCATCGCCTCTGTCATTTATTTACTTTTATCACATTCCAGATATTGGACGGTTCGAAGCCCAGCTTCCAGCACGCCACTCCCGCCAGATCATACTGGTTGATCAGCTCCATCTTAAGTTCCAGGGAAGTGGCATCCTCCAGCCATATGCGCTTCAGGCCCTCCTGGGTCTCCAGCTCGCCGTAGTACTGCCCCATCTCTTCCTGCCAGTACAACGACACGTTATTCTCCTCCACCCATCTGGCTGCTCCCACCAGCCCCAGAGCCGAGGAGGTGGTTTTGTCATCCTTCTCCGTCCAGATTCTGGTATAAAACGGAACCGCGTTGATCACTTTCTCCCGCGGAACCAGCTTCAGAGTGTTCTCGATTCCTTCTTTCACAAAAGGATAAGACGCCACCGGGCCCGCTTCCCCGCCGGCAAAATGCTCGTCGTACCCCATGATGATCACATAGTCCGCCACCCGTCCCTGTTCCGCCCTGTTGTAAAAAACATTGTAGCCTGCCGGAACATAGTTGTCCACCGACAGAATCACACCCTGGTTGCGGCATGACACCGACATTTCCCTTATAAACTGGACATAGTGGGGCCCCGCCTCAGGCTTGATGCTTTCGATGTCCAGGTTGATCCCATCTAAGTCATACCTCTTCACATCTGCCATGAGTTTTGCAATCAGGGCCTTCCGCACCGATGTCCGGGCAAACAGGACTTCCGAGTTCACATTCTCTCCCATATTAAAATTATCCAGGGCCGCCCACACCTGCAGCCCCATCTCATGGGCCTTATCCACGTACTCGCGGCTGGCGTAAGAGTGGTAGCTTCCTTTATTATCCGTCAGGGCAAACCAGGTAGGCGCAATGACATTGACCCCTTTCGTGTTGGCGAGCAGCTCTTCCATGGCATCGTTGGCATCCTCGTGGGTTACCTGATGCCATACAAGACACACCTTCTCATCCATGGAGATGCTGGTATACTCCGGGAGCTCCATGGTACAGGGATTTTCCACGGATTCTGTCCCCAGGATGTCTTTGTTTCTCACGTATCCCGTATATCCGTTCCCGGTGCGCACCTGGGTCCACAGCTCGGACTGGCTCACCACCACCATGCCATCCCCTTTTTCCAGCCATGTCAGAACCGGACTTTTGATGTTCTCCTCCACGCGGACCGCCGTTTTATGCCTGACCGTCCCGATCTGCCTTGCCTCCCACCGGTTATCCAGGTAGACTCTCCGGGGCTGTCCCTCGTCCGCATAGCTTAAAAATTCCACTGCCGTATAGTTGCTGATCAGCCCCATGGAGAGATAAACCTTGTCGCCTTCCGCCAGAATGAGCGGCAGACCTGTGCTGCCCATGGTTCTCTTGTCCGCATAGACGATGGCATCCGGCAGGGTGTATACCAGAAGCTTTTCCACATCGTCCCAGTAAAACTTTTCATTCAGGTTCTTGTTAACCCAGTCCACAGGCAGGTAGACCTGCCCGTCTCTGGTGATCCCTCTCGTCTCGCTCAGTGTCTCGTTTAAAAAAATGGCTGTCTCCTCGCCGCTGACCCCCAGCACCTGTCCCAGATCCGCCGGCTCTTTCGACGGAATATACCGCTTTGCCACTTCCCACGCCGCCGCTGCCGCCAGTATCAGGACTATCAGCACAGCCGCTATTAAAACCGGAATCCTCTTCTCTTTCAAGGTTCCTCCTCCTGGATAATATTTGTCTTTTAAGTATAACATATTTTTGTTGGCATACATCTTAATTTTTCTTTAAACATCTGTTGATAAGTTTCAAAACAGGCCCTGTTTCCCCATACAGATCAAAGAATCCTGCTGCGCGGGATTCTCGCAGAGTGTTTTTTATCTCATAGAAACACTTTCCTATGATATACAAGAAAGCAGGCGTCCGCCTGCTCTCCCGTACCGTTTGTGTATCCGCAATGGGACACACTTTTTCCTGGCTGCCCCAGCCCTGGCTGCAGGCTGAACATGGTATTCTCCGGGGCGCTGCCTGTCTATCGGTTATACACCTTGTCGAAATGAATCTCTTTTAATCCCCCCTCCTCACTTCCTACGTAGTCACACATATAAAAGGCTCCGTCCTCGTTCACCCAAAAAATCTTATCCCAGTCTTCCTTTCCCGGTTTCCGCCCGTCAATATAGACCGGTATGCCTTTTGACTCGTATTTTCTGAACCCGTCAACATACTGCCGTCTCTGATCCTCTGTACCGTACTTTTTCATCCAACCTTCTCCTTTGCCTTCAACAGCAGCTCTTTTCCCTTCTCTCAGGAGGCTCTGCCGTGACACATTGCCGGAAAAGAGCTCTGTCCCGAAGCCGCCCGTCTGTTCTGCCTGCCTGCTGCCCAGGCAGCATCAGACAGCGTCGGCCGCGCCCGCTGAATGGCACGGCAAACAGACGGCCTCTGCCGCGTCATCTCATGCCTTATAGATTGTATTTAAGAGATGATCCTTGAACTTTGAACACACCTGTCTGAAAATACAGTAATAAAAGATATGGCTGCGCTCTGTCCTCACGAACGCACAATAAAACAGGGGGTTATTCTGCTGAATGCAGATAGTCAGACTGCCGGCCTCTGCTCCCTCAAGGGGATACCGCTTTCTGACTCAGATGTCCCTGGTCTCCCCAGGGCACACAGAGAGTAGCTCTCCAGATTTTCTTCAAGAAATAACTAAGGCTGCGAATATATAAGCTGTACCTGCCCAAATCTCCTGCAGGCACTTTAACTGATATTCCGGACATGGCGGTGTTCTGCCGCACCCACCTCCTTCTCTCAATATCACCTCTTAGATAGTATCTTAATACAATTTTTGCATTTCCGCAATCATAAATTCCAGATTATCTTAAATTTTTCAAAATTTTTTTACATAGTAATTGCTATTTGACCGTATTATATAGTATATTATTGTTGAGATATTCTATTCAAAAAATATACCGTACTTAAAATTAAAGGAAGTGATCCCGTATGAAAATAGAGAGAATTAACGACAACCAGATTCGATGCACCCTCACAAGCGTTGACTTAAGCACCCGCAATTTGAATCTGGGCGAGCTGGCTTACGGAAGCGAGAAGGCCAGGAACCTTTTTCGGGAGATGATTCAGAAAGCCTACAATGAAGTAGGCTTCGAGGCGGATGACATTCCCCTTATGGTGGAGGCTATCCCTCTTTCCAATGAGAGCGTTATGCTGGTGATCACCAAGATCGAGGACCCCGAGGAGCTGGATACCCGTTTTTCCAAGTTTTCCCCCTTCTCCGACGAGACTTCCAGCGCCCTTTCCCATCTGGCCAGCGAACTTCTGGAGGGCGCGGAAAGTTTAAGCCGTCTTCTGGACGGCTCCATGGCCTCCATGCTCCCCGACAGCGCCCGCTCTGCCGAGCCGCGGGAAGGCTCTTCCGAAGCTGTCTCGGCCCGCGTTTACACCTTTGACAGCCTGGACCGTATATCTGAGGCCGCCCGGGCTGTGGGAGATCTCTACGACGGAGCCAACACATTGTACAAGAAGCCCGGCACCGGCCAGTATTACCTGGTGGTCAAGAACGAGGGCTGTGATTCCCTGGCATTCAGCCGTGTCTGCAACATCCTGTCAGAATACGGAATCAAGATCCATCACGAATATGCCAGCGAGGCTTATTATGTGGAGCATTATGACATCATCTGCCGGGACCGGGCTCTTCAGATACTGTCCACCATCTGATTCCGGCCGCTTGTTTCCAAACTTCCAGATCTGTAAAACTACGAAAAAGCCGCCTGTTTTCCTACAGACGGCTTTTTTGACTTTCTATATATCCTTGCTTTATCGGTCAGCCAGAACTTCGTTCATCTTGGACACCAGGTCATCACAGTCAATTCCATGAACATAACACGCCTCTTCCAGGCTCTCGCCCTGAGCGGACGGACATCCTAAGCAGTGCATTCCGGCACCCATCAGCATCTGCGGAATCAGCTCGTCCATCTGAACCAGCTGTCCAATCAGCATCTCTTTATTGATCTGCATGGGTATTCCTCCTTTCTCTGATCTGCCCAAACTTTCTGGGCGTCCTGGCATACCCCAGCGGTATTTCCAGTATTGTCTACTACTATAATACTTTTCGCGATTCTTGGCAAGGGGGAGAATCCTGGTTACTTTGAACGTATAATGACTCCATCTGCCTCCGAAAACCTTAATGAGAATTTCTTGCTTTTAAATTAGAACAATGGTTCCTTCAATTTCCTCTTGAATATTCGCCGGTTATGGTATAAAATGATTACACACGCATAGAATATAAGGAGGTAATGATTATGGCACGTGTTATTAGTGATGCTTGTGTAGCTTGCGGTACTTGTGAAGGCGAATGCCCGGTAGGCGCTATCTCTATGGGAGACGGACAGTACGTTGTTGACGCTGATGCCTGCATCGACTGCGGCGCTTGCGAGGGTGCCTGCCCGACTGGTGCTATCAGCGAGGCTTAATCTTATTTACACAGATACTTATAACGGGACCGCAAAGCCGGTTCCTAAGCGGCAAAGGGAATCTCAAAGGCGGGATTCCCGTTTTTTTGCGCGCAGACGCCTTTTCCCCGTTCACGAATAATTTCCGCGCCGGTATCTGAAAGGAGAACTCTATGTCCAAACCGCTCATCGGCCTGACTCCCGGCCACAACACGGAAAATCAGAATCTTTTCACCCGCCCTGCCTATTTGTCGGCGCTGTCTGCTGCCGGGGCTATCCCTGTGACGCTGCCCCTGGCCGTCTCCCAGGAAGACTGCCGGCAGATGGCGGAGACCTTCGACGGCTTCCTTTTCACCGGCGGCCCTGACCCCCATCCTTTTCTGTTTGGGGAGGAGACCCACCGGCAGTGCGGCAGCATCTCCGCCATGAGAGATACCATGGAACTGGCTCTCCTGTCCCAGGTGATGAAGACGGGAAAGCCTGTCCTCGGCATATGCCGGGGAATCCAGATCATCAATGTGGCCCTGGGAGGCAATATCTACCAGGATATCCCTTCCCAGCACCGGCCTTCCTCCGCCTTCCCCCTGGCCCACCAACAGCCCTGTGCTTTCCACATCCCCACCCACACGGTCAGCCTTGTCCCCGAAAGCCGTCTGGCAAATATATGCCGGTCTGGAGTTCTCCGGGTCAACAGCATGCACCATCAGGCCGTCAGGGATGTGGCAGACGGGTTGGCAGTCTGCGCCACGGCCCCTGACGGCCTGATCGAAGCTGTTGAAATGCCGGAATACCCATGGCTCATCGCTGTCCAGTGGCATCCCGAATATCTGCGGGAACAGGATTTGGCTTCCGAAAGACTTTTTAAGGCCTTCGTGGAATCCTGCCGGAGTTGACGCTTCACTGTGGAGCCGTCAAAACATTTTTTTCCCGCTTTTGCCGAATTTTTTCTTTTTGAAAAAGGGAACCTTTGTGGCCGCGGCCTCGGCGCGGCCTTTTCCCTGCTTCTGGTAAGCCCGGATGGTCTCATCCAACTGACGGAAGCGCTCTTCCTCCTTCTCGTCGCTGACCCGCATTAAGTACTCTACTTCTTTCATCACCTTGTCTGTCACATCTTCGCTGACTGTGTTGCTCACTTCCCTGGCAAGCCTGTCCATGTTGGCATCCATGGCCCGCCCTATGATGTGGTTCATGACGCTCTGGAACCTGGCCATTTTTTCCGCGTTCAGTTCCGTGACATTGCCTTTCTGCTGCTGCACCACCTCCATCTGACCGACTTTCTTTTCCTCCGGCGCTTTCTTTTTCTCTCCGATCTCCCGCTCCCTTCCCTTCACGGTTTCAGGAGTCTTTTCTCCCTGTCGCGCTGACCCTGCCTGCCCGACAGCCTCCCGGGGCCCGGCTGGCAGTTTCGTCTTGGTATGATTTACAGGAGGTTGCCCGCCTTTTAGGGGAGCCGGTTCTGACGCTGTTTTTTCTGCAGCTTCTTTTGGAATTTTCTGCAGCTGCCCTGCCGCCAGGTTCTCTGGCGCCGCCTTTACGGTCTCCCACGGCACTCCCCTGGACTGTCCCACTGTCCCCCGTTCTTTTCTCTGGCCCTCATTCCAAGCTGCTTTCATGTCTTCCTCCATATAATCTTCGGTGATGGTAATCTCTCCCATAGCACCTGCCATTTTGTTCAGGGCACTTTTGATTGCCTTCAGCTGGTATCCTTTCTCCTTTAAATCTTTTATCTGACGAAATAAACGAATATGATATTCCGTATAGTAGCGATGTCCCATGTCATTCCTTGGGATGTCCAGTTCCAGCTCGTCCTCCCAGTACCGGAGTACATGGGACTCCACATCCACCTGTTTCGATGCATCTGATATAAGATAACGTACCTCAGACATAACATCCTCTCCTTTTGTTTCCAGATTTCCTACCTTATATCATGATATGCTTTAAAAATGAATATTATGCCAGAAAATCATGAGAACATGAGAAAAGAAATCCTGTCCCCGTCTCCGCATCCGCCGCCCGGGAGCTTTCGCGGCGCAGCGCGGTCCTGCCCGGAGAACTTTCTTATGATACAAAAAAAGACAGCCCTGTCACTGCTGTCTTGTGGCGTTGGCGAATCTGGTGTACTGAGGCATCCAAACCAGGTTGACCGTGCCGATAGGGCCGTTTCTCTGTTTGGCGATAATCACCTCCGCCATATCTTTCATCTCTGAATCTTTGTTGTAGTAGTCGTCTCTGTACAGGAACATCACCACATCCGCGTCCTGCTCGATAGCCCCGGACTCTCTCAAATCCGAGAGCATAGGCCGGTGGTCGGTCCTGGTCTCACAGGCGCGGCTCAACTGGGACAGGGCCACCACCGGCGCCTGCATCTCTCTCGCCAGGGCTTTCAGGGAGCGGGATATCTCCGATATCTCCTGCTGGCGGTTGTCATTGCCTCTGCTGTTCCCGGTCATCAGCTGGAGATAATCGATGATAATCATGCCGATTCCGTGTTCCAGCTTCACTTTTCTGCACTT
>CAJTOT010000018.1:0-3239 GCA_910577935.1 uncultured Hungatella sp. | reverse complement strand
CGGGCGGCTATGAGCACGAAGTCCGACGGCTGGAAGCCCGATGTCTTGTAGTCCAGATCGATAAATCCTGTGGGAACTCCCGTCACCGTCTCACGGGTTTTCGAGGCTTTCTCGATATTCTCGAGAACATTCAGAGCCACCTGGCGTATGGGGACAAACTCGCCTGAATTTCTGGTCTGGAGAAGATTGAATATCTTTTTCTCCGTATCTTCCAGGATCGTCTCCAGCGGCTCTCTCCCCAGATAGCAGTTGTTGGAAATCTCCTCGTTTACCTTGATAAGTCTTCTTAAAACCGCCTTCTCCCTGACAATATCGGCGTAAGACTTTACATTGGCAGAGGTGGGCACGGTGGTGATGATGTCCCTGACAAATTCCAGACTGCTTACTTCCGGCGGAACATCCTTCTCTTTTAAGCGGTTCTGAAGGGTCACCAGATCCACCGGTTCCCCCTCATTAAACAGCTCCACCATGGCCTCAAACATGACGCCGTACTGGTGCTGATAAAAATCTTCTCCAGTGACAATCTCTGAGGCAGTGACAATCGCGTCGCGGTCCATCAGCATGGAACCGATCACAGACTGTTCTGCCTCCGCGCTGTTGGGGAGTACCCGTTTGATCAAGTCCTCGTCCATGTCTTCTCCATTCTATTTTCTTTTGCCGGCGGCACTTCTCCCTCCTGCCGGCGGTGTATGCCGCCACTTGAACCTGTATCTCCTGTCAGGCCTCCACGACCTTTACAGCCAGCTTCACCGTCACATCCCTGTGGAGCTTCACCGGAACTTCATGGGTTCCGAAGGTCTTAAGGGGTTCGGGAAGAACCAGTTTCTTTTTATCGATCTCTAGTCCCAGCTGGTCCTGAACGGCCTTGCTGATCTCCTTGCCGGAGACAGAGCCGAATGCCTTGCCGTTCTCCCCCGCTTTGATAGACAGAGTCACCGAGGCTTTCTCCAGCTTCGTCCCCAGTTCTCTGGCCTCCGCCAGCTGCTGGGCCGCCACCTTCTCTTCGTTGGCCTTCTTTAATTTCAGATCGTTAAGGTTCTTTGGCGTGGCTTCCACTCCCAGCTTCTTGGGAAGGATAAAATTTCTGGCATACCCCTCGTTGACCTTGACAATCTCTCCTTTTTTTCCTAAAGATTTTACATCTTCCAGCAGTACAATCTGCATATCAGCTTACCTCTCCTTCTTCAAGCATTTCCTGAATTGCTTTCTTTACTTTCTCTTTGACTTCCTCCACAGACGCCCCCGGGAACTGTGCTCCGGCGACTGTGCGGTGGCCTCCTCCTCCCAGTTTCTCCGCCAGCACCTGGACATTAATCTCATCGATGGATCTGGCGCTGAGATAAATGATACCGTTATATTTTGACATGACAACCGAGGCTTTGATGCCTTTGATCTCCAGCAGCTCGTTAGCCGCCTGGGCAGCCACGATGGTGGGATTCTCGATTCCCTCCGACGGGCACACGCTGATGGCAAATGCCCCTTTGTACACATCCGCCTGGCGGACAGCCTCAGCCTTGGCCTTGTAATCCACCATGTCATCCCTGAACATCTTCCGAACTCTGGTTATATCGGCTCCGTTCCGCCTGAGATAGGCGGCGGCCTCGAAAGTCCGCACTCCCGCCTGGTTGGTGAAGTTGGTGGTGTCGATGACGATTCCTGCGTACATGGCATCTGCCTCCTGGGGCTTTATCCTGATGCCGTCTGCAATATACTGCAGCACTTCCGCCACCATCTCACAGGCAGAGGACGCGTATGGCTCCACATAGGACAGGACCGCGTTGGTGATAATCTCGCTGCTCTGCCGATGGTGGTCCAGAACCACGATGGTCTTCGCCAGATTTAAAAGTTCCGGGGCGTCTGTGATGCTGGGGCGGTTCACGTCCACCACCACAAGGATGGTGTTGGCATCCACCAGCTCACAGGCCCTCTCCCCGTCGAGGAACAGGTCGTCGGGGTAATCCGGATTGTTGGTAAAGCGCTCCATCATGGGGCGGACAGACGAGGTGATGTCGTTGATGACAATATGGGCTTTTTTGTTCAGGAATGTGGCGATGCGGTATATTCCTATGGAAGCGCCGAAGGAATCTATGTCCCCCAGCCTGTGTCCCATGATCAGCAGACGGTCTTTTGTCTCCATCAGCTCTCTCAGCGCATGGGCCTTCACACGCGCCTTCACACGGGTGGTCTTCTCCAGCTGCTGGGATTTGCCGCCGAAATATTCGATCTTCTCTTTGTCCTTCAGCACCGCCTGGTCGCCTCCCCGCCCCAGAGCCATGTCCATGGCCATGCGGGCAAGCTCATAGTTCTGGCTGTAGGACTCGCCGTTCATGCCCAGCCCGATGCTCAGGGTGACGGACATCTCGTTGCCGATGTTCACAGCCTTGACTTCTTCCAGGATGGAGAAGCGCTGTTCCCGCAGTTCTTCTACATATTTTTGCTTGATGGCAAAGAAATATTTGTCTTTTTCCAGCTTTTTTACAATTCCGCTCATGCGGCTGATGTATTTGCTGATCTTTCTTTCTATGAGGGCCATGAGAAGAGAACGACGGACTTCCTCCACGCTGGCCAGGGCCTCTTCGTAGTTGTCCAGGTAAATTAGCCCGGCTACCATCTTCTGGTCGGTAACTTCCTGGACCAGGCGGAGAATCTCGGTCTCGTCAAACAGGTATACCGTGGTCAGGGTATCGTGAGACGAAGCCGGCGGCAGGCCGGTCTGGGGGTCTAAGTCGCCGTCGTCCAGCATGACGGATTTGAGCTCTACGCGGTAGCGGCTCTCGCCCAGCGTACTGTGAATTGTCATGCTGTCTTCCAGATTGGCCAGCATCTCTTTTGTGATGTCCGGAAATATGGAAGGCAGGGACTTGAGATTTCCTTTTTCTCCTTTTACCAGCTGGGTGAACTGGGCGTTGGTCCACAGAATAGAACCGTTCTCATCTGTGATGGCGTATGGGATGTGAAGGTCCTTGAGCAGCTTTTTCTGAATCCAGGCGTATTCTGAGGAAAACTCTACCAGGCCGGCCATGATTCCTTTTCGTTTGTAGATGTAGAGGAACATGGCCAGGGCCAGGTAGAGAATGGTGAAGCCGAACATGGCCAGGCCGGCCATAGTGTCTATGGCGCCTACGATTATGTTCATTATGATGATTAACGTGGAAAGCAACAGGGGCCACTGGAGGTAGATGCCTAGCTGGCCTGTTACTTTTCTGTTTTCTTTCATGGGCTTGATCTCCTTTTTGAGA
>CAJTOT010000017.1:144-78707 GCA_910577935.1 uncultured Hungatella sp. | reverse complement strand
ATGGCCACAAGTACTATTTTAACGCTGATGGCTATGCGGTGACTGACTGGCAGCAGATCGGCGGAAATTGGTATTACTTTGAGCCCGTTGCCGGCCACCCTCTGGAATGTGCTTTATATGTGACTGACCGTAACGGGATTCAGGATGTGGGCGAGTTTTAATGACATAAAAAGAGGCTGGAAAACAGCCTCTAATCTTTCACATATTCAATCAAATCTCCGGCTTCACAATCAAAGTACTCGCATAATTTGCAGATCAGGTTAGCGTCTATTCGCTGAAATTCATCTCTGCAATATCGGTTAAAATTCGCGCGAGGGATATCCAACTCTCTGCATATGGTGTTTTTGCTGATTTTTCGATCTGTCAGCATGTCATTGATTTTCAGATGCAAATGTCCCACGCCTTCTCTCCTCCCTCTCTTACTACTCAAATTATATCCACAGAAATTCTTAATAGTAATTCACTATATAATAAGGTATACTAAATAGTGAGGGGGAGGAGGTGATGAAAATGAGAAAAAAGACATATCTGATAGTGTTGCTGTCTGTGTGTATTCTGGGATATGGATATCATGTGATACCAGAGTATAAAATCAAATCCAGTATTTCTTTTGATAGTCCATCAGGACGAGATACTGTATTGAATGTAGTAGTATACAAGAACTATTACAGTGAGGGGTTGCCGGCAGAAATTGAGAAGTTTTATTTGGATATGAATGACTGTCCAACAGCTCTGCAGATGAACTTATATCTTGATGGTTGGAAGAAGCCCTACAGAGTAGAAAGATTTGAATACCGAAATTAAGATAGTTTATAATATTCTATTGGTCACATAAAAGTCACAAAAGTGTCGTTTTTTTATTGAAAAATCGGGATATGCTAATTAAAAAAATGTTAATGGCCTGTTAAAAAATTGTGAAATTGCTGATTTCCGACGGGGAAACAGGGGTAAAAGCCCTTTGCCGGCGCAGGTGTCCGCAAACGGCAGAAGCCGTCCTGTCCCGGCTCCGCGCAGATTTGTTTGACAAATATGCGGCCACAAACTATAATGGTAAAGTCAAAGGTATATTTTGGAAACATGCAGTTACAGGAAAAGGGTGAGATTATGATTCAGATCTTTATGACAGAGGATGGGGCGATCCATCAGAAAGACGAAATCGAAAACGGCGTCTGGATGGCGCTCACGGACCCCACAGCCACGGAGATCCTGGAGATTTCGGAAGCCTACGGCATTGACCCGGACCACTTGAGAGCGCCTCTGGATGAGGAAGAGCGGTCCCGTATCGAACTGGAGGACAACTACACGCTGATCCTGGTGGATATTCCCGCCATCGAAGAGCGGAGCGGGAAGGATTGGTATGTGACCATCCCTCTTGGCATCATCATTACCGAACAGATGATCATCACTATCTGTCTGGAGGAGACTCCTATTCTCACCGCGTTCATGGACGGCCGGGTGAAGGAATTCTACACATACATGAAGACACGATTCATTTTGCAGATCCTGTACAAGAATGCTTCCATGTATCTGCAGTATCTGAGGGTCATCGACAAGAAAAGCGACGTGGTGGAGCGGAAGCTTCACAAGGCCCAGAAGAACCAGGAACTTATGGAGCTTCTGGAGCTGGAGAAGAGCCTTCTGTATTTTTCCACTTCCCTCCGCTCTAACGAGGTGGTGCTTGAGAAACTGATGAAGACGGAGAAGATCAAAAAGTATCCGGAGGATACGGAGCTTCTGGAAGATGTCATCATCGAGAACAAGCAGGCCATTGAGATGGCCAACATATACAGCGGCAATTTAAATGTGACCACGGAGGCGGTGGCGTCGGTGATCTCCAACAATCTCAACATAGTGATGAAGCTTTTGACCACCATAACTCTGGTCATGGCTATCCCGACTATGGTGGCCAGTTTCTACGGCATGAACGTGCTGGGGATTCCCTTTGCCGCTCATCCCCAGGGCTTTTGGGTCGTCATCGGATTTACCCTGGTGCTGTCCCTGGTAGTGACCCTGATTTTTTCCAAGAAAGATTTGTTTTAATTAGAAAAGGACGAGAATATGAAATTTTTTCGTAAAATGGAACAAAAATATGGAAAATATGCCATCAGCAATCTGATGTACTACATTGTCATCCTCTACGGCGCGGGGCTGGTGCTGTACCTGTTTAATCCCATGTTTTACTGGCGGTATCTGTCCCTGGATATGGGAGCCGTTTTCCACGGACAGATATGGCGGCTTGTCACGTTTTTGATCTACCCGCCGGCCCTGGGAAGCTGGGTTTTAAGCGATATCTTTTTCGGAATTCTGGGTTTGTTTATGTATCACAGCCTGGGAATCACCTTAGAGCGGGTATGGGGTTCCTTCCGGTTTAACGTGTTTTTCTTCATGGGAGTTCTGGGGCAGATTCTGGCGGCGCTGGCAGGGTATGTGATATTTCACCAAAACTACTTTGTCACCACGGGATTTTTGAATTTTTCCATATTCCTGGCATTTGCCCTGTGCTTTCCGGACACCCAGTTTCTGCTGTTTTTGGTGATACCCATCAAGGCCAAGTGGCTGGCGGTGGCGGAGACGGCGGTGTACGTGTACAGCTTTATCAGAGGGAGCGCAAGCACCCGGTGCGAGATCGTTCTGTCCCTGCTCAACGTGATCTTGTTTGTGGCCATGACCCGCAGCTATCAGCGCTACAGTCCCAGGGAGATTAAGAGGAAACGGGATTTTCGGAGCAAGATGAAGATTATGCCCAAGGGCCGAACCATCCACAAGTGCGCTGTCTGCGGCCGGACGGAGCAGGACGACCCAAGCCTTGATTTCCGCTACTGTTCCAAGTGCGCGGGAGGGCTGGAGTACTGCCAGGATCACCTGTACACTCACCAGCATGTGACGGAGGACATAGCCCGTCTGCATGACAATTCCTAGGCATCATCATACATCAATATGGAGGCTGTATTTATGAAAAAAACAAAGATTATCTGCACCATGGGGCCTAACTCTGACAACAGGCAGATTATGGTGGATCTCGCCCTGAACGGGATGGATATCGCCAGATTCAATTTTTCCCACGGAGACCATGAGGAGCAGAAGGCCCGTCTGGACCAGTTAAAGAGCGTGAGGGAGGAGCTGGATCTTCCCATAGCGGCGCTTCTGGACACGAAGGGGCCAGAGATACGCACCGGTCTTTTGAAAGACGGGAAGAAGGTGACCTTGACCGAGGGGCAGGAATTTACCCTGACTACCAGGCAGGTGGAGGGAGACGAGAGCATCTGCCATATCAACTACAGAGGCTTGAACCAGGACGTGGTCGGGGGCAACAAGATCCTCATCGACGACGGGCTGATCGAGCTGGAGGTGGAGGCGGTGGACGGCACGGAGATACGCTGCCGCGTGGTGAACGGAGGCGAGCTGGGGGAGCGCAAGGGAGTCAATGTGCCCAACGTAAAGGTGAAGCTGCCGGCCCTCACCGAGAAGGACAAGGAAGATATCTGGTTTGGAATCGAGGAGGGATTTGATTTTATCGCGGCCTCTTTCGTCCGCAGCGCCGACGCCATCATAGAGATCAAGCAGATGCTTGATGTGGCGGGCTCCAACATAAAGGTTATCGCCAAGATAGAGAACGCAGAGGGAATTGATAATATTGACGCCATCATCCAGGCCAGCGACGGAATCATGGTGGCCAGAGGCGACATGGGCGTGGAGATTCCGGCAGAGCGGGTTCCCTATATCCAGAAGGAGATTATCCGCAAGTGCAACGAGGCCAGCAAGCCGGTAATCACGGCGACTCAGATGCTTGACTCCATGATCCGCAATCCCCGTCCCACAAGGGCGGAAGTCACGGACGTGGCCAACGCGGTCTATGACGGAACCGACGCGGTAATGCTCTCCGGGGAGACCGCCATGGGCAAGTATCCTGTGGAGGCTCTGAAGATGATGGCCCAGATCGCCGAGGAGACAGAGTCCCATCTGGATTATCACGCCTACCTCAACAGAAATGTGTCGGCGGAGAATCTGCGCAAGATCTCCAACGCCGTGTGCTTTTCTTCTGTGTCCACGGCCCACGACCTGGAGGCCAAGGCGATCATAGCCCCCAGCATCAGCGGTTTCACGGCGGGACTGCTGTCCAAGTACCGGCCCGGCGCCAGGATCATCGGCCTGTCTCCCAGCGGCACGGCTGTGCGGCAGATGCAGATTTTGTGGGGCGTGACCCCGTTTCTGGCAAAGCGGGCCGAGTCCACGGATATCCTCATCGCCTCCTCTGTGGACCTCCTTAGAGGAAAGGGCATTCTGGAGTCCGGAGACGTGGTGGTGGTGACCGCCGGCGTGGTGAGTCATGAGCGCCGCCATGAACCCGCCCAGGACACTAACATCATGAGGATTGTCAACATTTTATAAGAAACAAAACCATCAGACAAAGAAGTCTGCTATCCGATGCTCTGGGGCGCGTCTGCCCCGGGGCGTCATAGCAGATTTTTTTCATCAGCGCACGCAGAGGCGCAAAGCCACGAAAGGAAGGAATACACCATGGAAAAGAAGCCATTTGTAACTCTGGAGCAGTTACAGCAGATCACCAAAGATTATCCCACACCGTTTCACCTCTACGACGAAAAAGGCATCAGGGACAATGCGATGCGGCTCAAGGAGGCATTTGCCTGGAACAAAGGTTTTAAGGAGTATTTCGCGGTGAAAGCCACACCCAACCCGCGGATTCTGAAAATCCTGAAAGAATGCGGATGCGGGACGGACTGCTCTTCCATGACAGAGCTGATGATGTCCGACGCCTGCGGATTTGAAGGCCATGATATCATGTTCTCGTCCAACGACACGCCGCTGGAGGAGTTTCAGTTTGCCCATGACCTGGGGGCCATCATCAACCTTGATGATTTCACCCATATAAAATGCCTGGAGGACACGGTGGGGAAGATTCCCGAGACTGTATGCTGCCGGTACAATCCAGGCGGGGTGTTCAAGATCAGCAACGATATCATGGACAATCCGGGGGATTCCAAGTACGGCATGACCACGGACCAGATTTTTGAAGCCTTCAGAATACTCCGGGAGAAAGGGGCAAAGCATTTTGGGATTCACGCCTTTCTGGTGAGCAACACGGTGACCAACGAGTACTATCCTATGCTCGCCAAAATTCTTTTTGAGCTGGCGGTCCGCCTTCACGGGGAGACAGGGGCAGATATCCGGTTTATCAACCTGTCAGGAGGAATCGGTGTTCCCTACCGCCCCGACCAGGAACCCAACGATATCATGGTCATCGGCGAGGGGGTCAGGAAGGTGTATGAGGAGGTTCTGGTTCCGGCAGGCATGGGCGATGTGGCGCTGTACACGGAGCTGGGGCGCTTTATGCTGGCTCCCTACGGCTGCCTGGTGACGAAGGCTATTCACGAGAAGCATACCTACAAGGAATACATCGGCGTGGACGCCTGCGCGGTGAATCTGATGCGGCCGGCGGTCTACGGCGCCTACCACCACATCACGGTGGCGGGAAAGGAGGACAGGCCCTGTGACCATAAGTACGACGTGGTAGGGTCTCTGTGCGAGAACTGCGACAAGTTCGCCATCGACCGGGACCTGCCAGAGATCGAGAAGGGGGACCTGCTGGTGATCCACGACACGGGAGCCCACGGATTTTCCATGGGATACAATTATAACGGGAAGCTGAGATCCGCGGAGCTTCTCCTGAGAGAGGACGGATCTGTGGAGATGATCCGGAGGGCGGAGACACCGAAAGACTACTTCGCCACCTTTGATTTTGACGGCGTGATGAAAAAATACAGCTGAGAAAAAGCTGAGAGAAAGAATTTTGTAAGAGAAATGAAAGACATGCTTACAAAAAAAGTACGAAAAAAAAGCATGAAAAAGAACAAAAGACGGCGAGAAGATGGCAAGATGGCAAGAAAAATCCCCGTGTCCTGGTGACACGGGGTCTTGCTTTTTCTTTGGATTAGGATTAAAAGGATTAAGGATAAAGGTTTGTGCACTTCTTTATGAGGTTAGTATAACACATGGCCGGGGAAAATGTTTGTATAATGTTTGAATAGATTATGAAGAAATTCTTAAGGTTGGAAGAAAGAAACCAACAGCCGGCTTTGGGAATATTGTAAAGAAAAAGGTAATTTAAGGAAAATATTGTGAACCGTGCAAAACAGGTGATTCATTGCGGAACAGATGCCGGAGAGGTCCTGACCGGCAGAGGCGTGGGCGTGGCCATCCTCGACACAGGCATCTATCCCCATATAGATTTTGGACAGCGCATAGCGGCCTTTTACGACGTGGTGAGGAGGCGGGAGTGCCCTTATGACGACAACGGCCACGGAACCCACATCGCGGCGATTATCGGCGGCAGCGGGGAGGCCTCTGGGGGAAGATATCAGGGGATAGCTCCCGGCTGCCACCTGATCAGCGTGAAGGTGCTTGACGCCAAGGGGGGAGGATACGCCTCGGATGTGCTTATAGGGCTGAAGTGGATCAGGGAACACAGGGAGCAGCTGGGAATCCGGGTGGTCAACATATCCGTGGGCTCTTACTCCAGGAGGAACATGGGGGAGAATTCCGCCCTGGTCAAGGGGGTGGACGCCGCCTGGGACGACGGACTGGTCGTGGTGGTGGCCGCCGGGAACAACGGCCCGGCCCCCATGACCGTGACCACGCCGGGAATCAGCAGAAAGGTGATCACCGTGGGCTGCTCCGACGACGACAAGGAGGTCAATGTCATGGGAACCCGGATGGTAGACTATTCCGGCAGGGGACCCACGGGGGCCTGCATCTGCAAGCCTGAGATTCTGGCTCCGGGGGCGGCCATCATCAGCTGCTGCAACGAGGAGAACAGATACTCGGTAAAAAGCGGCACCTCCATGGCCACTCCCATTGTGGCCGGGGCCATAGCCCTTCTCCTGGAGAAATACCCTGACATGACCAACCGGGATGTGAAGCTGCGGCTGAGAGAGCGGGCGGTGGACCTGGGGCTTCCCAGGAATCAGCAGGGCTGGGGGCTTTTGAATGTGGAGAGGCTTTTGGCGGATGAGGTGATGTGAGGGTTTGCAGAAAGGGACGCAGGAAAAGTTGGGGGCGACGCGCAGGAATGCTGTTTTGTATTCCGCGCGCCTTCCTCAGGGGCACATCGGGCAAATGCCCCAACTTTTGGCCGGCGCAGAAGGACAAGAAGATGCCCTTGTGAACAGTGACTGGTTTTCTTTGGGATTGAAAAATGTTGATTAAAATGATAAATAGAGATATACTAACATTTAGACATGCCTGTGAGCGCATTATCTGGCAAAGGAGAAGATTATTTTGGTATTGCATGTAATCATTAAAAATTTTGGCAGGGTGAAAGAAGCAGATATAGCATTAAATGATTTGGTCGTTTTTGTGGGCAATAATAACAGCGGCAAAACCATGATTATGCAGCTGATTTATGGGATAAGAAAAGAATTGGAGCATTTTCCTGTCTCCGTTTCAACTGCAAAAAAGTCTGATTTAAACGGTCAATATTTAATTCGCTGTGACAGGAATTGGTTTGAGGAAACAGAATCACAGATAAACACATATTTAGACGAAAATAAGACACGGATTCTCGCTGGGATTTTTGGCATTTCAGTTTCAGCCGGGCAGATAAAAATAGCGTTGGAATATGACAGCTCCGAGTTTTTTGTAACCAGCATTTCAGAGTATCAAATCAGAGATTCTAAAGAACAAACCACAAATATCTTTTTGGAAACCCGACAACATAAAAATGATAAGGATTTAAAGCCGCTCTGCCGTCAAATATCTGATTGGAACAATTCAGATGATGCGGCACAGGAGGCAGTGAAGGATGTTTGGAAAATTATTTTATCCGGGAAGAACACTTTGAACTCAGGACAGCTTTTTCTTCCGGCATCTCGTTCAGGGCTGCAATTATTATACAGGCAATTTTTTGTGCAGGAATCAGGCAGCAGCCTATCGGCGCCGATCAAGGATTTTTTGCGCTTTCTTCAGACCTACTCTCAAGATAACCTGTTGGATGGAGCAAGAACGGCTTTGTTGGAATTTGGAGAAAGACATCTGCTTCAAGGCAAAATAATACAGAACGGAGATGAGACTTTTTACGTTGAAGCCCAAGGGGAGAATGCCTTTCCACTATATATTGCCTCATCCATGATCCATGAACTGACACCTTTTATAAAGGCTTTAAACGCGGCAAGACGGATTGACTGGCTTTATTGTGATGAAGTGGAAAACAGTCTCCACCCATTGCTGCAAAGAGAGATGGCTCGGTGGCTGATCCGCATGACAAATGCAGGCATGCATGTAATCATAAGCTCCCACAGTGATACAATGGCAAGCCGTTTTAACAATCTGTTCATGCTGTCTCGGATGGATAAGAAAAACGCAGATTATAAAATGTTGTCTGAATTGGAGTTAATGGACGCTGATTTGCTCCATCCGGATATAAAGGCGGCAGTATATGAGTTCCGCACTGAAAAAAACGGAAAAACAATCGTGGAAAAACTGGAGTTTATAGATTATCCACTGATGGGGTATGATTTTCAGCTTTTCAGTAAAAATCTGGACAAACTCTATGACGAGGCAGAAAGAATTACGAGGCAGTAATCATGATAAATGCGGTAAAGTTAAAACCAGCAAGGATTCCTGAGAAAACACAGTTGTATGAGATTGGGTATTCCTGCCATATTCTGGTAGAAGAAAGACAAAGTGATTCTACTTTGGATCAAGTGGTTATGGAGTATAGGGTAGAGCCAGTGGAATTCCTCGCTTCATTACCTGGAACGTAGTATTCTGACCCATCTGCCGGAGTATTCGATAACTCCGGATTTAGGCGTTATCACAAGAAGCTATAGTAAAGAGAGAATGGAACGCCTGAGAGATGATTTTCAGAGAAAGTGTGATGAGATGGTGAAGGATCAGAATGGCATGACTTTGTCTCAGAGAAAAAAACGAATCAATATTGCAAAATACAGAGGAGTTCTCACAGCAGCTCAGGCAATTCTGGATAGAAAATTTCGGACAGAACAGGGTATTGATACATATGAAATTCATATCAGACAGCTACTTTGTGAAAATAATCAAGTCTTTAAAATGAGATTTCCGGTGTGATGGAGGGTATGGGATGCGCAATTTATTAGATGTGAAATTTGATAAATTTATCGAGGATTTTGATTTGCAGGGGTATTCCCGAGATGAAAACTGGAAAAGATTTGTAAATTATCATTTTTTTTCCCAGTTTCAGCCGGGGCGTCTTGACACAGATGCTGATCTCTTAGACCAAATCTGTGTCGATTCCCCAAAGTTTTCCGAAATTCACGGTGCCTTTTTCCTGCTGAATGATCAGATTCTCAGCGAATCGCAGGATATTGATGATATCCTGCAGAGAGATCAGAAGGGACTTTTGGAATTATACTTTTTGACATTTGGAAATATAGACCGCTTCCAGAAGCAGTTGGAAAGTCTTTTCCATGGATTGGACAAGGCCGACAAAAAAACAGAAAAGTGGCTAGATATTTTGGCTTATGCCATGTCGCGGAAAGTAATTCTACGCTGGAAGGACAACCCCATACTGAGAGTTGTATTTTTTGATATCGATAAAAAAAATGAGTGGAAATTGGATAAACATTTCAGCAGCTATTTTTCATTTATTGATTATATCAGAATAGACAGAAGGCATCTGCAGGATATCGTGAATTCTAATGAAAATAGCTATCGCGCCGAACTGGAGTGTAAAACCGCGGCGCTTATACCCGGCGGTGATGATAAATTCGGTGATGCATACATCATGTGTATACCAGCTAAGGAACTGATCAAGCTGATGACCACTTCTGACGGACTGCTTCGAAGGAATATGTTTGATGATAATGTGAGGGATTCTCAGGGCTATTCGGCAGTTAATCATGAAATTTTATTAACACTGAAAGAACATCCGGACCGCTTTGTATTGTTTAATAATGGAATTACGATAGTATGTAAAGCTGCAAAACCTGACTATGGAAAATATGTATTGGAAAATCCCCAGATTGTAAATGGATGCCAGACATGCAATATGATCTATCAGGCATACCGAAGCGGCGTAAAACTCGATGGAGTTCAGGTGATTGCCAAGATTGTAGGCTCTAATAGGGATGATATAACACAAGGAATCGTAAGAGGCGCCAATCGACAGAATATTGTCTATGAGGAGGCTTTTGAGACAATCCGGGGATTTCATAAAAACCTTGAAAGATATTTTGAAAATAATCAAGTAGAAGGGTATCAGAAAATATATTACGAAAGGCGGTCCAGGCAATATGCAGACAATATACAGATCAAACCTCAGCAGAAAATCAGCTTTCGCGGACTGATCCAGAGTATGGTGGCGCTGTTTTTAAATCGGGTGGAAGACAGCCATAAACACGAATATACATTGCTGAAAAACTATAAGGATAATCTGTTTGTTGACACACATTCCTGTCAGCCATACTATCTAGCAGCTTTTTTGTATTTGAATGTAGACATTCTTTTTAGAGAGAGAAAACTTCCTAAAGAGTTGAATAATTTTAAAATGCACATTATGTTATTGATAAAAGAAATGAGAGGCGGTTCTTCACCGGATCTGTCATCTAAAGATATTGATCGATATTGTGATCGGCTGTTGGAGACTCTGGAAAGTGATGGCCTCCAACAATGTTCGTTGGAGGCATGTAAAAAATTTCAGGATATAAGAGATAAATGGGTCAGGTTAAAAGGCGTACAGTATAAATTCGGTATTAAAGACAGTGCGGAATTTCGAAGTTTTCTAATTAAAGAAATTCATGGAACAGCGGAAGAGCATGAGGCGGAAAAACTTTATACAGGATATGTAAAATATGTGAACTTGGATAAAAATAATACTCTGTTTGGCCTCATAGAACATACGCCCCAAAATATTTTTTTTCATGAATTTGACAATCCGGAAATGGACAGATCTTATACCGGAAAAAAAGTCAGCTATAAAATTGTCCGAAACGGCAATAAGGAGAGAGCAATCCATGTGCGCATAATTAACTCTTAAACTGAGAATATAGGGGTTTTGCTACAATATCAGTTCCTTGTAGAGAGCTTTAAAGGGTCTGGCCTTCACCGGCTTCTCATCGGCATACTCTGCAAACTTGCCGGTGACAATCTGTGGATTGTCCATGTTGGCCAGCAGCAGGTCCAGCGCGTTCCGCAGAGAGACCAGGTCGTGGATCAGATACGCGGGGGTGACCCGGCCCTGAAATGTGTCCTTTGGGTACTTTTTCCCCTCCACATCCATGTAAGTCCGCTGGTCTGCCACGTGGAACTTTGCAGTCTGTTTTTTCTCCGTCAGCCATGCCATCAGAAACCGGCCGTTGTCCTGAAGAAGGACGATGTGGTCTCTGGAGCCCGGTTCTTTTCCCCAAGTCATCTGCATCTTGGAGCCGCCCCCCAGCAAAAACTGCGTCAGCGCCTGCTGGAGGCGGTTCCGGTTCAGGGAATTCTCCCCTACCTCCAGGGCTGTCGCCTGGTTTTGAGCGTCGGTCCAGGCGGCAGTGTGCGGGGGGAAAGAGAAATAAAAGGGGGCGTCCGGGCGGTTGTGGGCCCGCTCCATGGGAAAATCAGCCAGGAGCTGTTTGTCCAAGTTGTACTTCACCCGCCTGTGGCTCACGTTGACGGCGTAGTCCCATATGCCGCCTGCCATGAATGTGACATTGCCGGGCTGGTTGACCTGGCTGAAGATTGTGGACAGGTGACGCCGGATGCCGGAGACGTTTCGGTGAAGACAGTGGCGAAACAGCCGTCCCTGGCGGAAGGAAACAAAGGATATGCCGCCGTTTTCTTTTCCATACAATTCCGGCATCTCCAGGAGGGCGTAGGATCTGGCGCGGGAATCGTCGAAGTAGAGGCAGGCGTACCCGCTGCCGCCTTTAAGAAACACCAGGGAACGTCTGGGGTCGTAGCCCTGTTCCTCCCCCATGGGAACCGTGGTTTTCCAGGACAGTTCCAGACGGTCGACGGCGCCGGCAAAAAAGCGTTCCAGCAGGCCGCGGAGTTCCTCGCCGGTGACCTCTGTTCCCAGCAGTCTCACAGGCGTGCTCCAGCCGGGAGACAGATTCGGGTTTTTGCAGACCACGCCGAAATCCGGCCTGGCGTATACTGCCTCCGGCAGGTTTGTCAGCAGTTCCACGGGAAGACAGGGCGGCGCCAGGGCCTCGTCCAGCAGTTTCTCAGCCAGGGACAGGGCGGCTTGGCGGTGGGATATATATTCGTAGCGTGTCTCAGGCTTCCACCGCCGCGTGTCGGGCCGCTGCTCAAAGAACAGAAGAGTCTGGCTGTGTTCGTTCCAGGAACAGCCGTAGAGATGGTCGGCGTTTTCGGCAAACAGCTCAAGGGGAAGGAAACTTTCGGGGGACAGAGAGTTGGGAGGAATTTCCCCCAAATCTTCCTCCAAATCTTCCCCCAAATCTTCCTCAGCTGATTCCTCGCCGGGCTGGGGAAGGCGGCACACCTGTCCGGCAAGGCAGGCTGCGATAAGGGAACGGTCATCTTCCGGCGCGGCAGTGTCTTCAAGACGGCGCAGGAGGACGGCTTTCACCGTCTCAAACAGGCCGCGGGAGGCGACGGTGACAGGCAGGAGGAAAAAGAAGGTGTCTGTGTCTGCCAGCTGTGCAGCCTGTTCCCAGGAGAGGAAGGGACGGTATACCGGCCCGCCGTTTAACAGGAAGTCTATATAGCGCAGGTGGAAACGGATTTCCACAGTATCGTCCCCAAGGGCACAGGTGAGGACGCGGGGAAGGGGAGAGGTGTCATCCTTTGTGTTGATAAATTTTTTGCTCCAGTCCGGAAGAAACGGAAGCTTCTGGTTTAAATATTCCCACAGCCGGATTCCGGATTCCGGGTCTCTGGCCTGATAGAAGCCGGTGTTCAGCCAGTGGCGGAACAGAGGGCTGCTTTTAAGGGTTAAAACATGGGCAGGAATTTTTGCCTCCCTGTCCCTCCGCAGCCTGTCTGCGAGAGTCTGGTATTCCAGCATCTTCCTGGCCCGGCCAATGACCAGGCCGGCGCAGGGGGCGGTCTCGTGTTCGGTGTAGAAGCGGATAATGGATTTAAGATAATAGTCACAGCAGGTTTCAGCCACCCAGGTGCGGAGGATTTCCTCTTCCACGAAGCGGCGGTTCAGGAGAGCCTGCTGAAAATCTTTCCGGGCAAAAAAGGCGTCTGTCCGCTGAATGTCTTCTTCGTCTGCCTGGGCATTTTCCCCGCCGGACTTGTAGGTACTGACGGCATAGTCGTGGAAATCCGTCCGCAGCTTTGCAAAACTGACCTGCTGTTCACCGGCCAGTTCCGGCAGGCGCTCCAGAGCCAGCTCCCGGAGAGGCCCCCAGAAGATTTTGGCCCTCCCCATGACGGCGGTTTGCAGGTCCAGTTTCTGCCATGCGATGCGGTAGAGTTCGCCGGGCAGGGCATCCCGGCGGCAAAAATGGGTCATCAGCCTCAGGCCGGCAGGATGGCGCTCAAAGTCCCTGTCTCCCCTCTGCTGGCACTTGTCCGTGATGCAGCGGGCGCAGTAGCGGCCGATGATCTGGCTGAATGTACCGACGGCCTCTTCATCCCAGGTCCCGTCTTCCGCCAGAAGGACTAGGCGGCGGTATTCCCGGAAGCTGTGCATCACGGCAAGCTCGTTGCCCTTAAGCTGTCTGGGAGCCGGGCCTTTGACGGCGATTTGAAAGATTGATTCCTGCCCGTCGAATTGCGCTTCCCGGCTGATGTGGAACGTGTACTCGGTCCTCTCGCTCCCGTCAGAGTTTAAGTATACTGCCTGGGCGACGGTGAACTGGTAGGCGGCGCACAGCCATTTTAAAAATTCACGGCTTACCGGGTACTGGGTCTCCAGCCGGGTCACGTGCTCCAGCAAAAGGGCTGCGAAAGGACCATCCCAGGCCGCGTCCAGGAAACTGCCGGAGGTGAAATAGTCCATCCACTCTTTGGCATTGTTCCGCCGTCCGCCGGTGTACAGGTCCAGGAATTCCCGAATCGCCTGGCCTCCGGCATAGGGGTTTGGCTCCTCCTTGTCGGCTGTGGGACTGCAGGGGAAGCTCCAGTCCTGATTTGCCAGCTGTCTGGTGTCGGATAAGGCGGGGGCATCCTGGTTTTGGGAAGAAACATCCTTTTGGGATTCCGGGTCTGACATAGTCTTCTGGTTGTCCATTGCTCATTCCTCCTCAATGTCTTTTCTTCTGATTATAAATCATCCGGGGGAGACGGCGCAATCCCCGCCGCAGCAATAAACAATCCCTAAAAACCGTTGATTTCATCTTGACGAACCGGTGCGGCCAGGTTATACTGATAGTACGATTTTAGCATATTTTTCTATATTTTACGGAATTCAGAAGATTCTTGATGTCATGGTGATGGTTCATCCCGGATTCAGGTATAAAAAAGCGAATATTCCCGGAGGGCGAAGCTGCGGGCAGGCGGGGCGGTAAGCGCGGCCGGGAGAGAAAGGAGGGGAGCGGCTGTCGGCGGTCATGGATTCCGGACGGCGGGATGGGGGCGGTTTTCCTCATCGGGTGGACACCCCAGCTTTTGTCCGGCACAGCCGGGCAAGAAGATGCCCCGTGAACAGTGACAAACATAGCGCCGGAAAATATGAGAAATGTGGTTGACATTTGCCTGCAAGTATATTATTATAATAAAAAAAGAACATTTGTTCGAATTTTGCGAAGGAAAGGGACGGATATGAACAGAGAAGAAAAGCTGAAGGCGCTGGAGGGCGCCATAACACAGATCGAGAAGGCGTACGGCAAGGGTTCGGTGATGAAGCTGGGGGATTCCGGATCGAATATGAATATTGAGACTGTCCCCACAGGCTCCCTGAGCCTTGACATCGCTCTGGGGCTTGGCGGGATTCCCAAGGGGCGTGTCATTGAGGTCTACGGCCCGGAATCCAGCGGTAAGACCACCGTGGCGCTCCACATGGTAGCCGAGGTGCAGAAGCGGGGAGGCATCGCCGGATTTATCGATGCCGAGCATGCCCTGGATCCGGTCTACGCCAAGAAGATCGGCGTCGACATCGACAACCTGTACATTTCCCAGCCGGATAACGGGGAGCAGGCTCTGGAGATCACCGAGACCATGGTTCGTTCCGGGGCAGTGGATATCGTCATCGTGGACTCTGTGGCGGCGCTGGTTCCCAAGGCGGAGATCGAGGGAGAGATGGGAGATTCCCACATGGGACTCCAGGCCCGTCTTATGTCCCAGGCCCTGAGGAAGCTTACCGGCGTCATCAGCAAGTCCAACTGCAGCGTCATCTTTATCAACCAGGTGCGTGAGAAGATCGGCGTCATGTTCGGCAACCCGGAGACAACCACCGGAGGCCGGGCCCTGAAGTTCTATGCCTCGGTCCGCATAGAGGTGAGGAGGGGCGAGAGCCTGAAGCAGGGCGGTGACGTGGTGGGAAGCCGTGCCAAGGTGAAGGTTGTGAAGAACAAGATCGCCCCGCCTTTTAAGGAGGCCGAGTTTGACATTATGTTCGGTCAGGGCATTTCCAGGGAAGGGGATATTCTGGATCTGGCTGTAAAGGAGAATATCGTGGAGAAAAGCGGCGCCTGGTATGCCTACCAGGGAGCCAAGATCGGGCAGGGGCGGGAGAACGCCAAGATTTATCTGAGGGATAACCCGGCTGTGTGTCAGGAAGTGGAGAACAAGGTCCGCGCCGCCTATGGCCTGGAGGCGTCTTCCGTGGGAGATGAGGCATCTGCCGCGAAAGAGGAGAAACCCGAGAGGAAGCCGAGGGGCGGAAAAGCGGCTGCGGAGAGCAGCAGCTCGCCGGAGGCTGGTTCAGAGCCTTCTTCGGCGAAAGAAGATAAGACATCTGAGTAAGTCTGTCAGGGACAGAATATCGGCGGCTGCGTGTTTTTGCGGTTCCCAGGGAGACCGGCGGACCTGCATGAAGGGCTGCCGCCGGACAGATTTACCAGCAGAGAAGAGGGAGGCCGGGAATGCGCGTCGAAGCGATTGTCCAGCTGGATAAGCGAAGAAGCAGGGTTCTCACCGATGAAGGGCTGACCTTTGCCCTGTACAGAGGGGAACTGAAGAAGTATGACCTTCGGGAGGGGGAAGAGCTGGCGCCGGGGGTGTACGACAGGATTCTGAGAGAGGTGCTGTTTAAGCGGGCCAGGGAGAGATGCCTGTATCTGCTCAAAGCCAAAGACAGGACGGAGCAGGAGATACGAAGAAAGCTGAAAGAAGGCTTTTATCCCCCGGAGGCCGTAGAGAGCGCGGTGGAATTTCTGAAAGAGTACCGGTTTGTGGACGACGAGAAGTACTGCCGCGGCTATATCGGGGACTATGGGGGGAAAAAGAGCAGGAAACAGCTGGAATTTGAACTGGGAAACAGAGGAATCCCCAGAGAGATGGCGGCCTGCTTTCTGGAAGAGAATCCTGTGGATGAGGAGAGCCAGATTCTCCGGTATCTGCGGAAAAAGGGATACGAAAAGGAGGCCACGCCGCCTAAGGAGAAGGCAAAGATGGCTTCCGCCCTGGCGAGGAAAGGTTTTTCCTTTGATGAGATATACAGAGTCATGGGAGAGAGTGATTACAGCTGATGTCAAGGAGAGGCGCGGTTTGCCGGGAATTTTGCCTGCTGCTGTGAGCGTACATGAACAGTAACAGCACGTAACAGTTCAGGGGGCAGGACTGTTGCGACGGCGCCAAGACCGTGAACGTAAGATGGACTTGGATACTTGACATAATGTATAAAACAGTTTAAAATTGTATTGTTGTATTGTTTGTACAATGAAAACTGAATAAGGAGGTGCTCCTGTGACAATAATAGCTGTAATAGTTACAATCGTGATTGTAGCTCCTATTGTCTGGGGACTGGCTACCGCGTACCGGAAAAAGACGTACGAGAGCAAGATCGGCAGCGCGGAAGAAAAGTCGAGAGAGATAATAGACGAAGCATTAAAAACCGCAGAGACAAAAAAGCGCGAAGCTCTCCTGGAAGCCAAGGAAGAGTCCATACGGACAAAGAATGAGTTAGATAAAGAAACCAAGGAACGAAGAGCAGAGCTGCAGAGGTATGAAAGACGAGTACTGAACAAAGAAGAGAACCTGGACAAAAAGTCCGAGAGTCTGGAGCGCAGAGAGACAAGCCTGGCGGCCCGTGAAGAGAATCTGAGCCGGAAGCTGGCCGAGGCGGAGGAACTCCAGAACAAGCAGCAGGAGGAATTGGAGAGAATCTCCGGATTGACTTCCGAGCAGGCGAAGGAATATCTGTTAAAGTCTGTGGAGGACGATGTAAAGCATGACACGGCCCGGATGATCAAGGACATGGAGACGAGAGCCAAGGAAGAGGCGGATAAGAAAGCCAAAGAGTATGTGGTGACGGCGATTCAGAGATGCGCTGCCGACCATGTGGCGGAGACTACCGTTTCTGTAGTACAGCTTCCCAACGATGAGATGAAAGGCCGGATAATAGGACGGGAAGGCCGGAATATTCGTACATTGGAGACTATGACCGGAGTGGAACTGATCATTGATGATACTCCGGAAGCAGTGGTGCTGTCGGGGTTTGACCCGGTGAGAAGAGAAGTGGCAAGAATTGCCCTGGAACGCCTGATTGTGGACGGACGTATTCATCCGGCCAGAATCGAAGAGATGGTAGAGAAGGCGCAGAGAGAAGTAGAGATCAATATGAGAGAGGATGGAGAGGCAGCCACCCTGGAGGTGGGCATACACGGAATCCATCCGGAGCTGGTAAAGCTGTTGGGCAAGATGAAGTTCAGAACCAGTTATGGGCAGAATGCGCTGAAGCATTCCATTGAGGTTGCCCAGTTGTCGGGCCTGCTGGCGGCGGAGGTCGGTATGGATGTCCGCATGGCAAAGCGCGCCGGCTTATTACATGATATTGGTAAATCCATTGACCATGAGGTGGAAGGTTCCCATGTGAAACTGGGAGCGGAGTTATGCAGAAAGTATAAGGAATCCGCTGCAGTGATCAACGCGGTAGAGTCCCATCATGGCGATGTTGAACCGGAGAGTCTGATTTCCTGCATCGTTCAGGCAGCAGATACCATATCGGCTGCGAGACCCGGAGCGAGGAGAGAGACCCTGGAGACATATACGAACAGACTGAAACAGTTGGAGGAGATTACTGATTCCTTTAAGGGAGTGGATAAGTCATTTGCCATTCAGGCAGGGCGTGAGGTTCGGGTTATGGTTGTGCCGGAACAGATCAGCGATGACGATATGGTGCTGCTGGCAAGGGAGATTTCCAAAAAGATTGAGGAGTCCATGGAGTATCCGGGACAGATTCGTGTCAATGTGATTCGTGAATCAAGAGTAACAGACTATGCGAAGTAAAGAAGAGAGGCTGTGTATGAGACACGGCCTCTTTTTTCACGAATCGTAAGAAAAATTTTGTTGACATCAGGAGGGATAAAGAATAGAGTTAAAAGAAGAAAGGAGAGGATGAACAGGCATGAAAAAGGGGAAAAAGACGATGGCGGTTATGCTGTCTCTCGTCATGGCGGCGGCAGTGTTTCCCGCAGAGACGCAGGCTGCGAGCAAGAAGATCACAACAGTTAGCATAGAAGTGGAGAATGAGATCATGGCAGGGTTCGATTACTCGGTGGACGATATTGAAGTCACCGCCAAGAGCAACCAGTACTCTGTGGGAAATGTAGACATTCTCAATGATGATAATGATGGTATCTGGAAGAACACCGACATTCCCAGGATCAGCGTAACCCTCGACGCGGCGGACGGATATTACTTTTCGGTGGCAAAGGATAATGTGAAGATTAAGGGAGGAACATATGTCAGCGGAAAACGAGAGGGGTCCTACGCTCTGGTAGTGACCGTGGATCTGCCGTCTCTCCTGGAGAATGTGGGAGAGATCGACATGGCATGGTGGGAATCTAACCATGAGGGCGGCTGGAGCCCGGCGGAAAACGCAGGCTGCTATGAGGTGCGCCTCTACCGTGACGGAAAGGTTGTGGGCAGCGCCCAGAAGGTGAGTGAACCAAAGATTGATTTTGGCAGCAGGATGCGCAAGGAGGGCAATTATACATTCCGGGTGCGGGCGGTTAATGTAAAGAAGGAAGAGAATAAGACGGAATGGCGGGAGGCAGAGACTGTCACCTATATAGACAGCGCGGCCGCGGAGAATATGCGGGCCCGGTACGGCAACGAGATTCCTTCCTATCTCACGGAACCGGGACAGATGCTTGACGGAAGTCAGGCGCGGGACGGCTGGAACCGGGACGACAGGGGCTGGTGGTACCGCAACGGAGACGGCAGCTACACGGTCAACAACTGGCAGGAGATTGACGGCAAGTGGTACTATTTTAATTCTGACGGATATATGGTAACCGGCTGGATCGACTGGCAGGGAAAGTCTTACTATTGCGATCCCGTTAACGGCGACATGCAGGTGGATAAGGTGATTCCCGACGGCAGCGGAAGAAGAGTAGATACTACCGGCGCATGGATTGAATAGCCGGGAGCAGGGATATAGTCAGATAAAATGATGCCGGGGGCAAAAGGTATTTTGCCCCCCTGATACCTGCGGATTATTCCGCCCTGCCGGGCTGCTTTTTCATGTTTTTGCGGGTCCCAGGGTCATGTATTGACATGCAGGCATGTCATACACGGCCTTTTGGCCCTGGCATCATAAAATATATAATTGAGAGGTTTATGAGATGGCGGAGAGCGTTGTTCGGTTAAAAAGAGAACTGAGATATCAGGGGACGATTCTGAAGATTTATGAGGACACGGTTATGGCCAACGGCCATGAGGCCCACTGGGATTTTATCCATCATGACGGCGCGGCGGCGGTGCTGCCGGTTGCAGATGACGGGAAGATCTTGATGGTGCGCCAGTACCGCAACGCCCTGGACCGGGATACACTGGAGATTCCCGCCGGAAAGCTGGATGCCCCCGACGAGCCGAAGATTGAATGCGCGTACAGGGAGCTGGAGGAGGAGACAGGGTATCGCACGGATAAGCTGGAGTATCTGATGAGTGTCAACACTACCGTGGCGTTCTGCGATGAGGCTATAGATATTTTTGTGGCGAGAAATCTGATACCGTCTCACCAGCATCTGGATGAAGATGAAGTGATTGATGTGGAGGCATGGGAGCTGAAAGATCTTTTGGAGCTGATCTACACAGGTAAGATGACAGACGCCAAGACCGTGGCAGCCATCACTGCCTACGCGGTGAAATACGGCCATAGGCAGTCATAGACAAGGTGAAAGCCGCATATATTGTGACAACAGTAGATGGGGCTGGGGATTATGAGAAGAAGAGGATACATGTCCTTTTGGAATTTCTGGTTTTTGAGTATGGCGGCCGGAATCTTTGCCGGGACAATATGGGCCAATCTGCTGGGTGGGGAACTGCTCGGTCAGATTGGCTATTTTGATGGAATCTTTAAGTCCGGACAGGGCATGGATGAGGAGGAACGCCGGAGACTGTGGAAGTATGTGCTGGGTCAGAGGCTCTGGGAGACGGGGCTGGGCGGCCTGCTGGCCATGACGCCGCTGGCAGCAGCAGGTTATATGCTCTTATCTTTTGGGGCAGGATTTGTTCTGGCAGCCATCATAGTGGTATTTACATTGGAAAAAGGGGTGGGGGGGATTCTGTTTTGGCTCCTGTCCGTGTTTCCCCATGGTCTCTGCTATCTGGGAATCTGGGCAATCTGGGTCACGGCGGCAAAGGAGAGGAAGGAACCGGGAAGGGTGAGCATCTGGCTGCTGGCCGCTTTCCTGGCTGCAGCGGGAAGCTTTCTGGAGGTGTGGGTCAATCCGATACTTTTAAGCTATCTGTGACGTGCTGTCCTCCAAAAGCCAAAGGGGGGATGCTTGAAGAAAAAAACCATAAAATTGGGTGAAAGTGGGAAAAATATGTTTGATTTTATGCAAATAAGTATATATAATGGTAGGCAAAGGCTAAAAATGACCGTTTTTGGAAATGAGGACAAATGGAAGAAGAGATAAAAGAATTCATGGAATATCTTTCCCAGGAGAAACAGGCCTCCCAGAATACGCAGATATCTTACAGGCGCGATCTGAGCCAGATGGAGGAGTATCTGAAGGAGAAAGGAATCACGGCAGTGGATAAAGTGAACAGGACGATTCTCAATTCCTATATCCTGTATTTGGAGAGAGAGGGGAAAGCGGCGACCACCATATCCCGGATACTGGCCTCCATGAAAGCGTTTTTTTCTTATGAATTCTGTCAGGGAGCTGTCAAGAAGAATCCTGCTGAATTTTTGAAGGCTCCCAAAATAGAAAAAAAAGCTCCCACTATTCTGACGGTAGAGCAGGTGGCCAGTTTGCTGGACCAGCCGGGAACTTCTACCCCCAAGGAAGTGCGGGACAAGGCCATGCTGGAACTTCTGTACGCCACTGGAATCAGAGTCTCCGAGCTGATTGGCCTGCGGTTGGGGGATGTGAACCTGCCTGTGGGATTTATCACCTGCCATGACCCCCACAAAGAACGCGCGGTTCCCTTTGGAAAGACTGCCAGACAGGCTCTGGAGCTGTATCTGACCGAGGCGCGGGATAAGCTGCTTAAGGGCCGGGAGTCGGAGTGGCTGTTTGTAAATTGTAGCGGAGGCTCCATGAGCCGCCAGGGATTTTGGAAGATTATCAAATATTATGGGGGAAAGGCGGGAATCGACGCAGATATAACGCCTCACACCCTGAGGCACTCATTTGCGGCCCATCTCATAGGGAGGGGCGCAGATATCCATGCGGTCCAGGTCATGATGGGACATTCGGATGCGGCTACCACCCAGGCATACACGGCGTATGTGCAGAAGGAAGACCCTGTCCGCGCGGCGTACAACAGCTCGCACCCCAGGCAGTGACCTTGTCCCGTCAGACAGGCCCTCAGCGGCCGGGACATACGGCGCGGACACCCGGAGCGGGCCAGGACGCGCCGGGTAAAGACGCGCCTGACAGAGCCGCAGGCAAACAGAAAACATGATCAAACAGAAAAAACGATAAAACAGAAAACACAAGCAAACAGAGAATACAGGGAACCAGGAGATGCAACCAAGGGGCTGTCACACAATTTTAGTGCAACAGCCCCTTTTATAAAGAGTTTCGGTATGCAGTCTTCCGAAAGCCTGGTTCAGAGGTCCGCCGCGTCCGGTTCCGTCATCTGGAGTACAATAGTTCCGCATAGGCGAGAATCAGAGGGGCGACTCCTTTGGCGTCGTTCTGTACAATGGGTTCTCTCATGTAGTAATCGAAGGTTCCTTCTCGCATCTCCTTGTTCCCCAGACCGGCTACGAGACAGATGCCGTCCAGCTGGAGTTCGCCGTCTTTTTCGGACAGGTATCTGCTGCAGATGCCGTCAAAAGCCTTTTTGCCGCAGGCAAAATAGGAAGAATCCAAAAGTCCCAGGCGTACGCTCTTCATGATGGCGTAGGCGAAGATGGCGGAGCCGGAGGTCTCCAGATAGTTGGGGGAGATGCGGCCGCGGTTTACCACCTGATACCACATGCCGGTGTCCCCGTCCTGGTAGGGCAGCATGGAGTCGATGAGTTCGCGGTAGATTCCGGACAGCTTAGACTTCTCCTCAGTCATGGAATCGGGCATGATCTCCACCGTGTCGATGAGAGCCATGGCATACCAGCCAAGAGCCCTCAGCCAGAAATTGTCAGAGAGTCCCGTAACCTTGTCGCACCAGAAAGACTCCCTGGAATCATCGTAGGCATGGTAGTAGAGGCCGTTGCGCAGATCACGCATGAGCCGGTATACATTCAGGAACTGGCTGTAACTGTCGTGGCAGTTTTTTCCGTTATTGTATGTGAGTTCATATTGCATATAGAAAGGCTGGGCCATGTACAGACCGTCAAGCCACACCTGATTGGGGTAGATCTGTTTGTGCCAGAAATTGCCGGTGGAAGTCCGGGGCTGGCCTTTCAGCTGGCTGTATACGGTATCGATGGCTTTGCGGTACTTTTCTTTCCCGGTAAGCTGATAGAGGTCGAAAAGAGTCTTTCCGGCATTGACATTGTCCAGATTGTACTCCAAAGGGTCATAGGAGGTGATGGAACCATCTTCCTGCACGAAATAGTCGATAAAACGGTCTGCGAATTCCAGATATCCGGAATCCTTTCTGATGTGGTACAACTCCAGAACTGCCTTGATCATACATCCGTCAATGTAATTCCACGAGGGCTTTTTTCCCTGCTTGATCTTCTCGATATTCCACACAGGAGCCTGTGGGCTGCTTTTCTCCAGCAGCTGATCAATATAACGATCCAGAATTTCCATAATACATACCTCATTCTTTCTATATGGTGAGTTTGAACAAAAGAGAAAAATTCAAACGTTTGCAATATATAATATAGTACCATAAAATCAAAATGATTAAAATTGGATATAATAGACAAAAAAAACTATAAAACCTATACACATTCACTAGTTGACAGATGGTATTATCGATGATAGAATGATTACATACAAAAAAGTCGTGCATGTTTGTTCATAAGAGTAAAAATGAAAGTGGTTACATATGGCGAATGTGCATAATTTTTTTGAAATATGTGCAAACCTTTGCAAATCCAACAGACAGGGGTTGGAGCAGCCTGCGGAGGAATCGGTTTCGCGGATCTGCATGGGGGTTCGGGCCCTGGCGCAGGAAGCAGGTCTGAGGTTTGTTCGGGAATGTTCATAAATAAAAGAAAGGGAGAGGAAATTCATGAGAAAAAGCATCAAAAAAGCAATGGCATTATCACTTGCGGCAGTTATGGCCGTATCACTTGCGGCGTGCGGCGGTTCTTCTGCGGGCGGAAGCTCTGCGGGCGGAAATTCTGCAGGCGGAAGTTCCGAGGGCGGAAGCTCTGACGGAGGTTCCGGCGACGAGAAGGTGGAGCTGAAGTTTTCATGGTGGGGCGGCGACTCCAGACATGAGGCTACTGAGAAGGCGGTAGAGGCATTTATGGCCAAGTATCCAAACATCACGGTAACCACGGAGTACGGCGCGTGGTCCGGCTGGGAGGAGAAGCAGGCCCTGAATATTATGGGCGGCAACGCGGCGGATGTTATGCAGGTCAACTGGAACTGGATCGAGTCCTACAGCGGCAACGGAACCAATTTCGCGAACCTGGAGGATTACTCCGACGTTCTTGATCTGACCCAGTTCCCCAGCGAAAGCCTGGAACTGTGCAAGGCTGACGGAAAGCTGATGGCGGTTCCCGTGGCCCTGACAGGCAGACTGTTCTACTGGAACAAGACTACATTTGACGAAGTGGGCGTAGCCATCCCTACGGATGAGGCTTCTCTGTTCGCGGCCGGCGAGGCGTTTAAGGCATATGACGAAGATTATTATCCCCTGGCTATCGGCGAATACGACAGGATGATCTTCCTGGTATACTACCTGGAGTCCGTGTACGGCAAACCGTGGGTACAGGATAATCAGATACAGTACACTGCCGAGGAGATCGCCGGAGGCATGGAATTTATCAAGAAGCTGGAAGACGGCCATGTGATTCCTACTCTGGCTGTGATCAACGGCGATATGGCAGATTCTCTGGACAAGAACGCAAAGTGGATCGACGGCAAGTACGCAGGCATCCTCGAGTGGGATTCCTCTGCTTCCAAGTTTGAGCAGGCGATTAAGGAGAGCACCAACAAGCCGGGCCAGGAGTTTGTCATCGGCGAGTTCATCAAGTTCGGTGACCATGACGGCGGCTTTACCAAGATCTCCATGGGTCTGGCCGTGGCGGCTACCTCCGCGCATCCCAAGGAGGCGGCGATGCTCATCAACTTCCTGCTGAATGATCCGGAAGGCATCGAGATCTGCTCTACCGAGCGCGGCATCCCCTGCTCCGCTGCAGCCGTGGCGGTTCTCGACGAGAAAGGACTCGGCAACGCTCTGGTAAAAGAAGCTAACGCCAAGGTCCTGGCATTCTCCAAGTTCCCTCTGGACACCAAGTTCGAGCACAATGACCTGAAGGCTAACCCGGACGGCGTTTACTACAAGGTGTTCGGCAAGTTCAGCGCAGGGGATACCGATGCGGCGAAGGCTGCGGAGGACCTGATGAAAGGCATCAACGAGTGTCTGGGCAACTAATGTAAGTTTGACATCATGGGAATACTTTATAAGCCGTCGGAACTGAGTCCGGCGGCTTATATAAAGAAAGGGTATCGGGAACAGGTATTTTATGAATGTAAGGGAAGCGGTAAAGGATAAGGCCAGGTATAAGGATATTGTCGTATATTTTCAGGAATTGGATACACTCAGCATGGATCACCTGGTCCTGCTGATCGATACCGTAGATCTCATGTCAGAGGAAATATTTGAGCACTATAAAGCCTTGCAGGTCATCTTCAAGGAACAGGTGTCTGAAATATTAAAGAGAAGAGAGGAGGAAGGCGGCTTCAGCTTCCTGACCGATTCTCAGAAACGTCAGCTTTCATATGTACTGCGGAAGGCGGGAAACCGAAAGGTTTTGTTGTGGGAAAAATATGAAGAGTATGACATGGAACTAAGGTGATGGCGGCGTGACGGCAGCAGGCGGCCATCCGCTGCGGGGAGACCCGCGGGAAAAAATTTAGGAGGTAACAGGATGAAGCAGAAAAAAAGCTTTAGCAAAGTGTGGACAGAGAACGTTGGCTTCTGGTTTATAGTGCCGTGGCTCATCGGATTTCTGTGTTTCAAGGTCTATCCCTTTGCGTCTTCTCTGTACTACAGCTTCACCAACTATGACTTGTTTACCGGCATCAGCAAGTATGGCATGATGAACTATCAGACGATTTTTACAGATGAAGACATTTTAAGGGCATTCCAGGTAACGTTCAAATACGCTATCTTCGATGTGCCGCTGAAACTGGCGTTTGCGTTGTTTATCGCGTATATACTGAACTTTAAGCTGAAGGGCGTGAACTTCTTCAGAACCGCGTACTATATCCCCTCTATTCTGGGCGGTTCCATCGCCATCGCGATTCTGTGGAGAGCCGTATTCAACACGGACGGTCTGATCAACACCGTGCTCACGGCCTTCGGAGTGGAGAAGATCAACTGGATGGCAAGCGCCAACGGAGCGCTGACCGTTATCGTCCTGCTGCGCGTGTGGCAGTTCGGTTCTGCCATGGTCATCTTCCTGGCAGCGCTGAAGGGTGTGTCCGAGGATCTCTACGAGGCGGCTTCCATCGACGGCGCCGGCAAGTGGACCCAGTTTTTCAAGATTACGGTTCCGCTGATCACCCCGGTTATATTCTATAACCTGATCACCCAGCTGTGCCAGGCTTTCCAGGAGTTCAACGGACCGTTCCTGGTGACAAAGGGAGGACCAAACGGCGCGACTACCCTGATTTCTATTCTGATCTACAACAACGCGTTCCTGCGCCACAAGATGGGCATGGCCAGCGCCCAGGCATGGGTACTGTTCGTTATCGTGTGCGTGCTGACCGCGGTTGCGTTTGTAAGCCAGAAGAAGTGGGTTTACTATTCTGACGAAGACGGGAGGTAAAGAAATATGACAAGAGAGCAAAGAAGAAAAATAAGTACAGTCATCCGTTACGTCCTGTTGGTTGCAGTAGGATTTATCATGGTATATCCTCTGATATGGATGGTGGGCGCTACCTTTAAGACCAACTCCGAGATTTTCACAAGCGCGTGGTTCTGGCCGAAGAACCCGGTGTTCGACGGTTATGACAATGCATTCAAGAGCTATGGCGGCAAGATCAACCTCCTTACCTCCATGCTGAACACCTACAAGATCGTTCTTCCAAAAGTAGTATTTACCATCGTCTCCGCCACCATTACTGCCTATGGTTTCGCGAGATTTGATTTTATGGGAAAAGGAATCATGTTCTCCCTGATGATGGCTACCCTGTTCCTGCCCCAGGTAGTTCTCAACGCGCCTCAGTATATCATGTTCAACGAGTGGGGATGGACCAACTCCTATCTTCCCCTGGTGATCCCGTCTCTGTTTGCGGCAGATACTTACTTTGTGTTCATGCTGATTCAGTTCCTCAGAGGCGTTCCAAAGGAATTGGAGGAAGCGGCGAAGATCGACGGCTGCAACTCCATCAAGACTCTGTGGTACGTGATCGTGCCCATGCTGAAGCCGTCACTGGTGTCCTGCGCCCTGTTCCAGTTCATGTGGACTTCCAATGACTTTATGGGACCGTTGATCTATATCTCCGATATGGATAAGTACACCAACTCCATCTACCTGCGCATGTCCATGGACGGCGACGTGGGATTCCAGTGGAACAGGATTCTTGCCATGTCCCTGATATCCATCATTCCGTCACTGATAGTATTCTTCTGCGCCCAGGACTCGTTCATTGATGGTATCGCGGCAGGCGGCGTGAAGGGTTAAAAGTTAAATTTTTATCAAAAAGGGGATTCTCGGGATGGAAGGGGAGTCCCCCTTTTTGGCTATAAAGCTTGAGAGGAAGTGAATCCTATGGAAGTGAGAGTGATTTTTCAGACGGCCCGCTGCGTGACTTTGGAGATAGATGACGGGAGCATCTACGAGTCGGAGCAGGAAAAGGAAATATATGTTGACGGGAAATTTTACAAAAAAACCAGGAAGGTTATCGAGAGTATCTACGGCCTGAAGCCGGACAGGGAGTATGCGGTCCGGGTGAAGGCGGCCGGGACGTCGGAGACTGAGAAGGCGGAGACCGGGGCATCAAAGAATGAGACGGCAGAGGCCGGGGCAGCAGATACCGGGACAGCGGAGGTCCGGGTGAGGACAGACAGGGAGTTCGTGACTCTGAATGTCCGCGACTTTGGGGCCAGGGGGGATGGGGTGCAGGATGACACCCATTTTATTCAGGCCGCGATTATGGCCTGCCCTGAGGAGAGCCGGGTTCTGATTCCGGAGGGGACTTACAAGATTACCAGCCTGTTTCTGAAAAGCGGCCTTCGCCTGGAACTGGCAGAGGGAGCTGTGCTGTCCGCGTGGACTCAGAGAGAAAAGTTTCCTGTGCTGCCGGGGCTTGTTGAGAGCTACGACGAGAAGGGTGAGTACAACCTGGGAACCTGGGAGGGGAATCCTCTGGACTGTTTCGCCGCCATTATCACGGGAATCAATGTGGAGGACGTGGTGATTTACGGGCAGGGGACGGTTGAGGGAAATGCAGGCCGGGACAACTGGTGGCATGACCCCAAGGTCCGCAGGGGAGCGTTCCGCCCCAGGATGATCTTCTTAAACCACTGTGAGCATGTGGCGGTGGAGGGGATTCGGGTGCAGAACAGTCCCAGCTGGAATATCCATCCCTATTTTTCCAACCATCTGAGATTCCTGAATCTGACGGTGCTGAACCCGAAGGATTCCCCCAACACAGACGGGCTTGACCCGGAATCCTGCCGGGATGTGGAGATCGCGGGAGTGTACTTTTCCCTGGGAGATGACTGTATTGCCGTGAAGTCGGGAAAGATCTACATGGGGTCAAAATATAAGACTCCCTCCCGGGATATTGTGATCCGCCAGTGCTGCATGAGAGACGGGCACGGCTCCATCACCCTGGGCAGCGAGATGGCAGGCGGCATCAGGAATCTGACGGTGAAGGACTGCCGGTTTCTTCACACGGACCGGGGGCTTCGGATCAAGACAAGAAGAGGACGGGGAAAGGATGCGGTCATCGACCAGGTGGTGTTTGAAAATATCTACATGGACCATGTGATGACCCCCTTTGTGGTCAACAGCTTTTATTACTGTGACCCCGACGGGTTCAGCGAGTATGTATCCTCCAAGGAGGCGCTGCCGGTAGATGAGAGAACGCCTGATATCCGCACACTGCGGTTTCATCGCATTGAGGCTGCCAACTGCCATGTGGCGGCAGCCTACATGTACGGACTTCCGGAGAAAAAGATTCAGTGCGTGGAGATGAGCCATGTCCATATCGGTTTTGCAGAAGATGCTGTGCGTGGAGAACCGGCCATGCTGGAGGGCGTGGGGACAGTGAGCCGGATGGGTCTCTACGCCAACAACATCCATACCCTGATTCTGGAGGACGTGACAATCCAGGGACAGAATGGAGAAAAAATTATCACCCATCATATTGAACATTTGGTCGAAAAATGATAAAGTATTTATGTTTGGCCTGAAAATGGATTGAGACGACAGTGAAAGAAGGTGCGGCATGGCGGTTACGATAAAGGATATTGCGAAACAGGCAGGAGTATCTTATTCTACGGTATCCAGAGCGCTCAACGATGTGGGGGCGGGAAAGTCCGAGAGCAGACAGAAGATTTTGAATATTGCCCGGCAGCTGGGCTATGTGCCGAACCAGGCGGCCATCAACTTGAAACGTTCCAAATCTCATACCATAGGATTGTTTTTTTCCAGGATCAGCAAGATGACATCGCCTTTTGTTCTTCACGACGTGCTCACCGGGGTGTACGACATTGTAGGCAGCCGGTACAATGTTGCGGTGAAGGGAATCGACATGCACGAGGCCGGAACCCTGAACCCCACGCTGTTTGACGGGATTATCGTACTGTCCCAGAGTTCCGGGGACAGTACTTTTATAGAGGAAGTTATGGAAAAGCAGATACCTATGGTGGCTATCTGCCGGATTGTCTACTATGATGTGCCCAACGTGGTCACCGATGAAATCACCGCTATGGAAAAGGCCATGGATTACCTTTTGGACCGGGGGCACAGGAAGATCGCGGTCATCGAGGGGCTTCCGGAGGTGGACTCCACACGTCTGCGGCACCGGGGCTGGAGAAATTCGGTGATCCGTCATGGACTGGACCCGGATGTGATTCCCGTGGAAGGCGATGAATACCGGTATGCCAACGGCTACAAGGCCGCGAAGAAGCTTTTGGAGCTTGAAGAGAGGCCTACGGCCATTCTGTGTTTCAACGATGAGCTGGCATTTGCCGCCAGGGCGGCCATCTATGAGGCAGGGCTTAAGGTGCCTGAGGATATCTCCCTTATCGGTTTCGACAACTGGGATATGTCCGGGTACGGAACCATGAGGCTGACCACGGTGGAGCGCAACATGGGAGACCTGGCCAGGGAGGGAACACGGGTATTGCTTAAGAGGCTGGAAGATGGTATTATAGATAACAGCAGGATATTCCTGGACAACAAGCTGATTGTACGGGAGAGCGTAAAAGACTTGAGGGAGAAGGAAAATTGATGAAGAAAGTAGAAGATTACGTGAGAAGCATTCCGGATTTTCCGGAGCCGGGGATTATTTTCAGAGATGTGACCACCATTCTGCAGGACCCGGATGGGCTTAGACTGGCTGTGGATGGCATCATGGATTTCTTAAAGGACGTGGATTTTGACATGGTGGTGGGGCCGGAGTCCAGGGGATTCATCTTCGGCGTGCCTGTGGCTTACGCTATGCACAAGGGGTTTGTTCCGGTCCGGAAGAAAGGAAAACTTCCCTGTGAGACCATCTCCATGGAGTATGAACTGGAGTATGGCAGCGCGGTGGTGGAGATGCACAAGGACTCCATAAAGCCGGGACAGAAGGTGGTGATCGTGGATGACCTTATCGCCACGGGAGGAACCATCCAGGCCATCATCAAGATGATCGAGGAGCTGGGGGGCGAGGTGGTGAGAATCTGCTTCGTCATGGAACTGGCAGGGCTGAAAGGGCGGGAGAAGCTGAAAGGCTATCCTGTGGACTCTGTCATTACCTATGAAGGAAATTAGATAGATATCCGGCATCTGGTTATTTGGGGCTGCTGCAAAACTCGGCATTCCTGCAATGTATAGTGGAAAGTCCAAAGGCTTCAAACTATATATTGCGTGAATCAGCCATTTTGCAGCAGCCCCTTTTTGTGTTGCGGAAAAACTAGCACACTGGCCTTATGTCTCAGAGCTCTTTGGCCAAGGCTGCCTGCCGGAAGTCATCAGAGGCGCCACGGCCCCCAAGATGGCAGAGTCGTTGTGGAATTTTGCCGGGCGTATGGAACACTGGCCCCGGAAATCAGGGGGAAGGCAGGCGTCCACCGCCTTGGCGAGAGCGGGCATCAGCACATCGCTGCTTTGGGACACGGCTCCGCCTATGATGACACAGTCGATATCCAGCAGCAGGATAATGTTGGCCAGCTTTCGCCCCAGCTGTGCCGCCCAGCGCTCCATGGCTTTGGCGCACAGGGGATCGCCTTTCCGGATTCGGTCCATAAATTCTCTTCCGGACAGGGAGGGGATTCCCAGACCCTCCCCCACAGCCGCCATAAATGTTTTGGTGGAATACCGTTTTTCCCAATAGTCATCTGAATTCTCATAATCAAAATACCCCACTTCGCCGGTGCGGAAATGGGGTCCCTGGACCAGGGCCCCGTCGATGACCAGGCTTCCGCCGATGCCGGTGCCCAGGGCCAGACAGAAAAAGCTCCGGGCATCCTGGGCATTTCCCTTCCACAACTCTCCCAGGGCAAAGCAGTCGGCATCATTGTGCACGCAGATATGGTCCCGGTTAAAGACAGACCCCAGGGCTTCTTTCAGGTTAGCGCCTATGAGGAAGGGGAGATTCTCTGCGCCTCCCACGATAGTCCCGGTCCTGGAATCCACCAGCCCTAAAGTGGAGATTCCGAGTCCCTGAGCTCCCTGTTCTCTGGCCTCCAGGCACAGGCTGCTGAGTTTGTCCAGAAAGGCCTGTCTTCCCATGTCCCCCGAGACGGGGAAGGCGCCTGTGCAGGTGATGCTGCCGTCCTGGTCGGCGATGCCGTATTTTACGCTGGAACCTCCGATGTCAATTCCGAAAATTTTCTTGTCCATTTGTCTGTTCTCCTTGGAATTATGAGTGTATAAAAGCGGCAGCCCGGGCAGATCGGGCGGGCTGGTTTGGAGTTAACTGTGCCGGTTAACTGTGCCGGATAACATTTAGTATAGGGAAATCAGGCGGGGATTTCAATGGCATTTTATTGAGGAATGATGTTATTTTGCATATTTTTTGGTATACTGGAGGGAACAGGAGGGAAGGGAGGCCGGATTTATGGGAAAAATCGCTCTTTTGGTGTCCAGGGAGGAGATGCTCTACCAGGCGCACAACATTCTTCAGGAGAAGAAATACCAGATCGACGAGATGCGGGTCATACGCTCGGAGTCGGCGGTGATGGAGGCCAGGCGGTCCATCGCGGACGGGGCTTCCATCATCATCGCCAGGGGGCTTCAGGCCTCTCTGATCAAGCAGTACACCGACATCCCGGTGGTGGAGATCGTGCTGACGGCCCAGGAGATGGCCCTTCTGGTGACGCGGGCCAGGCAGGTGGTGAAGAAGGCCCAGCCGGTGATCGCGGTGGTGGGCTTTAAAAATATGTTCTGTGATATGTCTTATTTTGATGAACTCTATGACATCAAGCTGAGGACATATTATGGAAAGACAGGGCTGGAGAGGGAGCTGAAAGAGCTGGCCATCCAGGCGGTGGCGGACGGCGCCGACCTGATCATCGGCGGGGATACGGCAGTTGAGACGGCCGCCGGAGAAGGGGTGCTGTCCCTGTTTTTGTCTATGACCGAAGACTCTTTGAAAAATGCCTTTTCCATGGCGGAGAGAGTGGCCTATGCCATGGAGGTGGAGAAGAAATCGGCTGCCCAGATAGAGACTCTTCTGGACTACACCTTCAACGGGGTCATCCGTCTGGACAGCGGCGGGGTGGTGCTGGGGTTAAATCCTCAGATGGAGGATATGACCGGCCGTTCCCAGAAGGAGGCAAAGGGGCTGATGATACAGGAGATAGCGCCGGAGATCGGGGAGGAGGTGCTTGGGAGGGTTTTGGGAGAGGGGAAGGAGTATTCTCTCTTTTTGGAGCTGAACCATACTTCTGTGTTCGCCGTGCTGGCGCCTGTGCTGTACGACGACCGGGTGGACGGAGCCATCATCACCTGCCACAGGATGACCCGGAAACTTGGTGGAAAACAGGGGGAAAAGAGGGAGAGACGAGATGGCTGTCTCCCTGTTCTGACCAGGTTTGAGGATATGCTGCAGGAATCGGCGTCCATGCAGGAGTGCGTCAGGCTGGCCAAGCTGTACGCCCTCTCCAGGCAGCCGGTGGTTCTCATGGGGGAAGCGGGGACCGAGGTGCGCCTCATGGCCCAGAGTATCCACAACAGCAGCCTTTACAGCCAGGGCCCCTTTCTGGATGTGCCCTGCGACGGGCTCTCTGACCAGGAGCAGAGGGAGATGATCTTCGGGGACAAGGGCGCGGCGGTCCAGGCGGGCGGCGGAACCCTTCTGCTCCGGGACGCGGACCGGCTGACGGCATCAAACCAGTACCGCCTCTGCCAGATGATCCGGTTTCATGTCTGCCACGGCCAGGATACGGGACAGATGAGAAAGGCGGACGCCCGTGTCATGGTGACCATGGGGACCTCTCCGGGAAAGCTGGCCAGGTCGGGAAAGATTCGGAAGGATCTCTATTATCTTTTGTCCGGCCTGGAGCTGAGGATTCCGCCTCTCAGGGAGCGGCCGGAGGACCTTAAGAGAAAGCTGGAGGAGACGGTGAGAGAGTGCTGCGGCAGGTACGGAAGATTCCACGTGCTGACGGAGGGGGCAAGACAGACGCTTCTTGCGTATCCCTGGAGGGGAAATCTCTTCCAGATCGACAGCTTCTGCGAGAGGCTGATTCTGACGGCAAAAAGGCGGTCCATCGATGAGGTGTGGGTAAGAAGGCTGCTGAGGGAACTATACGGGGAAGACGATAAAGAGGAACAGGCGGAAGAGGCAGACGAGGGCACAGGCCGGGAAGAAGATGCCTGCGAGGAGGCCGGACTCATCGCCCGGACACTGAAAAAACACGGGGGCAGCAGGGAGAAGACCGCCAGAGAGCTTGGAATCAGCAAGGCGACTCTGTGGAGGAAGATGAAGAAATACGAGATGGATATGTGAGGCGGCTCCGGAGAGGGAGCCGCCTCGTTGTCAAAAGCTGCGGATAACGGCCTGGTTCATGGATGCAACAACCTCTGTGGCCAGCCGGACAGCGGCCTCGAAGTCGAAGCCGGAGGCGATGCCGTAGTGGGAATGGATATAGCGCACCGGAATTCCGATTACGATCACCGGGATTCCGTCTAAAGAGTTGTGGATTATGGCGCCGTTGTTGCCGCCCCCTTCCCTGACGGAGGACTGGACAGCCAGTCCCTGCCTTTCGGCCAGGTCCAGGGTGTAGCGCTGGTATCTGGGGCTGCAGATGACGGAACGGTCCATAAACCGGATCATGGGCCCTTTTTTCAGCGCGGTCTGAACGGCATAAGGCTCCGTAAAGGTATCGTCTGCCGGGCAGCCCTCAAAGCAGATGGCAATCTGGGGGCGGACTTTGTTTACGGCGACCTTTACCCCTCTCTCCCCCACTTCCTCCTGGGAGGAGAGGACGCCCAGGACATCGACATCCAGTTCCCGGCCGTGAAGGCGGCGCATAGTCTCTATGAGGGCGGCGCATCCGACGCGGCAGTCAAAAGCCTTTCCTATCATCACGTCCCTGGCCTCGTCGTACTGGAACTGGACATCAGAGACGATGGGTTCCCCGATGCGTATCTTGAAAACTTCCCGGGCTTCCCTGGCGCTGGTGGCTCCCACGTCGATGGAGTAGTCGGATACAGAAGGGGCGGCAGCGGCGTTTCTCTCGGAAGCGCTCATGAAATGCACCGGCTTGGAGGCGATGATGCCCGGAATGTACGCGCCTTCCGCGTTGCGGACCAGGACTTTGCTGGAGGGAAGGCAGTTTAAGTTCCAGCCTCCGATATTGACGAAACGTATGGTGCCGTTGGGGCGGATGGAATGTACCATGAAGCCGACTTCGTCACAGTGGGCGTCCAGCATGAACACCGGCCGGTCTCCCCGGAAATCGTCGGGTCGGATGTAGATGTTGCGCAGGCAGTCGTCGGTTACCTGGGCGAAGTCCCGGCAGTACTGTCTGGCTATGCCATACACGGCATCCTCAAAGCCGGAGGGGCCGAAGGCGTTGGACAGATCGGATATCAGGTTCAGTGTAGATGGATTCATATGTTTTAGTCTCCTGTCTGGTATGATTTATGATTACAGACAGGAGTATAGTTGGAAATGGCAGTGATGTCAATATGGTTTGTGTGAAACAATATTGAAATATATTTGATATAAAAATGAAACTTTGTAGGAGCGGTACAAAAAGAACCGGATACTTTATGGGAAACTACCATTGTTTTTCTTTTAGTTTTTCAATATAATCCAGACATGAGCTGAGGCGGGACGGAAGAGAGGAGTTTGGAAGAGTCCGGCAGCGGCAGAGAATTCATGAGAATATAAATTATAGAAGAAAGGCAAGGTAGAAGAGAGATGAAGGTTGGATTTATCGGTTTGGGAATTATGGGAAGGCCAATGAGCAAGAACCTGGTGAAGGCAGGCCATGAGGTTGTGGTGTTTGATTTTAATAAAGACGCGGTGGCGGATCTGGTCTCCTGCGGCGCCGAGGCGGCAGGGAGCGGAAAAGAGGTTGCCCAGAAATGCGATGTTGTCATCACCATGGTTCCCAATTCTCCTCATGTGAGGGCGGCTGTCCTGGGAGCGAACGGCGTGGCTGAAGGCGCCCATGAGGGCTCTGTGGTCATCGATATGAGCTCCATCGACCCCACTGAGAGCAAGGCAATCGGCGCCGAGCTGGCGAAGATGGGCATCGAGATGCTGGACGCTCCCGTGTCCGGCGGGGAGCCCAAGGCCATCGACGGAACTTTGTCTGTCATGGTGGGCGGCAAGAAGGAGCTGTTCGACAAGTACTATGACCTGCTTATGGTGATGGCAGGCTCCGTGGTCTACGTAGGCGAGCTGGGCGCAGGAAACGTGGCGAAGCTGGCTAACCAGATCGTGGTGGCCGTGAATATCGCCGCCGTGTCCGAGGCTCTCACCTTCGCAAAGAAGGCCGGCGCTGACCCGGAACTGGTGTACCAGGCCATCAGAGGAGGCCTGGCAGGCTCCACGGTTATGGATGCCAAGGCTCCCATGATGCTGGGCAGAAACTTCAAGCCGGGCTTCCGCATCGAGCTGCACATCAAGGATTTGAACAATGCCCTCAACGCTGCCCACGCCATCAGCTCCCCGGTTCCGCTGACCGCCCAGCTGATGGAGGTTATGCAGTTTTTAAAATCAGAGGGCTGCGACAAGGAAGATCACTCCAGCATCGTGAAGTACTATGAGAAGATCGCGGGCGTAACCGTGGAATCATAAGCAGGGGGATAAAGGAGAAAAGGTATGAATACGGATTTTATCAAGGGTGTGGTCGTGCCGATTCTGACTCCCATCGACGAGGATGAGATGATCGACGAGAAGAAGCTGAGAGAGCAGGTGGATTATGTCATCCAGGGCGGCGTCCTGGGAATCCTGGCTTTTGGAAGCAACGGCGAGTTCTATGTCGTCGAGGAAGACGAGATGGAGAGAGGTTTAAAGATCATGGTGGACCAGGCCGCGGGCCGTGTGCCGGTGTATTTCGGCATCGGCGCCATCAGCACGAAAAAGTGCTGCCGGCTGGCAAGGATGGCGGCGGCAAACAAAGCGGCAGGCATCTCTGTTCTCCAGCCCATGTTCTTAAAGCCAACAGAGGATGAGCTGTTCCTGCACTTTAAGACCATCGCCGAGGCGGTTCCCGAGACCCCCGTGCTTCTGTACAACAATCCGGGGCGGGTAAATTATACGCTGTCCGGCAATCTGGTGGAGAGACTGGCCCACCAGGTTCCCAATATCGTGGGAATGAAGGACACCAGCGGGGACATCACCCAGACCGCGGAGTTTATCCGAAGAACCAGGGATGTGAACTTTAAAGTGTTCGGAGGGAAGGATACCCTGCTCTACGCCTCCATGTGCCACGGCGCGGTGGGCGGCGTGTGCACGGCGGCCAACTTCATGCCGGAGCTGATCACGGATGTGTACAACAAGTACATAGCCGGGGATCTGGAGGGGTCCCTGGAGGCCCAGTTTAAGCTGAACCCGGTGAGGCTTTCCATGGACGGGGCCAGCTTCCCGGTGGCGGCGAAGGACATGGCGAACTTAAGAGGCCGTGACATCGGAGTTCCCTACACACCGAACCTGGCAACCCCGGAGGGACCGGTTCTGGACAAGATCAAGACAGAGATGCGCAAAGCAGGTCTGATTTAAGAGAAAATGCATCAATATCTCCATTAGAATAGAATTGCAGCAGCAGACTGACCGACCCCCAACCAGAGTCGGTCTGTTGTGCATCAGAAAAAAGGCGGCAGAAAAACTGCAGGAGGGCGTATGAGATTTTTATTTGCATCGGATTCGTTTAAAGGAACCTTATCATCAGAAAAAATCATTGAGTTGTTGACAGCATCTGCGGACAATATTTTTCCTGGCTGTGAGACTGTGGGAGTTCCCATCGCAGACGGCGGGGAGGGCACTGTGGACGCAGTGATCACAGTGACTAAGGGGGAAAAACGCCGGCTCACGGTTCACGGGCCCCTGATGGAGGAGGCCCAAAGCTCCTATGGCGTGTTCCACGGGGATTCCGCGATCATCGAGATGGCGGCGGCTTCAGGTCTTCCCATGGTTCCCGATGACAAGAAAAATCCTCTGAACACCACCACCTACGGGACGGGAGAGCTGATTCGAGACGCCTTAAAGCAGGGATACCGGAAGATATCCATCGCCATCGGCGGAAGCGCCACCAACGACGGGGGCATGGGGGCCATGAGAGCACTGGGAGTCCGATTCCTGGACAGAGAGGGAAAGGAGCTGGAGGGCAGAGGCTCCGACTTGGAAAAGGTGGCTGACATTGACATCGGCGGCCTTGACCCGGCTGTTGCGGAGGCGGAATTCACGGTTATGTGCGATGTAAATAATCCTCTCACAGGCCCTGACGGCGCCGCATACACTTTTGGAAAGCAGAAAGGCGGCACACCGGAGATACTGGACGAGCTGGAGGCGGGCATGAAAAATTATGCCGCCGTGATTCAGGAGAAGCTGGGCATGGACGTGGACAAGATTCCGGGGGCCGGCGCGGCGGGAGGACTGGGGGCGGCTCTGTGCGTGTTCCTCCACGCCAATTTAAAGTCAGGCATTGAGACGGTGCTGGACCTTATTGACTTTGACGGGCTGCTGGAGGGAACCGACTTGGTGGTCACGGGGGAAGGCAGAATCGACTGGCAGTCTGCTTTCGGCAAGGTGCCCAGCGGCATAGGACAGCGCTGCCGGGGGAAAGGAGTCCCGGCTGTGGCCGTCGTGGGCGGCATGGGAACAGGAGCGGAGAAGATCTATGAATTCGGGGTGGAGAGCATTCTTCCCACGATCAACGGAGCCATGGAGATCGGGGAGGCGCTGGAGAGAGCCGAGGAGCTGTACTCCGGCGCCGCGGAGAGGATGTTCCGCATGCTCCGGGCGGGGATGAGCCTTGGCAGGTGATGCCCGCCTGGGAAAAGGCAGAATGTTATAGGAAGCATATGGGCCTGCCGGGCATAAGCAGGCGAGGAGGAGGTAAAGATGGCAAGACAGGTTCATTTGGCAGACGGAACCCTGGTGCCCTGCATCGGCCAGGGGACATGGTTTCTGGGAGAGAGAAAGGACAGCCAGGTCCGGGAGCAGGAGGCTCTGACGGCGGGAATCCAGGAGGGCATGACCCTCATCGACACGGCGGAGATGTACGGAAGCGGCAGGGCGGAGCTCCTTGTGGGAAGGACGATAAAGGGCATGGACAGGAGCCGGCTGTTTCTGGTGTCAAAGGTATATCCCCACAACGCGGGGCGGAAGAACATTTTTAAAAGCTGCATGTCCAGCTTAGAGCGCATGGGGACGGATTATCTGGATCTGTACCTGCTCCACTGGCGGGGCGGTGTTCCCCTGTCGGAGACGGTGGCCTGCATGGAAAAGCTGATAAAAGAGGGGAAGATCCGCCGCTGGGGCGTGTCCAACTTCGACACAGACGATATGGAGGAGCTGTGGTCCGTGCCCGGCGGGAAAAACTGCGCGGTAAACCAGGTGCTGTACCATGTGGCCTCCAGAGGCATCGAGTACGATCTGCTGCCCTGGATGAGAGCCCACAAGGTTCCCCTCATGGCCTATTGCCCCCTGGCACAGGCGGGGGACCTGCGGCGGGGACTCTTCGAGAACCAGGTTCTGAGGCAGATTGCAGACAGGCACAAGGCGGAGGTCTCCCAGGTGCTTCTGGCGTTCGCGGTGAGGGACGGGAACACCATCGCCATCCCCAGGACGGGGAGAAAAGAGCACGCCCTGGAAAATGCCGCCGCTGCAGAAGTAGTGCTGACAGAGGAGGAGCTGGCCATGATCGACAGAGAGTTTCCGGCGCCGGCGAGAAAAGTGCATCTGGACATAGTGTGATATCCGGAGAACTGTATCTTTACAAAAATTAATTTTTTCGATACAATGTAACCAGTTACTTCATTGTGAAAGGTGAGATAAGGCTGAAAGGGAGGTAATTTTATGCCGAATGGTCTTGAAATTGCAAAGGCAGCTATAGAAGATTTTAAAAAGATACAGGAATATATGTTTTTGGCAAAAGAGGAGAATGCTCAAAAAACTTATGCGAAATTAAAGGATGAATATCTCTCGCTGAAAGCCATCCTTCATATCGCAGGTGTGAATCTTACGGATATTGACAAGATAAAAGAGTAGAGATGGATTATCAGACAGCCGGATATCACGGGCACAGGCATCATAGCGATATCCGGCTGAACAAGAAAGTAAACCTGAGAGTTTACCGGCTCCAGAAATCTCCGGCCAGTTTGATAAATGTTTTGGCGGGGGCGCTGAGATAGGCGTACTTTCCGTAGCTGGCCGCCACGTCCCACGTGGGATGGGAGGGGAGGGCGAAGCAGGCGACGCCCTCCGGCTGATTTTTCACGTAATGCCATGGCACGACGCCGCAGCAGAGGCTGGCGCTGATCATGGACAGGATGGTGGCGTTGCTGGAGGTTTCGAATAGGACATCGGGCACAAAGCCGGAGCGGCGGAAGACGTCGTCGATCACCCGGCGGATGGTGGATTCCTTATACATGAGGACAAAGGGCTCGTATTTTAACCGAGCCGGATCCAGCACTGCCAGAGGTTCCCCCTCGGGAGCGGCTCCCCTGCTTAAAGGATGGCCCTGGGGAATGGCCAGGACGATCTCCTCCTGAAACAGGGTGATGTAATTGTCCTTTGTCCTCTGGTCTTCCCGGAGAGTCATAAATCCCAAATCCAGCCCGCCCTGGGCGATAAAGGCCTGCTGCTTTAAAACGCTGAGTTCGTTGGGTTCCACGGTCATGTCAGGGTACAGGCTGTGGAACTTAGGGTAAACCTTTGTGAACATTTCGATACCTCTTCCCGGAGTGAATCCGATGGAGAGGTATCCTTTTTTTGTGTTGGCAAGGTCGCTGATCCGGTTATAAGTCCTTCGCCTGATGCCCAGAATATCCCTGGCTCCCTCCAGATAGATCTCGCCGGCTGGAGTGGGGGCCCAGTCGGATTTTGTGCGCTTGAAAAGCTGGACTCCCAGTTCTCTTTCCAGCCGGAGAAGCTGCTGGTTCAGGGCGGACTGGGTGAGGAAGAGTTTCTCGGCGGCGCGGGTGATACTTTTTTCGTCGGCGATCTTTACCATATATTCAATCTGTTTTAAGTCCATGGGAGCTCCTTTCCCGTAAACGCATCGGATAATCTTTCAGCCCTGCAAACCGGAATTCAGACCTTTCATATACATGATTATAAAATATTTGCCTTCTGCCTGCAATGTATATTTATGATATGACGATGCAGGGGCCAAAAGGTTTTTTGCCCCCTGATGCCTACGGATTGCTCCGCATTTCATGCTCCCGCAATCCGAAAAACCTTCAAAATCCGCCCTATCGGGCTGCTTTTTCATGTTTTTCGGCATAGACTTAATTTTTATAAGTTTATAAAAATAATAATTAATTTTACTTATTTACTGCCGGGATTTATAATTGATTAAAAGAGATGATGCGCCAGCGGCGGGAGCCGGAGAGCGGCATCGGAAGAGAAGGAGGAGTTTGTTATGAGTCAGCGGCTGTATGTGAAGATCCGCGAGGAGGACAACGTGGTTATCGCAGTTAAAGACATACCGGCGGGAACACAGGTGATGGAGAACCTGACTGCCGGCCAGGACATCCCCCAGGCCCACAAGATCGCCCTGGAGGATATCCCGGCAGGAGGGGAGATTATCCGCTACGGCGTGGTTCTGGGATATGCGGTCAGGGATATCAAAAAGGGGGACTGGATCAACGAGCACATGCTGGACCTGCCGGAGAGCCCGTCCCTGGACAACATGGAGTTCGGGACAAACCTTGTGAAGACGGAGGATCTGCCTGAGCCCACAAGAACCACCTGGATGGGCTATAAGAACTCAGAAGGTCCGGGGGGAACCAGGAATCTTTTGGGAATCGTGACCACGGTGCAGTGCGCCGCCGGGGTGCTGAAAGCGGCGGTGGAGCGGATCAAAAAAGAGCTGCTTCCCAAGTACCCCAACGTGAACGGGGTGGTGGCGGTGACCCATCCCTATGGCTGCGGCGTCGCCATCAACGCGCCCATGGCCTGTATCCCCATCCGCGCCATCACCAACGTGATCCGCCATCCCAATTTCGGCGGGGAGATCATGGTGGTGGGGCTGGGCTGTGAGAAGCTGACTTATGACCGGGTGCTCCCCAAGGAGGATATCACACCGGAAAATGTGCTGACTCTCCAGGACTATGCCGGACATGACGCCATGATGAACGCCATCATGGAGATGGCGGAGAAAAAGCTTGAGAGGCTGAACAGGAGGAAGAGGGAGGAGCTGCCTTTAAGTGAACTGCTCATCGGCATGCAGTGCGGCGGAAGCGACGCCTTCTCCGGCGTCTCGGCCAACCCAAGCGCCGGATACGCCGCGGATATGCTGGTGAGAGGCGGAGCCACGGTGATGTTCAGCGAGGTAACCGAGGTCAGGGACGGAGTCCACATGCTGGCGGCCCGCTGCGGGGACGCCCATACCCGGGACAGGCTGGCAGAGGAGATGAAATGGTATGACAAGTACCTGGCCGACGGCGGCGTGGGGCGTGACGCCAACCCGACTCCGGGCAATAAAAAAGGCGGCCTGGCCAACATCGTGGAGAAGGCCATGGGCAGCATAGCGAAAAGCGGCACAAGCCAGATCGTGGAGGTGCTGTCTCCGGCGGAGAAACCTACAAAACACGGCCTTATCTACGCGGCCACGCCGGCCAGCGACATCGTGTGCGGTCCCAGCCAGGTGGCCAGCGGCATCGGCCTGCAGGTGTTCATGACAGGGAGGGGAACTCCCTATGGACTGGACATCAGCCCCGTGATCAAGGTGTGCAGCCGCAACGAGATGAAAGACCACTGGTTCGACTTAATCGACATCTCCGCCGGAGATGTGGCCACAGGCGAGAAGACCATCGCCGACGTGGGACAGGAGATCTTTGACATGATTCTGGACGTGGCCAGCGGCATCAGGGAGCCCTACAGCGACAAGTACGGTTTCCACAACGACATGTGCATCTTCAACCCGGCCCCCATCACCTGATTCACAGCGGCGGCTGAGGGCTGGGTTTCCGAAGGGAATCATTCCTCCCCGGGCACAGTCCGTATTGACCCATTGGCTGGCAGAACTCACACAGAAAAATAGGAGCTGAAGACATGTTCCAAAAGCCGGGGCAGTTCCTTCACCGACGAGGGCAGCGTGCGTCCGGGGTGGTAAACCCTTAAAAGATAGTAGTACTGCGAAGGCTCAAAAGAGGCGCACCGGAGGAGAGACTGAGAGGACAGAAACTGTCTTGGCAAAATCGTATCCGCCATCCCCGCCTGGGCCAGCGCCAGCAGAATATGGAGCTGACCCTGGCAGACGATGACCGGGGGAGACTCAAACAGGTTTTCCATCAGGCGGTCCTGCTCCGCCCGCAGAGCGCTTCCCTCCGGAGCCACCATGACAGGGCGGGAGGGGAGCTTTCCCGGAATCTCGAAAGGGGAGGCCCAGTCCGACCCGAAACAGTATACAAGCTCGCTTTCCGCCACGATCCGGCTGTCCAAGATGGGGTGCTCGTCCTCGTGGGAAAAATAGAAGCCGTAATCCGCGGATGCGTTTAACAGCGCCTCCTGGGCCTCCTGCCGACAGCTTTCCACCACCTGCAGCTGCACGTCGGGGTGCTGCCTGCAGAAGGCGGTGACGATTTCCCGGCGGACCGTCTCTGCCAGAACCGGATCGCACTGCAGATACAGGCTGCCGCCGTGGCCCTTTCGGTAGGACTGGATATGGTCCATCATGTCCGCGTCGATCTGCAGCATGTTGCGGGCAAAATTGACAAACACTTTCCCGGCGTTGGTGGGGAGAAGACGGTTGTGGACTCTGGTGAACAGCTTGGCGCAGACCATGTCCTCCACATTGTGCAGATACCGGGACAAGGCGGGCTGCGACAGGAAAAATTTGTCAGCTGCCTTTGTCAGGCTCTTTTCATCCACAATGGCAATGATGTATTTGAGGAGAGGAGTACTTAAATTCACCTGGGGCGGGGCGTGGTGAAAGGCGTGAAGCGTCAGCTCCCCGTGCCCAGGAGAGTCAGAAGGCGCCTCCTTCTCTTTTTTATATGTGTCGGCAAAGCGCACCAGATTCTCCGCCTCCTCCAGAGGGGTGGCCTGATAGCGGGGATCGGACAGGCGCTCCCGTATCAGCAGCCCGGCCAGATAGCGCTCCGGATCTGTCAGGGTGTGGCCCAGAGGATACCGGATGTGCAGGGACTGGTGGACCGGAGGGTCCAGGGGCCTGTATACCAGCTCCTCGCAGGGGAACACGTGGGCCTGGGAGACCAGCCCGGCCCCCACGGCCTGATGCATCATGGAGTCCACCAGAATCACGTCGTTGGACTCAAAGGTGACTACCGGGTTGAAACCGGCCTCCTGAAAAAGTTCTTCTGCCAGTATCCGGATGCTGTGGCGGGGGCCCTGGAGGACAAAAGGGGTATCCTTTAGATCGGCCAGGCGTATCCGCTCCTTGGAGGCCATAGGGTGGGAGACGGGGAGGGACACCAGGAGTTCTTCGTGGGCAAAGGGCAGATCCGTCACCTTGTCCGATGTCTTTCCGGCGCCCAGGGCGATGTCGATCTGGCCGTGCTGGATAGCGCCTGGCTGTTCGCTGGCGTACAGCTCGGTCAGAGAGAGGGAGATGTCCGGATACCTCCTGGAGAAGGCATTGTATATCCGGCTGTAAACGATAGCCCCACGGTTGGGAGCCGTGGCCAGGCGTATAAGCGCGTGTTTGCTGTCCGTCAGGGCTCTCAGGCTCTGGAGCATGCGGGTCTGTTCGTCTAAAATCTTCTGGGCGCACTCAATCACGTACCTTCCCACGGCCGTGGGCGTCAGATGCCGCCTGTACCGCAGGAAGAGAAGAAATCCCAGGGAATTTTCATACTCGGTCAAGAATTTGCTCAGGGCCGGCTGGGAGATTCCCAGCACTTGAGCCGCGTTGGACACGCTGGCCATGTCGGCGATGGTAACCAGGTAGTAAAGCTGCTTGGTGGTCAATGAGATTCCTCCTTCCTTTGCTTCTATTTTGGAGGCTTTCACGGGAGATGTCAAGAGGAATCCATCCATAACTAAAATGATATGAAAAGCATAAATAACTGGGTTTTGTAAATTATGTGATTGTATAATATAATTCAATTGTAAAGATAAGAAGCAGAGAAAAGAGAGACATAATACACAAAAACACTAAAAATTTCTATGCTTTTTTGACAAAATGTTTTACGAACCGGTTCTTGTAATTGACAGGTAAGCTCTGTCTATAAAAAACAAACAAGGAGAGAAAAGTTATGAAAAAAAGAATGAATGTCTTATTAGCCGGCGCTTTGGCGGTGGCAATGCTGGGAACAGCCGCGTGCGGCGGGTCAGGAAGCCAGGGGGCTTCGGAAACTGCAGGAGGAGAGGTTCCGGCAGGGGGAGAGGCTTCGGCTGACATGGATGGTATCGGTTTCCCGAAAGGCGAGACGATCACCCTGGTGGTGCCGGGCAAGGCGGGAGGCGGTTCCGACCTGGGAATCCGCTACTACAGCGAAGGACTGAACCGTCTGTACGGCTTAAAGACCACGGTGACCAACTATGACAGCAACACCGTAGGCCATCAGACCGTGGCCTCCTCCAAGGCGGACGGGACGACTCTGACGGTTGCGACTTCCGCTCTGAATATCCAGTACATAACCGGCAACGCGGAGGTAAATCCCATCAAAGACTTCACCTTGATCGCCTGCCTCCAGGACAACGGATTCTCCACATTGGCCGTGCCGGCGGATGCGCCCTATGATGATTTCACAGGCTTTGTGGAGTACGCCAAGGCTCATCCCGGCGAGCTGAACGCCGGTATGCCGGCAGCAGGCGCCAACACCTTCCTGTTCGGCATGATCACAGGAACCACAGGCATTGAGCTGAACGCTGTGGAGTGCGCTTCCGAGTCCGACCGTCTCACCAACTTAGCAGGCGGATTTATCGACATCGGCGTCGTGGGCGTGGGCAATGCGCTGGAGTACGAGAAGGCCGGCAAGCTGAAGGTCATCGGAACAGTATCCTCTGACGGGACCACCATCTCCCAGTATCCCGAGGCTCTGCCGGACAACTACAAAACTCTTCAGGAGCAGGGCTTTAACGACTGCGTGCTGTCCGTGTACCACTACCTGTTAGGACCTGCCGGCATGGATGAGACTATGGTTGCCCAGATGAACGCAGCCATGAAGGCAGTTGTGGAAGACGAGACGGTCAACGCGGGCATCGCCGGCATCGGAAACATTCCCGGCTGGCATGACATGGAAGAGTCCAGGGAAATCCGCGACGGAGAGTACGCCCAGTTCGTCCAGATCGCAAAAGATTTAGACATGTACGTTCAGGAGTAAAATAATCGGTATGTCCGCCTGCCAGGGATACAGCCATGTATATGTTAGGAACGGTTGCCCTCAGGCGGACATTTTGGAAAATCGATAAAGAAAGGGGATTTTCTGACTATGAAAATGCGTAGAGACACCAAGACGGGAATCGTGGGCCTCATAGGCTGCGTGTTCTTCTTCTTTGCCAGCCAGTCCATCAAACAGCCGGCCAAGCTCCTGGAGCCGGGGCCGCGTCTCTTTCCCTATGTAGCCATTATCCTTATCGCCATGAGTTCCGTCGCCCTGATTATCAAGGGAATCAAGGAGAGAGCGGCGGAAGAAAAACCGTATTTTCCCAAGGGGGGAATCTTAAAGATCAGCAAGAGCTATCTGATGCTGGTGATCTATGCCGTCGCCATGAACTGGCTGGGCTTTCTCATCACCACGCCCTTTGCCACGGTGGCATTTATCTATGACCTGAAAGGCAACAGCAAGGTGAAGCTGGTTCCGTCTATAGCCATCGCCGTCCTGGTGACGGCAGGACTGTACGCCATGTTCGTGTGGGGCTTCCAGGTAAAACTCCCTGCAGGCATCTTGTTTGATTAGGAGGATGAAACATGAGTGAATACATAAACGCGTTAATGATATGTCTGCAGCCCATCAATCTTCTGCTCATCGTCGCCATGGTCTCCCTGGGCATCGTCTTCGGGGCGATTCCCGGACTGTCGGCGACACTGGGCATCGCGCTGCTTTTGCCTGTAACCTTCGGACTTTCCACGGAGACTTCCTTTGTGCTTCTGCTGGCCATCTGGATCGGCGGCGTGTCGGGAACCTTTATCTCCGCGGTTCTCATCGGAATTCCCGGTTCCTCATCTGCCATCGCCACCTGCTTCGACGGTTTCCCCATGACAAAGAACGGACAGGCGGGAAAGGCTCTGGGAATCGGTATGACCGCCTCCTTCATCGGAACGGTGGGCTCTGTCGCCCTGGCCACGGTGCTCTCGCCGGTGATCGCGGACTTCGCCCTGCATCTGGGTCCATGGGAGTACTTCTCTCTGTGCTTCTGCGCCATCACCCTGGTCGCCTCCCTCTCAAAGGGAAATATCTTTAAAGGCATTATGGCAGCGGGCATCGGCCTTCTCATGGGCTGCATCGGCATGGACCCCATCAACGGAGCCACCCGCTTTACTTTCGGAAACGTGTACCTGACCGCAGGAATCAGCACCGTGGCCCAGATGCTGGGAATGTTCGCCATGTGCCAGATCATCAGAGACTCCGCCAAAGGCGAGGCTTCCATGCCCGACGCCGACGTGGGAAAGATGAAAGGCCTGGGAGTGGGCATCAGAGACATTGTGGAAAATATTAAAACTATCGTCTTCGCCTTTGCCTCCGGCGTGTGGATCGGCTTTCTCCCCGGCATGGGCTCCGGCATCTCCAACATGGTCGCCTACGGCTACGCCAAGAGCATCAGCAAAGACCCGGACAGCTTCGGAAAGGGAAACCCGGCAGGCGTGTGGGCGTCGGAGGTGGCAAACAATGCGTCATTAGGCGGAGCGCTCATCCCCATGATGGCCCTGGGCATACCGGGAGACGGCATCACCGCCATGCTCATCGCGGGTCTGACCATCCACGGACTCCAGGCAGGCCCCCTGTTCATGACGGAGCAGCCCAACCTGGCCATGCTGATTTTCGCCTGCGTCATGGTGTCCGCCATCGTCACCTACATTATTCAGATCGTGACCAAGCGGTGGTTCCCCTATATTCTCAAGGTTCCCTATCACTACCTGTACACCGTGATTCTGGTGATCTGCTACATCGGCGGTTACGGCATTTCCAACACCATGTTCAACATCTATGTGATGCTGGCCCTGTGCTTCCTGGCCATCTTCATGAGCGTGGCGGCCCTGCCCACATCCCCGCTGGTGCTGGCGTTTATCCTGTCAAGCAAGCTGGAGCGGTACTTCCGCCAGGGAATCAGCTATGCTCACGGCAGCTACGCGGAATTCTTCACCAGACCTCTTTCGGCGGCTCTTCTGCTGATCTCCGTGGCCTGCGTGGTGTGGCCCGTGTATTCCGAGCACAAGAAGAAAAAGGCTGCGGCCGCGGCTGTGCCGTCTGTCCGGAGTGATGTAAATGATGACTGATGAGAAGAGGAATCTGCCAAAGATTCATACCTGTTATGGAACCCTTCCCTCCATGCTTCGGAAATTTGATAAGTATGCCCGTCAGGACTGTTTTGCCGGGCATACAAGAGAAGAATTTGAGGCATGGAGGGAAGAGGTCAAACAGCTGCTGGAAGACCTTCTGGGGCTTAAAAAAATGGAAAAATCTTCCTTGCGGCCGGTGACGGAAGAGGTTACAATATTACCGGGAAATATAAGGAGAGAGCATGTCCGGATTCAGGTGGAGCCGGAGGTGTGGATGCCCATGTATCTGCTCATTCCCGAAGGCGCCGGTTCCCGCACCCGGCCTTTTTTATGCCCGCCGGGGCACAACGGCGCCGGAAAATATTCGGTGGCGGGAGTTCGGGGCTATGGGGCGGTGGAGGAGAAGATCAGGCAGTACAGCTACGACTACGGCCTGCAGCTGGCAAAGCTGGGGTACGTGGCGGTGTGTCCGGACTGCCGGGGCTTCGGCGAGCGGCGGGAAGAGTGGGAGGACACCCTGGACCCGGCGGCGGCGCTGAAGGGCGACTGTTACTTTCTGGCCCACATGGGGGAGCCCCTGGGGATTCCGGTGGCGGGAATGCTGGCCTGGGATCTGATGAGGGCGGCGGACTATCTTAAAGAGCGCGGACAGTGGGACACGGACAATATAAGCTGTCTGGGATTCTCCGGCGGCGGGATGCAGGCCATGTGGCTGGCGGCTCTGGACTGCCGGGTGAAGCTGGCGGTTGTCAGCGGGTATCTGTACGGTTTCAGGGACTCTCTCCTGACCATGAACCGGAACTGTTCCTGCAATTATGTGCCGCGCCTGTGGGAACACCTGGACATGGGAGATATCGCGAGCCTGATAGCGCCCAGGCCGTTTCTCGTGCAGTCATGTTTAAATGACCGTCTCAATGGCCCCAGAGGGATAGCCAACGTGACGGAGCAGGTGGAGATTGTCCGGAAGGCCTACAGCCTTTACGGCGCCGAAGACCGCCTGATTCATGAGCTGTGTCAAGGGCCTCACCAGTGGCACGGGGAACATTTAAAAGAATATTTGGACCGTCTCACAGACGGGAGATAGGAGATTTTTTCATGGACAAGTTACAGATGCGAAAGGCGATTTTAGACCAGATAGAGAGGCCGGTGATCCCGGCGCTGGAGCGCTCTGTCCTGGAATTCGGAGCGGCGCCCGGCAGCGGGGAGATTCAGACGGAGGCTCTGCAGAGGGCCATCGATACAGTCAGCAGGGAAGGCGGCGGACGAGTCGTGATTCCGGCGGGCCGCTACCGCACGGGGGGCCTTCATCTGAAAAGCGGGGTGGAGCTCTGCCTGGAGAGCGAGGACACGGTGCTTGCCTTTGTCAATGAAGCTCCGGAGCTCCACTATCCGGTGGTGTTCGGCCACTGGGAAGCGACGCCCTGCTACAATTTCAGCGCCCTTGTCTATGCCTGTGACGCCCATGATATTGCCGTGACGGGAAAAGGCATTCTGGATGGGGGAGCCGATTCGGAACACTGGTGGAACTGGCATCACCAGGTGGAGAATGCCTGGTCTTCCGACAAGACGGACCTGCAGCTGGCAGACCGGAAGGCTCTGCGCCAGATGAATATAGACGGAGTCCCCCTGGAGAGACGTGTATTTGGGCCGGGCCACTACTTAAGGCCTAACTTTGTCCAGTTTATCCGGTGCAGCCGGGTGCTCCTTGAGGGAATCACGCTGAAGAACAGCCCCATGTGGCAGCTGAATCCGGTGATGTGCCGGAGCGTCACCATAGACGGCCTGACTCTGTCCAGCCACGGGGCCAACAACGACGGGTGCGACCCGGAGAGCTGCAGAGGCGTACATATCTTAAACTGCCGGTTTGACACGGGGGACGACTGCATCAGCTTAAAGTCCGGACGCGACCGGGACGGGCGTCAGGCCAATGTGCCCTGTGAATATGTGCTCATCGAGAACAACGACTTTGCCGACGGACATGGGGGAGTGGCGCTGGGAAGCGAGATGAGCGGCGGAATCCTCCGGGTACTTGCCTGGAACAACCGCTTCGCCAGCCCGAATCTCACCTACGCCCTGCGCATGAAGACCAACGCCAGGCGGGGAGGCAGGGTGGAGGACATCATCATGGCCGACAGCGTCATGGACCACATCCACGGGGCAGCCATCCACGGGACCATGCTTTATGAGGACGGAAGAAACGGCAGCGACCTGCCGGTATTTAAAAATATTACCATTGAAAACATCAGAGCCAGGGGGGGAGACTACGGAATCTTCCTGGAGGCATTTGAGGAAGTGCCGATTGAGGGACTGATTCTGAGAAACATCGTCATCGACGGCGCCGACAGAGACATATGGGGGATGAACTGGTCCTGTCCGGTGGTGGAAAATGTGGTCATCAACGGCCGGCGGTTTCCAAGGCCCGGCAAGGTCCGGATTCTGGGAGTTCCCGCAGAGCATGGAAGGATCAGCGCCTCTGCGGAGTTCTGCGGAGGGCATGGCCAGTGCGGATTTGCCTGGGAGATCTCGGAGGACGGAAAAACCTGGGGAGAGGCAGGGGAAGGGAGAGACTTCGCGGTTCCGGAAAACTGCCGCTTTGTCCGGGTGACGGCGTTTGACGGGAGCGGCAACAGGGAGCAGAGCCGGAGATACGTGGTTCTTTCTCGGGAAGAGCAGGGGCATGAGGCGGACTGGGAGCGGCAGCGCCTGATCTGCCGGGAAATTATGGACAGCAGGGACAGGACAGAAGACCAGGAGCTCATCACCAGGGAGAAGCTGGCCCAGATGCTGATGCCCTTTGTCTGCGGGGGAACTGACAGGGGAGAGGACCGGGGCGAAAAGGGCGGGGAATGCCTGCAGATCGCGGTATCACAGGGCTTTCTCGCCGAGGGCAGCGGCGCCTCCCATATGCCTCAGGGCCATATAACCCGCCAGGAGATGGCCACGGTGGCCATGCAGGCCTGCGGAGTCAACTACCGGAATGCCTCCAGCACCATGCCGGTCTGCTCCGACGTGGACAAGGTCGGCAACAACTACGGAACCAACGTGGCCCGCGCCCTGTATTTCGGGTTCATGGATATGGGCGAAGATGAATGTTTTTACCCGGAGCAGCTGGTTACAATGGGCGAGACCGTGAAAATTTTAAACAGAATCGGGGATTTCGCGGGAATTTAGGAGAAAGGGAGAAGCGGGAAATGCAGAAACAGGAAATGCAGAAACAGGAAATGCAGAATCAGGAGATGTGGCTGGAGTATTTTTCCAGGTATCTGGGGACGGCATTTCCAAAATTTTTGGAAGAGAAGCCGTGGAACTACAAGGATGATCTGTGCGTCATCGGGGCGTCTTATCTGGCAGAAGCCGCCAAAGACGGCCGGTGGAACCAGTATATCATAGACAACAGCAGTTATCTGATGGCGGAAGACGGGACGGTGGCCAACTGGAAAGAGGGGGAGCACAACATCGACAAGGTGAGCTTCGGGAGATCCTTGAGGATTCTCAGGGACTTAACCGGGGACGGCAGATATGACGCGGCGGTGAAGAGAGCGTATGATTTCCTGAAAGACTATCCGAGGACAACCACAGGGAACTTCTGGCATAAGGATATCTATCCCAACCAGGTGTGGCTTGACGGGCTTTACATGGCCATGCCCTTTTACGCCAGAACGCTGGCGGAGACGGGGGAAGACCGGTGGGATGACATCATCGGCCAGTTTGTAAGCGCCCACCGGCTTTTGTGGGATATATCTCTGGGGCTGTATGTCCACGGATGTGACGTGAGCCTGAAGGCGGACTGGGCAGATCCCGGGACAGGGCGCAGTCCGGCCGTATGGCTGAGGGCAGAGGGCTGGTATCTGATGGCTCTGGCCGACGTGTATGAGCTGGCCTGGGAGCGCGCCCCCAGGGCTTTCAGGCTTGCCGAACTTTTGAAAGACGGCATAGACGGCATTTTAAGATACCAGGACCAGGAGACGAAGATGTTTTATCAGGTGGTGGACAAGAGGGATTTCCCCGGAAATTACCTGGAAACATCGGGAAGCGCCATGGTGGCTTACGCGCTGATGAAGGGTGCCCGCCTGGGTATCCTGGATGAGACGTACGGAGAGAAGGGGGTCCAGGTTCTGGAAGGTATCCGGGATACTTACCTGAAGAAAGAAGAGGACGGGTATCATCTGTATGGAATCTGCGCCAGCGCAGGGCTTGGCCGGGGGCCTGACCCCCACAACCACAAGGACCGCACAGGCCGCCCGGAGTACTATGTAAGCGAGGCGCAGATGGCGGACAATCAACACGGGACCGCCGCCTGCATGATGGCAGTCAGTGAACTGCTGAGACGACAGGAGGGAAATGTATGCTGCAATTAGGTCTGCGTCTTCACGACGCCGAGAAACTGCCTGTGGAGGAACTGCTTCCCCTGGTGCGGGCAAAAGGATACACCTGTGTTCATCTGGCCCTGAGCAAGGCCATGAAAGAGTACCCCTGCGGCCCTTCTGCGCTGACTCCCGGGTATGCCCAGTATCTGAGAAGGCTTTTCGACAAGAACCAGATGGATATCGCCGTGTTGGGAAACTATCTGAATCTGGCCCACCCGGACCAGGAGGTGATCCTCCAGTCCCTGGAAAAATACTATTCCCATATTCGTTTCGCCTCGCTGCTGGGCTGCGGCATGGTGGGAACGGAGACCGGCGCGCCCAACCCGGAGTACAAGTACTGCCCGGAGTGCAGGTCTGACCAGGCCCTTGGGACATTTATCAAAAACTTAAGGCCGGTTGTGCGCTGCGCGGAGCAGTTCGGGGTGATCGTGGCCATCGAGCCTGTGGCCCGCCATATCGTGTGGAACGCCGGGCGGGCGAAAACAGTCCTTGACGAGATCGGCTCGCCTAACCTGCAGATTCTCTTTGACCCGGTGAACATGCTGGACCTGGACAACGTGGACAGGAGGGAGGAAGTGTTCGCGGAGGCCATGGAGCTTCTGGGGCCCCACATCGCCATGGTGCATTTTAAGGATTTCATCCGCGTAAATGAAGGCTGTGGCCTGAAGGCGGTGGGCGCAGGCACAGGCGAGATGGATTACAGGGAGATTATGAAGTTTATAAAAAGAGAAAAGCCCTTTATCTACGCCACACTGGAGAACACTACGCCGGATAACGCACAGTACTGCGGGCGGCGGATGCGGGAGATTTATGACCAGGTGTAAGCCGCCTCCTTTATACAATTTTAATACCGACAGCCATACCCTTTTACCCTCTTTAGGAAATCCATGGTACCATAAAAATATCCTGGAAACTTAAAGGGGGATTTTGTTATATGAGCAGACTGGTATCTGTAAAAGGATGCGTTCCGGCAGGGCTGGCCGGGAGGAATGTTGGGACAGTAAAAGGATATCACACGGCGGTCCGGAAGATAACTTCTTCACAGATCATCATGGCGGGCTTCGCCTGCGTCATACTTCTGGGGACACTGCTTCTGATGCTTCCTTTCTCCAGCCGGGAAGGGGTAAACGTGACTTTTCTGGACAGTTTATTTACCTCCACTTCGGCGGTGTGCGTCACCGGGCTTGTGGTCCACGACACGGCCACCTGCTGGTCGCCTGCGGGACAGCTGATTATCATGCTTCTGATTCAGGTGGGAGGCATGGGGGTTATCACCGTTGCGGCCCTGTTCGCTCTGATGTCGGGGAAGAGGATTTCCCTTATGCAGCGCAGCACCATGCAGGAGGCCATATCGGCCCCGGCGGTAGGCGGGATTGTCAGGCTTACCCGGTTTATCATAAAGAGCACGTTCATATTAGAGCTGGGGGGAGCAGCGGTTATGGCGCCTGTGTTTGTCAGGGACTTCGGGGCGCGGGGGCTGTGGATGGCCCTGTTCCACTCCGTGTCGGCGTTCTGCAACGCAGGCTTCGACCTTCTGGGAACCAGGGAGCAGTTTTCCTCCCTCACCTCCTATGCCGCGGACCCGGCGGTGAACATAGTCATCATGTTTCTCATCACGGCGGGGGGCATAGGATTTCTCACATGGGATGACATGCGGGCAAATGGCTTTCGCCTGCGCAGATACAGAATGCAGACAAAGGTGATTCTGTGCGCCAGCCTGTGCCTGCTGGTACTCCCGGCGCTGTACTTCTTCTTTTTCGAGTTCGGGGGACTGCCGTTTAAAGAAAGACTGCTTGCCTCTCTGTTCCAGTCGGTGACTCCCAGGACAGCAGGCTTCAACACCGTGGACCTGGAAGCCGTCAGTGAACCCGGCTGGTTCGTCATCATCGCTCTCATGCTCATAGGCGGCTCCCCGGGCTCCACGGCGGGAGGCATGAAGACCACCACGGTGGCGGTTCTGGGGGCGGCGGCGGTCTCCACCTTCTGCAGGAGAGAGCACGCCCACTTCTTCGGGAGACGGGTGGGGGACGACGTGGTGAAACACGCGGCCACGGTGCTCCTCATGTACGTGGCGCTGTTTTGGATGGGGGGACTGGCTCTGAGTATTCTGGAAGGGCTGCCCATGTCCCTGTGCCTGTTTGAAACCGCGTCTGCCATCGGAACCGTGGGGCTGACCCTGGGAGTCACGCCGGGGCTGGGCGCCGCCTCGCGGCTGATATTGATTCTTCTCATGTTCTTTGGCCGGGTGGGAGGCCTTACCCTGATTTTTGCCGTCCTGTCGGGAAAACAGAAAGACCTGTGCATGCTGCCCAGGGAGGATATAACCGTGGGATGACGGATGTGAAACTTGTTGACGCTGAATGTTTACAGGAGGTGGAAAGGCATGAAAGAAATGCTGTTAGCTGTTGTCATGGTTTTGATATTTATCCTCGGGTATATTATGGCGGGGGGAATTGACCGGTTTCTGGAGAGAAGCCGGAGAGCGCGGATGGGGATTTTGGAGGAGAAACGGGGCGATTCAGAGACCGGAGAAAAAAACAGAGCGGCAGCCAGTTGGACCTTCCCGAAAAGAAGACCTGCCATTTCCCCTCTGCCGATTAGGGAATCATACAGTGGAAAATATATTAAAAAAGTGATATTATAGTGTTTGGCAGATGAAAATCGGAGAGCTTTGGGAGAACTTCGATATGTTGAAAATATTTTTTGGATACACAGACGGCGGGGGAAAAACCCATGCCATGCTCCGGGCAGCCCGCCAGGCGAAGAAATGGGGAGCGGATGTGGTGGTGGGATATGTGGAGCCTGACCTGAGCCCTGAGACCTCTGCCCTTTTAGAGGGGCTGGAGAGGCTGCCTGCGCTGAACCTGCGCCGCGGCGATGAGGTGCTTGAGGAATTTCATATTGACGCAGCCCTGGCCAGAAAGCCAGGGCTGATTGTCTTGGGCGGGCTGGCCCACACCAACGTCCAGGGATACCGCCACGCGAAAAGATACCAGGATGTGGAGGAGCTGCTGAAAGCCGGGATCAGCGTGTACACCACGGCCGATGTCCGGCAGATAGAAAGCCTCAATGACACTATATTTTCCATCACGGGAAGGCGGGTGAAGGAGAGGATTCCGGATTCTGTCTTCGATAGGGCAGACCAGGTGGAGATGGTGGATATAGAGCCGGCGGAACTTCTCAGGCGCCTTGCGCCCGGCGCATGCTCCCACAGCGGGGAGGCAGGAGCGTACACGGAGGAGGTTCTGACCGCTCTCCGGGAGACTGCCCTGCGCCGGTGCGCCGACCGCCTCAGTCTCCGCATGGAAAATGACCGGTTAAAGGGCCGGGGAAGCTACCGCACAGACGAGCATATTCTGGTGTGCCTGTCCTCATCCCCCTCCAATGCCCAGATTATCAGGACTGCCGCCAGGATGGCCGGCGCTTTCAGGGGAACGCTGACGGCGCTGTTTGTGGAGACGCCGGATTTTTCCGCCATGGAGGAGTCAGATAAAAAACGGCTGCGGGACAACATGGGCCTGGCGCGACAGCTGGGGGCGCGTATCGAGACCACCTACGGGGAGGACGTGCCTTTTCAAATCGCGGAGTTCGCCCGTCTGTCCGGCGTGTCCAAGATCGTCATCGGAAGGAGCACGGCTTCAAGAAAAAGCATTCTGGACAGGCCATCCCTGACGGAGCAGCTGATCAAAAACGCCCCGGAACTGGACATTCACATCATCCCGGACACGGCAGCAGGCCGGGACTACGGCAGGGCCGGTAGGAAGCCGTCGCCGGCTGTGTCGCCTCGGGATGTGGGGAAGAGCGCTCTTGTGCTTGTGGCGGCGACTTTGGTGGGATATGTCTTCTTTCTGCTGGGATTTACCGAGGCCAATATTATCATGGTCTATATTTTAGGGGTGCTGGTTATCTCGGTCATCACCTCTAACGGACTCAGCGGCTTTTGGGCGTCGGCGGTGAGCGTGCTGATATTCAACTTCTTTTTTACGGTGCCCAGGTTTACTTTTCATTTTCATGATTCCGGCTATCCCGTGACTTTTCTGGTCATGTTCGGGGCGTCTTTCATGACCGGTTCTCTTGCCGCCAGGCTGAAGGACAACGCGAAGCAGTCTGCCGAGGCGGCCTTCAGGACAAAAATCCTGTTTGAGACCAACCAGCTTCTCCAGAAGGAGACGGATGCCTGGTCCGTGGCCTCCGCGGCGGCGGTCCAGCTTCAAAAACTCCTCAAGAAAGATATAGTCATGTATCTCTCCGGGGGACAAGGCCTCTCTGAGCCCCGGCTGTTTGGGGGGAGAGGCGGGGATCAGGAAGAACTGGTGTCCGGGAAGGAGAGGGAAGCGGCGGAGTGGGTCTTCAGGAACAACAAGCTGGCCGGCGCGGCCACCGATACCTTGAGGGACAGGAGATGCCTGTATCTGGCGGCGCGGGTAAACCAGCAGGTCTACGGGGTTGCGGGAATCGCCATGGACGACAAGGGGCTGGACGCCTTTGAGAACAGCGTGGTACTGTCGATTCTGGGGGAGTGCGCCCTGGCCCTGGAGAACATCAAGAACGCAAAGGAGAAAGAGGAGGCGGCCATCATGGCAAAGAACGAACAGCTCCGGGCCGATCTTCTGCGGGCTATTTCCCATGACCTGCGCACGCCTCTCACATCCATCTCGGGAAATGCCAGCTATCTTTTGTCAGACTACGAGAAACTGGACGATGATTCCCGCCGCCAGATGTTCGCGGACATCTACGACGACGCGGTCTGGCTCATCAATCTGGTGGAGAACCTTCTGGCGGTCACCAGGATTGAGGGGGGAAAGGTGAAGCTGAACCTGTCGGCGGAGCTGATGGACGAGGTGATAGCCGAGGCCTTAAGCCATGTAAACCGCCGGGGCAAAGCGCAGGTGATCCAGGTACAGGCCACGGAAGAATTTATCTTTGCCCGCATCGACGCGAAGCTGATGGTCCAGGTCGTCATCAACCTTGTGGACAACGCCGTGAAATACGCGCCGGCAGGCTCGCGGATCGATATCCGCACGGAGAAAGAGGACGGCATGGTCAAGGTGTCCGTCTCCGACCGGGGGCCCGGAATCCCTGATGACCAGAAAGAGAAGGTGTTCGATATGTTTTACAGCGGAGCCAACAAGATCGCGGACAGCCGGAGGAGCCTGGGGCTGGGGCTGTCCCTGTGCCGGTCCATCGTCAACGCCCACGGGGGAGCCGTCTGGGTGTCGGACCATGAGCCGGAAGGAGCCGTCTTTACATTTACATTGCCGGCAGGGGAGGTAGAACTGCATGAATAAACCATTGATACTCATAGTTGAAGACGACGCTCCGGTGAGGAATCTCATGGTCACGGCCTTGAAGACCAACGATTACCGGTATCTGGCGGCGCCGGACGGGAAAACCGCCGTCATGGAGGCATCTTCCCACAATCCGGACATTGTGCTTCTGGATCTGGGGCTTCCTGACATGGACGGGGTGGAGGTGATCCGGACGATCCGCACCTGGTCCAACATGCCTGTCATCGTCATCAGCGCCAGGAGCGAGGACTCGGACAAGATCCAGGCGCTGGATGCGGGGGCTGACGACTATCTGACAAAGCCCTTTTCCGTGGAGGAGCTGCTGGCCCGGCTTAGGGCCACCCAGAGGAGGCTTGCCTATATGGCGGGGGATGCTCCGTCCGCAGGCTCGGTGTTTGTCAACGGGAAGCTGCAGGTGGACTACGCGGGAGGCTGCGCCAGTCTGGACGGACAGGAGCTGCATCTGACCCCCATGGAGTATAAGTTGCTCTGTCTTCTGTCCAGAAATGTGGGGAAAGTGCTGACTCACACATACATTACCCAGAGCATATGGGGGCGCAGCTGGGACAACGACGTGGCCTCCCTGCGGGTGTTCATGGCGACTCTGCGGAAGAAGCTGGAGTCCAGCGCGGATTCTCCCCAGTATATCCAGACACACATCGGCGTGGGATACCGGATGATGAAGGTGGAATAATACCCGGCCCACGGCTCATAGACCGGAGCAGGCAGGAGAGAGGAAGATAAAGGATATGAAAGTATCTCTGGAGAAAGCGGAGGAGATTGTCAGGGCCAACACACCAGTCCTTGACACCGAAAGGCTTCCGCTCATGTTGTGTATGGGAAAAATTTTGGCCCGTGATGTCGCAGCCGCCATTAGCCAGCCGCCTTTCAGGAGAAGCGCCATGGACGGCTATGCGGTGAGGAGAGAGGACTGGGGGCAGGATGCCGTTTCCCGGAGACTGCCCTTTAAGGTAATAGGAGAAATCCACGCGGGCTGCCAGTCCGTCCCCGAACTTGGGGCTTATGAGGCGGCGCGGATTATGACAGGGGGGAAGGTCCCGGACAGCGCCGGGGTGGTTATCCCCCAGGAACAGTCGGATATGGGGGAGGACTATGTGGTGTTTCACGGATTTTCCGCTGCCGACAATATTGCGCCGGCGGGGGAGGACTTTAAGGCAGGAGACGTGATAGCGGGGAAAGGCCGGCAGGTGGACGCCTGTGTTCTGGCCTGCGCGGCGGCCTCGGGCATCACAGAACTGGATGTATACAAAAGTCCCCGTATGGCGGTGATCGCCACGGGAGATGAGCTGTGTCCGTGGGGAAAGCCTCTGGGGCCGGGCCAGATCTATGATTCCGGCAGCGTGTACCTGCAGGCGCGTCTTGAGCAGTTTCACTGCCGTGTCTCCTGCGCAGAGCAGGTGGGAGACGACCTGGAGAGGATTGCCGGGAAAATAGAGGGCGCTGTCTCAGACGCGGACATGGTCATCACCACAGGCGGGGTATCTGTGGGTAAAAAGGATTTTGTGGAGAGGGCGGTCAGAAGCCTGGGCGGAGAGATATTATTTCACGGCATCTGTGTGAAACCGGGGATGCCTACCATGTGCTCCCTTGTCCGCGGCGTTCCGGTCCTGTCCCTGTCCGGGAATCCCTATTCCGCCGCCGCAGTCTTTGAATGGCTGTTTCCCTTCCGCAGAAAGATACATGCGGAAGGGATTCTTGCGAGAGAGTTTACGAAGCGGCGCCCTCTGCCGAGAATCGTGAGAGGGCGCTACAGGCGCTGCCAGGTGGATATCGCCTCAAATCAGGGAAATGGGGTGATGCTGCCCGGAATCGGAGCCAACTGCCTTGCGCTGCTCCCGGCCGGGGAGGAGGCCGCTGCCGCCGGGAGCCGGGTGGAGGTGCTGCTGCTGTGAGAGAGGAGGAAAATGAGATATATGAAAATCAATTATAAAAAGTTAGCTTTGCCTGCTGCTTTTGTCGTTCTTCTGGTTCTGACGATTGTGTTTCACCGGCAGGCATTCAGCCAAGATAAAGAGACCCTGGGAACAGAGGTCCATGTCAAGGTCACAGATATAAAAGTCGGTTCAGGCAAACTGAATCCGGGAGGTCTGAATGTAACCGTCTCTTATCAGGGAGAGAAGTACAAGCTGAACGGAGTTCCCAGCGGAGCGCATTTTGCAATGAAGAACAGCAAAACATATGGCAGCACTGTCAGCGCGATTTTGTATAACGGAAAGATGTACTATGATTCCACAAGTATCTTTTTGCCGGCGGATAAAATATATTATGCCAGCCTGGCGGCAGCCTTTGTTGTTTTTGTTCTCATGTTCGGCCAGTGGAGCGGAATATTGCAGAGGTAAAGCTTTGATTTGCAGTGGAGGATGCTGTCTTTAGACGGTGTCCTTTTTCATGTTTATAAAAAGCCTGTTCTGTCAGACGGTATAGAGATGTGACTTATGTATATGGGAATATCCGGATTCCCCCCACTCCATACTGACAGAGGACGGCAGGGAATCAGTGATCTATACGCCGGCTCTTGAAGAGGCGCACAGGCAGGACAGGAAAAAATAGAACAGGCAAAAATAAAAAACATGACATTTGGTCTGAGAGCCAAAGGTCATGTTTTTTTCTGCTTATCCTGAAGCCGGGCAAGCTGCCGGATCTGTTCCAGCGCGTAATCCTGAAAATCAGGCCTCAGGGACTGGAAAATCGCCAGGGCCTCGTCCGCTTTCCTGTTAGTCTCCGGCTTCTTAGAAAACATATCCCCCTGTCCGGTGTACATCCACTGCTCATTCACCCCATAGAATTCACAGATGTGCTTCACGAGAAGCTCCTTCGGCTGGACGCGGCCGTATTCCATGTTGCTGATCACGTCCCGGCTGACCCCGATTTTTTCGCCGAATTCACGCTGGGACAGCCCCAGCGCTTCCCTCACCATTTTGATGTTATTGTTCATGGATCATTCCTCTCTCTGCTAAAGTTGCCATTTTTATCATACCGCACAAAAACAAGGTTGTCAACACAAGTGAGCGGACAATGTGAGTGTTGACAACTCAAATAATGTGTGTTATATTGAGTTAACAACACAAAAAGAAAGAGGAGGACGAGCACATGACACAAACACAAGAACAGATGATGAAAATTTCGGAATTCAGAACAATCTTCCCTGCTCTCGACGAGACAGGGCAGGAAAAAGCCCTGGGCATCTTGCGGGCCCTGGACTTTGCCCAGTCAGTGATGCTGTCCTCCGAACATTCCGGGCAGCATCCGATGAGACCTACAGTATAAGGGGTGAGTGGTTTGGAGCAGATGTCAGACCGGGAGAACAAAAGCAGAGAGAGACAAGACCATATAGAAGAATTTATTAAAAATCAGGTGAGAGAGCGGAACTTAGATGAGCGGACCATCAAGGCATATCGTCTGGACCTGGAACACTTGTACCTGTGGTTTGGAGAGAGCGGCGTGGACTATCCGGACAGCAGAGCGGTGGAGAGATACCTGAAGTACCTTTCCACAGAGAGAAAGCTGAGAACTTCCACCATCATAAGAAAATACAGGGTATTTTGCTGTTACATGGAGTACCTGTTCCGGCAGGGTTCCTCCGCCCCCGGTCCTGCCATCCTGCCGCCGGCTTTGCCAAAACTGCCTGACTGTGAGAAGACCCAGGACAATGTGCTCTCCAAAGCGGAGATCGACGCCTTTTTTATCGCCATCAACAGAGAATATGAGAATCTGGACAATGATTTCCGCCGGAGAGTATGTCTCAGAGACAACGTGATGATGGAGCTTCTGTTTTACCACGGAATTGAAATCAGCGAACTGCTGAGACTGGAACTTTCCGACTACGAGAGAGAAACCGGGATTCTGTCTATACCCGGAAAAAGAAAAAAACAGCGCTGCGTCCGCCTGTTCTCAAAGAAGCTGAAAGATAAGATGGAACAGTGGCTCTGTGTGCACGCGTATTTTGAAAAGAAAGACGCGTACAGCAATTATCTGTTTCTCTCAAAGATAGGAAAGCCCCTGTCCATGGAGATGGTTATCCGTATTTTTGACAAGTACCGGATACTGGCGGGAATCGAAAAAGAATCCACGCCCAAGGACTTGAAGCGCAGCATGAAGAGATATGCCCAGGAGTTGATGATGGAGAGGTGCAGCTGAAATGAGTTCATTGCCGAGACAATATGAACACAGGGTTGATAAAGCCCTGATTCCCACATGCAATATTATGGGGGTAGATATAGCTGCCATTAATATAGACTGGCTGTTGGAATTCACTGACAAATATATACACAGCCTGTCAGGCGATTACATGTGCGTCTCAAACGTACATACAACAGTGACAGCTTATGAAATTCCTGAGTACAGAACTATTCAGAACAGCGGAATCATGGCAATTCCCGACGGCGGCCCGCTTTCGTCCATAGGGCGGAGGCGGGGATTTAAAGAGATGGAACGCACAACCGGTCCTTCCTATATGGAAGAAATTTTCAGAGTTTCAGCGGAAAAAGGATACCGGCATTTTTTTTATGGCTCTACGGAGGAGACCCTTGAAAAAATATACAGTGAACTGACCAGGCGGTATCCGGGGATACAGATTGCCGGGATGTATAGTCCGCCGTTTCGGCCGTTGACAAGGAAAGAGGATACAGCCGTGGTAGAACAGATCAACAGAGCAAACCCACACTTTCTCTGGATTGGGCTTGGAGCTCCGAAACAGGAGAGGTGGATGGCTGAACATCAGGGGAAAGTCAAGGGGTTTATGGTTGGTGTCGGAGCGGGATTCGACTATTTTGCAGGAAAAATCAAGCGCGCTCCCGGCTGGATACAAAAAATGAATTTGGAATGGCTTTATCGGCTTCTTCAAGAACCCAGGAGGTTGTTTAGGCGGTATTGGCATACCAATTCAAAGTTTATCTGGCATGCCTATATTAAGAGAGAATGATATATGAAAATAAAAACTACTTTAAGACCCATATTACAATATACATGTCTATACTTACTTTTACTTTGCCACGATGTGGCAATTTATCGAGAACATACATTACTGATACGGATGGCGATAGCCGTTTTTTGTGTTATCGTTATTGCTGCTTCGGGGAAGGTGGAAAAAGGACTGTTGATTTTTGCCGGTCTGTTAAGTACATACTTGTTAGTTAAGACAGAGTTTAAATTGCTCTTAAACTACTTGGAATGTATACTGATAACTTATACATCTATCAACATTGACAGAAAGAAATTTTGTGAGAGATTTATAAAGATAGTATCTTTCTTTACTGTGCTGAGTTTGGTCTTTTATATCTTGGGGGTACTGAATCCTGATCTTCTGTTAAAGATTTTTAATAAAGAAAATCACATAGAATGGTCGTTTTACGGAAAACCATATTATTTGAGAGGCAGATGGCTCTATTGTGTAAAGCAGTATGAACTGGAACGAAATAATTCTGTTTTTACTGAACCAGGTCTTTTTCAGATGCTCATATGCAGTTGTCTGTTTATGCTGTTATTTATGAGAAGCAGTCTTAAAAATTTATCAGATAAAAAAGTAAATTTTTTAATAGCTCTTTTTATTATAGCAGTTATCACTACCGGTTCTACCACAGGTTATATGGCGTTTATTATGATTATCGGAATTTATATCATAAGTAATAAAAATATGAGAAGAATAGAGCGTAATAATAAAAAATATATACGCAAGGTATTGAAATATGTGTTAACCGGGGGCGCAGGGGCAACAGCTGTTATAATGATCAATTATATTTTGTTAAGAGATCAAAGTTTCATATATAGATTTTTGATTCAAAAAATTGTCGAAATGTTTTCAGATGGTACATCAGGACATGCCAGGACAAGTATGATATCCATTTGTCTGCCCTACGCTGTGAAAAATCTGTTTGGAGTGGGAGAAGATTATTTATCACTGGCATTAAGAACACAGGATATGGGAGCCAATGGCGGAATACTGGTCCATACGTTTGCCAGCATAGGACTTATTCCTTCGTTATTGATATTATTCTACTATTATAAAGATGTGTTTGTCGGATATGTCCCTAAATGGAGCACTGTTTTGATCATAGGATTGTATGTCAATACATCTCTGGCCCAGTCCAGATTTTTATATCCGGCTTTATTGGTTCTGCCGGTAGTCTATGGACAGTATTGCAAAAATATGTATTTGAAGAAGGTACAAAAATATGATGAATAAAATTTTAACGATTTCGATTGCTGCGTATAATATTGAAAAATATGTGAATGAGACATTGGATTCATTTGTTATCCCTGAGGTTATGGATGATATAGAAATCATTTTAGTAAATGATGGCTCCAAAGACGGGACGGGTAAATTAGCCAGAAGCTATGAAGCGGAATATCCAAATACATTTATCATCGTCGATAAAGAAAATGGAGGTTATGGTTCTACGATCAATACTTCTGTTGAAATTGCTTCAGGAAAGTATTTCAAAACTGTTGACGGTGATGACTGGGTAGACAGGCAGGGATTTATAAAGCTGGTAGAATATTTAAAAAGAGCAGAGACTGATATTGTAGTTACAAATTATTCCAGAGTCAATGACAAAACGGGGAAACAAATCCCCACAGTATTCAAAATCCGCAGATACGAAACAGCCTTTGATTTTAGTGAAGCATACACGGGGCAAGAGCTATACATGCAGAGCATTGCATTCAAAACAGATATTTTAAAAAGGATAGATTTTCATATCACAGAGCATTGCTTTTACACCGATATAGAATACATTTTGAGACCAATGCCCTATATTAAAACGATTTCTTATTTGAATCAGAATGTGTATATGTATAGAGTCGCTGTCAATGAACAGAGCATGAGTGTTAAAGGGAAGAGAAAACATATTGATGAACAGTTGCTGATATTAAAGAAGATGTGCGGATATTACGCAAAACACAGCGAACTGATGGAAGATGGAAAAAAGAAATTTTTTGATGTAATACTGTCTGGAATGTTAAAATCTCACGTAACGGCAATCTTAAGCCTGCGTGTATCTACGAATGCTAAAAAGAGATTATTGGAGATAGAAAGAACAGTAAAAAAGGAATGCCCTTCTGTTTTTAAAGAGGCATACAGATATAAGACATTGACAGCTTTGAGAAGGACAAATTATGCGTTATATTCTATGGGAAGCATAAGCTACAAAATTTATCAGGGGCTCTTGTCATTGACAGGGAGATAGATATGAAACTAAGTGTAGTCACAGTTTGTTACAATTCAGCTAAAACTATAGCAAACTGTGTAAATTCTGTGTGTAATCTGGCTATAAACGATATGGAATATATCGTGATCGACGGTTTGTCTGTGGACAACACTGTCAATATTGTGAAAGAATATATACCGGTTTTTAAATCTAAAAATATACCGATAAAAGTCATATCAGAAAAAGACAATGGTATTTATGATGCAATGAATAAAGCTATTGAGATAGCAGAGGGAGATTGGATTATATACCTTAATTCGGATGACTGTTTTGTCTCCGCTGATTGTTTAAATCCGTTTTTTGCAAATAATTATGATAATTATGAGGTGGTCTACGGAAATGTTATCATACAGTCAGGTAATATGAGAGTATATCAGAAACCCAGAGAACTAGAACGTTTAAAGAGCGGAACTGAAATGCCGTTCTGTCACCAGGCCGCATTTACTAAAAAAGATGTGCTGGAACATTACAGATTCGATGAGCAATATCGCATTATCGCCGACATAGATCTGTATCTGAGAATCTTTGAGAATGGAGGAACCTTCTTTTACATAGATGAGTATATGTCTGTTTTTTCTGATGAAGGGATTTCGCAGACACGCAGAATAGAGAGTATAAAGGAAGGGAAAAGGCTGTTACAAAATCATAATTGTTATACCTTCGAAAGAAAAATAGTTCTCAATGGCTACATTATATGGTACTGGATGAAAAAGAAACTTCCCGCCTCGATGACCACATTTATAAAGAAGATAGCAGGGCTATAGAAGAAAAGGAAATAGAATTTTATGAATATTTTGTATGATTTTCAAATATTTTATGAGCAGATTTACGGTGGGGTTTCCAGATATCATATGGAACTGGTTAAAGTCTTAAATCAATATTATGATTGTGAAATAGATATATTCGTGATTTTTTCGAGAAATTTTTATCTGGGAAATTACCTGGGAAAGAATAGAATGCATACAGGGAAGTTATATAAAAAAATAGTATATAACCATTTTATAAAAAAATATTTTATTGAACTGAACAAAAAGAATACATTGAAAAAAATTGAAAAAGAAAACTATGATATCATACATATAACATGGACAGATCCATATTGCGATATGGCAGCCAAGGGAAAACTGGTAGTGACAATACATGATATGATTCATGAGTTGTTGTGGGAAAAAACAGAGTTTGCCAAACAAGAGATTGAACACAAAAAAAGGGTTATATATGAAGCAGAGGCAATCATTGCCATTTCAGAAAATACAAAACAGGATATATTGCATATTTATCCGGATGTCCCGGATGAGAAGATTACTGTTATTTACCATGGGACAAACCATTTGCCGGCACCCGTCTGTCCCAAAGAAATGTCTGTGCCAAAGCGCTATTTTCTGTATGTAGGACAGAGAAGGGGATACAAAAATGCCAGTCTGTTTTTAGACGCGGTTTCGGGTATATTAAAAGAACAAAGAGATATCAGGGTTATCCTGGTCGGAGGCGGCAGTTTATTAAAAGAAGAAATAGAAGAACTGCGCCGTTTAGATATCCGGGATTTTGTAATTCAGTATAATGCTTCTGACGGGGAACTGGCATATCTCTATGAAAACGCAATATGTTTTATTTATCCGACAAAATATGAGGGGTTTGGTTTTCCTGTTTTAGAAGCGTTTGATCATGGCTGCCCGGTTATCTGTACAAATTCCAGTTCTCTGCCAGAAGTAGGAGGGAATGCGGCATTATATTTTGAGCCGGACAATGTACAGGATCTAAAAGATAAAATTAACCATGTTCTCTCAGATGAGAACTTGAGAAGGCAGTGCGCAGCTGCCGGCAGGGAGCGAGTAAAATTATTTGACTGGAATAAAACAGCAAATGAGACTTATGGACTGTATAAAAAGGTGATGAACCGAAGGATTATAAATTTATGAAGCTGGGAATTATTACGTACACTCATGGTACAAATATTGGGCAGAGGCTGCAAAATTACGCACTGCAATCAGTCTGCGAAGAACTTGGACATCAGGCATATACCATAAAGCAAGGTTCTCCTGTGGAAAAGGAAACTTTGAGGTACAGATTAAAAAAAATATTGGTTGCTGCTAAATATCCTGCGTTAAAACGAACACATCGGTTAAGACAGCACAAATTCGATGATTTTAATAATAAATATATTCAATTCTATGGGGAAGAGATGCCGTTTTATGGGGATAATTCTCATTTTGCCAAACAGTTTGACGCTTTTATAGTCGGGAGTGACCAGATATGGAGTCCCTTGTCTTGCTATGTAGGAGATAACGCCTTTTTAACATTCGCAAAAGTGAATCAGCGGTTGACATATGCGCCCAGTTTATCCGTGGAAACATTGCCGGCTCATAAAGCTGATTTTTACAAAGATCGCTTGAATGGGTTCTGGAACATTTCTGTCAGAGAACATAAGGGAGCAGAGATTATTGAAAAATTAACAGGGAGACATGCGGAAGTTTTGGTTGATCCTACATTACTGCTGACCAGGCATAAGTGGGACCAGATAAGAGAGAACTATAAAGATAAACCGTCAACTTCCTATATTTTGGCGATGTTTTTGAGCAGTATTCCAGATGCTGTAAGAGCTATAGCAAATAAACTGAAATTGAAAGTAATATTACTTGATGATAATTCGGTGATATCTCCTGCGGAATTTCTCGATTTGGTTTCGGATGCTCAACTGACACTGACAGATTCTTTTCACGCAACTGTTTTTTCAGCGATATATCATATACCATTTATTAATTTTGACAGAAGTGATTATGGGGAGACGATGAGCAGCCGCTTTGAGACACTGTACCGTGTTATGGGAATCAAAGAACGGCGCTGGAATAAAGTCAGTTTTATGACAGATTGGATGGAAATGGACTATAAAACAATTGACAAACATATTGAGATTGAAAGAGATAAAAGCATAAAATTTTTAAAAAAGGAATTTGGTCAGGTATATGTAGGCAAGGAGGACATGGATTTTTGAGGAAATATAACAGATGAGGATAGAAAGAAGACAAAATGTAAGGAGAAATGTTCTTTTCGGATTGACGCTAAAGATCTATCAGGTGCTTGTTCCTTTTGTTATGAGAACAGCCATTATATATTATATGGGTGTGGAGTATCTGGGATTAAGCGGCCTGTTTGTATCAATCCTGCAGATTCTTAATATGGCTGAATTGGGAGTCGGATCGGCAATGGTTTTCAGTATGTATGAGCCGATTGCAAAAGATGAGACAGATAAAATTTGCGCGTTGATTCATCTGTACAGATTATACTACAGGGTTATAGGCTGTTTCATAGCTGCAGCAGGCATTATGATTACTCCGCTGATTCCGAAGCTGATTCATGGAATGGTCCCTGAAGATGTAAATATATATGTTTTATACTTGTTAAATTTATCCGGGACAGTTGCTACATATTGGTTTTTGGCATATAAAAACAGTATTTTTCTGGCACATCAGCGAACAGATATTGGGAGTAAAATTTCCCTGGTTACAAACAGCTGTCAGTATATATTTCAATTGTGGAGTGTCGTAGTATTAAAAAATTATTATTTATATATAATCAGTTCTTTATGCGCCCAGCTTATCAATAATGCTATTACGGCGCTGGCTGCCGCCAAATACTATCCTGATTATAAGCCAACTGGAAGACTGCCGGCTGAGAAGATCAGAGAAATCAATCAAAGAATTAAGGATCTGGTAACGAGCAAAATTGGGGGAACAATATTGCTCTCGGCTGATACGATTGTGATTTCTGTATATATGGGGCTTACCGCCTTGGCGGTCTATCAAAATTACTATTTCATTTTATCAGCGGTTATAGGATTTGTGGAAATTATTTTTGCCGGCAGCGTTGCCGGTATAGGAAACAGCCTGATAACTGAGACCAATGAAAAAAACTATAAAGATTTGAATAAATTTACTTTTCTTCTTTGCTGGCTTACAGGAATCTGTTTCTGCTGTTTTATGAATCTTTATCAGCCTTTTATGGAAGTTTGGATGGGAAAAGAACTGATGTTAGATTTTTTTGCAGTGATTTGTTTTTGTGTATATTTTTGGGTATATGAACTGAACAGGCTGCTCAATACATATAAAGATGCCGGTGGCATCTGGCATCAGGACAGGTACAGGCCGTTGATTACGTCTATGGTTAATTTGGCGCTTAATTTGATCATGGTAAGGCTTGGTGGAATCTATGGTGTGCTTCTGTCAACGGTTATTGCCACATCAGGCATAGGAATTCCTTGGATACTCCATAATCTTTTCACATCAATTTTTGAGAAAAAGAGATTAAAAAAATATTTTTTTAGACTTATTATGTATACTGCTGTAACAGCTGTTGCCGGCGCAATCAGTTTTCAGATTTGTCATTTTATTTCATTCAGAAACCCGGCAGCGCTGTTTTTTAGAGCTCTGACATGCTGTATTATACCGAACCTGATCTTTTGGGCTGCATATCACAGACTGCCGGAATTTCGGCAAAGTGTTTATTTGCTAAAAAATATGGTAAAGGCGGGAGGAAAAAGTGATAATAATTCATGATAAAAAGGATTGCTGCGGATGCGGAGCCTGTTACTCAAAATGTCCGGTGTCAGCGATTAGCATGGAAGAAGATGAAGAAGGCTTTTTATATCCTGTTACAGATAAAGGCAGATGTATTGGATGCGGTTTATGTGAACAGGTATGTCCGTTTCTTGCTCCTAAATCGGGAAATAAAGTAATAGAGTCCTGGGGCTGTAAGTCGCTGAATGACAAGATAAGATTCGAAAGCTCATCCGGTGGTGTCTTTTCTCTTTTTTCCGAATATATTATTAGCTTGGGAGGAAGTGTTTTCGGCGTATCTATGTCAGAGGATTGCAAGTGTGCTGTATTTATGCAGGTACACAAGATTAATCAATTGAAATACCTGAGAGGTTCAAAATATATTCAGGCATCAACAGGAGAAATTTTCCGAACAGTAAAAGAGGAGCTTGACAGAAAGCGAGTGGTATTATTTTCCGGAACACCTTGTCAGATAAACGGTTTGAAAAATTATCTGGGAAATGATCCCGCTCATCTGATTTCCGTAGACATTATTTGTCATGGAGTTCCGTCGCCTTTAGTTTGGAGAAAGTATATGGAAAGAGCTGAAGAAAAAGTCCGGACTGTGGCTGTCAGCTTTCGATGTAAAGATCATGGATGGGAAAATTATGGAATAAAAAGGACAGATGCAAATCACAAAAACCGGTTTATCTCTAAAGATGAGGATGCCTATATACAGTTTTTCTTAAAGGACTATTGTTTAAGACCATCTTGTTATGAGTGCAAAGTAAAAAATTCTAGATATTCTGATGTGACAATCGCCGACTTTTGGGGAGTGGAGCACTTTGCGCCAGAGTTAAATGACGGGGTTGGAACTTCTTTTGTGATTGTCAGGTCACCGAAAGGAAAATCTTTGTTAGAAAAGGTAATAAAAAATACTGAGAGCCAAAAAGTCGACTATGATAAGGTGATCCGTTATAATACTGCCGAGTATGAGTCGAAAAAAAGACCAGATGAGCGAGACACATTTTTCCGGGATATTAATAGATTGTCCTTTAAAGAAATGGAACGGAAATACTTGCCGCTGTCTGTAAATCAGCGAATGAAACGTGTTATTAAGAAAACGAAGAAAGGTTTGTTGGCGGGAAAGAAACTCATTGATAAAACTTTCTTTTTTGAAAAGGCATGAATAAATTTTAATGGTTTACCAGAGATTTGGCCCATCCGTAGCCGGCCCGGCCCACGGGCAGGCATTCTCTGGAAAGCGGCGCAGACCTGCCTGGACAGAGGCCTGTATCTCTGTCTAAACAGGCCTGGTCCGCGTAAGCTTCCTCCTCTGCTCCTGTCTTTCATCTCTTCCCCCTTTCATCTTCCACCTCACCAAACAATAGGAAATCGCCGCCGTCACTGTCTCGGACACCCAGAACCCGTGCCATACGCCGGAGGCCCCCATGAACCGGCTTAACGCGAAGGCCGCCGGGATGGTCACAACCACGTATCTCAGAAGGGATATAATCAGGGAGGGAAGGCCCATGCTGAGTCCTTCCAGCGCTCCCCCGGAGACCACGGACACAGAGGAGATGATAAATCCTGCGCTGATAATCCGCAGGGCGGAGGCCCCGGCGGTGACGGTGTCGCTGTTTGTCGTGAACAGGCCGATGAGCCGGTGGGGAACGGTCTGGCACAGAATGGTTCCCGCCACCATGATGCCGGAGGCGAGCAGGAGACAGACTTTGTAGATGCTCCGGACCCGTCTGTGCTCCCCGGCTCCGTAATTGTACCCGACGAGAGGCCGCATTCCCTGGATAATGCCGTTGGCAGACAGGTAGAGGAAGGTCTGCAGCTTATAGTAGGCTCCCAGGACAAGCACGTATGTCTGGGAGAAGCCGGACAGAATCACGTTCAGCGAGGAGGTCAGCAGGGAAGGCAGAGCCAGGCTGAGGATGGCGGGGATACCGATGGAGTAGAGCCGCGCCGCCATGTCCTTCCTCAGTGACAGGCGCCTCAAGGCCAGATTTACATGGATAGGCTTTATGGCGTAAGCCGTGATGTAGATGACCAGGCTGATGCTCTGGCCGATTCCTGTGGCCAGGGCCGCGCCGTCGATTCCCATCCTGGGCACGGGGCCCAGACCGAAGATGAAGACAGGGTCCAGGATGATGTTGGATATACAGCCGCAGAGGACGCTTGCCATGGTCATGGACATACTCCCCACAGACTGATAGATTTTCTCAAAGGCCATCCCCAGGGCGATGACCACGGAAAAACTAAACGCGATCCGGGAGTACCGGATTCCCAGAGAGATGACTTCCGGGTCGCTGGTGAACATGCCCAGAAAACCGGGCATGATGCCGATGCAGATGATGGTCAGCACAGCGCCGTGGAGGGCGTTGAGGGCCAGGCCGGCGGTGGCGGCAGTGTCGGCTTCTTTCTGTTTCCCGGCGCCCAGATAGAAGGAGATGACCGCGTTGATGCCGATGGAAAATCCGATGGTGACCGCGTTAATCAGGTTCTGTACAGGAAACAGAAGGGACAGGGCGGTCATGGCGCTCTCGCTGATTTTTGCCACAAAAAAACTGTCTATGATGTTGTAGAGAGAAGACACCATCATGGAAAAAATCATGGGAAGTGACATGGACAGCACCAGGGGGAGTACAGGTTTTTCTTTCATAAATGTTTGTTCCATCTGAATATACCTCGCTTGATAAAAATAATTGGCCAGGCGGCGGAGGGCCGCGCAAAAAAGCCACATAACTGTCATACTGACGATTATGTGGCGAAAAAGTAAAATTTACTAAAAATCCACTCCTGTTTGGCAAAAACAGGTTTGTAAAAAACAGAATAAATCAGGTTTTGAAAAATGTCAAGGTTTTTTAGATAATTTTTTGCCTGATTTTTCGAATTACAGAAGCCTTCCGCGGATAAACTGTACTGTGATTATCTTGGCAGATTCTGAGGAATCTGCCCGGCTTCGGCCGGATATCGGAACATGGAAAGGAGTCACTTTAAGCTATGAGCAGTACAAAGAATCCATTTGAAAATATGGGCTGCACCTGTTTTGCGTGGGAGACTAAAGACAAGAAACATCTCCTGGGAAGGACCTACGACCAGTGCGGCAGTCTCACGGGCAACAGCATCGCGGCGGTTCCCAGAAACTATCCTCTGAGGCTGGAGATTGACAAAAATTCCCAGCAATATGTGCGCAGCCGGTACGCTTTTGCGGGGATGGCCATCACAGGGCTTGAGTCCCCTGTGATGGTGGATGGAATCAATGAGGCCGGAGTCATGGGCGGCCTTCTCAACTATCCCGGCTATGCAGTGTATGACCAGGCGAGAGACAGCGCCCACATGAATATCCATCCGGGATATCTGACCGGGTATCTTCTGAGTCAGTGCGCCAACGTGGAGGAAGCGGCGTCTCTGGTTCCTTCCCTGAATCTCACCTCGGAACGGATTTTCGGACATGAGATGCAGATTCACTATATTTTTTCCGACAATACCGGGGAGACCATCATCATTGAGCCGGATGCAGGCGGGCTTAAGGTCTACCGAGACACCATCGGGGTGATGACTAACAGCCCCGGCTATCAGTGGCAGCACACCAACCTGTGCAACTACGCGTCGGTGTCCAATGTTCTGGACTCCGCCCATGATTTTATGGATCTGAAAAACCAGGGAATCAGCATAAGCTCCGGAGGCGGGTTCGGTCTGCCGGGGGATTACTCGTCGCCTGCCCGGTTTGTCCGCATGGCGGTGATGAAGCACTATGCAGTTCAGGGAGAGGACGAGATTGACGGGGTGACACGCATGTTTCACCAGTTTTCCGCCGTGAATATACCGGAGGGCATCGTCATGTATCCCCGGGAAGACCAGGAGGACCCTGTCTACAGCCATACTTTGTGCGTCAGCGCCATGTGCGCCGAGAGCGGAACGTACTATTTTTCCACATGCAAAAGCAGGAGAATCAGTGCGGTAAAGCTTCTGGGGCTGGAGGGAAACCCAGGCATCAGGTATTTTGACCTCCCGCAGAGGGAGGATATCCACTATATGAACTGAGGCAGCGGTTTGGGCGGGTGCCGGCGGGCAGCCATCACGCCGTGAAAAAAGGGGACGGACGTATCCGTGGCAGATACGCCGTCCCCTTCAGGTTCATACAGCTGCAAATCAGCAGTAGAACTCCATGGGATAGGTCATGTATTCGATCTCGTCCAGTTCATCCATGGTAACCAGGCCGGCGGGAGCGCGGAGCACGGCGGGAATCCTGTTTACGATGGTGGCGCAGGTGTGCTCGACGGTAGCGGGCTTCACCACATGAAACTCGGTGTCCGGCTCACCGGTAATCTTCCAGTCGCACATATCCCCGTCGTCAGGTCCGTACACTTTTCCGATACACTGAGTCTCGATCACCGGGCCCTGGAAGGTCTCCGTGGTCACAACGGCAGCCATGCCGATGCAGTTGCCTTCTTTGATATCCTTGCCCATGGTGGAGGAGTACAGATCGCCGCTGTGGAAATAGGGAACGCACTTTTGAGTCTGGCTCTTGATGGTCCAGCCCATCTTGGCGGCCAGGGCTTCGTTGGAATTCCATACATAGGAAGGCTCCAGAACTTCCGGGTGGGCGATCTGGTTCTCAAACTCTTCGGGAGTCAGATCCACGCCGTGGGCTTTTGCCAGAGCCAGCCCGTAGTCCTCCACATTGTAGCTGACGGCGCCCTCGATCTTCTTGATGTTGTGGCAGCTTCCGGCGACCATGCTCACCATATTTACCCAGAAAGTGTCTTCCATGCCGCTGCCTGCAAAAGTACAGTTGTTCTCCTTGGCCAGCACATCCAGATGATTGGCGCGGACCGGGTCGGTGGTCCAGCAGTAGGTGGCCTCCTCGCAGGTGGTGATCACGCTGATGCCGCGGCTTAAGCAGTTTACAAAATGATCATAGCAGTCGCTTACCAGACTGAACAGAGTGACAACGGCGATATCCGGGTCCGTGTTGTCCAGGACTTCCTCGGCGTTGTTGCTGATGAGGACGCCTGTCTTGACTCCCAGCTCTGCGTAGTCGCCTACATCCATGCCCACGATCTCCGGGTTCACGTCGATGGCGCCTACGATCTGAGCTCCCTTCTCGTAGAGATAGCGCAGGATATATTTGCTCATTTTTCCGCAACCGTACTGTACTACTTTGATCTTGCTCATAACATTCTCCTTCCTGAGAAATAAAATTGACTGATAAGATTAGTATACAGCCTCATCCAAGGTGAGAGTCAAGGAAGATTGTGGAAAATTTAACAGTAATTTTTGGACAAGACCGGGGAGGACATATTGCGGTGAAAATGATGAAATTATTCAAATTATATTGCCAAAAACCGCAAAAATACTATAATGAAAACATACAGATTATCCAAAATTCCATACCCCTGCCCTGCCTGGGTCAGGAGGGCGCCGCCGGGGGTAAAAGGGCTGAACATGCACGGGGCATGCCTGACCGTGGGGTGACTGCCGGGCGGCGGATTTTGCGATAAAAACCCTGAGCCTGAGTCAGGCTTTTAGGAGCGGTATTTATGGATGATAAAATGATGAAAATCGGGGAGATGGCCCGGTTTAACCGGGTTTCCATCACGACCCTGCGTCTGTATGACAAGGTGGGAATCTTAAAGCCCTGCTACACGGACCCGGAGACCAACTACCGTTATTACAGCATTCACCAGAAGGCCCGCCTGGACATGATCCAGTATATGAAGGAGCTGGGCATGAGCCTGGGCGAGATACGGGAGATTCTGGAGAGAGGGGATATTGAACTTATCGAGTCCACTCTCATAAGCAAAAAGAAGCAGGTGAAAGAGGAGATGGCCCAGCTTCAGCTGCGGCTGGGAGCTATCAGCCGGGCCATCGAGAGCGTGGAGCGGTTCAGGAAGGCCCCGGACTGCGGCATGATCACCGTGGAGTACATACCTCACAGAAAAGTGTATGTGATGCACACGGACACTAATTTTTATGAACACGATATCTCGGTGTACGAGGAGATTCTGGAGGACTTGAAGGAGAACTTAATCGGCCAGGGCCTTCCCCAGATCTACTACTGCAACGCGGGAACGATTCTGGACCGGGAAGCATTTCTGGCCCTTAAAATGGTGTCCCACGAGATATTTATTTTTGTGGACGACGATTTTCCGGACCATGAATCCGTGCGCCACATAGACAGCGCCATGTACGCCTGCATCTATTTGGACAGCTTCGACGACGAGCCGGAGTATGCCGCCAGACTGTTAAAGTACTGTCAGGATCACGGCTACACCATCAGCGGGGATTATATCTGCGAGGTGCTCACGGAATTCAATGTGTTTGACAGCCAGAAACGTTCCATGTTTCTGCGGCTTCAGGTTCCTCTCCGGTTTCGGTGAGGGGCAGGGGGAGAGAAGGGGTTTAATAATCGAGAAAAGCGGAGGAAAGAGTATGCCAATAGGATTGTTATGCGGCTGCGGTGCCGTGTTCGTGGGAGGCCTTATAGGGGCAGGCTGTGGAAAATATATCGGCGAGGAGACGAAAGACGTGCTTATGTCTGTGTTCGGCCTCTCCGCCATAGCCAACGGAATCATGTCCCTGATCAAGGGAAACACCATGCCTCCGGTGATTCTGGCTCTCATCGTGGGAGTGTTTGTGGGACAGGTTTTTTAGCTGGAGAGGCGTGTGAAAAGCGGGCTGGGGACAGCGCTGAAAAAACTGCCTGTCTCGTCGGACAAGATCAATATGGACGAGTATGTGACTATAGTGGCTATATTCTGCGCCAGCGGATTCGGAATCTACGGTGTATTGACAGAAGGAATGACAGGCGACCCGTCGATTCTGCTGTCCAAATCGATTATGGACTTGTTTACAGCGGTCCTGTTCGCCGGGAGCATGGGGGCGGCGGTGAGTCTGATCGCCATCCCTCAGTTTGGGGTATTTCTGGCTCTCTTTTTCCTGGCCCGGCTCATTGTCCCTGTGACCACGCCGGAGCTGTTAAATGATTTTGTCGCCTGTGGCGGGATTCTCACCATAGCGGCAGGTTTGAGGGTCAGCAAGATCAAGGATATCCCGCTGATCAACATGCTCCCCGCCCTGGTGCTGGTGATGCCGTTCAGCGCTCTGTGGGGGAAGATATTTTAGTGTGGGGAGGATATTTTAATTTCCTCATGGACAAAACCAAAAAACATCCTGCATTTGCGAAAAAGAGAGGCAGATGCAGGATGTTTTTGACAGTTTGGTATTTTTAGATAGTTTAGTATCTAGCTGATTTGGCGGCTTTGGCGGATAAAACTGTGTCAGTAATTATCTGCCTGCTGCCTGCGGTATTATTTTTGGGCTTTTTCGGCCTCGGCCATCTTCATCGCCCGGACCTTTAAGGGCAGTCCAAACAGGGTGATGAAGCCGTCGGCGTCGTGGTGGTCGTACAGGTCGCCGGTGGTGAAGGAAGCCAGGGATTCACTGTACAGAGAGTAGGGGGAGGTGGTGCCAGCCTTGATGATATTCCCCTTGTACAGCTTAAATTTTACTTCGCCGGTCACATACTCCTGGGTAGATTCCACGAAAGCCTGGACTGCCTCCCTCAGCGGAGTAAACCATTTGCCCTCGTATACGATCTGGGCCATCTTGTTGCCCATATCTTTCTTCACTTCCATGGTAGCGCGGTCCAGAACCAGCTCCTCCAGCTGCTGGTGGGCTTCCATCAGAATAGTTCCTCCGGGGGTCTCGTATACGCCGCGGGACTTCATTCCCACTACCCGGTTTTCCACGATGTCCACAATGCCGATGCCGTGCTTTCCTCCCAGCTCGTTTAATCTCCGGATAATGTCGGAGACCTTCATCTTCTCGCCGTTGACGCTGACAGGGATTCCCTTTTCAAACGCCATGGTCACATACTCGCCTTCATCAGGCGCTTTTTCGGGGGTTACACCGAGAACCAGCAGGTGCTCATAGTTCGGCTCACTGGCAGGGTCCTCCAGTTCCAGTCCTTCGTGGCTGATATGCCACAGGTTCCGGTCGCGGCTGTAGCTGCTGTCTGCGGAGAAAGGAAGATGGATGCCGTGCTGCCTGCAATACTCGATCTCGTCCTCCCGGGACTGCATGGTCCACACGTCGGTCATGCGCCAGGGGGCGATGATCTTCAGGTCGGGAGCAAGGGCCTTGATGCCCAGCTCAAAACGAATCTGGTCATTTCCCTTCCCTGTGGCTCCGTGACAGATGGCAGAGGCGCCTTCCTTTCTGGCGATCTCCACCAGCCGCTTGGCGATGGCGGGGCGGGCCATGGAGGTGCCCAGAAGATATTTGTTCTCATACACAGCATTCGCCTGGACACAGGGGATAATATAATTGTCGCAGAAGTCGTCCACCAGATCCTCGATATACAGCTTAGAAGCGCCGGACAGCTTGGCGCGCTCCTCCAGACCGTCCAGCTCGCTGCCCTGTCCGCAGTCGATGCAGCAGCAGATCACCTCATAATCAAAATGCTCTTTTAACCAGGGTATAATGGCAGTAGTGTCGAGACCGCCAGAATAAGCTAAGATTACTTTCTCCTTCATCATGTATCGTTCCTTCCTGAGCTTGATAAAATTCATGGGATATTTGAAACATTCATAAATATACATCAATTTGCAAGAAATTGCAACCCATAAATCGGGTGTTTTACTGGGTGCCAGAAAAAAACAGCCACAGTCCACGGGGCAGGGAGAGGTCCCGACTGAACGAATACAAAATATGTAATCATTCAATCAGGTCCGCCCGCTTCCCCAAGACGCATTAACAGAATCAGGGGGTATCTGAACTGTTGCAGAAATACGGAAGACGGATTGCGCGGTCCTTCTGCTCCAGGACCTCGACTCTCTGCTCCAGGTTGGAGACGGCGCGAAGCAGCAGGGTGGTATTGTCATGCTCCAGTTTGGTAATCCGGTAATACTCAGTGACATTATCCAGGTTGTTTTGGACATTCTGGATTTTATCCTCCAGGATTTTTCTGGTGCGCTCCATCTCCTTCAAGACAAGATTTTCCGATTTGGCTATGCACCTGTTTATTCTGGAAGTCATGACAGCCTCAGACTTGGCAAAGCGAGAATCGAGCCGTTTGTCCACCTGGGAGAGGATGGAGGCCTCGGATTCTGCGAAGCGGGAATCGAGCTGTTCGTCCATCTTGGAGAGCATGGAGGCCTCGGATTCTGCGAAGCGGGAATCAAGCTGTTCGTCCATCTTGGAGAGCATGGAAGCCTCGGATTCTGCGAAGCGGGAATT
>CAJTOT010000016.1 GCA_910577935.1 uncultured Hungatella sp. | reverse complement strand
TAAAATCAACTACCATATTAATTTCTATCTGTTTATCAAATATCCCCATCACTCCCCCAAGCCAATAAATCACTCCCAACACCCAACTGCTCAAAATCCCATACAAAATCACCGGCCCCGCAATTGTGAATATTTTGCACCCAATTCCAAACACCTGTCCCTCCGCCCTATACTCAATCGCCGGCGACACCACCGAATTGGCAAACCCCGTAATGGGCACCAGCGCCCCGGCGCCGCCCCACTTGACGATCTTGGGATACACATTAAGCCCGGTGAGCACGATGCTCAGAAGAATCAGCGCCAGCAGATTCCAGGCTCCTGCCGTCTTCTCGTCCATGCCGTAAGACTGAAACCAGTTAAGCATCACCTGGCCAATGACGCAGATGATTCCCCCTGTCACAAAAGCCCTGACAATATTTTTCCACACAGGATTCACAGGGGTTACTTCTTTTACATATGAATTGTACGCATCTTTATTAATCTCCATAAATCAGCCTCCTCACGGTAATCTCATGAGCGAATTTTTCAGATACTTTCTCAGATAATTCCTCAGACAAAATTCCTCAAGCATTTCGCCGCATGCACTACTGTCAGTATGCTCCTGTCCCCATAAAAAAATACAGGCCCGAAGCCCAAATTTTCTCCTGAATTTTTCAAAATGTTTCCAACCCATTCATCAATTCGCAAAATCCGTGCTAACCCACTCTTGTGTCTGCTGACGCATCCACATTTTGCTCATTAATAAATGAGTTGCTAATCCGGCATGACTTTCAGGCGTCGGCCTTGCTTGTAAGCCTACATTCATGCCGGATTCCCCGTCTGCGCAAACACCTCAAACGGCAGCCCAGAATTCTAAAATACTACCTGGTAGATGCTGTAAAATCCTGTCACTGTGACGATTCCTACCAGTATAGGAGTCAGGTAGCGGATGCAGATCACCCACAGTTTCTTCACTTTAAAGGGGAGGCCGTCCTTCTCGATCTCCTCCACCAGATACTCCGGGTGCCATTTCCAGCCTACATAGTAGCACATGGTGAGGCCTCCCAGGGGGAGCAGAAGGTTATCCGTGACCATACCCACAAAGTCGAACACGCTGTAATTGAGAATCTGCACCTGGCTGAGGACGCCGAAGGACAGGGCGCTTGGGATGCCTGTGACGAAAATTGCTCCTCCGATGACAAGGGTGGCTTTCTTCCTGGACCATCTCAGGGTATCTATGGCGAAGGACACAGACACTTCCAGAAGGGCGATAGCACTGGTGACTGCGGCAAAAAATACCAGGGTGAAAAACAGGCAGGCAAACACCCCGCCTCCTGAGATAGCCGAGAATACCCTGGGAAGCGTCCCGAAAATCAGCCCCGGCCCCTGGCCCGGCTCCAGGTTAAAGGCAAATACAGCCGGAAAGATGGCGATTCCGGCGAGGATGGCGATTACAGTGTCCAGGCCTGCCACAGATGCGCAGCTTCTGGGAATGTTCTCCTTCTCGCTGAGATAGCTCCCATAAGTGATCGTGATTCCCATACACAGGCTGAGGGAATAGAACACCTGTCCCAGGGCACTGCTGACCGAGTTCAGGCTGAACTCCGAAAAATCAGGGGCAAATATAAAGGCCAGTCCTTTTCCCGCTCCCGGAAGAGTCACGCTGCGCCCGATGATCACCAGCAGCAGCACGAACAGCAGAGGCATCATCACTTTGCTGGCCCTTTCAATGCCGCTGATCCCAAAGTAGCACACTGCCGTAGTGACGGCGATGAACACCAGATGCCACACCACCGGCTCCGCGCTGCTGATAAATCCGTCGAAATCAGCCGGGGCAGCCATGGTGGTTCCGTAGCTGACGATGTATTTGATGATCCAGCCGCCTATGACACTGTAATAGCTGAGGATAACAAAGGCAGCCATCACTCCGAAGACCCCCACGATCCCCGCATGAGGATCTATATCCCTGTACGCCTGAACCGGGTCATGGCGGGTCTTCCGCCCCAGGGACATCTCCGTGATCATCACCGGCAGCCCCAGAATCACAATGAAAAAGAGATAGGCGACCAGAAAAGGAAAGCCGCCGTTTCTCCCCATCAGATACGGAAATTTCCACAAATTCCCCAGACCTATGGCAGCCCCCGCCGTCGCCATGATAAACCCCAACTTACTTGCCCATTGATTCTTCGTTTTCATCCTTTGTTCCATTCCTTTTTTTCATATTTAACATAACCGTACATTATACCCGTACGATTATAACACACCTTACTGTTTGGCGCAAGCTGAACACCCGCCCCTTCAGGGTCTCCCTATCCCTGCCGAAAAATACAGCAGCGACCCAAGCATTTTCCCCAGCCCTATGGCCAATATCACATACTGGAGTCCTACGGACAGGTGGATTCTCCGGCTGATCACCGGCAGGGTTTTGAGAGTCTCCGCCAGGGACATGACCAGGCAGCCCACAAAGATTCCCACGGCTCCCCCAAACACCGCCAAAAACCACCGGCCCGCGAAAGGGATGGGAAACTCAAACAGATCCAGAGCATTTCCAAGAGAGCCGCCAAGGATGATCACGGTCTCGTAGAGCATGATGTGGGCGTTGGTCTTGGTCTTTCCTATGATTCTGGGAAACACCCCGATGATGGCGAGAAACGCGAAAATGCCGGCAGCGATCATGCCCCCGGCGCAGAGTCCGAATACAGCCAGAATTGTCATTTTAAGTAACATCTACTCCAGACTCCTTTCTCCCGTCATTCTGAATCAGGGTTTTGGAAATGCTGTCTTCATAGAGCCGCATTTCCACTTCCAGAGGCGTGGGGTCGGTGTTCAGTTTCCACTTGCTGAAATGGTTGAAGAACAAGATCACCCCCGCGGCGAGCCCGATGGAGTAGGACAGCTCCAGGATGGTAAAGTCCCCTGCCTCCTGGCCGAGGACCAGGCGGTATATCTCCCTGAACACATCGGTGACGCTGGCGTCGTTGTTGAAGGTCATGATGGCAAATGCGGCGCCGCAGAAGCAGACCATGGACACAAACACGGTCTTCGCCCACGCCCACAGGTAGTTGGGGGCTTTCTTCGGCTTGTAATCAATGATAAAATCTGTCTCTCCCATATTTTCCACCTGTATGGAGGAATCCATGTCGGCGATCAGCTGTATAATATCCAGGACGCTGCCCACATACCTGCGATTTCTGTCCGAGGGTATTTTTTTTACCTTCAATACCATGCACTTGCTGAGAACAGTCGGATCATCGCTGTACAGTGTCCCGATGTCCTTTAAGCGCACGTCTTTTTCGTGGACCTCGGAAATCTGGTTCAGTTTCAGATACAGGGTCTTCCCCATATTACATCATCTCCTTTGCCGTGTCTGCCATGTGAACCAGCATTCCTCCTGTGTAATCTCCGGAATTTCTGCCAAACCAGAAATATCCTGCGATGCCTGCTCCTATGAGCACCAGGGCGAGAACAAGAATGTACCCCCATTTTTCCTTAAAAAAATCCATGTCATGATCACATCCATTTCTTTTATTTTCGTCTGCGTAATTACATGATGCCAGAGTCAAAAGGTCGTGTATGACATGCTTGCATGTCAATACATGACCTTAGGATTGCGGGAGCATGAAATGCGGAGCAATATCCGCAGGCATCAGGGGAAAAAACCTTTTGACACCAACATCATTTCATACGGCTTTTAAAAATAGTGTGCCCATTTCCATGGATTATATGCGCTGTCCTTCGATCAGGCGCCCTGAAATTTCTCCCGCATCTGTCTCAGAATCTTTTTTTCCAGGCGGGACACCTGAACCTGAGAGATGTTCAGGGCCCTGGCAATCTCTGTCTGCGTCTGATTTTCATAATAACGGCGCAGGATAATCTCTCTCTCCTTCCCTTCCAGCTGGCGGATAAGCCCTTCCAGGACCATATGGTTCAAAAGCCGCTCCTGGTCCTGATTTTCGTCCTCAATCTTGTCCATGAGACACAGGCCGCCTTCGTCCTCCTTCTGAATCGTCCTGTACAGAGATTCCACCTCAGCCCCGGCCTCCATTGAGGCCGCCACCTCCTCCTTGCTGGCCCCCATCTCCCGGGCGATCTCCTCTACCGTGGGTTCCCGGCCCAGAGAGCAGGTCAGGCTCTCCCTCACAGCCCTGGCCCGTATGCCCATCTCCTTTATGGAGCGGCTCACCTTGATCATCCCGTCGTCTCTGATAAACCGTTTCACCTCCCCCAGGATCATCGGCACGGCGTAAGTTGAAAACCGGACTTCAAAGGACATGTCAAATTTGTCGATCGCTTTTATGAGCCCGATGCTGCCTATCTGGAACAGATCCTCCATCTCGTATCCCCGGCCCTGAAATCTCCTGACAATACTCCAAATCAGTCCCATATTGTCCAGTACCAGCTGGTCTCTGGCCGTTTTATCCCCCTGGTGCGCTCTGTCTATAAGGGTCATGGTCTCGTCCACGGAACTCACCTGCCTATCTGTTTTTTCATAGTTACCAGGGTTCCCTTCCCCGGCGCGGACACAACCTCCACCCGGTCCATAAACGCCTCCATAAAAGAGAATCCCATGCCTGACCGCTCTCCTGTCCTGTCTGTGGTGTACATGGGCTCCATGGCCTTTTTTATGTCGGAAATCCCCACTCCCCCGTCTCTGACGGCCACGGTCAGCTCTCTGCCTTCTATGGTGACTTCTATGTAAATGATTCCTTCCCCTCCTGCGTACCCATGAATCACCCCGTTGGTCACTGCCTCCGACACGGCGGTCTTCACATCTTCCATCTCCTCCATCGTCGGGTCCATGCGGCTCATGAACATGGCCACCGCGACCCTGGCAAATTCTTCGTTTTCAGATCTGCTCTCCAGCTCCATGCGGAGAGTCTCCTTCTTCTCCCTCTTTTCCTCTGCCGCCATTTCCATAATTGTCTCCATAATCCTTCTCCTCCTATTCTGCGATCGCCGCCTCTTTGGAATCATACCGGGGCACCAGCTTTCCCAGGCCTCCGATGGTCAGCACCCTCACGATCTGGGAACCTGCACCGTAGATAGCCACCTTCCCGCCGCTTCTCTCCATCTCCTTGTAGCGGTTCAGGAGAATTCCTATTCCCGAGGAATCCATAAACTCTGTTCTGGAAAAATCAAACACCAGCTTCCGAATATAATTTTCTGCCAGCAGAAGGTCTGTCTCATTTCTCAAGTTTCTGCAGTTGTGGTGGTCCAGCTCCCTGGGCAGATGGATCACAAGCACCTGCTCCTTTGCCTCATATGTAAATGTGGGTTCCGCCATAAGTCATCACGCCTCTCTTTCATTTATATAGAAAAAAGACACCGCAAAAAATCTTCTGCAATGTCTTTTGTCCTCTCAATATCCTCTCGCTTCTTTTGCCAGGGCAGCCAGCTCTGACCCCGAGTAATTCATAATCACCTGCCCGAACAGTTCATTTGCCGTGTCCCTCTCTTCTCTCGCCTGGTAGATGAGGGCCATGTCGTAGATCACCTGGGGGTTGTCCCCCTTCACGGCCAGGCTCTTCTGATAATAGTCCAGGGCGCTCTCGTGGCTGCCGGCGTCTCTGGCCTCGTTCCCCAGGTTTGCCAGCACCTGGTAGCCTTCTGTCTCCATGTAGGACCGAACCTCCGCCACCACAGCCGCCATGTCAGGGTCTGTGATCAGGCTCCCATCCATCTCCGCGTATGTGGCTGCCACCGTGTTCATATCTCCGGCTTCTCTTGCTTTCAATATCACAACCAGCCTCTGGTACTGCCGGATCACCCCCTCCTCGTCGGTCTGCATGTTCTGAAGATCTGACAGGGCGCTGTCGCGCTCCGTCTCCGCCGCCGCAAGCAGCTCCTTCACGGAATCCAGCTCCATGTTCTTTTGGTTCACCTGCTCCAGCACACTGTTCAGCTCCTGATTATGTTGGTGGTTCAGCTGTCTCTCCAGGGCAGGCATCACCAGAAACCAGATGACCGCGGCCCCCAGAACCAGGCCGGCCATGATATTGATGATGGTCAGCCACCCGGTGGTCTCCTTGTAAGTCGGCGGAAGAATCACGTCATCGTCCTGCATCTGGCGGTGGGAAAATGCGGTGTCCATCTTTTTCTTCTCCACCTCCGCCCGCCCGGTGTTGGCCTTGACGATGGACATGTACCACAGGGCCTTGGGATGGTTCTTGTCAATCTGCAGCACCTTCTGCAAGGATTTTCCCGCCTTGGTATAATCTTTGTGCCCCATGTGGAGCAGGGCGAGAACCAGGTGGGCCTTGACAAAATGGGGGTTAAATTCCACCACCCGGCCCAGAAGCAGAATGGCCAAGTCATCGCTTCCCGTCTGGGCCTGGTAAAGCGCCTGATTGTACTTTCTTATATTCTGGTTCTCTGCCTCCAGCTTTCCCCGTCTTCCCTGGATCTCCCCAAGGTACACTTCCGCCCGGTTCCCATCCGGCTGGAGATTCATGCTGATCACCCACTGCACCAGACTCTCGCCGGTCTCTCCCATCTCATAGTAGATTAATCCCAGAAGATTTCTGGCATCTGTCTGATATTTATTAAAGTGAAGACTTTTTTTCAGACATTCCGCTGCACCTGTCAGATCCCGTATCTTCGCCTTCTCCAGTCCCTGGTTATAATAACCGTTGGCTATCCGCCGGCATCTTTTTGCATAATCCATAGACCTACTCTTTTCTCTCTTTGATCAAATCCATCATAATATCCGTCATATCTGTCAGGTCGCTTTTTCCGATGGCGTCTTCCACCGCGTCGATCTCCAGGCTGGGCTTATAATGGCTTAATTCTTCCTCAAAATCAATCATATTTTCATCTTCCTCCTCGACGCTGTCACCGCCTGCATACAGGCTTTTGCGGATAATATCAGCTTTTACGGGCAAGAATCTCCTTCACCTCTCCCACCAGGTAAAGGGAGCCTGCGCAAAACGCCAATCCCTCCCCCTTCGTGTCAAGAAAATGGTTCCACCCTTCGTCTACCGTTGCAAAGGACTCCACGGAACATTTAAGCCTCTCTTGAAACTCCCTGGCCAGCTCTCCCTCCCCGGCGCTTCTCTCCGTGTGCATGTGGACGATGGTCACATGGCTGATGTCCAGGCGGCTGCACAATTCTTCAATCATCTTCGGATATTCCTTGTCAGACGCCACTCCGAACATGAGGGACACAGGCCTTTTGGTCTCCTGCTGCATTCTCTCTATGGTGCGGGCCAGGGCCTCCATGCCTCCCTGGTTATGGGCTCCGTCCAGGTAGACACGGGGGAGAACCTCCTCCATCCGCCCCGGCCAGAAGCTCTCCTCTATACCCTTTTTTATGTGTTCCGGGCGGACAGCCCCGGCGGCGTTTGTCTCAAGGAGCATCACAGCCGCGGTGACAGCCAGGGCGCTGTTGGCCATCTGGTAATCGGCTATGGAGGGAATCCTGATGTCCAGACTGCCTGTCCCCGTTCTGACCGTCAAGTCCGTGTAGGTCTCTCCCCGCTTTCTCAGGGTGTAATTTTTCCTGGAAACCGGGCAGGCTCTGCACCCCAGCTCTTTGGCCCTGGCCTGGAAGATCCGGCTGCTCTCCGGGTTGGCGCCGTCGTACACCAGCGGCGCCCCGGGCTTTATGATTCCTGCCTTCTGGAGGCTGATTTTTTCTATTGTGTCCCCCAGGTACTGCATGTGGTCCATGCTGATGGAGGTGATGACCGCAAGAACCGGGCGGCTCACCGCGTTGGTGGTGTCAAGAATGCCTCCCAGCCCTGTCTCCAGAACTATATAATCCGGCTTTTCCCGGCTGCACATCTCCATGAACATGTAGAAAAGAAATTCGAAATAGGTGGGAGGCCCATAGCCTCTGACTGTCATCGTGTCTGACAAATCCTTCACACGCCGGAATGCCTGACAGAAAGTCTCGTCGTCCACAGGCTCTCCGTCTGTCATGAAGCGCTCTTTTGTGGTGACCAGGTGGGGGGATATGAAGGTTTTTACCTTGTAGCCCGCCTTTGTCAGTATGGATGTCAGGTAGGAACAGACGGAGCCTTTCCCGTTGGTTCCCGCTACATGGATGATCTTTGCGGCCTCGTCGGGGTTTCCCAGTTCTGAGAGGAAATCCCGGACGGCCTTTAGACTGTTCTTTTTTGATGCCCACATGGGGATGTTGTTGAGATATTGTTCTGCCTCTTTGATCATGGGGGAATCTCCTGTTTGAGTTGGGGGGGAGGGAAACGGCTCGATTTGGCTCTGCTTATCTAGCCGGAGGGATGGGACTTTGGGTTACTGTGCAGTGACGCTGAATTCTGCTTCGCTTCGTCTCGCTTACGAACCCTGGCCCCTGTGGAAAAAGGCAGCCAGATATTTTCTTACATGCAAGTATGACAAAAATGTTTGGTCGTCTTTTTCCCGCTGCTCTTCGCTTTCGTGAAAATTATACCACACCCCCCCTAATATGCAACTGGATTTTTTCGCAGAAAGCGACAAATCGGGGGGGAATTCGTTACTGTTCACATGCGTTCACAGCAACCGGCAAAAATCCATGAAAACCGCCTGGGTTGACGGGATTTTTGCCCGCCCGCCCAGGTTATCATACGGTCAGCGCAGCCAGTGCGCAGACCTGCCTGGACAGTAAGGGGAATTCCTCTCTTCCCTTTTCCCGCCTTCTCCCTCCCGGGTCCTCACCGCTTCAGCTCCCGCTGCCCTGGCCTCACTGCCTCAGCTTTTCGCCGTCTTGGCTTCTCATCTTCCCAGCTGCGTCAGTCTTTCGTTTACCTGCTCCATCATCTGGGTGTATTTTGCCTGTTTGGCTTTTTCTTCGGCGATTTTGGATTCGGGGGCCCGGCTGGTGAATTTTTCGTTGTTTAACATCTTGTTTACCCGCTCCAGTTCTCCTTCAAGTCTCTGTTTTTCTTTCTCCAGGCGCTGCAGCTCTTTCTCAATGTCTACCAGCTGGTCGAAGGGCATGTAGATAGCAGCCTGGTGGATCACTGCCGAGACTGCGTCATCGCCGATTCCATCCTTGTCCTCCTGGAGAATTACCTGGCTTGCACTGCCCAGGGCAGCGAAGAAAGCGCGGCTGTGCCGGAAGATGTCCAACAGCTCCCGGCTCTCGGAAACCACGTACACCTTTGCCTTCTTGCTGGGCGGAACGTTCATGGAGGCGCGGACATTGCGGATGGCCCTGACGGCCTCCTTGATCACCTCCACGGACTTTTCCTCCTGGGGGAAGTTCCACCCGTCTCTGTACTCCGGCCACGAGGAAATCATGATGGACTCTTCTTCTTCCTGAAGGTTGCAGAAGATCTCCTCGGTCACAAAGGGGATGTAGGGGTGAAGGAGTTTCAGGGACTGGATGAGCACTGTCTTCAGAGTCCAGATGGCGGCCGCCTTCGTGGCGTCTTCCTCCTCCCACAGTCTCGGCTTCACCATCTCGATATACCAGTCGCAGAACTCTTCCCACACAAAATCATATACCTTCTGGAGGGCGATTCCAAGTTCATACCGCTCTAAGTTCTCCGTCACCTCTCTCGCCAGGCCGTTGGCTTTTGACAGAATCCACCTGTCGGCCATGGTCAGGTCTTCAAGCCTTGCCCCGGCGTCAGGAGCCTTCTCCATGTTCATCATAATAAATCTTGACGCGTTCCATATCTTGTTGGCAAAATTCCGGCTGTTCTCCACTCTCTCCCAGTAGAACCGCATGTCATTGCCTGGGGCGTTGCCGGTGATCAGCGTCATGCGCAGGGCGTCGGCGCCGTATTTGTCTATAACCTCCAGAGGGTCGATGCCGTTTCCCAGGGACTTGCTCATCTTCCGCCCCTGGGAATCTCTCACAAGTCCGTGCATCAGCACCGTGTGGAAGGGACATTTTCCCGTCTGCTCAATACCTGAAAATACCATGCGGATCACCCAGAAGAATATGATGTCATACCCTGTCACCAGCACATCCGTGGGATAGAAATAATCCAAATCCTCGGTCTTATCCGGCCATCCCAGGGTGGAGAAGGGCCACAGGGCGGAGCTGAACCAGGTGTCCAGCGTATCCTCGTCCTGGGTCAGATGGCTGCAGCCGCACTCCGGACAGGTCTGGGGCATCTCCCTGGCCACCACGATCTTCCCGCACTCATCGCAGTAGTAGGCCGGAATCCTGTGTCCCCACCACAGCTGCCTGGAGATGCACCAGTCCCTGATGCCGTCCAGCCAGTGAAGGTAGGTTTTCCCGAAACTCTCCGGGACAAATTTCAGCTGTCCCGTCTTTAAAGCCTCTATGGCAGGCTTTGCCATCTCGTCCATCTTCACAAACCACTGGGGCTTGATTAAGGGCTCAACCGTGGTCTTGCAGCGGTCGTGGATTCCCACCGCGTGGGTGTGGGGAACCACCTTCACCAGCAGGCCCAGCTCTTTCAGGTCCTCCACCATGGCCTTTCTCGCCTCATATCTGCCCATGCCGTCATACTTGCTGCCGGACAGCCTGATGGTGGCATCGTCGTTCATGATGTTCAGCTCCGGAAGGTTATGGCGTTTTCCAACCTCGAAATCGTTGGGGTCGTGGGCCGGCGTGATCTTCACGCATCCGGTCCCGAACTCCATGTCCACGTAGGAGTCCGCGATCACGGGAATCTCCCTGTCTGTCAGAGGCAGTTTGAGCATTTTCCCCACCAGGTCCCGATACCTTTCGTCTTCCGGGTTTACCGCCACCGCCGTATCCCCCAGGAGCGTCTCCGGCCTGGTGGTGGCAATCTCCACGAATCTGCCCTCCTCCCCTGCGATGGGGTAGTTGATGTGCCAAAAATTCCCCTCCTGATCCTGGTGAATCACCTCCGCGTCGGAGATGGAGGTCTGACACACCGGACACCAGTTGATGATCCTGGAGCCCTTGTAGATATATCCTTTTTCATGGAGCTTGATGAACACCTCCTGAACCGCCCGTGAACAGCCCTCGTCCATGGTGAACCGCTCTCTGTCCCAGTCGGCGCTGGAGCCCAGCTTGTGGAGCTGGTTGATGATCTTTCCGCCGTACTCCTTCCGCCAGTCCCAGCATTTCTCCAGAAATCCGTCGCGCCCCAGGTCAGCCTTCTCGATCCCCTGCTGCTTCAGGCTGTCGATGACCTTCACCTCCGTGGCGATAGCCGCGTGGTCCGTCCCCGGCTGCCACAGGGCCTCATATCCCTGCATCCTCTTGTATCTGGTGAGTATATCCTGCATGGTGTTGTCCAGCGCGTGTCCCATGTGCAGCTGTCCTGTGATATTTGGCGGCGGCATCACAATGGTAAATGGCTTCTTGTCTTTCTTCGGCTCCGCGTGAAAATATTTCCGCTCCAGCCATCTCTCATAGATCTTCCCCTCAATGGCGGTTGGGTTGTAAGTTTTTTCCAGCTCTTTCATCTTGTTCTCTCCTCTGAATTTTAAATGATTTCACGGCGTCTGCTGCGGCGCCGGCAGCCGACTCCTCACATCTGGCGGCGGACGACCTGGTATTCATCGTCCAGACGGTAAAAAGGACAGTTAAATGTATGGCTGCTCAGAAACCGCGACATGTCGTCCTCGTCAAGATTCGCCTCGCATACATAGTACCCCCACTCCTGGTCGTACACATAGTTGACGCAGCTGTCGCAGCTGTTCTTTGCCTGCATAACATCCCCCTCCTTTTCTCTTGCGGCAAAATAAGAATCTGCCTCTGACCGATTCTCCTCCTGCGGCGGGCCGCGTAAACGCCATAATTCCTCTCCGCCCCAGCGCGATCCTGCCCGGAGAACTTTCCTGTGATACGAAAAAGCCCTCTGCATGATCTCTCACGCAAAGGGCGAATTGATTCCGCGGTACCACCTTTCTTACAGGGCGCTCACGGCATAATAGGCCCGCTCCCTGTCACTCCACAGTCCTCTAACGCTGACCAGGCGAAGACGGCTACTGTAAAGTTCACCGCCCCGGCTCCAAAGCTACCTTCCGCTCCCTCTGCCTGAAACCGCCTTTCAGCTTATAAGCGGTTTTCTCTGTCAGGTTCCGAAGCTTACTCCTCTTTTTCACAGCCGTTGTCTGTTTTTCTAAACCTGCATGCGCCCTGAGGCGGACGCGCCACCACCCATGAAAGTCCTGCGGGCGCATTTGGCATACCTGAATGGATGCCGCCTAATCGGCGGCGGGACTTTCATAGTAACTTTTATGATATAATAGCCAATTTTCTCCTGTTTGTCAATTCATTTTTTTACTTTATCCTCCGGCGCCCCAACCAGCCACCGGCGTTTTGTCTTTCTCATGCCGACGATGTAGGTGATGAGATGAGCCGCGAGAGTGATACCCCAGGACACAGGGTAGGAATAGTACAGTACAGGCAAAGTCCGGCAGGCGGCAAAGATGGTATAGATCCACACCACCCGGAAGGCGCATGCCCCTGTGAGGGACACGAACATAGGCACTATAGAGTACCCCATCCCCCTTAAGCCTCCTACCATGCAGTCCATGAGGCCGCAGATATAGTAAGTGCTTCCGATGATCCTAAGACGGTTCATGCCGTACTGAATCACCTGGGGGTCTGAAGAATAGATGCCCAGAAGCTGATTTCCAAAAAGCAGGGCCCCGTCTCCCATGACAAGCCCCACCCCGGTGACCAGGAGAAGGCAGTAAGCCATGATCCTCTTCATCCTGGAGTACTTTCTGGCGCCGAAATTCTGGCTTGTAAAGCTTAAGGCAGTCTGATAGAGGGAGTTCATGGCATTGTACACAAACCCTTCTATATTCTGGGACGCCGTGTTCCCCGCCATGGCCACGGAGCCGAAGGAGTTCACCGAGGACTGAATCAGCACGTTTGACACGGAGAACACCGCCCCCTGTAGCCCTGCCGGCAGGCCGATCTTGACGATGGAGCGCATCTTGTTCTTCACGATCCGCAGCCGCTTTAACTCCAGGCGGTAATCCCCGTCGGTTTTCATGAGACAGCGCACGATCAAAAACGCGGAGATGCACTGGGAGATCACCGTGGCCAGAGCCACACCCGCCACGCCCATGGAAAGAGCGATGACAAAGAACAGATTCAGCACCACGTTGATGATTCCCGCCATGAGCAGAAAATACAGAGGGCGCTTGGTATCCCCCACCGCCCGCAGCACGGCGCTTCCGAAGTTGTAGAGCAGATTGGCAGGCATCCCCACAAAGAATATCTGCATGTACAGCACCGACAGAGGAAGCACGTCGTCAGGCGTCCCCATAAGCCGGAGCATAGGATTCGCCAGCGCCACGCCCACGACAATGAGAAGCAGGCCTCCGGCGCCTGCCATCACCATGGCCGTATGAACCGTCTCCTCAAGGTCACGCTTCTGCTGGCCTCCGAAATACCTTGCCACCAGCACATTGGTTCCCACAGACAGGCCGATGAACACGTTGATCAGCAGATTAATCAGGGACGACGTAGAACCCACGGCGGCCAGAGACTCGCTTCCCGCGAACCGGCCCACCACGATGATATCCGCCGCGTTGAACAACAGCTGGAGAATTCCCGACAGCATCAGGGGAATTGCGAACATGACGATCTTCACAAAAATCGGTCCGCTGCACATGTCCATTTCATAAGACTTGGATTTCTTCCGTAATTCCATAGATTATCTCTCCCCAAAGGGCTTCAGAGCCCTGTTTTCCCATGAGTTCTCCCGACTTTAGGCGGCCCCATAAGGTTTAGGATGTAATATATCACGTTCTCCGCCTGATTTCAAGAGCATCTTCCCCGCTCCGATTCTTCTCAGTTTCCCCCTGCCGCCGCGCTTTCCTATGGGTCACGCCATGCTGCGAAACTCCTGTTTCCACTCTTCCACCAGTTTAGCGGCCCCTTCTCCGCGCTTTACGGAATCCTTCTGAAAAAGATCTTTAAGCTTTTTAAGCTGCGCCGACTCCTCCGCCTTTGCCCCCGCCTCCTCAAAATCCTTGTCCCACTTCTCCTTAAGCTCCGGGGACATGAGGGACTGATACCGCTCTTTAAGCTCCAGCCCCGAATCCAGAAGGGTCAGGTGGTACATTTTCTCCAGAATATCCAGGTCTTTCTTTTTCCCGTAAGCTTTGTCGTAGGCGTCCATGGCCTTCTGAAACTGGAAAATCCTGGCATAGCAGGCCCCCAGGTTATTCCACACAAGGCAGGCGAGAAAGTCGTCCTTCTTCTCCCCCGCTGCCTCCAAAATCGCCTGATAATCGGCGATGGCCCTGCCGTACTGTTTGAACTCCACCAGATAGTCCGTCTTTTTCTTGGCGTACTCCAGAGGCGGCAGCTTCTTTAGGGAAGTCACCGTCTGGCGGAACCGGTTCATCTCCGCAGCAGTATAATAATCGCATTCCTGCATAAACAGAAACATCACTTCTTCTGATTTTTCCCCTGACTTTACCCTCTGCTCCATTCTGGCGGCCACGAACCCCATCCCCAGCTGGTCTCTTATGAAATCAATGATGTCCTGGTCCCTGAACTTGTCCATAAAAAGCATGGGGTGGTGATAGATGGCATAACAAAATTCCTGGGAAGAATAGATATTCACTCCCAGGTCTTCCACATAATATGGACGGGTCACCTGCTCCGGCCTGCACACAATCACACTCATATCATAACCTCTTGTCTGATGGAGGCTCCCGTGGAGGGAAAAAAGTCTCCAAACCCCTGGTCCCTCACCATCACCGTCATGGTGCGCTCATCCAAAAAGCCGATTTTTAAAAGCACTCTCAGAGTCTTCTCAGCCCTCTTTGGAAATCCCTCCAAAACCAGCCTGACAGCCTTTTTCTTTTTAGGGTCCATGGCCGTAATGATAAATTCCAGATAGTCCTGCTTGTCAAGAATCAGCTCCACTTCCTTTCCCGCCTCGTGCCAGCTCTCCCCCGCCTCCGCCAGAACCAGCTGGTTCTCCTGGTCCTTGTGCAGCACCTTCATGGTCACGCTGGAGTCCAGCCGTCCCTCGCAGATGCACACATACGGGTATCCCGTCTTTTCCCGGGTCAGGTCCGCGGCTCTGTAGGCGGCGCCCAGGGCGAACAGGGCGCTCTCGACAAATACTCTCCGCCGGGCGCACACCAGCTTCATGAATTCTTTTGCCCACTCCTGCTCCTCAAACCCTTTTCCTGTGAGAAATATGGAAGAAAACGCCTTTTTCTGCAGAAGGCGGCTGCCGCAGGAGCACAGAATCCTGTCCGCCAGCCTGGCCCCCGCAGGGGTCTTTAAGATGTCCAGGCTGAAACTCTCCTCAAGTTCTTCCCGCTCCGCCAGAACCGTGGTCCGGCGCATCCCTCTCAGCACCTTCATCTCATAGTAGCACAGGCTGTCCGGCGATAAGTCAAACATGCCGATCTGATTGTTCCACACCTCCCGCTTCTGGCTGAGTACATAGTACATGAAGCTTTCCGTGTGGCTGATGACGCTCATGTTCCCCTCCGCCACTCCAAGGTATTCCCTGCATTTGAACAGACACGCCAGAAGTCTCTGGTCCACCTTTGCCGCCGTGATCACCAGCCGCTCTACGTGGTCTGTCCCGTACTCCTTTCTTGCCAGCTCCAGAACCTGCATGAGAAACCGGGACAGAAGCTGCATGCCTCCGTACTTGACCCCGCCGATAGTGGCAGTGCCGTCCTTTTTCACCAGCTTCACCAGCTTGTCCACAATCACACCGTCTCCCGCCAGGGCGCTGGCGTAGGCCGCCTCGCCCACCAGCCACAGGTCCTCCGTCTTTTTCTTGCAAACCACAGTGGGCAGCGTCCAGGACTTGTCTCCCTGGCCGCAGACCACCTGGGTATACGCGTCGCACAAATCCAAACCCAGTATCAGTCCGTCCATCCTCACTCCTTATTTCCAATCCCCTACTGCAGCCGGAACAGCTCTTCCACCGCGGCAGTTTTCTTTACATATTCTTCCATGGCCTCCTTGAGCCCGTCCTCCTCTTTTAGGTTCAGGCACAGAGCCATCTGGTTTAACAGGCTGAACCTGCTTTTTTTATTCTCTCTGTCGCGAAGCTCGCAGGCCACGCTCCCCTCCTTCACCAGCGCCGGCCCGTCCTCCCTCTGCTCGTATATCTCGTACTCCATGATCTCCCCCTCAAACAGAACCTTCTGTTTGACGAAGATGCCCTGGTACACCCGTCTTATATCGTCCCGGTGGAACTGCTCTTCGTTGGGAAGGATGCGTATCCTCAGCTCCACCTTGGAATCCTTCTGGCCCACATACTGGATAATCGCCTTGTCCAGTATCTCCTCCGGAATACGTATCTGGCCCGCCAGCTGCTTAAAGTAAGAAAATACCATGCCATCCTCCAGAAGCTGATCGACGATGACCTGACACAGCTGCCTCTGTTTCTTGTTGAGAGAGGGCAGGGTGCTGTAGTACCTGCTGAGGGCCAGAAGATAGATGGTGGACACCTTCCCTTTCTCCACGGCGCCGGAGAGCATGGTCTCCAGGTAGTCAAACACCTTGTCCGCCGCCGGCACGTCGTGAAGAAAATACTCCGCGCTTTTTATGGTAAAGTAGGCCCTGACGATGCTCTCCCCTGCTTTCTTTCTGGTGACGTAGAAGGCGAACACCTGGTCCAGACGGGATACCTGTCCCGTGAACATCATCTGGGCGAGAAGGCGCTCTTCCATGTCCCCTGTCTCCACCTGCTCCTTCACGCTCTTTACGAGGATGCCGTACATCTGCCCGCAGGTCCCGTTGAAATGTTCGCACAGGTAGTCCAGAATCACCGCGTCCTCCTGCTTTGCCTCGTATACCTGAAACGCCATGGACAAAAGCAGCTCATTTTCATCGAACATCCTGCCCAAAATCATGGAGACGCACAGATTTTTCAGACTCTCCCCCTCCACCTGGCACTTAAAGCTGTCCGCAATGTGGTATGCCTCCTCCATATACTCGTGACATATGAGGACCCGGCACAGCCCGCTTCGCTGCTTTGAGGAGAGCAGGGGCGCGTCGGCTGCCAGAAGAGGAAGAATCCTTGCCTCCTCCTTTTGGCAGCTTTGATAGTACTGAATCAGCCTCCAGGTCAGCTCCCGGCGGTACAGAGGGTGGAGGGGAAGCTGGCTTAACGCCTGTTCCAGAAGCTTTTTGCCCTCCTGGTCAATGGTCTCCTTTGAGACCTCCTCTTTGCAGGCCTCCAGAAGCAGCATGGGATGCTCCGGGTCAAGCTCAAAACACCTTTTCTCCAGCTCCGGCTTGTCCATGGCCCTTGTCTTCACAAATCCTATCTGGGTGTACCTGTTCCCGTAAGCGTCCTGAAACAAGATGCTCACTTCCCTGGAAAAAATAGGCACGTAGGCCACCCCGTTTTCCAGGGGATGCACCGTCTCCTCCGTCAGCTCCTCGTAGCACACCACCACATACTTCATCAGCGGGTTGCGGCAGCTGATGCGGTAGGACTTTAAAAGAGCCGGCAGGACTCTCGCTATGGCAGAATCCACCATGTCCGGGTAGATCATCTCGTTGTAGATCACTGCCAGGCGGCGGTTGATCCTGGATTCCAGAACCTGCTCCACCGCGAACCGGCTGATGTCCATCTCATATTCCTGGTAAAGAGAACTCTCCTTGCTCACATACCGGATCATATTCTCATAGAGCACTTCCCTGCTTTTCCGGTCCAAGTCGTGTTCATAGGAAAAGTAGAGAAGCACCTGTCTGGGTATGGCGTGGCTGTAATCCCTGGGCAGGGAATACAAAAAATGCTCATAGAGGCGGGTCAGGCTCAACTGCTGCTGCACCGCCCGGTCATACCACACAAAATCCGCCTCCTTCTGGCAGCCGCTCCTAATCATCAGGCTGCACACTGCCTCCAGAATCTCCCGGCTCTGGAAATGTTCGTACAGCCTTTTCAGCATCCTGCAGCAGAGAGGCTGGGAGTGTCTGCTGACGCCGGACAGCCGGGCCGCCTTCACCGCCAGCTCCAGACAGACCAACTGCCTCTTGGCGCCGTAATTCAGGGCCTGGAGCTCCATAGCCCCGATTCCGTACAGCAGCTGGGGCATCTGATTCCATATCTCCAGGGCCTGCTGGTAGAGAAAGGGGCTTCGGCAGCCCTCCCCGTACAGTACCTTCATCTGGCTCAGAAGGTCGGCAGGATTCTCAAAACACCAGTTTTCGTCGCACTGGGTATACAGGTAGAACAGGAGATAATCGCTTTGCCCCTCGTCCATGTACTTGCCCAGAAGACGCTTCAGCGCCTCTCTCCTCTCCTGGTCAGGGTACACGGTGGTGTAAGCGTACTCATACATGCAGTACCAGCCCGGCTTCTCCATCCTGTCCTGGTACACCTGCTGGCTGCACTCTTCCAGGTACGTCTTGGCCTCCTCGTATTTCCCAAGAGCCGCCATCAGCTCCCCCTGGAGCAGAGACAAGAAGGCGGACTGTCCGCCGCTCATCCGCAGCTGCTCCAGTTCCTCCTCCATCAGGCCTTTGAGCTGCTCTGCCCCCTCCCGCCCTGCCTGATACTCCAGACGCAGGGACAGATACCTGGCATAGCGCTTCGGCGCCGGCATTTTCTCCCGCTCAGGCATTCCGTGAGCCTCGATGACCACCTTGATGGTCTCGTACATGGTCTCCAGGATGATGCTCCCGTAGTTCTTTCCTCCGTGAAGCGCCGCCGGGTTGATCTCATAGGGAAAACGGCAGAGGCCCCCGGTAAAATCCTCGTCGCTTATGGTCTTGTGGATGCTCTGGATAAATCCGCCCTCGATCCTGACGGTGATGGGCAGATATCCCCACCCTTCTTTCTTTATCTCCACCTCGTCGGCGATGACCCCGTCCGGGGCGTAGTACTCCCGGTACAGCTTCTCGACCCCCAGCTTCACCGGCGCCTTTATGTCCAGGGCGATAAAAAACTGCTCCAGCTGCCCGAACCTGCTGCCCTGGCCGTGAAGTCCGTCATAGATCGCCCGGATGTGCATGTCCTGCATAAAAGGGGCCTCCGTGAAATCCCTGAACTCAAACAGCCTGAGAGCCAGGTCATAATCTTTCCTCGCCAGGGCCGCGAAGTCCTTGGGCGTCTTCAGCTGGCTCAGGATCTTTCCCGAATTGCCTGCCGCCACGCGAAAAGAATAAGGAATCTCTTTTTCTCCGCTGTTGGTCACCAGATAAAAAGATCCCTCTATCATGTCTCCGTATTCCAAATATCTGCTGTCTATCTCATACCCTATATGGCTGCGAAGCCCTCCGAAAGAGGGGGTCAGTACCCTGACTCTGGAGCTTGAAGAGTACACCAGCCCTTTTCCGTGAACCTGATTGTCACAGGTCACCAGAAGCTCCCGCCTGATCCGCTCTCCTGCCTTGATCTCCTCCTCCGCTACAGAAGGATCCACGGTCATAACCGGCGTTTCCATATCGATGATGCCTTTTGCCAGGCGATTGATCCGCTCTCTCATGTCTCTTCACCCGTTTTCATTGGTCAAATTTATCTCTGAAATTTATTCTAGCACAATTTTTTCTATTTTACTACACGAAAGTTATTGCAATTTTCAAATATTGTGGTACAATATAGTCATTGGGGCATTAGCGCAGTTGGGAGCGCGCAACATTCGCATTGTTGAGGCCACGGGTTCGAATCCCGTATGCTCCATCATCCAATTTCATTTTCACTATTATGGAAGCATAGCTCAGCCGGGATGAGCGTTCGCCTCACACGCGAGAGGTCATGGGTTCGATCCCCATTGCTTCCATTTTTTATGCCCGCAGCATACCTTTGCTTATCAGCTGTAGCAGTTCAGACATTCGAGTTGTTACCATTCAGCTTATAAGGAGTGCAGACGATGTTGTCAGATCCCATGACATTATATAAGTTAATGAATCTATACATGTTAAAGCAAGTTAATTTTCCGCTGACGAATTCCCAGTTAACGGATTTTTTTCTTGCCCATGAATATGCCACCTATTTTACACTCCAGCAGGCTTTAAACGAATTGTCCGAAGCCGGGCTCATCCGCGTGGAGGCCGGCCATAAAACTACCCGGTATGAGATCACCCGGGAGGGGGAGGAGACCCTGAATTTTTTTGGAAACAATATCCCCCCCGCCATCGTGACGGACATGGAACAGTATCTGAAGGAACACAGATTCCGCATGCGCAATGAGGTTGGCCTGGTGGCCGACTACTACAAGTCCACTAACCAGGACTACATCGTCCACTGCGAGATCCGGGAGGGAAAGACTTCTCTTCTGGATTTAAGTATCTCCGTCCCTGACCGGGAGCAGGCCGAGTCCATGTGCGGCCTGTGGGAAGAAAAAAGCCAGGAGATCTACTCCTGCATCATGAAATCACTGCTGAGAGAGCCCTGAAGGAAAGGACGAAAAGCCCATGAAGCCCAACATGTTTTTCCAGGAAAAGCAGCGGGAAGTGGCCCGCCGGAAAAAACTTTTGAAAAAAAAGGTGTTTATCCTGAAGCTGAAGATTTTTTTCCTCTTGATTCTGCCGGTGGTCATAGTCCTGCTGGCCGCGAAAACTCTCCAGACCTTTCTGCGCATCAGGCTCAGGAACTCCGCCGCCCCGGCGCCCCTTTCTGGGGATTTCGGGGCGGACCGGGACAAAGGGCCTGTAATCAAACCGGTGTCCCAGACCTTCTCCAAACCGGAGTTCGTCACGCCGGCGCCGGTGTCCGGTGAAAGTCTTTAAAAAAAGAGAGACTTGAAGGGATTGTTTCCTTTCACGGTCTCTCTTTTATTTTGTCAGGCGGTAATTTCCGTCTTCGTCAAAAAAATACATGGTATCTTCTATTTTCAGCACCGCCTTTTTCACCATCTCATGATCCCTGAAGTAATAGGTTTTCCCGTTGATGGTTCTCCAGCCTGTGCCCGCGTACGTCTCTTTGTAGTTCTCGAAGACAAACTCCAGACACACGCTCCCCTTGATTCCCGGCACCGTCCCGTTGTCCGTGCACCTCCACAGAGTTCTGTTCTCGAAGGTGTGGGCCATGCCGTAACGGCTGTACCAGATATCATAGGCGAGCCGCTTGGTCTCCATGTGCTGGGTCAGCCACTCATTGTTCCCCAGCACCGCCGCCTTGTATCCCGCATCCTCGATAACCTTGCAGAAAGCCAGAACCTGGTCTGTTATCTGGCTTTTGGTCAGCCCCTGGCTTAAAAGCTCCTGGGACTCCACGTCGTAGGCGATGGGGTAGGACACCTTGTAGTCCTTCACCATATCCAGGACATATCTTGCCTCCTGCTCCGCGCCTTTCACATCCACGGCGTTTCCGTAAAAACAGACTCCCGTCTCCAGTCCCACGCTTGTGGCGTTGGACATATTGTCTTTAAAAAACGGGTCCATGTCCTTGTAGTATCCGAGACTTACCATGACAAAGGACACGTCGCTTTTCGCTATCTCTTTCCAGTTAATGTCCCCTGCCCGGTTCTGGTACTTGGTTATGGTGAACCCCTTGGCCAGAGCCCCCTTGACAACCGCCTTGCCGTCGGCGGAAATCCAGTATCCGTTCACGTTGGACCAGGGATCAAATCCAAAGGCCCGGAAGGGGCTGCCGAGTCCCAGCAGAACCGCCATGGCAAGAGCGATCATTTTATCCTTTTTCTTCATTGGTCACCTTTTCGAAATCTGTTAATCTCCTGTGCCAAAAGCCTTATCTGTCCTATCAGGGAGTCAAACATGCCGTACTGATACAGTTTCACTCCCACCATGCCCACGGGAACCGCCAGAATCATGCCTGAAAGCCCGTGAATCTTAAAACCTATATATAGGAAAAACAGGGTCAAGAGGGGAGGAAGCCCGATGGAATCCCCCACGATCTTGGGCTGTATGATCTGCCGCACCACCTGGGTGAGCACGTACAGAAGGATAAGCCCCACGGCAAAAGCCGTCTCCCCCGACAGTATTTTCAAGAGGGCCCAGGGAATCAGGGCCGTGCCGGTTCCAAAGAGAGGCAGGAAATCCAGCACCGCGATGAGCACGGCCAGCAAAACCCCGTACCTGACACCCAGAACCATAAAGCCTGCCGCGAGCACCCCCGCCACCACAAACATGATCCTGAACTGGGCGAGAAAATAACCGCCGATGAGATTTTTTAAGTCCTTTTTAAACAGCGCGACATAGGAGTCCAGGCTCTTGGGCATGATTTTCCTGAAAAAAGCCCTGACCTGATCCTGCTGGGCGATAAAAAAGTAGGATGAGAGAATCACCACAATAGAGTAGACCAGCACCGCCGGAATCCCTCTTGCCACATTTCCCGCCACCGTCACCGTGGGGAACGCCGCCCGCTGCATGATACCTCCAAACAGCTCCCCCAAATTCTCGTTGACCCGCTCGAATCCCTCCTGGACGGTCTTTGGCATCCTGGCCATCAGCCTGTTTAAGGAATCCAGCGCCTCCATAACCTCCAGCCTTATGGTCCCGTAGATTTCCGGAAGATCTCCAGACAGAGCTTTCAGCTCCGCAAACAGCCTTCCCATCAGAAGGTAGAAACTGCCGATGACCAGCGCCAGGACCGCCACGATAACCAGGACGGAGCTGTGCCTGCGCACCAGCTTCAAACGTTTTTCCAGAAATTTCACCAGGGGATTGGCCACCATGGCAATGAGCCAGCCGATAACAAAGGGCATAAAAAACTTGAGAAGCCACGGCCCCAGAACGCACACCAGCAAAATCTCCGTCACGGGTATCAGAATATTCAAAAGAATCCTGAGTATCCGTCTTCCATCTTCCATTCAATCACCAGCCTTATAATCTGTCCAGATAAGATTCTAAAAAGTCGTACAGTACCTCCATCTCCTCATCTGTGCCTACAGTCACCCGCAGATGGCTGTCAAGCCGGGGCGCCTGAAAATACCTGACATAGATCTGCCGCTGCCTCAGGGCCTCAAAAAGCTCTGCTGCCTTCACCTTCGGGTGGGTGATAAACAAAAAATTGGTCATGGAATCCGTGCAGGAAAAGCCCATCCGGGCCAGCTTTGTCTTGGCCTTCTCCCTGGTGTTCATGATCCGCCTCCTGGTTTCCCTGAAATAGGCCTCGTCCTTCACGGCCTCCGTCCCCAGGACGATGGAGGGCATATTCATGGTGTAGGAGTTGTAGGAATATTTCACATTGCCCAGGGCCCGGATCAGCTCTTCCTGCCCCACGGCAAACCCCACCCGCATCCCTGCCATGGACCGGGACTTGCTGAAGGTCTGCACCACCAGAAGATTGGGATACCGGTCGATGAGAGGCAGGGCGGACCGGCCTCCGAAGTCGATGTACGCCTCGTCCACGATCACCACGCTGTCTCTGTTGGCCTTCACTATGTCCTCCACATGGCTGAGGGGAAGAAACAGGCCCGTGGGCGCGTTGGGGTTGGGGAACACGATGCCCCCGTTCTCTCTCTTGTAGTCCTCAGGCTTTATGCGAAACTCCTCGTCCAGGGCCGGCGTCTCATAGGGAATCCCGAACAGCCGGGCCCACACCGGATAGAAGGAGTAGGTCACGTCGGGAAACAGGACAGGCTTTTTGGAGTTAAAAAATGTGAGGAACGCCATGGCGAGCACATCGTCAGAGCCCACTCCCACAAAAATCCGTTCCCTGGGCTGACGATAACAGTCTGCCAGCGCCTCCACAAGGATGCCGGCCGATGGGTCCGGGTACTTGCAAAACAGGGCCGGGTCCATATCTCTCAGCGCCTTCTCCACTCCGGGAGCCGGCGGATACGGATTCTCGTTGGTGTTCAGCTTGATTATGTTTTCCCCGCCGGGCTGTTCCCCCGGCACATAGGGCTCAACGTCTCTTATATATGTTTCCCACAAACTCATAGGTACATTCCTCCCTTATTCTCGGATACTATTTTCGGCCTATCTGGCAGTACACGGCCGCCGCCCCGGTCACTGCCAGATAAAACCAGGTTGTCGGGTTGCTGAACCAGGTTGTAAAAAATGACAGCATCATGTACACGGCAAACTGGGAATAGAACAGACAGCCCACAGGATTTTTCATATCCTCTGTCTTTTTTACCAGACAGTAGGCCGCTCCCCCCAGGATACACGCGAAAATCACAACTCCAGGGATGCCGAAGTCATAATAGGCATCATAAAATAACGTCACCGTGGTCAGTTCCGTCTTGGTTACATACAGAGGGAAGCTGATCAGATGGGGAAACAAAAACTTGAGGCCGGTCAGAGCCCACACGGGGAACAGCATCCGGATGCCGAAGGTATGTTCAGGCAGAGCCGCCACCAGGCAGTCGAAGTTTTCATAGTTATTGGCGATGTATATATATGGCTGTGAAATAAAAATGGGAAGCTGGCTGTTCTTCATCTCAAAGATCCCATTGAGATATGCGATGTCATGGCTCCTGGCCACCGTCAGGATTACATAAAACGGGAGCAAGGCCGCAAGTATGGCAGGCAGTATCCATGGATTTAATCTCTTTTGATACGCGCCGAAGGTAAAGCACGCCACCAGTACTGAGAAAATCAGCTGAAATCTGGAAACACACAACAGTGGTATGGCCAGAGCCGTCACCGTCATAGCGATAGCCGCCGCGTTCCGGTATGTCCGCCTGCTGCCCCCTTCCAGGAAAAAGAGAACGGCAAGAGGAGGAACCAGGACGCAGGACACCGTGAAGTAGTGGACTCCTGTAATGTGGAACTCCGAGTACGCGTGGGGAACACCTCTCACAAACAGAGGCACATACCCCAGTTTCACCGCCTCAAAAAGGAAGGCGGACAGTGAAATCAGGGTCAGGACCTGCATACACCGGAAAACAGGGCGGGCAAAGGAGGTATTTCTCCGTCTTCTCCTGCCCCGCGCCTCTCCCTCAAAGCGGCCGGCAAACTCATAAGTCAGCCAAAAGCCCGCCAGCGCCAGATAAAAGCACACCCACGTCACCAGCTCCCAGTCACTTTGAAGATTGCTCAGTTTTAAGCAGGCCATGGCCTGCCCTCCCACCCAAAAGGCTGAGAACACTCCCCGAAGATGAATCAGATAGCCTGACCTATGATAATCATAATAATATAGATAGCCGGCCGCTGCCAGGAGAACCCCGCCGGACAGATAGTACCATCCGGCTCGGGAACATCCGTAGCTGACGGCGTAGCAGATACTGTAAACTAACATACGCCTCTGTCCTTTAGATGCCTACTGGTTGATGAACTCCTTCATGTAAGCCTCTACTTCCTTTGCTGTAGTAAAGCTCATGGCTTTCTCCGCCACTGCCTGGAGCTCCTCGATGCTGTATTCCGTGATCATCTTTCTGGATTTCAGAATCGCCGAAGCGCTCATGCTGAACTCGTTGAGTCCAAAGGCCAGCAGAAGCGGAATCATCATCGGGTCGCTGGCAGCCTCACCGCACATGCCTACCATAATGCCAGCCTCTCTTCCGCAGCGGATGATGTTGCGGATGCTGCGCAGCACTGCCGGGTTGAAGGTGGAATACAGGTAGGAGATTTTCTCGTTTCCGCGATCCACCGACATAGTGTACTGGGTAAGGTCGTTGGTTCCGATGCTGAAGAAGTCAACTTCCTCGGCGAATACGTCCGCCATCAGGGAAGCCGCCGCTGTCTCCACCATGATGCCTACCTGGATCTCCTTGTTGTAGTCGATTCCCTCGGCATCCAGCTCTTTCTTCACGTCCTCGATCAGGGCCTTTGCCTCACGGATCTCGTCCAAACAGGTGATCATGGGAATCATAATCTTGATTCCGCCGAAGGCGCTGGCGCGAAGCAGGGCGCGGAGCTGAGGACGGTAGATGTCCTCCTTGCGGTCTAAGCACAGGCGGATAGCGCGGTAGCCCAGGAAAGGATTCTCGTCCTTTGCCAGGCCCATATACGGAATCTCCTTGTCGCCGCCGATATCCAGGGTGCGGATGATCACCGGCTTGCCCGCCAGCCCAACGGCAACCTTCTTATATGCCTCGAACTGCTCCTCCTCGGTGGGCATGGAGGTGCGGTCCATAAACAAGAACTCCGTGCGGAACAGTCCCACTCCCTCGCCGTCATACTGGAGAACCTTGGCCACATCGTCAGGATTGCCGATGTTGGCAACCAGCTCGATGTGCACGCCGTCCTTTGTCAGCGTGGGCATGCCGATGTATTTCTCAAGTTCTTTTTTCTCTCTCAGGAACACGTCTCTCTTGGCAGTGTACTCCGCCTTCTCCACATCGGTGGGGTTCACGATCACGATGCCCTCGCTGCCGTCCAGCACGATGGAGTCGCCCTCCTGAATCTTATCCATCACGCCGCTTACCGCGACTACCGCCGGAATCTCCAGGGCTCTCGCAAGGATGGCGCTGTGGGAAGTCTTTCCTCCCAGCTCCGTGACGATGCCGGTCACGTTGGCCGGATTGATGCCTGCCGTCATAGACGGAGTCAGGTCCTTTGCCACGATGATGCTGCCCTCCGGCAGGGAGGCGATATCCACCGGCTTGATTCCCTGCAGCACCTGCTGCATTCTGGTCTTGATATCCCTCATATCCGTGGCTCTCTGCTGCATCAGCTCGTCGTCCATGGATGCGAACAGATCCGCATAGGTGGTACAGGTAGTCTCGATGGCATACTCGCTGCATACGCTGTCTCTCTTGATGGCCTCCTCGATCTCCCCGGTCATCATAGGATCTGCCAGCAGCATCAGGTGTCCGTTCATGATCTCGGCTTCCTTCTCCCCTACCTTGGTAGCCAGATCGTCCGCCAGGGCCTTGGTCTGGGCAACTGTATCCGCCAGCGCTCCCCTGAAACGCTGAACCTCAGCCTCCACGCTGGCCACTTTGTCCGGACGGATCACCATCTCCACTTCCTTGATAACTGCCGCTTTGCCGATGCCGATACCTGCTGACGCATTAGTTCCCTTAAACATAATGCTTCCCCTCCTTAAAATTTAGTGTAATTATTCTCCCAGGCCGTCTTCTACGACCTTGATCATGGAATCCAACGCCTCCTGTTCATCTTCTCCCTCGCAGATAAACTCAATCTCATCGCCGGACTTTACGCAGGCCCCGAGAACGCTTAACACGCTCTTGGCGTTGGCCGTGGTGCGGTCGGTCTGAAACTGTATTTTGGATTTGTAAAGAATCGCCTTATTGCAAAGAATCCCAGCCGGTCTCAGATGCAGGCCGGTCAGATTCCTGATCACTACTTTTGCTTTTACCATATAAACTTCCTCTCCATTATTCTGTCGCCGCTGTCTCTGCTGTGTCTGCTGTATCCTGGCCTTCTCCGCCCTCGCCGCTGTCATCGTCCTCCCCATCCTCCGGGGACTCCTCCTCCTGGGCAATCTCCGTCACGCGGACCGGCAGCGGATCCGATCTGGTCAGTTCAAAGCCTTCCGGCAGCTCCACATTCACATACACGTTGGCGTATCCGGGACTCAGCATGGATACGTCTGCCTGTCCTGTCAGACCGGCGAAGTCCAGACGGTCCAGATCCTCCGTGAGACCTCTGATCCACACGGTAACCTGGCTGCTGTCAATCTCATATTCGTACTCGTCCGACATCCCTGACAGAACCAGGCTCCGGGTGTTAAACACAACGCTTCTGTCTTCCAGCTTCTCTACTCTCAAAGTAATCATGGCTTCTGTGGCAGATGCCGCCGCCATACTTACATTATCCGGCAAAAGTTCATTTAAGTCAACCTCTACAGTCACATCTCCTGTGGCGCCGTCCACATTCAGCAGCTCACCCGGAACCATGATGGTGCTCAGGGAGGCCAGAGCCGACTTCATCCCCTCCACCGAGACAGTCTTCACATCGCTCTCCACTCCCGTGAACCGGTATCCGTCAGCCACCTGACCGCTCACCTGGAAATCAAGACTTAAATTCTTCACTCTCAAGACACTCACCTGGTAATCCACCTCGGAGCGGCTTAAGCTCACCTTGTCGCCCAGATCCGTCAGTTCGTTGCCGTTGGCGTCATACAACATCACCCGGCTGCTTCCCGACACGTCCGTCTCGATTCCCGACACGTCGATCTCTGTTCCCACGGAACTGATCTGCCCCACCACCGACACGGGCCCGGTGATATAAACGTACTCCGGCCGCACCAGTACGTTGCCGATGGCATAGCCCTCCTCCGCCTCGCCGCTCACGTCGGGAACCACGTCAAACCGCTTCCTCTGCAGCTCCTCTGTCTGAATCCGCACCACTCCCGGCTTCACCGTCACGGCCCCCTCGATAAGGCTTCTGGCGTCCCGGTTGATAATCTCCACGTTCACCGGGATGGAGCCCGTCACATCGTACAGATTGGCCAGATCCGCGCTGGCGTAGAAATCGCTGGCGGACACCTTGTACCGGTCTCTGGTTCTGACCTCGTAGGTGACGGTGACAGTCTTTTTCCCGATGATCTCGTATGTCAGGTTCGCCCGGCTCAATATATCTTCATTGATCATTTCCACTGGGACTTCCTCCGAATCCACCACCAGGGGATTCACCACATTGACTACCATAAACCACGCGAATATGGCAAGGCCGATGGACAGAAACTTCAGTCCCAGATTATTTGTCAGTTTTTCTTTCATCTTTCAGCCTTCCTCTCCAAATCCTGAAACGATTGGCAGACGATTCTTCCTGGACAAAATACTCGGTCAGAATCTTATTGAGAGACTGGGCGTCGCCGACGCCCCTTAAGTTGCCGTGTTCCGCCAGCGACACCCGGCCTGTCTCCTCGGACACCACGATGGTGAGGCTGTCTGCCACCTCGCTGATTCCCACCGCCGCCCGGTGCCTGGTCCCCAGAGCCTTGTTGATGCTGCCGTTGTCGGAGAGCGGCAGATAGCACGTGGCCGCCGCCACGCGGTTGCCGCGGATGATCACCGCGCCGTCGTGGAGAGGCGTGTTGTGCTCAAATATATTGATCAGAAGCTGGCTGGTGACAATGCCGTCAACCATGATGCCGGTCCTCTCGATATCCTTCAGCGGGGATCCCTTTTCAATGACCATCAAGGCTCCCGTCTTGACCTTAGCCATCTCAAAGGAGGCCCTCACCAGCTCGTTCACCGTCTTCTCCGTGAATCCCGTGTCCCTTTTGCTGTCGTCGAAGGGCAGAAACACGCTGACTAAGTTCTTGCTTCCCAGCTGTTCCAGGGCCCGCCTCAGCTCAGGCTGGAAAATAATAACCAGAGCCGTGGTCGCCACCAGGGCCGTCTTTTCCAGAATCCACATGATGGTATCCAGTTTTAATATATATGTGAACATGGCGAATCCCAAAATAAAGACGATTCCCTTCAGCAGCGTCCATGCCCTGGTGTTCTTTATCCAGAGAAGAATCTCGTAGATCAAAAACGCGATAATGATGATCTCTACAATATTCATATATGTAATCTTCGGTAAAAAAGACATCCAGCTGCGCAGCATGGTAAGGATCTCTGCCATATTCCCACCTCCTTTTTATTCGCTTTCTCCGTTCTTTTGGCGTTCCCGCTCCTATCTTCAGTCTCCCGCGCCTCCGGTCATCTCTCCGGGAACTCTCTGTTTCTTCTGTTCTTGGATGAATTGATCTTCTGCACCTTCACATCCGGCGCTGACACGGTAATCTTGGGAACCGCCTTCACATAGTAACAGTAGTCGTCATCCTGAAACTGCAGATACTCCGTCCGGCTGTAATCTACCGCAAAAACAAAGAAATTATACACCAGCGCTATGAGCACCGAAGCCATGGTTCCCGCCAGAAGCTCTATCACAGGCGTTGAGATGTCAAAGACAAAATCGCCTACAAAGACCACTGCCAGCTGTACCAGGGCTCCCGTCACGATAGCGATATGCCACGCGTAATCCACAGACAGAATCCGTATCAGATACACCACCAGGATTCCCGCGGCGCAGACGGCAATCATCAGAAGCATCTGGTTGTTGGATACGATATTCCTCACAATCTGGACATACTTCTGGATAATGTCAGCCGTCGTGTCGTTGGTCAATACTCCCACGTTCTGCTTGACATACTGCACGATATAGTACATGAACACGCCGCAGCTCACAGGTATCGCCCCCGTCAGCCCGCCGGAAAGCCCAGCCAGAAGGGGGATGGCATAAGGAATCCTGAGATAGAAAAAAACAGGCGTCAGCAGCAACAGATAGCTGTCCCCCGGCTGAAAGGCGTAGTAGAGAATCGCCACCATCACCAGCAGAACCGCCAGTATCAGCGCCATCTCCACGGACACGCTGCTTATGTGTCCCAGGAGCACCAGCCCCGCCAGAAAAGATATGACCCCATAAGGCAAAAAAGAACATGCCAGGGCCAGCACCACGGGAATCACCGGATTTTTCAGTTTCACCATAAATCCCACATTGATATTCAATATAAAAAACACGGCCAGCCCCAGCCCGAACTTGGCTAACGGAATAATAAACGCGTCATATTTGCCATAGAATGATCTCAACTTCTCCCTGAACACTAACAGAGCCATCATAACCTTCTACCTCCCTGTCCGGTTTTCCCCTGGAGTTCATAGCGCTTCTCCAGCCTCCTCAGCTTCGCCGTGTAGACCTTCATCCCCCTCTTCGCATACTCATATCTTCTCCAGTACACCACACAAGTAATCAAAAGATACACCGCCAGCCCCACCCCATAAGCCGTGACATAAGAGCTGAGGTTATCCTGAATCTTACTGAAATCCAGCGATTCCAGCAGTTCCTCCGCCTTATAAAGCACCACCAGCCCCGTCCCCAGCAGCCAGCAGACCGTAAACCCCAAAAAAGACCTCAAAACATATCTTCCAATATAATCCCCTCTAAAGAACCGGTTCACCAAAAAAATCCTCCGTCCCTCCCGCTTCTCAAACATTCCTATACTGGTCATCAACTTAATCTTTTCCTCATTCAACATCTATATCTCACCACCCGCAGCTTAATGGAAACAGCCAACCAATAAAAAAATCAATATCTGAATAAGTATAGCACAGATTTTTCATACTGGCAATGAGCAGTGCGGAAAAATAAAAGTACAAATGGTTGTCGGGAGCTCGCTCACGTAAAACCATTTGTACTTTTATTTTTCCATAGGGCGAAGCCCGATGAGCGAGATGGAGTGCAGCGCAATCGAGCGTCACTGCGGCCCCGCTCCCGCCAATCCCTCTCCCCCCATAAGCGCCGCTCGCCCCCCCAAGGGGGGCCGAGCCAGCCCACTCCACTCTCCCTTCCCATCCCCTCACCGCCCCTCCCCCTCCAAACTCAATCCACCTTTACAAATTTCTCCTCCACAAAAACAGCGCCCCAGCCCTGTTCTTCTTCCCACGGACAATCGAGCGGCAATATTACGCGCACCGGAACATTCTGCGGCTCATACGGGGCAGCGCCTGTTTTGCTTCTGGCATAAGCCGCATCCTCCTGCCTTCACGCCCTTACTCATACCTCAGCGCATCAATGGGGTCCGCCTTAGCCGCCTTCGACGCCGGATACAGTCCGAAAAACACCCCCACCGCCGCCGAGAACGACACAGCCAGCACCACCACCGACGGCCGGATCACCGCCCCGATGCCGAAAGCCATCCCGATTCCCGACACCAGCCCGACTCCGATGACGATCCCGATAATCCCCCCGCAGGCCGACAAAATTGCCGACTCCGTCAAAAACTGAATCAATATATCCCTTGTCTTCGCCCCCAGTGACTTTCTGATGCCGATCTCCCTGGTTCTCTCCGTCACCGACACCAGCATGATATTCATGATTCCGATTCCTCCAACCAGCAGAGAAATCGCCGCGATTCCCCCAACCGCCGCCGACAGTCCCCCCATGACCGTATCCACGGAGTTCATCTGCTCCATGGCAGTCTCCATGTACATATCCTCCGGCTCCCTGCCCTTAATATTGGACACATAAGCCTTCAGCTGGTCAAAAAACTCGTTCAGGTCCACATCCTCGCTGGCAAACAGACGCAGATAATAAAAATAATCATTGGGCCATGTCAGCAGCGTATAGGGCACAAAGGCCGACCCTCTGTCGGACCTTCCCCCCATCATCAGCGCCTGGAACGCGTTCATCTCCTTTTTATACACGCCCACCACCGTAAACTCATCCACATTTCCATACAAGTCCGTCCGAAAAGTCTGTCCCACCGCGTTCTCCATGCCGAACAGCAGCATGGCGCTGTCCACGTCCATGACCACGTTCTTCTTCCGTCCCAGCACATCCCCCTCATTTAAGTATCTCCCATAGACCATATCCACAGGCTGCACATCGATATAATTGTAATCAATCCCCGTATAATCGAAATTCACCGTAGTCTTTTTATTGATGGCCTCGGCCCCCACCGAAGCGGCGCTGTCTATATAGGTGATGGAATCCCCAAACACCTCCTTCACCCTCTCCATGTCATCCAGGGTAAAATAATCGCTCATCCTCCTGTCATCGATCCAGTACCCCACGCACATATACGCCTGGGTAACTCCCACATCCTTATACAGGTCCGCGAACAGGCTCCTCATGGTATCGCCGATGGAGACGATGGAGATAACCGACCCGATGCCGATGATGATTCCCAGCATGGTCAGAAACGACCGCATCTTGTTGACCCGAATAGCGGAAAACGCCATACTCATATTTTCAAACAGCACTTCCTCCTCCTCCTCTCCTTTCGTCGCTGATCACCAGCCCGTCCTGGAACCGGATAATCCGGTCCGTAAATTCCGCTATATTCTCTTCATGGGTAACCACCACCACCGTGGCCCCTTCCTTGTGGAGCTGCGCAAACAGCCCCATAATCTCCTCGGATGCCGCCGTGTCCAGATTGCCCGTGGGCTCGTCTGCCAGTATCAGCGGCGGCTCATTGGCCAGAGCCCTGGCAATGGCCACCCTCTGCCTCTGTCCTCCTGAAAGCTCGTTGGGCTGATGGTGAGCGCGGCTCAAAAGCCCCACCCGGTCCAGCAGTTTCAGCGCTCTCTCCCGCCTTGCCTTTTTTCCGACCCTGGCATAGGTCATGGGCAGCTCCACATTTTTTAATGCCGATGTCCTGGAAATCAGATTGAAAGACTGGAACACAAACCCGATCTTCTTGTTCCTGATCTCCGACAGCTGGTTTGGCGTCATGGACGCCACATCGATTCCGTCCAGATAATAATGTCCCATGGAGGGCCGGTCCAGGCACCCCAGTATATTCATCAGGGTGGATTTGCCGGACCCCGATTTTCCCATGATGGCCACAAACTCTCCCCTGTTGATGGTCAGATTAATCCTCTTAAGTCCCAGAACCTTAATGGCTCCCGTATCATAGATCTTCACCAGATCTTTCAGCCGAATCAATTCCTCCGCCATAGCGCACCTACCTTCCGGCTCCCATTTCCACAACACTCATGCCTTCTGCCAGCCCTTCATGAGGCGCCGTCACGATCCCCATTCCTTCCTGGAGGGCTCCCTCCTCCACAGGAATCACCTGCACCTGGATATCGCTCTCCACACCTGTCTCCACGGCGATCCACCGGATCACCCCCTGCTCCACCGCCAGCACAAAGGTTCCGTCCCCGGTCTCCAGAACCGAGGAAATAGGAACGATCCACGCGTCCTCGGCCTCGTCAAGGATGATCTTCGCCCTGGCAGTGATGCCGGCCATCAGCCGGCTTTCCTTGTCCAGAATCTCGATGGTGGTGGGAATCACCCGCTCCGTGGAGCCCCCGCCTTTCTCCTCCCCTGTGGGGGAGATGGCCATCACCTGGCCGGCCACGGTTCCGCCGTTTAAGATGTCCGCGCTGATCACCGCCTCCTGGCCCACGGAAATATTTCCGATGGAATATTCGCTGACGCTTACCTTCATCTCCAGCGAGTCCAGATTCTCGATGATAAACATAGGCTTCTCGTCCTCGATCTTGTCTGCGAACCGGCCCACCTTGGCGTTGACCCGGACCACGGTTCCTGCTATAGGGCTGGTGACCTGGGTATCCTCCAGCTGCTCTTTCTTCTTCTCCAGCTCAAACTCCGCGTTCTTTACCTGGAGGGCATAGGACTCGTTGGCAACAGCCCTGCCATCCACGACAGTGAAGGTCTTCACCTGCCTCTGAGCCTCCCTCAGCTTATCCCTGGCCGTCTCCCACTCCAGCTGGGACATGCTTCCCGACTGGTAAAGGATATTGGTTCTGTTGTACTCTCTCTGTGCTGCCTCCAGCTGCTGCAGCGCCCCCGCGTAGCCGTTCTCTGCCTGTATCTGCTGCTCATTGTATGTAGAGACCGCAAGGTCATAGGCGTTCTGGGCTATCTCCACCTCTTTTCTCACGTCGCTGTCGTCGATGACGGCCAGAAGCTGCCCCTGCTCCACCCGGTCGCCCTCCTTCACCTGTATCTCCGTCACCTCCGCGTGAAGGTTGGACACCACGTCTACACTGTCGGTTCCCGACACCGGACCGCTGATGGTCAGCTCCGACTGTATGTCTCCCCTGATAAGCGCCCCGGTGCTCACCATGACCACATTCTCCTTCTTTCCCCCAAAGACCTTAAACGCCCCGGCGGCAGCCAGAATCACCACAGCGGCTGTGATGGCCTTTCTCTTTGCACTCCACTGCTTCCTCCCCTGCCCCGACTTCTTCTTTTTCTTCTTTTTCTTCCTCCTGCCCGGCTGGTCCGGCTTCATCAGTTCTGCCAGTTCCGCCTCAAACTGCTCTTCTTCCTCCTTGAGCCTGGCTTCCTCTTCCATGTCCTTTATCATCTGGCTGTTCTGTATCCTGCTGTTCTCGTCCATATGACTCCCCTTTCCTTCATCTATGTCTATCTCTGACTACTATAACGACAGACTGCTTCTTTTCACTTCAAATTTTTTCCGATTCCACGGCTGCCCGGATTTTCTCTGTCCGTGTATGACCAGTGTATTAATTGTACTAGTACAGTTTAACGCATTTTCTTCCCATATGCAAGCACTTTTGCAGAGAAACCATGTGTTTTTTTCAGGCTCCTCAAAATCGGCAGCTCTGCCGGCACGGCGCCGGTGCATGAAAACCTGTTGTTTGGCATTTCATCCCCACACACAGCGGCCCCGTCCAGACTTTCACAAAAAAAGACGAATCCTTCTGAATCGATTCATCTCCTTTTAAAATTTTTTTATGATGTTTTTCCCTTACCTAATATGATGATGATTATAAAAGGCGGCCATCCCCGGCCGCCGATACGTCTGTATTACACAAAGTCCTCTCTCATAGGGTTGAAGATATCCAGGAGAACGCCTTCCTTCAGGCACACACACCCGTGCTCCACGCCGTCCAGCTTGAGCATGGTATCCCCGCCCTTTACGATCCGCTTCTCCCCGTCGATCTCGAACTCGAAAACCCCGCTGACCACATAGGTGATCTGGGTGTGGGGATGGTGGTGCAGGGTTCCCACTGCCCCCTCGGCAAAGGTGTTCTCCACGCACATCAGATCCTTGCTGTAAGCCAGCACTCTCCTCACAACGCCTCTGCCCACGCACTCCGCCTTCACGTCCTCACGAAATACCCACCGATCATTTAACATAGCCTTTGCTCCTTTAAAAAATTTTTACAGATCACTGCTCCTGACTCTTGATGCTCACTCTGCTTCCCGGCGCCACGGACCGGGTGATAAAGGAGTTTCCGCCGATGACAGAAGCCCTGCCGATGACGGTCTCCCCGCCCAGTATAGACGCGTTGGAATAGATGGTCACATAATCTTCTATGGTAGGGTGCCTCTTTTTGTTCTTCAGCCTCTGTCCGCCGCTTGTGGACAGCGCGCCGAGGGTCACGCCCTGATAGACCTTCACATGCTCTCCGATCACCGTGGTCTCTCCCACCACGATCCCCGTCCCGTGGTCGATGAAAAAGTACTTTCCTATAGTCGCTCCCGGATGAATATCGATCCCCGTCACGCTGTGGGCATACTCGGTCATGGTTCTGGGAATCAGAGGCACCGACAGAAGGAACAGCTCATGAGCCAGGCGGTACACCGTGATGGCCAGCATTCCCGGATAGGAGAGGATGATCTCATCCCTGCTTGCCGCCGCCGGGTCCCCGTCAAAAGCCGCCTCCAAATCCGTCTCCAGATACTCTCTCACAGACGGTATCCTCTTTAGGAACGCGATGGTGACGTCCCCGCTGTCCCTCGTCTGGTCCGAACTGTACTTCAGGACCTTGGATATCTCTCTGTTTAAGTGGTACATCACATCCTCGATCTGCAGGGACAGCTGGCTCGCCGCGTTGTAGACCCGGTATGTGCGGTCCCTGTAATATCCCGGATAGAGAATTCTGAGCATCTTATTCACAATGTTGATGATCACGTCCTTGTCCGGCTGGTCGGGAAAATCTTCCATCCGGTCGATGGCCCGGCTCCCCTTGTAATCCTCCAGGATATCCGACACCAGCTCCTGTACTTCCTGCTCTAATGGCTTTTTCATGGCTCCCCCTGTCAGCGCGCCTCCCGGACCCGCTGTCTTTTAGTTGAACAGAACAATCCTCTCCACCGTCTCATCGGCGCCCAGCCACACCAGGCACCGGGAATCCTCCTGGATATCCTCCAGAGTCACCATCTGTCTGGTGAGGAAAGGTATGATGGAGACTTCCTGGGAAAGGGTGTACTCCCCTCCGCCTTTCCCGCCGAGGGTCTTCACCCCGTCTTTTTCTTCAACCGTTCCCGCCGCGATCACATACTGGGCCGCCGAAGTTTCTTCGGGAAGGTTCACGATCACCATCACCGGCGTGGTCTGAGGCGGCAGCGACATGGTCATGGCCGGCCCCAGGTACGCCTCAAACTTTCCCTTCTGGATGTCACCAAACTCCACGGGAAATCCGTTCTCCCCGTCCAGTATCAGCGTGTTCTCCGGATCGATGTTGAGAACAATCTCTCCTGTGGAGGAATTCTCCGACTGATTGTCCACATAGATGACTCCCTCGGCGATCTCCGTGATCTCGCCCCAGATCTTCACCGGAACCTCCAGGCCGTCTTCCGCCAGGTTGTCTTCCGTCTCCTCCGACCCGCTGTCGGGCGTCTCCTCTTTGCTCTCTTCCTCCGCCTTCGTGTCCGTCTCCTGAGCCTTGGAAGTCCCGGTCTCTGTAGAAGTTTCACTCTCCGCCGCCGTCCCGGTCTGGGCTGTGGACTCTACGGCAGATGTATGGCTGTCTGACTGTCCTGCACAGCCGGCCGCGATCAGCATGGCCGCAGCGACTCCCACCGTCAATGCTGTAATTTTCTTTCTCATAATTCTCTCCTTTATGGTTCTTTCATTTTCGCGCCTCTATTTCTTTGAGCGCAGAACCATTATATCCCATATGAAAGAAAATGGCTATTAAAGAACCATGAAGATTTCTTACGATATTTGTTCTCCCGTTCTCATGGCTGCTCACAACATTCAATCTGGTCGATGACTCTGGCCGCCTTGAGAGCCTGCCCGATAATATGCTCAAATTCCTGAGACAGCGCCGCCCCCTCCTCCAGAACAAACTCCCGGTTGTCAAGGAACGCGTTGGAAAGCTGGTACACATGATACTCCCCGCCCATATGCTCCCCGGCCAGGGCATCTCCCTGAATCCTCATCTCCTCCGTGTTCCTCTCTCTGCCCAGAGCCAGCTCTGTCAGCACCTCCAGTATGATGGCGAAATGTTCCTCGTCCCACGCCGACAGATACATGCATTTGCAAAGCCCGCCGTTGAAAAACGGATACTGGCTGTAACAGTCCATCAGCTCCTTGAAACGTGTCCTGTGCCCCGGACTCTCAAACAACCCCTCACGGTTCAGCGCCTCCAAATATTTTTCCTGCCTGCTCATAAGCCCCTCCCTCCGATCTGCAAACCACTAAATTAATGATACAACGAATTCCCTCCCCGCGCAATCACATTTAACCACAAAAAGCCGTAAGATTTTCATTCTCCGAAAATCTTACGGCTCTCTGCCTGTTAAATTTTATGGCGCTCACACCCTGCCGGCTGCGGCTCTCACCTTATTCCTGTCCATTACCTCATCCGGAAGGTGGCGCACTCCGTATGGCTGGCGTCAGACGCCCCGTCCCCGGCGATGCCGATGTGGTCCGCCTCACAGTGGCGGTCTCTGTTGTAGACACAGTTTACCGCCTCGCAGTCAACCTCCAGGCGGCTCTCCGGCGTCTTGAACAGGTTGTGGAAAGACCCGTCCTTATTCTCGTCAAAGCTTCCGCAGCAGGTATCGCAGCAGTCCTTCGCCTTGCTCCCGTCCACGATAATGGCCTGCTTGCAGCAGTGGTTGTCACAGTTGTGAAGACAGTTTGTTACATTACAATCCAGTTTCGTCATGATATCTTCCTCCTGAATACTTGAGTACATAAGTCTTACAGGAATATCATGCCCAGCAACAGTGAAATTATTTATAAAAATATTTTTATTCTTTAAAGGCGCCGGTTATGCGGCCGCCACCGCTACCGGGGAGACACTTCCGAGATCTGGACTCCCGCCAGCCCTCTCATGGCGAGTATCTGCCCAAATCCGTCCTCGTCCTCCATCTCCCCCAGCATTTCGTTGGAGACAAAATGTCCCGTGGCTGACACGATGCCCTCGTCGTGGACGGAAAACACTACCGCGCCGCTGCAGGTTCCGCCGTACATGTAAAAATATATCGTATCTTCCGTCAGCTCCTGGTCGACAAAATACTCCGTGGCCGTCACCAGGCTCATGGCCGCTATGAAGGAGATCCCTGCCTGGCTGCCCACCAGGGTCGGCGCCGACTCCACGATGCGCTGCTGCAGATCCGGCCTAATCTCCTCCGGCACGGAATCCAGTGAAATACCGTAGGCGTCAAACAGGGCATCTATGGCGCCCTCCGGCACCGTCACCTTCCAGACCTTCTCCGGCGCGGAATAGTCTCCCTTCCCCATGTCGCTCACCACCTCCAGCACCTCCGGCGACCCGCCCATCATCTCCATGTAGCTGTCGGACTCCGCCATGGTGTCCATCTTTTGTATGACTGCCAGTCCCCTGTCATAGAGACTGGTCTTCTCCTTCGTCTGGGTCTGTTGTCCCTGCCCGCCTTCCGCCTGGGCGCAGCCGCCAAGCAGACACGCGGCCAGCAGCACAGCCCCCCACCGTCTCACGGAAAATCTTCTCATATTTTTCACCTTCTCCTCCTTCCGGCCCGCAGTCCTCCAGGCCAAAATCCATGCCAAAATTCCTCACCGGGCAGACTCTCCATGCTTTTCGTCCGGCGCAGCCGTCCAAAGAGACTCCTCCCACCGTGAACAGTAACAACTTTTTCAAAAAATGTCAAGTTAAAAATCTGCTGACAAATCCGTTTTTCCGCGTTATAGTATATGGAGATGCTGGAGGGGCGCGAAGCGCAAAGCCTTTCCCGGCATCAGAAACGTTTTATTAAGGAGGCTTTACCAATGACGAAACATATCACCCAGGAAGCCCTGGCCCGGTACAGCGAGAATTTTAACGGCAGCCCTGCGGGCCGGATCGCCAGAGACGCGGTCATGTCCGCCGGACTCCTGAAGACATGCCTAAACCCCATGTCTGCCAGAAAAAACAATCATGAGTTTTCTCTGACCATAAAACAGGGCGCCATGACCAACCAGAAACAGAGCGGACGCTGCTGGCTGTTTGCCGCCGCCAACGTGATGCGCTCCCGAATCATCAAAAACTACAACCTGGAAAATTTTGAGCTGTCCCAGAGCTACCTTCTGTTCTGGGACAAGCTGGAGAAATCCAACTGGTTTCTGGAGAATATCCTGGACACTTTAGATGAGCCTGTGGGAAGCCGGCTCCTGTGCCACCTTCTGTCCGACCCCGTCGGCGACGGCGGACAGTGGGACATGATGGCCGGCCTTGTAAAAAAATACGGCGTGGTTCCCAAGTACGCCATGCCCGAGTCAGCCGTGTCCGGCAGCACCAGGGAGATGAACCGGGTCATGACTGAGCTTTTGAGAAATGACGCCTGTATTCTCCGCCGCGCCGCCGGGGAAGGCGACGGCAGAGAAAAACTGGAGGAAAAGAAAGCGCTCATGCTCCAGGATATCTACCGCATGCTGTGCATCTGTCTGGGAGAGCCGCCGAAGACGGTGGACATGGAGGTCAGGGACAAGAAGGGAACCCTCATTCAGGAGACCGGCCTTACTCCCAAAGAATTTTTCCAAAAATACGTGGACATGGACTTAAACGACTACATAAGCCTGATCAATGCCCCCACCGGCGACAAGCCCTTCTACCGCAGATACACCGTGGACATGCTCGGCAGCGTGAAAGAGGGACAGCCGGTGTGCTATATCAATCTTCCCATAGAGGAACTTAAAAAAGCCGCCATCGCCCAGCTGAAAGACGGGGAGCCGGTGTGGTTCGGCTGCGATATGGGCCCTTACGTGAACCGGGACACCGGCGTCATGGCGCCGGACATCTACGACCTCACGGATTTTCTCCAGGCAGATTTCCCCATGGACAAGGCCCAGCGCCTGGACTACGGTCAGAGCCTTATGACCCACGCCATGGTGTTCCAGGGAGTGAACCTGGCCGACGGCGAAGTCCCCACCCGGTGGCAGGTGGAGAACAGCTGGGGCGAGGATTCCGGGAAAAAAGGATATTATGTCATGAGCGACCAGTGGTTCACCGAGTATCTGTACCAGGTGGTGGTAAATAAGAAGCACCTGACCAGAGAACAGCTGGATCTCCTGGACACAAAGCCTATTGTCTTAAAACCCTGGGACCCCATGGGCTCCCTGGCATAAACCCGCGTCTTCATCCCAGGACTCCAAATGTATAACGAAAGGCAGGGCCGCGGCCCTGCCTGTTCTATGAAAATCTGTATGAATTACAGTCCCTGCTCTGTCAGCTCTCTTGCCACATCGTCCTTGATGGTGACGCCTTCTTTTTCCAGCTCGGCGATCTTCTCGGCAAACTGGGGAAGATATTTCTTGTGGGCGATAAGCAGCTCGTCCAGAACTCTCTTCGCGGTTGTACCGGAGGGAACCTGGGGATTTAAGATAAATGCCTGAAGAGCCAGTCCGTAGTCGCCGGTCACGGCAGCCTCGCAGACACACAGCTCCATATTCTTCATAACCTGGAGCCAGCCCCTCTCTGCCGGATGAAGCGGTCCGAAGGCGATGGGCAGCGCGCCGCAGGCGCCGATGTGGGCAGATACCTCCACCACGCAGTCAGCGGGAAGATCCGGCACAGCGCCGTTGTTCCTGGTGGAGACCACGATGTGGGCGTTCTTGTTGCCGTAGATGGAAGCGATGGTCTCGCAGGCGGCGTCGGAATAGTGGGCTCCGCCTCTCTTGGCCAGCTGCTCCGGCTTGTGATCCAGGTTGGGATCTTTGTACAGCTCGAACAGCTCCGCCTCTGTCTTCTTCACCTGCTGGGCCCTGGTTCCCTTCTCCGGATCGTTGTACTCCTCGATCATATGGTTGAGCATCTCTTCCTGTCTGTAGTAGTATCTGTGATATCCGCAGGGGATCATGCCCATCTGGTCAAGCTGCTCCTTGAAGAACTTCACGTCGAAAATGTTGGCCGGAACGCCTGCGTCTGTCTCCGGGTCATACAGCTTGTCGATGATCTGGGGAGTCACATCCCTGCCGTTCATGTCAAATACCTTGTGCCAGTGGAAATGGTTCAGTCCGGCGAACTTGTAGATCAGTTCGTCCAGAGTCTTGCCGATCATCTTGGGCTCTTTCATCATGGCGCCTACGGGAACGTTGCACAGACCGATAACCTTGTCCCACTTGCCGTAGCGCATCACGGCCTCGGTAACCATGCCGCTGGGGTTGGTAAAGTTCACAAGCCACGCGTCGGGGCACAGCTCCTTCATATCCTCAACGATGCCAAGGATTACCGGAATGGTTCTGAATGCCTTGAACATGCCGCCTGCGCCGTTGGTCTCCTGGCCCAGGATTCCGTAGGACAGAGGAATTCTCTCATCCTTGATTCTGGCGTTGAGAAGGCCTACTCTGAACTGGGTGGTGACAAAGTCGGCTCCGGGAAGGGCCTCTCTTCTGTCCAGGGTCATGTGAACCTTCACGTCATATGGAGACGCGTCCCACATGCGCTGCGCCATCTTGCCCACGATCTCCATCTTCTCTTTTCCGTCTTCAATATCCACCAGCCAGATCTCTTTGATGGGAAGCTCCCCATAGCGTTTGATAAAACCCTCCATCAACTCCGGTGTGTAGCTGCTGCCGCCGCCGATGGTTACAATCTTTACAGGCTTCTTTTCCATGATAATCCTCCTCTTGATCAGTTACTGAATTTTTGTACCTCTATTTTCACGGATTTTTTCCTGTTTGTCAATGGCTCTTTGTGCAAAAGGTACAGTGTTCTCATTTTTGACTCCTTTTTCTGCAGAAAATAAGAACAACGTTCCTCACCCTTCCAGTATAGGGTTGTTGGAATGCCTGCCGTCCCTCTTCCCCGCGTTTTCAGACTCGCTGGAATGCCTGATCTTGTCGGACAGGCACCGGTCATAATCCCGGTTAAAATAGCCGGCGTAGACCACGTCCAGAAGATACATCATAGACACGTTGATTCCGAAAGCGCCCAGATTGGCGATCAGCTTCTCCCTGGTGGACACATAGAGGCTGCGGCCGCACAGGGATGACAGGGTGTTGCTGCCGTAAGAGGTGACGGCCACAGACCTAAGCCCCCGCTCCTTCACTTTTTCCGCTATTTTAAGGACCCTCCTCGTCTCCCCCGTGTAGGAGACCAGAAAAAACAGGCTTCCCGGATCACAGTAGGAGGCGTGGTAAAATCCCTCGTCGGACTGGGTGCAGATGTGAATCAGCCTGCCGATCTTCATCATCTTGTCCCGGAACACCTCCGCCACCCCCAGCTGGGCGCTTGAGGCGCAGAAATACACATGGGGAGAGCGCTCCAGCATCCAGATAATGTCCCCTAAGATCTCCGGGCTCAGAAGAGACTGGCAGTCCCTGACGATCTCCTCGTACAGCGCCCCGATCTTGTTGGCCACCGTCATATCCTTGTCGCCTCTGTCAAAAGGAAAGTTGGGATCGAGAGACTGAAAATGGGAGGACAGATACAAAAGCTCTGCCAGATACTCTTCTCTCAGTTCATTAAACCCCACATATCCCAGCCTCTGGCAGAAACGGATGACAGAAGACGGCGCCACATAAAGCTTCTTGGCGATCTGTCTGACGCTGTCCTCCTTTAAGCGCTCCTGCCGCTCCAGAATATAATCCGCGATCCGGCTGTCTATATCCGAAAAATGTTCCCGGTCCTGCAATTTTTCCTTTACAAGCATATCCTGACCCCTTTGCCTCCCCGGCGTCCCCTCCCCCCGCCGGTCTGTGATCGTTATGTCCTCTGCCATTATCATAACGGATGCCGGTTCCCCCTGTCAATCCAGATGATTTTGCCCCATTGCCGTCTTGCCATTATCCTGAATTTCGAATATAATGATGCCAGGGGCCAAAAGGTCATGTATGACCTGCCTGCATGTCAATACACGACTTCGGGACCCGTAAAAATATGAAAAAACAGCCCGGCAGGGCGGGTTTTTGACTGACGACAAAAGGAAGTGCCGTGTGTGGAAAAGAAAGAAAAATTCAATTATCACGAGATGACCGCCGAGTCTGTCTCCGAGAACATAAATACTGTCATCTTTGTCGTAAATCCCGTAGACGGAAGCGTGGAATATGTATTTGAAAATGTGTCACGGATTCTGGGAATACCGCCTGAAGATTTCTACGAAAACAGCGGCGACAGGACCAACGAGATTTACGACAGGCTGATGGAGACCTTCCGTCGGGAGCGGCCTGTCTCCAGGAAGATTCTGGAACTTCAGGGGTTCAACAAAGCCTTCGGGCAGAGCATGTGGCTGTCCCTGGTGTGCAGCCCCGTCACCTTCAACACAAAGGAACGCTATCTCTTTTCCCTGTCGGATCTGACAGAGGAGCGCCTTATCCGCAGGGCTCTGGCGGAGGCTGCCAGCGCGGCTGCCCAGGCCAGCGCTGCCAAAAGCCGTTTCCTCTCCAACATGTCCCACGACATCAGGACTCCCATGAACGCCATCGTCGGCTTCGCCGCCCTAGCAGAGAAGAACCTTGGGGACGACAAGAAGGTGCTGGACTATTTAAAAAAAATATACGCCTCCAGCAATATTCTCTTAGGGCTTATCAACGAGGTACTGGATATGAGCCGTATCGAAAGCGGCAAGATGGTTATTGATGAGTCGAAGAACAGCCTTCTCGAAATTTTTGAGGACATGGAGATGCTGGTGGCCGGGCAGATGGAGGAAAAACACCTTCATTTTAACGTGGACATCCAGAATATCAAAAACCCCCTTGTGTACTGCGACAGCATACACTTAAAGCAGATTCTCATGAATCTCCTCAGCAACGCCATGAAGTATACTCCCGAGGGCGGATTCATATCTCTCACCATTTCCCAGAAGGACTGCGACACTGACGGCTGCGGCCACTACGAGATACGGGTGAAGGACACGGGAATCGGCATGAGCCGGGAATTTTCCTACCGGGTATTCGAGGCCTTCGAGAGGGAGATCAACTCCACCGTCAACAAGATTCAGGGCACCGGCCTGGGGATGACCATCACCAAGGCCCTCGTAGAGCTTATGGGAGGCGTCATCGACGTGGAGACCTGCCTGGGAAAAGGGACGGAATTTATCGTCAACCTCTTTCTGCGGCTTCAGGAACCTGACTGCCCTTCCGGCGGGGAAGATGAGGCTGGTTCCCAGGGGAAGGCCGCTCCGGCGCCGGAGGAAAAGAAGATCGATTTTTCCGGAAGGCGGATACTGCTGACAGACGACAACGAGCTGAACCGGGAGATCGCGGCAGAGATCCTCATGGACTGCGGTTTTCAGGTGGAGACAGCCGAAAACGGACAGATCGCCCTGGATAAGCTGCGCCAGTCAGAGCCGGGATACTATGACCTGATCCTGATGGATGTCCAGATGCCCGTGATGAACGGCCACGAAGCCACCAGGGCCATACGGAAGCTGGAAGATTCCCGCCTGGCCTCCACCGTCATCATCGCCATGACCGCCAACGCCTTTGCAGAAGATCAGCAGGCTGCCATGGACTGCGGGATGGACGGATTTGTCACCAAGCCCATCGATGTGGAAAAACTGACGGAAATCTTAGAACAAATACTAAAGCCTGCACAGAGATAACCCCTGAACTGTCCAAGGGGCCAGAGCGGCATCCCGCCGCCCCGGCCCCTTAAGTGTTTCTCTACCATGCCACGATCTCGATCATCCCCATGGCCTCATCCCACCCTAGCACTTCAAAATAGTATCTTGTTGTCTTATGCCCGGTTCCGTCGTCAAAGGCGAAGGCCTCCAGATCACTGTAGGCGTTGCGCTCAATATTATTCGGCTCCAAAAATCCCGTTCCCCAGCCTGCGCCGTTATACTCATCGTCATAGTTATACCATTCGAGTATATCGTGCTGTCCGATGGTCTCGCTCCAGTTGCCTTTCAGGCTGGGATCCCAGGTTATCCCGTTTGACTCTATGATATTCCGGTATATTGCCAGGAGCTCCTCTATCGTGTACTCCTCGCCTGCCGGCGCCGGCAGCTCAGGGTATACGTATTTGGACGGCAGCGCTTCCCTGCCCTCCGCTTTCCCACAGCTGACGTAATGCTGGTACAGCTTCTGGGTATCCCTTCCGTATATCGCCATCAGGTCCGGATTGTTTTCCGCGTAATAATCGCTGTCAAACAGGGTTCCGTCCTCCATCCTGGCGGGAACGGCGTACGCCGTTATGGCATTTCCCAGAGCCATGGCTGTCACAAGCATGGCCATTGCAAATTTTTTCTTCATCCTCTTCTCCTTTAACATCTCTCCCGCCAAAGCAGGATCGGTGCTTTGTCTGTCTGCGGAAATCACCTGAAATACTCGACTCCGCTCTCAAATAGCCGCAAGTCCTGCTCCCCGCAGATGTTCATGGCCACGCCCTCTCCACGCCTCTCGGAGTGGGCCATCTTGCCCAGAATCCTTCCGTCGGGGCTTATGATTCCCTCCACGGCCATGTAGGAGCCGTTGGGATTCCAGAACTCGTCCATGGTGGGACTGCCCTTGTCGTCTACATACTGAGTGGCAATCTGGCCGTTTTCAAACAGCTTCTCAAGCCACCGGGAGTCGGCCACAAACCGCCCCTCCCCGTGGGAGGCCGGATTGCAGTACACGCCCCCAAGCTCCGCTCCCATAAGCCATGGGGACTTGTTGGTCATGACCTTTGTGTACACCATCTTGGATACATGGCGGCCGATGGTGTTCATAGCCAGGGTAGGAGAATCGGACTGCTGGGGGGCGATGGTTCCCCCGGGAAGGAGGCCCAGCTTGATCAGCGCCTGGAAACCGTTGCAGATGCCAAGCATCAGTCCGTCCCTCTCGTGGAGCAGCTTCTCCAGCTCCTCTTTTATGGCGGCGTTGCGGAACACCGCGGCAAAAAACTTGGCAGAGCCCTCGGGCTCGTCGCCTGCCGAGAAGCCTCCGGGGAACATGACGATCTGGGCCCTGGCGATCTCTTTCCTGAAGGCCTCCACGGATTCCCTGATATCTGACGGGCTCAAATTCTTAAACACCTTGTCCGTAACCGTGGCCCCGGCCCGCCGGAAAGCCTTCGCGCTGTCATACTCACAGTTGGTTCCCGGAAATACAGGGATAAACACGTGAGGTCTGGCAGTCTTGTGCCTGCACACATAGACCTTCCCGCCTCTCTGCTCCACATCGTAGACTTTGTCGGGCACCTGGGTCTGCGCCACTCCCGACCGGGTGGGGAACACGTCCTCCAGGGTCTTTGTCCAGGCGTTCAGCGCCTCATCTGTGGAGACGGAAACGCTGCCGTATTCAAAGGCAGCCCTGTCGGTCACCTCTCCGATGAGGGTGTAGGTGATGGACAGCTCTCCCACCTTCCCGTCGGGGACTTCGCAGACAATGCTTCCCCACTCCGGGGCAAAGAAATCCCTGGGATCCACGTTGTGCTCGATCTTCACTCCCAGCTTGTTGCCGAAGGCCATCTTGCTGACCGCCTCCGCCATGCCGTGTCTCTCCACCGCGTAGGCGGAGATGACCCGCCCCGCCCTGATATCCTCCAAAAGCTTTCCGTAGCCCTCCATGAGCTGGCCGTACACCGGCAGGTCATAGGAATCTCTCCGGGCCCGGAGCACCACGATCTTGCTGCCCGGCCTCTTGAACTCCGGCGTGATGATGTCCCTATAGCTGGCCACGTCCACGGCGAAGGACACCAGCGTAGGCGGAACATCGATGTCGTTGAAAGTTCCGGACATGCTGTCCTTGCCTCCGATAGACGGAAGACCGAAGCCCAGCTGCGCGCTGTAGGCCCCCAGGAGCGCCGCGAAAGGCTGGCTCCAGCGGGCGGGGTCTTCTGTCATTCTCCGGAAATATTCCTGGAAGGTGAAGCGGATCTTTCTGCAGTCGCCGCCTGAAGCCGCGATCCTGGCCACGGAGGAAACCACCGCGTAGACGGCTCCGTGATAAGGGCTCCAGCTGGACAGATAGGGGTCAAAGCCGTAACTCATCATAGTGACCGTGTCCGTCTTTCCCTCAAGAACCGGCAGCTTTGCCACCATAGTCTGCGTCTCGGTGAGCTGATATTTTCCACCGTAAGGCATGAACACGGAACCGGCCCCGATAGAGCCGTCAAACATCTCCACCAGGCCCTTCTGGGAACACACGTTGAGGCCGGAGAGAGTTTTGAGCCACCGGTCCTTCACATCGGGGATATCACCGCGTTCCCCAAAAGGATTGCCTTCCTTTCCGGGAACCTCCAGGATCACCGACGCCTCCTGGCGGGCTCCGTTGGTGTCCAGAAACGCCCGGCTGATGTCCACGATGGTATTTCCTCTCCATCGCATCACCAGACGGGGGCTTTCAGTCACCGACGCCACTGCCACTGCCTCCAGATTCTCCTCCGCCGCGTAGCTTAAAAACAGATCCACATCACCCTTGTCCACCACCACGGCCATGCGCTCCTGGGACTCGGAGATGGCGATCTCCGTCCCGTCCAGGCCCGCATATTTTTTCGGAACCTTGTCCAGATCGATCTCAAGCCCTTCTGCCAGCTCCCCGATGGCCACGGACACGCCGCCTGCCCCGAAATCGTTGCACTTGCGGATGATGCTGCTGACCTCCGGACGGCGGAACAGCCGCTGTATCTTCCTCTCCGTGGGGGCGTTTCCTTTCTGTACCTCCGCTCCGCAGGTCTCGATGGAGCTTTCCGTGTGAACCTTCGAGGAGCCGGTGGCGCCGCCGCATCCGTCCCGCCCTGTCCTGCCGCCCAGGAGAATGATGATGTTCCCCGGCCGGGAGGTCTCCCTGATAACGCCCTTTCTCGGGGCCGCGCCCATGACGGCGCCGATCTCCATGCGCTTGGCCACATAGTCGGGATGGTATATCTCCTTCACATAGCCTGTGGCCAGGCCGATCTGGTTGCCGTAGGAGCTGTAGCCTTCAGCCGCGCCTGTCACCAGCTTTCTCTGAGGCAGCTTGCCGTGAAGAGTCTCCGCCAGAGACGTTCTGGGGTCTGCCGCCCCGGTGATGCGCATGGCCTGGTACACATAGGTTCTCCCTGACAGCGGGTCCCTGATGGCGCCGCCCAAGCAGGTGGCCGCGCCTCCGAAGGGCTCGATCTCCGTGGGATGATTGTGGGTCTCATTTTTAAAATTCACCAGCCACTCTTCTTCCGCGCCGTCGATCTCCACAGGCACCACGATGCTGCAGGCATTGATCTCGTCGGACTCTTCCAGATCCTCCAGCTTTCCCTCCCTGCGCAGCTTCTTCATGGCCAGAAGGGCCAGGTCCATCAGGCAGACAAACTTGTCATCTCTGCCGCGGTAAATCTCCTCCCTGTCAGACAGATACTGGTTATAGGACGCCTCAATAGGCTCCCTGTAAGCCCCGTCGGTGAAGGTCACATCCTTGAGCTCCGTCTGGAAGGTGGTGTGGCGGCAGTGGTCGGACCAGTAGGTGTCCAGAACCCGGATCTCCGTCACCGTGGGATCTCTTCGCTCTTCCCCTGCAAAATACTTCTGAATATGCCGGAAATCCCTGAATGTCATGGCAAGGTTCAGGGAATCGTAAAGTTCCTTTAAGCTGCTTTCGTCAAACCCGCAAAAGCCTTCAAAAACCTTCACGTCGCCGGGAACCTCAAACACGGTCACCAGTGTGTCCGGCTTTGCGCTGTCCGTCTCCCTGGAGTCCACCGGGTTGATGCAGAAAGCCCTCACCGCCTCCGCCTGTTCCTCCGTGAGGGTTCCCGAGATGACGTAGGTGGTGGCCGTCCGGATCACCGGCTCCTCGTCCTCCCTCAAAAGCTTCACGCACTGCTCCGCGGAATCGGCTCTCTGGTCAAACTGGCCGGGGAGATATTCTACGGAAAACACCAGGTCGGAATCATCTCTGGGGAAATCTTCTTCATACAGCATATCTACCGGCGGCTCTGAAAAGATCGTCCCCAGGGCCTCCTCGTAAGTCTCTCTTGACACATTCTCAATATCATAGCGGATCAACACACGGACGCCGGTTACAGAGCCTATCCCCAAGTAGCTGCTGATCTCACCAGATAACTCGCGGGCTTTTACGGCAAAGTCCGGCTTCTTCTCAACGTAAATTCTATTAACACTCATGCGGTGTCTCCTCCTTATTCGTGGTCACGTGGTTCGGAATAATCCCAACATCATACTAATATGCCTTCAAGATATCTGTCAAGTCCGATTTCTTCAATCACTCCTCCTGTCACTCCTCCAGATGCGTCCTGTCGTTCATCTGGGTCAGGGTAAATCTTTTTTTCTCCGGGTCGTAGTCGATGGTGGAGATGCTGGCATTCCCCACGATGATGTCCTCCTCGTCCCTGGGATTATCCCTCAGGAGATACTCCAGGAGAAACACCACCGTGGCCCCGTGGGACACCACAGCCGCGTCTCCCCCGGCCTGGGCCAGTATGGTTTCCAGGGCCCTGCCGCACCTCTCGTACACCTGGCTCTGCTTCTCCCCCTGGGGAGGCGCCACATCCACCGGGCTGTTGTACCACAGTTCCAGCTCTCTCGGGTACTTTTCCCGGATCTCGTCCATGGTCATGCCCTCCCACACGCCGTATCCCACCTCCTCCAGACCTTCTATCTTCTCCACCGGCACGTTCTGGCTCTCTCCTATGGCCAGCCCTGTCTCATAAGCTCTGGAGAGGGTGCTGGTGAACACTTTTTTCACCGGCCGGCTCTCCATGCCCTTTGCCAGACATGCCGCCTGCCTTCTCCCTGTGTCGTTTAAAGGGATGTCCGTGCTCCCCTGAATCTTTCCCGCCACGTTCCAGTCCGTCTGCCCGTGGCGAATCAAATATAATTTCATCTGCCTTTGTCCTCCAGACCGCCTGCCTGTCTTCCCGGCAGCGGCGGTTTCTCTACCTCTCTGCCACGCTCATGGCATCCAGGGTTATTTTCATAATGTCCTTCACCTCTTCGCAGGTGAGCCCCATGCGCCGCGCCAGTTCTTCCACCGTGGCCTCGCGCCCCAGCTGGCCTGCCAGCTCCGCGGAGACCTCCTCCAGCCGGTTGACCCTGTCCGCGATTTTCTCCGCCCCCCGGCTGTATATGGACTGCTCCTGAACCGCCGCCTCCAGAGCCTCCTTCACCTGCTCCCTCAAAAAAGCGGAGAAGTTCCCGCCCTCATATGCAAAAACCGCCGTGACAAGAGCCATGTTGGCCTCCTGAACCAGGTCTCCCGCAGGCACACCTCGGTTTAAATATGCCTGCGCCATCCCCAGGACTGTTTTTAAGTTTCCCTTGATAAGCCTGTCCTTCACGGACTGATTCCCCGCGGCAAATTCTTGTGAAAGCCTCTGGTTCTCCTCCCCGCTGCAGCTCTCGATCCCCCCAAGCTCCTCCAGATACATCTGAAACACATCTTCCGCCATCACTCTCTCCTCACTCATGAAGCCGTTTGATTATCTTAAACACTATGGACCCTTCCATCACCAGCGGCTGGTTGTGGGCAAAGAAAATGATTCCCCCCGCCGGCGACAGAATCCGGCTGGTCACCTCGCCCTCGAGAGGATGGATCACCTCCGCCAGCGCCTCGCCCCTGCGGACCTCCTGGCCCGGACTCACCAGCCGGCGGCAGATTCCCGCAGCCTCTGATTTTACATTTTTCAAGTCCTCCTCGTGGAGCACCGTGGCGATGTAGCCGCTGTGGCTGGCGTATCGGAGGATGCCCGTCCTCACCAGGAATCTCAGCACCGACGCCACCGCCTGCCTGGCGGACACCTGGTCGATCCGGTCCGTGGCGTTGGTGTACAGGGAGAAGGCGCTGGTATCCCATATCTGCCAGTTGTAATTTAAGGTGGTGGTGTCCACCGGCTTCGGCTTGCGTATCACCACATAGGGAAGTCCGAAAAGATTTGCCAGGCCGGGATTCTGGAACCCTGTCTCCATCATGCGCACATGGGGAATAAAGTCCCCCGGCATGTAAAAGCTGGGAAACTGTATCCCGTAATTGTAGTGCTGAACCACGTCGAACACTCCCGCCGCGATCCTCTGGGTGGTCTCCCCCTGGTCATAGCCGGGAAACATCCGGTTGATGTCCGTGTTGTCCACCGCCCAGAACCTTTTGCCGATGTTCATGGAAGAGTGGTTCACCGAAGGGATCACCAGCACCTGGTTGCCTGACACGAAAGCCCCCCGCTCCTCCAGCTCCTTCAAGGCCTTCACCAGCTGGGAACACACGTACATCTGCTGCACCTCATTGCCCCTTATGGCGCCCACCACGCAGGCAGATTTCTCCCCGCTTCCAAAATAATATCCGTAGACGGCCAGATCGTCCCGGTATGTATTGCCCAGCTGATAAATCATCTCTTTTCTCAATGATAGTCACCTCCCAGCACACGGGCGATGAGGGAACCGCTGTTGACGACAGGATACTCTCTCAGCGTGAACACCATGCCGTCCCAGGGAGCCCGCAGCACTTCCTCCACTCTCGACTCCAGAGGGTTCAGGATCTCCCCGATGACCTCCCCCTGGCGGATGCTGTCCCAGTGGTCCACATGGGGGATAAAAATCCCCGGGTGGTTGGCGTTGACAAACCCCACCTGGCCGTCTGTGGAGATGATCGGCTTCTTGGACTCGGCCGCATCCCCGTCCCAGATTCCCAACTCCTTCATGAGGCAGAAAATTCCATCCACCAGCTGATTGCCGTACTCCAGGGTGATTCTCATGCCCACTCCCATCTCCACCACCAGGGTGGGAACTCCTATCACGTTCAGGCTGTGGGCCAGGGTTGCCTCCAGGACCGTGGCCGCCCCGTGAACCCACACATAGTCTATATTCAGTTTTTTCGCAAGGGGAAGCAGGCGCTCTGCCGTGATCTCACTCACCCGCACCTGGGGAATCTCCCGCAGGAAAATATTGCTGGCGTGGATGTCCACGCACACGTCCGCTCCCCTGATGTCCTCTATCACCTTGAACGCCACGTACTCCGGCACCGGCCCCTCTTCGCTTCCCGGAAAAATCCGGTTCATGTCCAGGTCAAACATGGGAATTCCCCTGGTTATGGAATCCACCCCCAGAGGGTTCAGCGCAGGGTAGATATCCACGGTGCCTTTCAGATGTTCCATCTGCTCTCTCAGGCGGCGCCCCAGCTCGTAGCACACATACTGGCCCTCCAGCTCGTCCCCGTGGGTTCCTGTCACGATACAGATTCTCTTTCCTGTCCCGCCGTCCTCCGGTTCAATGGTCTGCTTCTGAATGCGCAGCTTCTCGTCCACCGGAAGACCGACGGAAACCACAGTCTTCACCATAATTATCCCTCTACCTTTACGTATATGGTCTGTTTCTGGGCGGCAAACCCCTTAAAACAGCCTTTGTCAACAGTGCAGTCTCCAAAATCCCTGCCGTGGGACAGCTTAATATATCCGTCGTCCGCCAAGCGGTTGTTGGTGGGGTCAAAGCCTGTCCACCTTCCGCCTGCGTAAATCTCCGCCCACGCGTGGGTGGCTCCTTCCCCCTCCATCATGCCGGCTACGTACCGGGCCGGATATCCGCCAAGGCGGCACAGGGCCAGAAAGATGTGGGCATAGTCCTGACACACCCCCCGTCCCCCTGCCAGGGCCTGAGCCGCGGTGGTGGTCACGTCCGTGGTCCCCGGCGCGTAGGAGAAGGTGCCGTGAAGGCGGTCCATCAGGTACAGAAGAAAATCCATCCCCTTGTCCTCCCTCTTCCACCCCTCCCTTGCCGTCTCAAGATACCGCCAAATCCCCTGGTCGGGGACCGTATAAGCCGAAGCAAACCGAAACAGCGGATGGGCGTCCTCCGCCTCCGCTGTCTCTCTTCTCCTATCTACAAATACGATTCCCCCGCTCTCCACCCGCAGGCTGTCATGGGGGGCCATAGCCTCCCCCGCGCAGGTCCGGTTCCCGAACCCGTCTGTAAACTCGTCCACCCGGCCTGAGGGCCGGATATCACAGGTAAGGCCGTAGCAGCTCTGCTGCCTGTCCTCCATGGGAAGACAGCGGAAGGCATAGTGATGCTCCGTCACCGGCTGATCGAATGTCAGTTCCATCTCATAGTGAAACTTAAGTCTCCTCAAATCATATCACCTCAAACAGCTCCCACAGGGCTTGGAGAGCCTCTTTGTCGTGTTCCCTCCAGCCTTCCCCCAGGGCCACAATCCCGGCAAGGGCTGCCTCCCGGTCCCTCCTGTAGGAAAGGCCTGAGCGGTGGAGCCTGTTGCAGAACTTGCTGTACTCCTTCTCAATGGCCCCGGCAGGATACCCCAGCCTCATGTACAGGTCAAGTCTCTCTAAATATTTGCCGCACTTGATGATGTTGCGGCACGCCTCGTCCTCCACCTGGTCGTCCATACAGCCCCAGAACGCATTGAGATAGTCGATCACCTGCTGCAGGTCATAGACAGGGGCGTCGGCTTTTCCGTTCTTCCCCTTCAGCACATCCAGCGCCATCTGTATGTAAGCCAGGGTGTAGGTGCCCAGCTCCCCTCTCATGACCACCGCGTTGTCGAAAGCCCTCTCCATGTTGCTGATGATGGAGTTGGGGTCGCCCTGGTCAAACAGATACCGCTGCTGAAAATTCTCCTTGCTCCCGTAGATGTCCGGGATGGAGATCTTCTCGCAGAAGGTTCTGTAAGCCTCCTCATCCCCGTCGATCATCTCGTCATAAAATTCAAAATAAGTCATGAGAGTGGTCAGCACCCTCTCCCCGTACCGTCCCAGCCAGAACAGCCGGTCGGCCTTTTCTATCGAGATAGCACCCATGTGTCCTTAAAACCTCCCCCCTGTGATGAATTGACCACAAATGAATCCGGATTCCGGGAGAACCTGGTAAGCCCGCCGGGCCACACCCTGGTCTCCTCACCTGCCAGCACAAACGCCCGCAGGTCCGCTTTTCTGGGAACCTCGTGAGCCCCCTCCACAACATTTAAGTCGATGAAATCGATGACCTCCTGGGCGATAAACCTTCTGGGCTCCGCCTTGATCACCTCCGCCAGATCCTTAAGCCTCTCCCCTGTCAGGTCACTTCCGAATACGACTCCGTATCCTCCGGCCTCAGACACATCCTTCACCACCAGACGGTTTAAATGCTCCAGAATAAACTTCCTGTCCTTCTCGTAAAAAGCCAGGTACGTGGGAGCGTTGCAAAGAATGGCCTCCTCTCCCAGATAGTATTTTATCATATGGGGCACAAAATAGTAAATACCTTTATCGTCCGCCACCCCGTTGCCCGGCGCGTTGACCAGGGCCACATTGCCCCTTCTGTACACGTCCATGATTCCGGGAACGCCGATGAGAGACTCAGGCAGAAAACACAGCGGGTCCAGATACTCGTCGGAAAGCCGGCGGTACACCGCCCCCACCTGCAGCCTGTTCCCCCCGTACTGGCGGTAATACAGCCGGTTGTCCTCCACGAACAGATCCTGGGGCATGGACAGTATGGCGCCTGACCGCTCCGCCAGGTACGAATGCTCGAAAAACGCGGCGTTGTAGCGCCCCGGGGTCAGAACCACGTTGATTCCCCCTGTGTTCACGTAGTCCATGGTCTCTTTCAGCATGGCAGCGTAGTTCCGGTTGTCGATCACATGGGTCCTGGAAAACGTGGACGGGGCGGCCCGGCGCGTCAGTTCTCTGGCGATCATGGGGTAGGAGGCCCCTGACGGAATGCGCAGATTATCTTCCAAAATATACCAGTTCCCGTCCTTCCCCTGAACCAGATCGATGCCGGACACATGGCTGTATATCTTCCCCGGAGGCGCGATCCCCTCGCACTGAGGCAGATATCCCTTGGAAGAATACACAAAATCCGCCGGAATCACGCCGTCCTTTATGATCCTCTTGTCTGAATAGATATCAGCCAGAAACAGATTCAAAGCCCGAACCCTCTGGGACAGCCCTCTGTTTAAAAACGCGAATTCTTCCGCCTCGATGATGCGGGGCAGGGGGTCAAACGGAAACAGCTGTTCGTGAAACTGGTTGTCCTTATAAATCCCGAATTTCACCCCGTATCTGGCAAGAAGACGGTTGATGTTCTCCGTGTGGTCCATCAGTTCATACATAATCCCCTCATTCCTTTCTCCCTCTGTAAATCAAACACAGCGATAGATTTTACAAAAGGCGCCCAAAATACACTTGAGCGCCTTTACCTGTTACAAATATATCCTATCTTTCCGGTTTTGTCAATGGCCCGGACCCGCCTTGGCCAAATGTTTCTCAGCCGAGGCTGTCCCAGAACTCCCTCACCGCCTGCCCCACGTCTCCTCTGTTCACCACACGGTAGGGCCACCACTCTCTGGGGAACAGCGCCTGGTACTCTTCTCTCAGAAACCGGTCGTCCATGAGCACGATGACCCCTTTGTCATCCATGGTCCGGATCACCCTTCCCGCCGCCTGCATCACCTTGTTCATGCCTGGGTACTGGTAGGCGTAGTCGAAGCCGCGGCTGTTCTTCTGGTCAAAATACCCCCGCAGGATGTCCTGTTCCGTGCACACCATAGGCATCCCCGTCCCCACCACCAGGACGCCGATAAGCCTGTCTGCCTTCAGGTCGATGCCCTCGGAGAAGACGCCGCCCATAACGCAGAAGGCCACCAGTGTCTCCTGTCCGTTATCCTGAAAGCTCCTCAGAAATTCCTCCTTCTCCGCCTCGTCCATCCGGCTGTTCTGGCTGGCCAGGCGAAGCCCGCTTTCCTCAAGCCTCTGTCTCTGTTCTTCCCAGAGCTGCTCCACCTGGCTCATATACTGGTAGGATGGGAAGAACACCATGTAGTTTCCCCGCCTCTGTCTCACCACCTCCAGAATATAAAAGAAAACCTTTTCAAATTCCCTCCTGGTTCTCCTGGCATACCGGCTGCTCACGTCCCCTGCCACCGCCAGAAGACGGTTTTCACAGGGAAATGGGGAGGGCACGTACACCGCGTAGTCGTCTGTGCTGCCGCTCAGCAGTTCTTTATAGTAGAGAACGGGAAGAAGGGTTGCCGAGAAGAACACCGTGGCCCTCCCCCTCTTGGTGCACTCCTTTATGTGGGCCGCCGGGCTCATGCAGAACAGCTTCACCAGAAAACTCCCGTCCGGCTGCAGCTCCGAATAGATGCGGTAGGCCTCGTCCATGGTGTCGAAAATATTCATAAAATCTCTCAGCTGAAAGTAAAAATCCAGAACCAGATCCCTGTCCTCAAACTCCCGGTGCTCCTCCATGTAAGTCTCCAGCTCCCCCAGCAGGGACATGGCGGTGGAGGCAAGATGGTTGATGCTCTCGTGTATTACATAGCCCTCGCTCTCCCGCTTCATCTCCAGAAGCTGGCTGTTGCATCTGTCCAAAAGCCTGACGACCCCGGGAGCCTTCCCTTTAAGCGCCTTCCGGGCCGTCAGCACGTCCTCCTTCACCAGCGCGGCGCTGTACATCTCCCTGCCCCTGGACACCAGGTTGTGGGCCTCGTCCACCAGAAACAGATAATCCCCCGACATATTGTCGGAGAAATACCTTCTCAGCCTGACCCTGGGGTCAAACACATAGTTGTAATCACAGATAACCCCGTCCACCCAGTTGCTGATATCCAGGGAAAACTCGAAGGGGCACACCTGGTATTCTTTGGCGTACCGCGCCACCTTCTCCCTGGTGATACCAAATTCCCTGTGAATGATCTCATAGACCGCGTCGCCCACCCGGTCAAAGTGGCCTTTCGCGTAGGGGCAGGCGTCCGGGTTGCACTGGGGGGCATCCAGAAAACAGATCTTGTCCCTGGCGGTGATGGTCACGGTGGTGAAATACATTCCCCTCTCCTCAAGAATGGAGAAGGTCTCCTCCGCCACGCTGCGGGTGATAGTCTTGGCCGTGAGATAAAAAATCTTCTCAATATACCCCTCTCCCATGGCTTTCAGCCCCGGATAGACGGTAGACAGGGTCTTCCCCACCCCCGTAGGCGCCTGGATAAACAGATCGCACCCTCTGGCCGCGGCGCGGTAGACGGACACCGCCAGCTCCTTCTGCCCCTCCCTGTAGGGGTAGGGAAATTCCAGCTCTCTGAGGGACTGGTCCCTGCGCAGTCCGTGCTGATACAGATATCTGGCCCATTTTGCATACTCGTGCATCAGACCGTCAAACCACTGCTCCAGCCTGTCGAAGGAATAGTCCTTCCTGAACCGGCGGACTGCCTCCGTCTCCAGGCTGCAGTAGGTGACCTGAACGGCGATGGAGGACAGACTGTGGTCCAGGGCATAGATATAGCCGTAGCACTTTGCCTGGGCAAGATGAACCCGGGCCGGCTCCTCCAGGCGGTCTATGTCCATATAGACTCCCTTGATCTCATCGATGACCGCTCCTCCCGGCTCCGTGATGATCCCGTCTGCCCGCCCCTCCACGGCAATCCTGAATTCCCCTTCATCTACAACATGCTTTAAGGACACCTCCGCCCGGTAGGAAGCCCCCATGGATTTCTGTATTTTCCTGTGAATCCGGCTTCCCGCCTCCATGGCGTTTTTCTGGGCCGCCCCCGTCCGCCGGTTGTCCAGATCCCCGCTGCGCAGGACGAACTCCACCAGCTCCCTGACGGACACATGTATATCCCTTGTGCCGTCTCCCTTCGCCTTTGTCACCCTCAAAAACCCCTTTCTGCCTCTCTGCCCATTATACCCGCCCGCGGCGCGAAACGCAAGGAGCTTCCGGACAGCCCTCCGGAGACATTAATCGGCGTTAGTCCACATGAGCAACCAGCAAAAATCCATGAAAACCGCCTGCGGCGATGGGATTTTTGCCTGCCCGCCCAGGTGATCATACGGTCAGCGCAGCCAGTGCGCAGACCTACCTGAACAGTAACAATCGACACAAAAAACAGGCGAACCCCTGCCGCGCCTAAACACACGGCAGTTTTTCACCTGCTTTTTGCTGATTCCCTCCCGGGGCCTTCTATGCAGCAGTGCACCTGCTGGGAGATTTCCGCTCTAAAAATGCTTCAAACTCCTCATTCTCTCCGTTAAACTCTACTGTCAGAACCCTTTTTAAATCAAGGCTCAACACTCCTAAAATGGATTTTGCGTCAATAATAATGCGGTTATAGAAAATATCAATGTCAAAATCACATTTCGTCGCGGCTGCTACAAACTCTTTTGCATCTTCAATGGTAGGTAAATAAATTCTTCTCTGCTTCATGATTTTCAACTCCTTATTGTTATGACGCACAGCAAACTATTTTGCTGATGTCAGTGTTATAACATGGTTCCAATAAGTTGTCAAATTCTATATCCGGCAGAACCACACTTGTTTTTCTTGTGCAGATTTCTGTATTCCCCATTCCCGACTTCCTGTATTTTTATGCAAAAAATTCCCAAACTTTTTTCGGAACGCCCCAGGCCCCAGAGGTTCCACTCCTGTTTTTTACAGATTCAAGGGGACAAAAATTTTGAAATTTTGGCAGTATTTCACATTCCCGCCTTCGGCTCTGGCCATATGTTCTTTTCTGTAATCACAAAATCCATGGCACAGTCATATATATCTGCCGGTATCATATCACACACAAGCCTTTCCCGGCACAATGCCACCCGCAGGGCCCGGCAGAGGGCCAGATACCTGTCGTAATAACCGCCTCCGTACCCCAGCCTCTCGCCTCCGCGGCTGCAGGACACACAGGGCACCACGGCCAGGTCGATGTCCTCCGGCATTATCTCCCGGCAGAAATCCCTGGGCTCCAGAATATGGTACGCTCCTTCCTCCAAGTCCTCCAGCCCCTGAATCCTGTAGGCTTTCATGACTCCGGCCTCCCGGCACCTGGGCACGGCTACGATTTTTCCCCCGTCCAGGGCCCGGCTTATAAACCTCCTTGTGTCCGTCTCCTCCGCCCTGCTCACATAGGTAAAAATAACCTTGGCCTTTTTGTAGGCAGATATCTTTAAAAGTCTTTTCAGAATATCGCTGTCCGCCTGGGCGCAGTAGTCTTTCGGAAGGCAGGACCTTGCTTTCAGCAGCTGCCTTCTCAGCTCTTCTTTGACGGCTGACATCATTTTGCCTGGTCGAGACATTGTCTTACTGCCTCCCGTATCCTCTGGCTGGTGAGGGTTGCGCCGGTGACGCCGTCCACGTCCGGGCTGTTGGCCTCCACCATGGCTGCCGGCAGTTTTTCAAGGGCGGGAGCCGCGATGTTCTCCGTCTCCTGGCTGCTCACCACAGTCACCTGGCTGAGTTTCCCGTCCGTCACCACCGCCTGAACCGTCATGGAACCGTTCTGTCCGTCTACGGTGGCCTCGTAGGTGCCGTCCTTTAAGCCGGTCATGTCGTAGCTCTCTGTCTCTGCCGCCTTCTTCTCAAACAGGGACTCTTCCAGGACGAAAGAGGCCGCCTTCACCGGCTGTCCCTCCGCCAGCTCCATATTCACCACATTGCGCCCCGTGATCCGGCCAAATGCCACCGGGCCCATGACGCCTGTTCCTCCGGACACGAATCTTCCCCAGATGCCTCCGACCACTTCTCCTGCCGCGTACAGTCCGGGTATGGCGTCTCCGCCTTCGTCCACCACCTGCATGTCGCTGTTTACGGTCACTCCCCCCAGGGTCATGACCACCAACGCCTTGATGGGAACCGCGTAGTATTTGTCCGCCTCGATCTTGTTCACCGCCACGCTGTAGGCCGTGGGGGTTCCGCTGAAGTCCCTTCCGAACTCGTCGGTTCCTCCTGCCTCCACCGCCGCGTTGTAATCCTCCACCGTCTGAACCAAAACATCAGCCGGAACCCCGATGATCTGCGCCAGCTCCTCGAGAGTGTCCGCCGACTGAATCAGCTTGTGCCCCATCCCGTTTTCCGGCTCATAGTATCGGTTCCACATCCCGGCAGCGTCAGCCGCTTTCAGGTCCTCGATGATCTTGTCCGTGAAAATGTTGTACTGTACGGCTCCTGTCTGCTCCTCAAGGGCGGTCTCTCTGGGAACCACCTCGCTGAGGGTTTCATTGATAAATCTCCTGCCTTCCTGGTTTACATAGATGCCGCCGGCTTTCCACATATATACGTCGCCGATGGCGCCCTTGCCCTCGCTGTACTCAAGCCCCATGGGGAAGGTGGGGATATAGGACAGCTTCTCCTCATCCACGGCGGCTCCCACTGTCTGCATAATCCGGATTCCTCTGCCGTCTGCGCTGTCCGCGCCTCCCACAAGATAGTTGTCCCCGTACTCTGCGTACTCGCCCATCATCCTGGGATTCCCCGAGTAGCCGCCTGTGGCCATGACAATGCCTTTCTTAGCCTTGTAGGCCACGGTCTTGCCGGTGTCGCTGTTGTAGCCCACGGCCGTCAGCACCTGCCCCTTGCCGTTTCCCACAAGCTCCGTGATCTCCGTGTAATAATCCACGGAAATATTGTCATAACTTCCCAGCTCCTTGTCCAGAATCTCGTGGACCGCCGACTTGTAATTGGCCGAATCCATGGCCCTGGGCTTGTAGGTTCTCTGGATAGAGTACAGCTGGTGTTCCGGGGCAAACACGCTCTTCTTCCCGCCCTGCTCCAAAAATGTATACTCGCTGAGGCCGTGGTCCCACAGCCACTGGATGGCGTCCACATCCTCGTCCACAAAGATCTCGATCAGTTCTCTGTCGCCTAACTGGGCCCCGTTGGACATGATGTCCTCTATGTAGGACTCCTTTGTGTCCTCGATGCCGTCCAGCTCCTGAATAACGGTCTCCGCGCCGGACATGGAGCCGCTGGTAAAATTCAGGGAACCGCCGGTCTTTCCCAGTTTTTCCACAATGATCACGCTCCCGGCGCCTTCGTCTGCCGCCGCTATGGCTGCCGCCAGCCCGGCGCCTCCCGCTCCCACGATGATGACATCTGCCTCTTTTTCCTCATCCGCCTCTACCGCCGGCTCCCCGCTGTCCGTCACGGCGTCCTGTACAGTCTCTCCGGCCTCCGTGGTCCCGGCAGCCGTGGTTTCCGGCGCGCTCTCGGACACACCGGAGCTTTCCGCCGGAGAAGAGGGAGCCTGGGAAGTCCCCGTGGAAGCTTCCCTGCCGGAGGAACAGCCGCCCAGAAGCATGGCCGCCGCCAGCGCCAACGCAATACCCCTTTTTTTCATAATAAATCCTCCTGTAAATAAATTTTTGCTTGCTTTTATTATAACTTTTCTGTAATATAAAGTCATACACTTTTCCGTACTATTCCTATTAAAATCATGACTGCTGATCGCCGTCTATGGGCGCCCCCAAATGCGCCAGAGAGGAGAACGCCCCATGGCTGCTAACCCCTACTTTAAAGCCCTTCCCCCGCTGAAGGAGGACCGCCTTTCCCGGGAACTCGGCGCATACCAGCTGTCTCTGCTGTCCTTAGGATATTTTAAGACCGGGGAAATCCGGTCCATCGCCAACAGTTCCCTGCCCTGCCACCGGATCATCTATGTCACCGCAGGGCCTATCCGCTACACCATCCACGGCTCCACCTTCATATTAGAAAGGGGGGACGTGCTCTACACCCCGCCCAACACCATCTACAGCGCAGGCAGCGCCCAGGACCACGTCCACCCGGAGTTTCTCTATCTGTACTTTCACGTGCTGCCCCACCACCAGGAACAGCCGTTTATCCGCATGATGGAGACAGCCGGTAAAATCCGTATTTTCCATGCTCTCCGCTCCCCCGTGGAGTTCTACTTCCACACCCTCATGGAGGAGTACGAGAAGCAGCGTCCCGGATACTATCACAAGATTCACAGCTATCTGATGCTGCTGGTCATGGAACTGCTGCGCCAGAAAGGCGCCCCTGAAAGCACAGTGGCCATAGCCGGAACAGACTCCGGCAGCGCCCTCATCCTCAACAAGGCCACCAGCTACATCGCCGCCAACATCCACGAGCCCCTGAGGGTCTCCCAGGTCAGCCACGTCTGCAGCGTCAGCGAGAGCTGCCTGTATAAAATCTTCTCCGCCGCCCTGGGAATGTCGCCAAAAGAGTACATCTTAAACTGCAAGGCTGAGTACGCCGCCAATCTTTTAAAAGGAAAAAACATGACTGTCACCCAGGTCGCAAGAGAACTGGGATTTTCCAATCCTAACCACTTTTCTAACGCGTTTTATAAAATAATGGGGGTTCGGCCGTCGGAATATAGGAAAAACTAATAAGAAAATCTTAGGCCTGAGAAAGATCGAAAGTAGAATTAAGATGTTAAAAGGCTGCGCAGAAACGCAGCCTTAAAATAGATTCCACTCTCAGTAGGACTCACTGCTTTTATAGGTTCCACTCCCAGTAGGACTCACTGCTTTTTACACCCTCTCGGGTATATCTCTAGTTTACACAAAATCACTACCCAGGTCAAGAACCCCGAATCAGATTTGCATACCAAATATTACTGTTCACAGGGGGCAGCCGCCGGTTCTCAGCGGATAAATTTTTTTATCTTGGACCTGGGCACCAGAGCCTTGTACCCCTTTCGCTCCCCCGTCTGGGGGTCCCGGGCACAGCACCTGTGCCACAGACGCTCCACAGCCGTGCTTCCAAGTCCTGTGGCCCGGAAAATCTCGCCGGGGCTGCTGCCGTTCCGGTACAGTTCCACGGCGCGCCGCCTGATTCTGTACACGCACCTCTCCGCCACGGTCAGTTCTGTCTCATCTACTTCTTCCCACTGATTTTCTGTCTCCATATAGGTTACTACTTCCTTTCTTGGCTGTCCTCCTGTTCTTCTGTCTCTTTCATTGCGCCCTCATTTCCAGACGCCTTCTCCTCCGGCTTCCGGGCATCGCCGTCTCCGGTGTCATGGCTCTCCTCCTGCCCGGCTTCTCCTCTTTTCTTCTTTCTCACCATCCGCCTTCTGATTCCCAGCCACACAGCCGCCAGCGCCAGGATAATCCCCCCGGCTGCAAGCCCCGCCGGCAGTCCTGTATCCGGCTCCAGGATTACCACCTGCCCCGGCTCTTCCATCTCAAACACCAGGTAGGCTCCGTCTCTCCGGCTGTCCGTCACGCGGATCTGTCCGTCCTCCACAATGCCTGCCAGGGCGCGCCCGGAGCAACCCTCCGCCAGCACATGAAGCTTCATGCGCTCCGGTTTTGCCGCGCCTTCCGGCTGCCGGACGGAATATTCGTAGCCTTTCACGATCCTGTACCCCTCCGGAGCCAGTAGGCCTTCCGTCTTCTCCTCCATGACGAGGGAGGTTCCCGGGTAGAAATCAGCCTCTGCCAGCATCACCGGCATCTTGTCTTCCGACGACGCCACGGTCGTATGCCACGGCCTGTAAACCGCCCGGACCTTCTCGTTTCCTTTGACGCAGGTTAAATCCTTCTGCTCCCAGACATAATAGTATCCGTCTTTCTGGGGAACCCGGGGAATATCCTTCTCCGGGATGCTTCCCCCGTACTCGCAGACAAGAGTTTTCAGAACCTGGTCATCCACCAGGAATTCTACTGTCAGATGTCCGAATTCCTCCGGCATCTGCTCCAGACCGCGGAATTCCTCGTAGGAAAGCCCCCGGGCCTGGCCCTCATAGGTGATGCCATCCACGGCTCCCAGGCCTTCTTCCACATAGAAGTTTCCTTCCACCACGCCTTCCGGGTCCACATCCCCGGCCACGGTTCCCCGCCGCTCTCCATCCATATTTTCAAAGGACACCATGGAGTAGTTGTCCAGGATATCCGTGCCCCACCCGGCGATTCCGCCTGTATAGTCGTTGCCGGTTACGGCACACATGTTGTAATTGCCTCTCAGCACGTAGGCGCTGCTCCCCGTGACGCCGCCGGCGTAGCTGCCGTCCTCGGCGATGATATCCCCGTAATTCTGGTTTCGGATCAGGGCTCCCAGGTTGGCCTTTCCCACGATGCCTCCTGCGTAGTCATTTTTCACCTGAACCTGCTGTCTGTTCACACAGTCCGCCACCATTGCCATGGCGTTGCGGGTCACATTCAGGGTCCTCTCCTGGTCCGCCTCCAGATCCTGTTCCGGGTCCAGGCTGGTCTCCATCCCTATGATTCCCGCGATGCCTCCTGCCTGAAAATCCGCCTGGATCATCCCTTCATTGACACAGCCCATGACCATGCCCTGGGCCGGCTCCCGTGTCTCCAGATCCGATATATCCTCAAACAGATCTCTCTCTTCTCTGGCTCTTCCCACACCCTGGGAGATGGTGTCTCTCATCTCGTCAATCTGGTCCTGAATCTGGTTCTTCTGCCCTCTTATCTGATCTTTGCTCTCTTTTAAATCGTCAGACAGGGCATCCATGTTTCCCGAGAGCACATCCACCTGGGCAGTCAGCTCTTCATCCATGGAAGTCAGATCCGTTTTCAGCTTATCCGCGTTGACGCGGACCACATCGATGAGCACATTGACTTCCACCTGGAGATCCTCCAGGCTGTCCGCGAATCCCCCTGCGCCTTCGGCCGCATCCTCCGGACCGTGGAGAGCGACAAATTCCAGATCCTCTTTCAGCTTCTCCCCTCTCTTAGACAGCTCCTCCATCTGGCTCTGACGCAGCTCCAGCCACTGCTTCAGCGCCTCCACGTCCTCAAGCTCCCCTTCATATCCCTGTTTCATCTGCTCTCTTAAGTTCTGCATCTGCGTCAGATTCTCTCTGGCTGACTGGGCGTGGGACCGGGTTTCTCCGCTGGTCAGTTCCAGGTCCATGCGGTCCAGAATCCGCTGAATCTCATCCAGATTCTGGTCCGCCTCACTGTCAAACTGATCCCCTCCTTCTTTGTAGATATTTTTGTAAAATCTCCCGATATCTCTTATCTTTTTAAGCTGTTCATCGATTCTGTCCAGATTGTCCACAGCCGTATCCCCGGCTTCCTCGATCAGCTTTGACATAGAGTCTCCCATCTGGGACAGCTCATCCATCTGAGTCTCCAGGCTGCCGAACATATCCTCATCATAACTCACTGTCAGGTAGGGTTCAAACTGTCCGACGATTCCTCCTACGTCTTTCCTCCCCCGGATCTGTCCGTAATTTTCGCAGGCTTCCACCAGCCCGCTCTGCCGCCCGGCGATCCCCCCCATGTTGTAGCCCGTATGGGGATATCCTACGGCTTTGTAGTTGACACAGTTTCTGATGGTTCCCAGGGACAGGCCTGCCACGCCTCCCGAGTCGTTGACCCGCTCCACCCGCATGGTCTCCCCCAGGTCCACGCTTCCGAAGGAGAGCTGTGTCCCGGACGAAGAAGAATTCTCTTCAACCCTCTGTTCCGTGGCGTTGACCTCTCCACGGTTATCACACTCCTCAATGAGCCCTTCGTTAAACCCCACGATGCCACCCGTCTTTAAATTGCCTGTGAGAACCCCCTGGTTTTCACAGGATCTTATGACGCCTGCAGCCTCGTTGTAACCGGCTATGCCTCCCGCAGCCTCCTGGGCCGTGAGCTGTCCCCTGAAGACGCAGGATTCTATAAGCCCCCGGTTGACTCCCGCGATGCCGCCGATATTTTTCCTGCTGCCCTCCGGCGTCAGGCTTCCCTGGACCTGAAGGTTTCTCACCCAGGCGCCTTCCTGCACATACCGGAACAGTCCCATGCCTGAACCCTGGCCGGTGACGGACATGCCGATGATGCCGTGCCCGTTTCCCTCAAATATTCCTGCGAACACGGGTATCGGCTGAAAATCTGTCCCCTGTAGGTTGATGTCCGTCTCGAGAATAAAGGTCTTCCCCTTGGAGTAGCTTTCAGACACACAGTTTTTCCCGAATTCCAAAAATTCCTCCAGGCCGGAAATCCTCACCTCCTCCTGGGACAGCGTCTGTCCGTCCTGTACCGCTCCTTCGGTTCCCGCTCCGCCCGCTGCCCCATCTCCGGACACGCCCGCCTGGTTCTCCGGCGCGGCCATGGCAGTCAGAGGCAGCGCGGCCCCCGGGGTCCCGGCTGCGGAGAGACTTAACGCCAGCAAAACAGCCGTCCTCATCTTCATGCTCTTCTTTCTCATGACTCTACCTCCTTCTCCTGTCCCAGCTTCACGGTCTTTGTCAGTTCCGTCTTGTCAATGAGCTTGTCGCCCAGCAGCAGAAGCTGGGGAAGCACGGTCATAACCAGTATGATGGAGATCAGCGTCCCTCTTCCCAGGACCTTTCCCAGTGAGGCGATCACCGCGTTGTTGGTCAGGTATCCGATAACAAAGCCCGCGCTGGTGAGAATCGTTCCCGATGTGATGATGGTCGGGAAGGACTGGTTCAGCGCCTCTGTCACCGCCTCCTTCCTGTCCTCCATGCTCTTTCTCAATTCCAGATACCGGCTGGTGATGACGATGGCGTAATCAATGGTAGCTCCCATCTGAATGGAGCTCACCACCAGGTAGCTGAGGAAATACATGGTGCTCTGACTCAGGTACGGCACCGAAAAATTGATCCAGATGCTTCCCTGAATCGTCAGGACCAGCAGAAAGGGCAGCCCGGCCGACTGGAAAGTGAACAGAAGGATAATCCCCACAAACAGCGCCGTCAGAACGCTGATAATCACATTGTCTCTCTCAAAAGAGCTGCTCAGGTCATAGTTGCTGGTGGCGTCTCCCACCACATAGACCTCGTCATAGTACTCCAGAGCGATATCCCTGATCCGATCCACGGTCCTGAACGTCTCCGCTCCCTCCACCGGGCCTCTGAGGTTAAACACCAGGCGGTCGTACTCCTCGCCCTCCAGCTGCTCTCTGGCGTCGCACACCGCATCGTGAAGCTCATCGATCTCCTCCGACAGCTCATCGTCAAACTCCAGCCCGCCTTTCTCCTTCTGCTCGTAAATAAAGTCGACCATGTCGATGATGGACACCTTGTAGTCGTCAAGATTCTTCATAAAGGCGCTGTACTGCTCCCTGTCGAAGGCGTAGAACTGGTAGAGCATTCTCACCAGATCCAGATCCACTCCTGCCACCTGTGAGAAGTCTCGGGGCCCCAGCTTATCCACCAGGATGTATTTGCCGTCATCGCTGACCTCCACGTTGGCCAGCCCCAAGGCCATATCCACCTCTTCCATGTTTTCCAGCCGCTTCAATATCCTTCCTTCTTTTTCGTAGTCCCCCCTGGGAACCACGATGGCCATGGTGTTGGTCACCTCGAAGGTCTCCTCGATCCTCTCCCTGGAAGCCATGAATTCGTTCTTCTTGCTGGACTCGATGGAGTTGATATCATATATGTAGGGACATTTCCCCGCGTAGATGCCGGCCGCCGCCACGACGGCGAGAAACAGGGGAACGCCCAGGAACCTCAGCTTTACGACGAGCTTCCCCCAGAAATTGATGGTGGGCACAAAATTTTTGTGGACTGTTCTGTCGATGGCATTGGAAAACATGACGATGAGCGCAGGCATCAGCAAAAACACGGTGAGCAGGCTGATGATGATCGCCTTGGTCAGCACGCTTCCCAGATCCATTCCGATTCCGAACTGCATGAACATGAGCGCCACCATGCCGGACACGGTGGTGAGGCTGCTGGAGGAAATCTCCGGTATGGCCTTGCTGAGGGCCACTGTGACAGCCCGGATAGTGTCCTTGTCTTCATGCTCCTCCATGAAACGGTGGAACAAGATGATGGCGTAATCGATGGCCAGCGCCAGCTGAAGCACTGCCCCCACGGCATTGGTCACAAAGGATATCTCCCCGAACCAGTAGTTGGTTCCCATATTCAGAAGAGCCGCCACCCCAAAGACAGCCAGGAAGATGACGATCTCCATATAGGTCTTGGAGGTGAACAGAAGCACCACCAGGATGATGAGAACCACGATGACCACGATCACCTTCATGTCCGCCTTCAGGGAAGCCGCGTCATCCTTATCCACAGTGGTATATATATAGGAAGAATACCCATCCAGAGCCTCCCTGACCTGAACCATGGAGGTCTGAGACAGTTCCGTATCCTCCTCCTCCTCAAAGGTCAGTGTGTACAGGGCAGCGGCGTCCTGGTAGTAGTTCTCCCGGTCATCACTGTCATATGTATCGTCTTCTTCGTCATAGAAGGACACCGCCGAGATCCCCTTGATCTCCCCCAGCTCCTCAGCCAGCGCCAGCGCCTTCTCATAAGTGATGTTGCTGACCAGTATTTTTGCCGAACCGAAAGTGGTAAACTCCCGGTTCATAATATCCAGCCCCTGTCTTGTCTCCGTGCTCTCCGGAAGATACTCCGTCAGGTCGTCGACGACCCCAACCTTGGGAATGGAGACTGCGCTGTATACACACGCCAGAGCAAAGAGGGCGATAAACGCTTTTCTCTTATTCACGATAAACGCCGCCAGCTTCATCATGAAATTGTCAGAATTCTTTCTCTCTTCCATATATCTCCTCTAATCCTTTCTTTGTAATCACCGGTTACTGTGAAAGCGTTACCTTTCACATGCGTTCGCAGCAACCGGCAAAAATCCATGAAAATCGCCTGCGGCGATAGGATCTTTCATAGCAACACTTACTTGCCATATTATGCACCCTTGTGGTAAAATACTCAAGAATCAGTTGTTTTACGGTTGTTCTAAATGAGACATTTTTATAAAAACTGTCTATTTTTATACAAAAAAAGGAGAGCTGTCATGAGCGCGCCAATTGAAAAAAAAGAGAAGATATCCACAAGACGCACATACATACTTTTGAGCCAGACCCTGTTCCGGCTTCTGGAAGAAGTGCCTTTTGAAAAGATTTCCCTGATTCAGCTGTGCGACCACTCCATGGTGCCCCGCTCCACCTTTTACCGGTACTTTGAGGACAAATACGATCTTCTTTACTACTGTCTCCAGACTTTTTTCGAGACCGCCGATTTGAACAAGGATGTGGTCTACTTAAAAGACGGAAAAGGCAGAAAGTTCGTCTCCAAGTTCATCCGCACCGTAGACAAACACAGAGACTCCTTCCGGCGGATCTGCGAGACCAACAAAAACGGAATTTTTATGGATATTTCCAGGGATTACCTGGTTCAGATTCTGAATCAGAAGCTGGAAGACATGAAAGCGGAGGGATGCAGACTGAAAATCAGCCAGCCGGTGTTCACCTACCTGCTGGCCGATCTGTATGTCAGTATGGCAAAATGCTATCTGGAGCTGGAAGAAAGCTTCCAGGTGGAAGAGTTTGTGGATTATATGTGCCTGTTCGCGGAGAGGGAGTTTTTTCAGTAGATCCTCTCCTCTTTTAAAAGTCCGGGAATATAGCTTCTCTCAAATACGGATCTCGCCTCCCGGAGGATCTCCCTCTTCGCCTCCTCCTCTGCCGGGAGATGGCAGAGATACAGCTTCTCCGCCCCCAGTTCTCTGGCCAGGATTCCGGCGTCTCTTCCGCTGGAATGGCCTTTTTTTATGAGAAGTTCCTGGTCTCCTGAGACTCCCGACGCCTCATGGATCAGCACCCGGGCCCCTCTCACAGCGGCGGGTATATCCTCTATGGGCCTGGTGTCGGAGGTGTACGCCATCTTCTCCCCCTTCTCCCGGACCACGACTCCCACAGAGTGGCCGGTGTGGTCTGTGGGAAAAAGGGTAAAAGACATGGTTCCCACCTTGAATTCCTGCTCTGTCAGAAGGCGGATCTCAAACATACGGTTTTTTGTCCTGAGTCCAAACAGGTCCATAAGCCCTTCTGCCAGACCCCAAAGCCCTGAAGGCAGGCAGATGGCAAGAGGCCTTTCCCGCCCTTTGATCCACAGCTGATGGATAAGAGACGGGAGGCCATAGACATGGTCGATATGCTCGTGGGTCAGAATTACCATGTCGATGTCCGCCTCCGTTAAAACCGGAAGGTTGGCGGAGAGGTCCACCGCCACCCTGCCTTCCTCCCCAGCGATCAGCAGGGAGGTGTTGCCTCCTGACAGTTCCTGCACCGACCCGCTGACCCCCAGAAACGTAAACCTAAGCATCTGCCTTCCCCTTCTTTCTGTTTTTCAGCACCACGGAACCTACGATGCAGACCACCAGGGCTATGAAGAACCAGCAGATGGGAGATGTGTAAAACCTGGAAAATGTTCCGCCGCCCAGCTTCATCCCTCTCCGGAACTGCTCCTCAAACATCTCTCCCAGGATCAGACCCAGCACCACCGGGGCGATAGGATACTGGTTCTTCTTCATGAAATAGCCCAGGATTCCCATGCCCAGAGCCGTTCCCAGAAAGTACACGCCTTTTGACACGGAAGAGCCTGCCAGGGCGTAAGGCCCCAGGAAGGAGAGAACCAGGACCACCGGCATCAGCACCTTGGGGGAGATGAGAAGAATCCTGGGATACCACCTGACTCCCGCCAGCTGAAACACCCCCATAAAAATGTTGGAGATCAGCAGGGTGAGGAAGATGGAGTACACCAGGGGCATATTCTGGGAAAACAGGGCAAACCCCGGCGTAATCCCGTTGATCATCAGAGCGCCGATAAGCACCGCCGTGGCGGAATCCCCCGGTATCCCAAGGCTTAAGGCCGGTATCAGAGCCCCGCCCGTGACCGCATTGTTGGCCACCTCCGGGGCGAACACCCCCTCCAGACAGCCGGTTCCCGGCTTGTCCAGCTTCCCCTTGCTGTGCTCGCAGATTCCCGCCGCCGCGTTGCGGCTCATGAACACGGCGATGGAGGCGCCTGTTCCCGGTATGGAACCGATCAGAGTCCCGATGCCCAGGGAGGACAAGATAATCTTCCACATGGACAGTATCTTCTTAAACGGCGGAAATACCTTGCCTATGTCTGTACAGACCTCCACGTTTTGGGGCCTCCGGAAATTGTCCAGCTCAAAAAATACCTGGCTGACGCCGTAGAGGCCTATGAGGGTGGAGGTCATGTCCAGGCCATTAGCAAATGGCGTCTTGCCCAGCGCCTGGGCGAAGGGAATCCTGAGCCGCCCCGACATGGGATCTGGCCCTAAAAAAGCAAAGACAAACCCCAGGGCTCCCATCAAAAGCCCCTTCAGCAGATCGTCTCCCGACACCGCGGCGATGATCACCAGCCCCACCAGAGCCAGCGTGCATTTTTCCGCAGGCCCGAAGGCCAGCGTCATCCTCGCCACCATGGGGCTGAAGAAGATCAGAAAGATCTCCGAGCCCAGACCGCCGATCATGGAGGCGATCACCGCGCCTCCCAGGGCCTGGCCTGCCAGCCCTTTCTTCGTCATCAGCTGGCCGTCCTCCGCGGTGGCGATGGCATTGGGGTTGCCTGGGATTCCAAGAAGAATCGCCGGGATGGAAGCGCCGCACACTGCGCCGCAGTACACTGCCAGCAAAAGGCCGATGCCTGTAGCCGTGTCCAGCTGATAGGAAACGGGAATGACAAGGGCGATTCCCATGGTGGCCGTAAGCCCCGGCAGAGCGCCTAAGATAATGCCCAGGGCGGCGCCGAACCCGCACCACAGGAACGTGGATACATGGGCTACCAGCCCTACTCCCGCAATAAAATCACTCATATCCGCAGCCTCCCTCCTCTAAATATTCAATATGCCCGCCGCCAGGTTGACACTGAAAAACTGTTTGAACACCACATATAAAAACAGCACCGCGGTCATGGTTAAAAGCCCCGCCTGCCTGATCCGGGCCGTCCTCTCCCCCGCAAGCCTCCTGCACAGAGTCCTGCTGAGGAGAAGGGCCGTAAGCCCCACATACACCAGGGAGATGCAGGCCTCGAAAGCCGTGACGGTGAAGATCTGCGGGAGAACCCCCGCCCTCGCCAGGCTCATCAGGTTTCTGGTGATCATCCGCATGACAAAGAACGCCGCCACCGTAATTCCCAGGGTTCCCGCGCCTCCCAGAACCGCCAGTTTCTTGTCTCTCGTCTCACCGATTGTAGTGTAGATGTATTCCAGGCTGTAGAGGAGCAGGGTGGAGAGAATGACAAACCCTACATAACGGATCAGCAGCACATACAGCGCCGACAGCCCCAGGGTAACGAGAAACAGATTTCTCGTCCCCGAATCCATCGCCTCCCCGTCCGGGCGCTCCTTTATAGTGATGCAGAGGAATCCGAGAAACAGAAATACCGCCATGGCAAGGGGAAGCACCTTGCCTCCCGGATCTCCTCCCACGGCGTCCGCCGCAAGGATGGTGTCCTCGCTGGTGAGGACATAGACAAAATACAGCGCCGACAGCACGGTCATCACAGCCGGCATCAGTTTGACTTTTCCTTTCATTTACCGCACCTTCCCATCTCTTTCACTGACGGACATGTTTCTCCTACTCCGCGTATTTGCCCGCTGCCAGGCCGGTGGCCTTGATGATGGGCTTCAAGTTCTCCACCATCTCCTCATTGTATTTTTCAAAATCCCCCAGCCTGGAGTAGTCGCCCAGAAGTCCCTGATCCTTCAGCCAATTCTGGAAAGAATCCGAATTGTAAGCCTTCTCCAGAGTATCTGCCAGGTAGTTCTTCACCTCATCCGGGGTGCCCTTGGGAGCGCAGATTCCCCGGAAGCAGCCGCCGGGAACCACCAGGTCGCCGTAGCCGGATTCTTCCAGATTGGGCACGTCCTTCAGCTCCTCCAGAACCGAATGTCCATCCCCGAAGAACACCAGCGGCCGCAGCCCGTCCATGTTGGACAGAACCTCCGACTGGGAGAAGATGCCCGCCACGCAGTGCCCTCCCAGAACCGCCGGAATCAGCTCCGCGCCTCCGTTGAAGGAGACCACATTGAAGGGCGTCTCCAGGGCATTGTTCAGTCCGTAGGCGACTACGCCTGTGGTGGCGGTAGCTCCTGCGTTGCCCAGGGTGATGGTTCCGGCATCCGCCTTTGCCGCCTGAATCAAGTCGTCCAGGGTCTGGTAAGGGGAGTCCGCCTGAACCGCCAGGACAAAAGGTTCCATGGACAGGCCGGTGATAAAATCCAGCTTCTCAAAGCCGTCTGTGTAACCTGTCATGGTTCCGCAGATCACGTAGGTCCCGTACATCAGAAGGGTATACCCGTCGGCCTCGGAATCAATAACCTGGTTGGTCCCGGTTCCTGTGGAGCCTCCGGTGACATTTTCCACAATAATGTTGTTGTTGCCTGAAACTGCCTTCATGGCCTCCACCAGCTGCCGGGCCTGGGTGTCCGTGCCGCCGCCGGCCCCCTGGGGAACGATCAGGGTGATGGTCTTCTCCGGGTCCGGAAAACTGCTGCCCCCGGCGCTGCCGCATCCTGTGAGAACTGCCGCCGACAAAGCTGCCGCCAGGACAGCCGCTGCGATTCTTCTGCTTTTCATAGTGTTACCTCCTCATATTGTTTTATTAAAATTTCCTCAGCCTGAGCCAAAGCCCGGCCTGGCTCTCCCCACCCACGTCACTCTTTTTCCTTCCACGGAGGCAGAAGGGGCAAACACCGGTCAAACCGCCGGATCAGCATGTCTTCACTCTCTCCTCTGTAGTTTCCGTCCAGGAACTGCCCCATATACGTCTCTCTCATCTCTTTCCAGGAACCTATCTCATCTCCCGGTCTGACAGGGTAAAACAGCGCGCCGTTGTCATGGGCTGCCTGCAGATCCCCCGGCGCGTCGCCGATCATCAGCACCCGGTCCGGACCATAATGGTCTTTCACCGCCTGGATGCACTCTCTTTTGGTCCCCTCATCCTGGGAACAGATCAGAGACACACAGTCCAGCAGCCCGTTCTCCTCCCACTCTCTCATCAGGGCATCCCTGGCCGTGGCAGAGACCACGATGATGTCCGCCTGGCTGCTGAGGGCTGTCACCACTTCTCTGGCGTTGGGAAACGGCGGTATACCATAAACCATGTCCGCCACCCGCTCATTCACCTCCAGAGACCACTTGAGGGTCCTCTGCAGCACCGGATCATCCGATTCTTCCAGTGCCTGGTTGCTTGTCACCGGCGCCTCAGAGAGCCATCGCCCCAGCGCCTGTGTATCCGGGAACACAAATCCGTATTCTTTCACCTCATCCCAGTCCTTCAGCAGTTCTATGGACCGGTACAGGGTTATAAACCGCGACTGCCCCCTGTCCTTGGAGTACAGATTCTCGAATTCCCACGCCCTCCTGGCATACTTGGAAACAGGCTGCAGCCCCCAGTGCTTGATCATCGCCGGACAAAAGCACTCCTTATGCTTCAGCTCCATGGTGTCGAACACGCACCCGTCGGAGTCGATGCACACCAGTCGGTCGCGGCGCGGCCGAAATCCTGTCAGCAACTCTCTTCCCATAATTCCTCCTCCTCTCTCACTCTCCCAGAATAAACTTCTCAATCGCTTCCGCCACGCCGTCCTGGTCGTAAGGGGCGGTGACAAAATCCGCCTGCTCTTTCAGCCAGGAAGGAGCGTTGCCCATGGCAACCCCGACTCCTGATGCCCTGATGGCGTCCGCGTCCAGCACGGAGTCGCCGATGCTCATAACCTGATCCATGGCGATGCCCAGCTTATCCAGCAGCTTTTCAATTCCTCTGGTCCGGTCCAGCCCTCTGGGGAAAAACTGCATATCCTTTCCCAGAGGGTCTGTGATGTGGGCCACTCCCGAGTTCTCCACCTGGTCATAGATCTCCTGCTGGAGTTTCTCGGGAATCCCGTACATATTCACCTTCTCGATTCCCATCCCGTGGTTCAGAAAGTATTCTGACGGCTTTTCGATGACGATCTGCCGGCCGGCCTCGATAAACCACACATGGTGGGAGGGCACCGGATACCTCTCCAGATGCTCTGCCACTTCCCGTTCCAGATAGATCTTTCCCCCGGACGCGATCTCCGTATAGATCTGCTTCTCCTCAAAAATCCTGCATATCCCGGCGCTGTCCTCCGGCGTCAGAATCTCCTGGTAGATCACCTCCCCCGTGCTGTGGTCCACCACCCTGGTTCCCCCTGACGTGATGTAGTAGCGAATCCGCTTCTCAGCTTCGATCTGGGGAGGCTGCATATTCTCCGCCCTGCCCGTGGAGGGGATGATGTAAACCCCCCTGTCCAGGGCCTTTCTGATGGCATACATGTTCCTCACCGAGATGAACACCTGGTCTCTCTGAAGGGTAGTCCCGTCAAAATCCAGAAGAACCGCCTTAATTCTCATGGTAAATCCTCCTTGTATCTGCCGTTGTCCCCAGCAGCCTTTTTCTATATTCTATCACCGTTTTTGGAACGTGTCAATATTTTTGTATATTTTTATTATCTCGTTCCATTTCATGGTCAAAACCTGTAAATTGTGATATGATGATGATACCAGGGTCAAAAAGAAGCCCCTTTAGGGCAGATTTTGAGATCGGCAAAAATTTAGGAGGGCCTGCATATGGCGACCATGAATGACATAGCAAAAGCCGCCGGCGTATCCAGAGGCACAGTTTCCAATGTTCTCAACGGGCGCGGCGGAGTCAGCTACGAAAAAATCCGGCTGGTGGAGGAGGCTGCCGCCAGGCTGGGCTACAGCCTGGACCAGAGAGCCAGCACCTTGAGAAAAGGCGTATCCGAGTCCATCGCTCTCATCCTCCCCGATATTTCCGAGAAACAATACAGCGAGTTATATATGGGAATCCTGACTGAGGCAAAGAGGCATGACTGCAAGGTCTGCCTGTATATCTCCGGCGACCAGCCCTACAGAGAGAGGGAAGTCATCCTCCAGGCCACGAAGGAAAAGGTCATGGGAGTCCTCACCGTCTCCTGCCTGGAGTCAAAGGCCCTGGAGTATGCCCCGTTTTTATCCCAGAAGCTTCCCGTAATTTTTTTAGAGCGGTCAGGCTGCCGGGAAGGTCTCTGCTCCTGCACCTTTGACATGGCGGAGACAGCCTCCATGGCAGCCTCCCTCATCCCTCCCGGCGCCAGGGTCTCCCTGCTCACCGATTCCCTGGCCTTCCGGGATCAGGAAGAGTTTCGTGAACATCTTGTCCGGCTTCTTCCCATAGAGGAAAGCCGCATAGGGGAGAACCGCCACGGGGAGCAGTCCCCGGCCTCCTACCAACTGGCCGCCGCTTTCCCCGACACCGACTACTGCATCGCCGGAAGCCAGCATCTGGCCCGGCTGGCGGAGAACGCTTTTGCCCGTTTTACCGGTGCTTCTCCCCATATCATCTGCCCCGCCCCCCTCTCGCCTCTGCCGGACAATCATTTTATACAGATACAGCTGAATTACCGCTATATGGGAATCTCGGCGACAGGCCGGCTGATGAAGTCTTTAGAAGAAAAATGCCCTCCCGGTTCCCAGGTTTTCTCCCCCTCCCGAATCTGTCATGGGGCCAGAGCCCTGGAAACTCCTATCCCCCCATCCGCCGGCAGGTTCTCTGGTTCCGCGCCTGCGGCCAGCCGGGCCTCCCTGCGGATGCTCTCCCACAACACGCCCACCGTCGCTGCCCTGAAAACCCTGGTTCCCCAGTTTGCAAAAAACACCGGCATCCAGGTGGACATCGTCACAGTGCCCTTAAGCCAGCTTCTGGTGAAGGCCCTGTCCGAAGAAGAGCAGTGGGACATTATCCGGGTGGATCCCTCCTGCCTGTCTCTGATGGCCCCGAAAATATTCCGCCCTCTGGAGGAGATTGATCCGGACGCCGGCGGTTATTTTTCCCATTTCCTGGACTCTATCCCGGAAGACTACTCCAAATCCGGCCGGACCCTCTACACCTGCCCCTTTGACATCAGCATGCAGCTTCTGTTCTACAGGAAGTCCCTCTTCGAGAGTGTGGCGCAGCAGAGGGTTTTTTATGAGGAATACGGCAAGCCCTTGAAGGTCCCCTCCACTTACCAGGAGCTGGAGACCGCCGCCAGGTTTTTTACCCGCTCCTGCCGCCCCGACTCTCCCACCCCCTTCGGCGCCAGCATCGCCGCCCACACCAGCCAAACCTCCGTCACCAGCGAATACCTTCCGCGGCTGATCTCGGCGGGAGGGCTGGTATACACCCCTGCCGGCATGATCAACCTCCAGACCCCCGGCGCCGTCCAGGCTCTGGAGGACTATATCCGTTTTTCCAAATACGCCTGTATGTCCCCCACACAGGACTGGAGCGAGGTGGCTTCCGGGTTCGTCAACGGCTCCTACGCCACCACCATCTTGTATCTCCACTATGCCTCCCTCTTCGTCCGGGCCGAGGGCGCCGCCTTTAACGGAGACATCGGATTTGCGCCTCTTCCCGGCAACAATTCCCTTCTGGCCGGAGGTTCCCTGGGAGTGGGACGGCTCTCCGGACATCCCCTGGACGCCTGGCGCTTCGTCCAGTGGGCAACCGGGCCGGAGATCGCCGCCGACTTAGTGATGCTGGGGGGCATCTCCTCCTCTTCTGTGGTCTACGAACAGCAGGAGGTCATCGACATCTACCCGTGGCTCGCCTATCTGGCAGAGCACATCAAGGACGGCATCAGCAGGCCGCTCCTGTCCTTCCGCTCCTTTAACTACGATCAGAAGGAATTCGAATGTCAATTGGGGAAAAATCTGTTAGATGCCCTGAGCGGGCAGAGAACGCCCAGAGAAGCCCTGGCAGACGCCCAGGACTATCTGAAATCCCTGAACAAGTGACAGGGCAGATTTGCCGGAGAAGATAAGAATAATGCAAGAAAAGAAGCCAAAAGACAGCCAGCCGGTGTTCGCTCTCACCGGCCGGCTGTCTTTTATTGTACATGAATAATCAAATCCTCTGAACTGTCATTGGAAAAAATATAGGAAAAGTACACCCAATCGGAGTAAACCTCCTGACCGCCGGCGGATTTCACCGCCCTCACTGCGCAGTAATAGGTTCTGCCGTCTTTCATATTATTCGCCTTTAGCTTCGGGCCTGTTGTGGGCTTCTCCAGCCGGACGACGCTGCTGCCCTGGCCCTCATGATGTCATTGGAGGTATTATTGGTGTTGATGGAAATATTTCCGCTCTGATTCAATATTTCCCGTTTTACTCCCCGCTCTATGTTGGGCCGGTCCGTGGTGTCCCCGAGATGAGGCTGCTCTTCACTTGTCGTTCGCCTTGTCCGCCCAGACCCGAAGACCGTACCGCTCCTGGAGCGGCGCAACCGCGGACTTGAAAACCGTCTCCCAATTATCGATGGTATAGCTCATTGCCCTTATTCCTCTGCCTTCGCTCTTCCTTCCTACCTGGCAGGCTCAACATGTTCCTCAAACCACTGCTCCATCTTTTCATTGGCCCACACCACCCTGTTCCGCCCCACCTTCTTGGCGTCATATAACATAGTGTCAGCGATTTTCAGATAAACTTCATAAGAATTCTCCCTCTGGGGAACCGCGGTAATTCCTCCCACGCTGATCGTCACCCACTGGGAGACCGGAGAATTGTGAATTATATGGAGGTCCTCCACTGCCTGACGGATCTTCTTCACATATCTGAACGCCTTATCTGCATTGTCGCCTAAAAAGAAAGCCACGAATTCTTCCCCACCGTAGCGCGCCACAAAATCCGTGCTCCGCTGCAGGTGGGAAGCTGCGACATCAGCCACCTTTGCGATAACTTTATCTCCGGCCGGATGACCAAAAGTGTCATTGTATACTTTAAAATGATCAATGTCAAATATACATATGGAAAAAGGAATCTGGAGGCGGGTGGCCTCGTTCCACTTTACAACGCTGTAATGGTCATGCCTGCGCCTGTTGGCTATTCCCGTCAGCTGGTCGGTCATGGACTGCTGCTCCACCTGTTTGCGATACCTATATAATTTGATATGGGTATTGACTCTCGCCTTTACAATCAGCGGGTGAAACGGCTTTGATATGTAATCAACCGCTCCCAGAGTCAGTCCAAGCTGTTCGTGCTGTATATCGGAAAGGCTCGTGATCAGAATCACCGGAACGCTCTGAGTGATGATCTCCTCCTGTAATTTCTTCAGCAGGGTAAAACCATCCATCCCCGGCATGACTACATCCAAAAGAATCAGAGAATACCCTCCGGCGCTTGCATAAGCGAGACCCTCTTCTGCTGTCTGGGCTATCGTAATATCATATTCAGTGTCCAAAATAGATTTTAATTGGGCAGACTGCGTAGGACTGTCATCAACAATTAATACTTTTTCCATCAATATACCCCTTATCTCACTTCCATCACTAAGTTGTTTTTATCAAGTTCTTCTTTTGACGAATTCATTATAGCATACCTTATGATTTGGCGCAAGCCGAATGCCTGCTTTGAGTTTGGCCAAACGGCAGAAGAGTTACTGTTCACATGCGTTCACAGCAACCAGCAAAAATCCATGAAAATCGCCTGC